>NZ_BAAANE010000005.1:86746-359495 GCF_039529635.1 Kribbella alba | reverse complement strand
CGGCCGCGACCACGTGCTCGACCGGCACTGTGGTGGGGACCTTTTCCAGCGCGGACACGATCGCCCTCGCCTGGGCCAGGTGCAGCAGCACCGGAGCCTCCCCACCGGCCTCCCCACCGGCGCCGCGGTCCTCGCCGTCGACATCGCTGTCCACCGCGGCGCCGGCACTGCCCCCGTCGGTGCCGCTGCCGCTGCCGCTGCCGGTGTCGTTCTGATCGTCGTCTAGGTCGTCGGTGGGGGTGGGTAGGGCGGCGGAGACGAGTTCGTACTTGGGGAGCGAGGCGGCGAGTTTGAGGTCGCGGCGGACGTCGGCTTTGTCGAGGCGGTGCCGAAACGACACGAGTTCGGCGGTGTCGCGGGCGCCGAGCTGTTTGGCGTGGCCGCCGGCGTCGAAGCCGGCCAGGACCTGGAGCCGGTAGGTTTCCAGCCGGGCGATCTCGTCGCGCAGTGCGTCGAGGGTGGTCAGCTGTTCGCTGCCACTCATCGACCACACCGGCCGCATCTCCACGAGATCCATACCCAAGACTCTAGAGGTGCCCGCCGACAGTTTCTGTGCCGAGAACCCGTTATAGATAAGGGGTTCCGTGCTGCACTGAAACTAGCCCAGTTGTCCACAGTAACCGTAGACCTGTGGACGCAGAGGCGGTGAAAAGGCCTTAGTTGTCCACAGCAAGAGTGGGGATCTTGGCGCAACAGTCCTGTGCCGGCGGCCGAAACGAGTGGGGCTGGTACGACAGCCGTAGTTCGTGATGATGCCTTTCGGCAAGGGGCGGCGGAGGGCTGGGTGGTGTGGCTTTGACCAAGAGTGGGGGCCTGGGACAGGTAGTCGGGGCCTTGAACACGTTATTTCGTGTCCGCGGTCCCTGTTTGGTGTTCAAGGTCGCCGCTTCGTGACCGCTGCGCGCCACCGAGTCGGGTGCTGATCAAGGGCAGCGTTGTTTCGGCGGGTTCGTGAGCCCCGGAGCGCCAACGCTGATCAACCGCGGCTGGTTGCCTCCAGGCGAGCGTGCGTAGGCCTGCTCGCGACCGGGACCCGCAGGTTGTGAGTGCTGGCAGTCCGGGCCTGCCCCCGCAACATCACAAACTCCGGCTGTAGTTCTAGGCAGCTTGGGCGATGGTGAAGCCGGCGGTAGTGAGGAAGGTGCCGAGTGCTTCGGGGCCGAGGAAGCGGAGGCTGCCGCGGTCGCTGCGGAGTGGGGGAGTCGTCGCGGCTGGAGGTGATCTCGGTGAGGGTGACCACGTCATCCTCGACGGACTCGACGCTGTAGCTGAGGCGGAGCTCGCGGCTCGCGTGGTCGACGATGCGTTGCTGGCCAGGAATGCGAGTTCGAACTTCCGCTTCCAGGTCATGTCCTCAGCCTTGCCCTCGACCCATTCAATGCCCCGGCACCGTTGCTTCGGTCAGCCGCGTCAGCCTGCTCGGTCGCTGTCCGGCCGCGGGCCTCCTCCAGGGCCGCGATGTCAGGGTCGATTCCGCGACAATCTGTCCCGCATCGGCCGGTTCTTCGCCGCGATTTGTCGAGCCGATCAGCGCCGAAGAAGGCGTCGCCGCTGACGGCACCGGAATCAGCTAGGTCGTGTCGCAACAGTCAGCTTCGCTACTGCATGGCCAACGGCCTTGCCCGGCTGCCCGGGCAGGGTCGGCCCTGAAATCATTTCGCCCGTGCTCGCCTCGTCCGATACGATCCCGGGGTTGTTTTCACCGCTGGGAGCCCGTGAGGTTCGCGTGTGGTCTTCCCGGCAGTTCCCAGGCTGAGAGCAGGTTTGGTCAATGGCATGTCGTATCAGTGAGCTCGTGCTCGGTTGCCGCGACCCTGAGGTGCTGGTGCGAGGTCCTGGACTTCGTCGTGCTCGATCGCGAGGACGACGGCTCGGTGGAGATCGGGCCGCGCGACGGGTTCGGCGGTCCGCAGCCGACGATCATCCTCAGTCGCGGGGATGAGCCGGAGCAGGGGAAATCCCGGCTGCACATCGACGTCAACGCCACCGACCGCGATCAGGACGCCGAGCTCGAGCGCCTTCTGAAGCTCGGTGCGCGCCCGGCCGACATCGGCCAGACAGGGCAGGAGCAGTGGCATGTCCTGGTCGACCCCGAAGGTAATGAGTTCTGCCTGCTCAAGGCCCGCCTCAACCCACTCTGATGCTCATCGGTCAGCCTCGACACCAGGTACCTCGGGTCTGCCTCGATGTCCGGTGTGACAGGCGTTTCGTGATCCTGAAGTAATTGAGGTCTCCGGTAGAGGTGCACCAGCACGCCGCCGGCGCCCGCCGATACGCCGGCCAGCAGCAAGAGCGGCCCGGTGGCCTCTCGGCAGAACGTCTCGCGCATCGGCGCAGGCCGTCCCCCCACACGGCCCGACAAGGCCCGGGCAGCCAAGGCCTGCAGTTCCCGCGCCAGCAGCGCCAGCAGCGCCAACGTGCGAACGCGCCAAACGCGTCAAACGCGCCAACCTGCGCCGAAGCGGCGTCGTCTGCACCATCCCGAACCAGCAGGCCAACAACAACACCGCAAGAACCGCGGCCGCCGAGGGGGCGGACCTGGCGGGTCAGTCGGCTATTTCGAAGATGTCTATTTCGGTGCCGGGGTCGGCCTCGGCGAAGCGGAGGGCCCAGCGGACGGCTTCGTCCTTCGAGGTGACTCGGATGATGGAGACGCCGGCGACCAGTTCCTTGGTTTCGGTGAACGGGCCGTCGATGACGCGTGGGGCGCCATTGGGGAAGGCGATGCGGGCGCCGCGGGCGCTGGGCATCAGCCCCTCGGCGGTCAGCAGTACTCCGGCCTGGCGCATCTCCTCCAGGACCGCGTCCGCGCGCGCCAGGATGTCGGGGTCAGGTGGCAGGCCCGCCTCGAGCTTGTCGTTGGTCTTGTGCAGGAGCATGTACCGCATGAACCGACGGTAGACCACCGGCCGGTCCTTGCGTGGTTGCTCAGCCGATCTCTGCGCGTGCGGTGATCAACCCCTCTCGCTCCAGCGCCCACCAGAACTCACCCGGGATCTCCTGGTCGAGCATGGCTGCGACCTCTGCGATCTCCGCTGGAGTTCGAGCACCGACGACAACAGCCGGTACTACGGGGTGGGCGAGCGGGAACTGCGCAGCAGCGGCCAGCGGCGGTACGGCGTACCGTCTGCAAATCCCGCGGAGTCCCTCGATTCGCGTGGCGAGCGCTGGTGGAACCACGCCGTAGCCGTGCGGCGCGCCCTTCGAAGAGTCGGCCAGCACGCCGCCCTGGAACACTCCCGCGGCGAGTACCACCACGCCGAGGTCGCGACACAACGGCAGGAGATCGTCGCCAGCGGATTGGTCGAGCAAGGTGTAGCGCCCGGCGAGGAGGATGCAGTCGAGGGTGGCCGGGCCCACCGAGCGGAGGAACCGGGCGGCGACGTCTGCGTGGTTCACGCCGAGCGATACCGCTCCGATCGTCCCCCGGCCGCGGAGCTCGGTGAGGGCCTTCAGAGCCGACGTCGATGCCTTCGTGAAGTCGAGCTCCGGGTCGTGGATGTGCAGCACGTCGATCCGGTCGATGCCCATCCGCGCGAGGCTTTCCTCGAACGAACGCATCACCGCCGCGTACGAGTAGTCCAGGCGCGGGCCGACGCCGCGGGGCGGTTCAGCCCAGATCGGCTGGATGTCGGGGCCACCGGGCTCGATCAGCCGGCCGACCTTGGTGCAAAGGATGAAGGCAGAACGCGGCCGACCACGGAGCGCGAGGCCGGCACGTCGCTCAGAAAGTCCGTAACCGTAGACGGGTGCGGTGTCGAACAGTCGGATCCCGAGCTCCCAGGCGCGGTCGATCGTGGCGATGGCCTGCTGCTCCGGAACGGCCGCGAACATCCCGCCCAGGGACGCCAACCCGAGGCCCAACCGGCTCACGGTCAGCCCGGTCCGCCCCAGCTCCACCATCTCCATGCCCGCGAGCGTAGGACGCCCCGCCGACAGTTCCCGGCCGCGCCCGAGCGGCCCGGCAGTCGTGCCACAACCGGCTTCGCGTTGCCAACGGAACCGACCGGCAACCGGCACCCACGGGGGGATGTCGGTTGCCGGCCGGAGACTGCTCAGCGACGACCAGCGTGCTGGATCAGCGCGGGTACGTCGCTGTCAGAGGTCAGCGCGGTACGTCGCCGCGCCAGGCGCCGGTCTCGGAACCTCGGTGCTCGATGAATTCCTTGAAGCGCTGCAGGTCGCCCTTCACGCGTCCCTCGACCATGCCGAGCTTGTCGCCGACCTTCTCCAGGAAGCCTTCCGGGTCGATCTCCATCTGCGCGGTCACCCGCGTGCGGGTCGGATCGAGCTGGTGGAAGGTGATCACCCCGGCGTGGTGGGGTCCGGAGTCGGCGCGCCAGGCGACCCGCTCGTCCGGGTGCTGCTCGGTGATGGTCGCGTCGAACTCGCGGGTCGCGCCGCCCACCGTCGTCACCCAGTGGGTGTGCTTGTCGTCCAGCTGCCGGACTTCCTCCACGCCTTCCATGAACCGCGGGAAGGACTCGAACTGGGTCCACTGGTTGTACACGGTCGTGATCGGTACATCGACGTCCACCGACTGCGTGATGCCACTCATGGAACCTCCTCATTCGTTGTGGAGGCCTCCCGGTACCCGGCAACTAACGCCGTAGTCATGCAAAACTTGTGCAACCCGGTGACCTGCCCCACAGCCGCAACCCGGCGACGCGGGGCCCCGCAACGGGCCATCCAGTCCCCCGAATGGCCCAGACGTCGATCTCCGTGATCGCCGTAGAGAACGGCGGCCGGTCTACCGCTGACGGTCCAAGGTGACACTCAGTAAGGCTGCAGCCGCGCGGGACCCGCGACGACTCGGGCATCGCCTCGTCCTCGCCGTACGGCCATATCGTTCTTGTCGAGGTGCATACTCGTTCGGACGGAGCCTTGGGAGGGCATGATGGGCGAGATCGCGGAGCGTTACCGGCGGCGGGCGGAGGCCTTCGAGCGGAAGGTCGCGGCGGTGCGGCCGGAGCAGTGGGAGAACCAGTCCCCGTGCGAGAAGTGGACCGCCCGGGACGTGGTGGACCACGTCATCGCCATGCACGGTTACATGCTCGAGGGACACACGCTCGGTGACGTGCCGGACGAACCGTTGGCGGCATTCCAGCAGGCGCGAGCTGCCGTGGAGGCCGTGTTGCTCGACCCCGACCAGGCCGGCCAGGAAAGCAGCACTCCGACTGGGCCGATGACAGCAGAGGCGCACATCGACGCCGTGGTCAGCGACGATCTGGTGCTGCACGGTTGGGACCTTGCCCGCGCGACCGGCCAGGACGAGGCGATGGATCCCGGCGACGTCGAGCGGCTCTGGGCGTCCAACTCGGCGATCCCGCCCGAGCTCATCAAGATGTACCGAACCCCCGACGCCTTCGGCCCCGGCATCGAGGTCTTCGGCCCGGAGATCCCGGTGCCACCCGACGCGCCCCTGCAGAACCGCCTCCTCGGCTTCATAGGCCGACAGCCCTGAGCGCCGACAGCCCTGAGCGCCGGCAACCCTGAGCGCCGGCAACCCTGAACGCCGACAGCCTCAAGCGCAGCCTGTACTACGGGCCGCCGGCTGAGGCCGTCGCCGAATAGCTCAGCGCTTCAGCACAGCCGCGAGGTTGTCAGGCGCGTAGTAAGCAGTGCTGTCCTGGCAAATAGGAGCTGAAGGCAACAATTGGGCCAACGCGGCAGGCTCTTCGACAAGCAGCGCATCGCCGCGATCCACCACAGGCAACAGGTATTCGTGCCCCGGCAGCTTCGCTACCGCCGTACGGCATCCCAACACCATCCCCTCGAAGAGCGCGGTCGTAGCGACCCCGACCTGATAGGTGGCAGAGGCAAGCAAACCCAAGGTGGACTCAACCGGGCCGGCCGAGATCCGCACCGAACTACCAGCCGGCACGGCGTAGTCCGACAAGTGTTCGCTGGGATGCAACCGGAAGATGACCTCCAACTCGGGCCGCGCGGACGAAAGCGCCAGCGCGTAGTCGAGCAGCAACCCTCCGATCGTCCCCTGCGACAGAAACACGACCCGCTGAGGATTCTTGGCTGCCAGCTCCGAAGCCGTCAGCGGTTGAATGAACGGCGCCCCGATGACCTGGGTCTTCATGCCCGCAGGCAGCTCGGCGACACCGGCCCAGTACGAGCCGAAGCACCACAACTCGTCCGGCTGATCCGCCACGACAGGTCGCCCCGGATAGCTGTAGCCCAGGTGGAACGGACTGATCGCGCCGTGCTGCAGTTCCACCACGCGGATGCCGAGGTCGCGGGCCGCGCCGACGAGGTGCTGGTGGAAATACGCGACCACCACGAACACCGTCTTGATCTTCCGCCGTTTCAGCAGCGACCGGTAAATCGCACGAAGCCGCAGATGCTTCGGAACCTCGCGCGCCACGAGTGCACCGATCGGCACCTTGACCCCGGTGAGCGCCTCCAACGCCTGCTCCACCTTCTTGCAGCGCTCGGCGTCCAACGGGCGACTACGCAGAGCGCCCGCAGCCGAGGTGAAGAAGTCCAGGTTGCGGCTCCCGACGAGCGGCGTTCCGTTGATCCCGGAGTCGAGGACCAGGGCCGCCGGGCCCAACGAAGCGCGTAGCCGATCCGTGTAGATCTCCACGCCGCCGGGTTTACGCGGGTGCGGAACCACCACAGCGTCGTGCCGGCCGAGAGCGAGGAAGGGATTGCGGGTGACCACCCCGGCCAGGTGTTTGCCGACCAGCCGGGCCTTGTCGGACCGCGTCCGGCGTACCGGGTGGGGCTGTCCGTGGATGCCGCCGCGTTGGCTCAGCTCATGGAAGACGCGCATCCGGATGATCGGCCACGGGTGCGCCTTCTGGATCCGCCAGTTCAGCAGATCCAGTTCCTGCTCCACCTGCCAGATCGCCTGGCACAGCGTCTCCACCGTCAGGTCGGTGCCGTTCCCGGTACTCGTCATGGTTGATCCCTACTATGCCCGCGAGGCTGCCGATGCCCGAGAAGAACCGGCGGACGGCCTTCAGCAGATGGGTCTTCCGGATGAGCACCAGACCGCCGAGGCCGTAGACGAAGGCAGAGGCGATCCGCGCCAGAGCATAGGCCAGCACCCGCAGGTAGCTCATTGCGCCCGGCTGGATCAGGAGCCGGCTGATCGTGTCACCGCTGCCGGATCGGAAAGCCCGCCGGAACAACCAGCGCAACGTCGTCCGCGATGCCGGCACATCCTCTTGGATCCGCGCCTCCTCGCACCACACGATCCGGAAGCCGGCCTGGTGCACCCGCAGGAAGAAGTGCAGATCGCTGGACCCCGTGTACCGGAAGGCGGGATGGAACGCCGGAGTCACCGCGTGATAGACGCGCTGCGCGACCAGCGTGTTGTTCGTGTAGGCCTTGTTCAGCACGTCGCCGGTCGCGTGTTTCCCGGTCGAGTCGTGGACGTCGCTGTGGTGGTTCCAGGCCGGCGCATCGGCGGGGAGAATGCCCTGGACCGGTCCCGTGACCACGTCCGCGCCGGTGGTCTCCCACGCGCGCAGCAGGGTCGCCAGCCAACCGGGTGGAGCCACCTCGTCGTCGTCCACAAAAATCAGCGCATCGTCGTCCCATGCCAGCTGAACCGACTTCTCCCGCGCGAACGGGATCCCCGGTTCCGGCTCGATCGCCGTCTCGATCGGGTAGCGGGCGTCGGCAGCGGCCGTGGCGATCACCTCGCCCGCGGAACCCTCCGCGTCGTTGTCGACCACCACGATCCGTACTGCGTAGTCGCCGTGCTCGGGGAGTTCCTGCGCCTGGAGGCTGTCGAGCAGGTCCTTCAGCAGGTCAGGTCGCCGGAACGTGATGACGGCGATCGCGACGCTGGTGCTCATGCCGACCGAGACTAGCGCTCGGAGCCGGGGCGAGGCCATTCCGGTGTACCTACGAGTGGGTACAGTGGTCCGGTGGAGACGGTCGAGAGGTTGATCCGGAGCACGCAGGAACTGCTCTGGGAGCGCGGATACGTCGGCACCAGCCCGAAGGCGATCCAGGTCGCCGCGGACGCCGGCCAGGGCAGCATGTACCACCACTTCAGCGGTAAGGCCGAGCTCGCCAAGACCGCGATCGAGCGGTCCGCCGCGGAACTGCGCGCCACCGCCGAGGAGCAGTTCGCGACGGACGGCACGGCGACCGAGCGGATCACGCAGTATCTGCAGCGGGACCGCGAGGTGCTGAAGGGCTGCCGGATGGGACGCCTGACCTCGGACCCGGACGTGATGACAGACCCGGTACTGCGGGCGCCGGTCGACCAGACCTTCCGGTGGATCCGCACCCGGCTGGCCGAGATCATTGCCGAGGGCAAGCAGAACGGCGAGTACGCCGAGTCTCTCGACGCCCAGGAGACGGCGGCCACCATCGCCGCAGTACTGCAGGGTGGGTATGTTCTGGCCCGTGCGGCGAACTCGGACGAACCGTTCGAGCTCGCGATCCAGGGACTCGTCAAGCTACTGGCTGGAGTGACTCGATGAAGATCGGTGCCGTCTTTCCCCAACTCGAGATCGGGACGGACCCCGCGATGGTCCGGGACTGGGCCGAGACCGTCGAAGAGGTCGGCTACACGCATGTGGTGGCCTACGACCACGTGCTCGGCGCGAGTCCCGACAACAGGCCGGGCTGGACCGGATACACCGACAAGTCCTTGTTCCATGAGGTTTTCGTGCTGTTCGGCTACCTCGCGGCGATCACCACGAACCTCGAGCTGGTCACGGGCGTGGTGATCCTGCCGCAACGGCAGACCGCGCTGGTGGCGAAGCAGGCGGCCGAGGTCGACGTGCTCAGCGGGGGCCGGCTCAGGCTCGGGGTCGGCATCGGCTGGAACCAGGTCGAGTACCAGGCTCTGGGTGTCCCGTTCGAGAAGCGCGGAGCGCGGTTGACCGAGCAGGTCGACGTACTGCGCAAGCTCTGGGCGGAGCCGGTCATCTCCTACCAGGGCAAGTTCCACCAGATCGTCGAAGCGGGGATCAACCCGTTGCCGCCGCGGCGGACCATCCCGATCTGGTTCGGTGGGACCGCCGACGCCGTACTCCGGCGCACGGGGCGGATCGGTGACGGCTGGATGCCGCAGAGTCCGCCGGACGACGAGGCTCGCGCGCGGGTGGAACGGCTGCGCGCGTACACGGCCGAGGCAGGCCGTAATCCCGCGGAGGTGGGGATCGAGGCCCGCCTCACGCTGGGCTCCGTACCGGAGAAGGACTGGCCCGCGTTCGCTGAGGGCTGGCGTGAGTTGGGCGCCACCCACCTCGGCGTGAACACGATGAACATGGGCCTGTCCAAGCCCGAAGACCACGCCGCCGTACTCCGCGACGTCCTGCCGCTGCTGCAAGCGGGCTAGCGCGTGGTGCCCCGTCGGCGGATCACGGTGTCGGCCGTCGAGCCGCGGACGACCAAGGGGCAGGGCAGGCTGATGATGGTCGTGTCGGCCGAGGGATCGGCGATCCGATGGCGGAGCAGGTCGATGCCGGCCTTGACGATGGCATGCACCGGCTGATCGACCGTGGTGAGGTCGAACGCCTCCCAGGACGCCATATCCGTGTTGTCGAATCCGACCACCCAGACGTCGTCCGGCACCCTCACGCCGAGCGCGCGGGCGCCGTCCAGCAGCCCGAAGGCGAGCAGGTCGGTGACCGTGTAGATCGCGGTCGGTGGCTTCTTGGCGGACAGGAGTTTTTGCGCGGCCGCATGGCCGTCGGCATGGCCCACTGCTGTGGTGATGGCGTTGCGGGCCTTGATCGAGATGCCCCCGTCGGCGAGGGCAGCCCGGAAGCCGAGATCCCGGTCCCGCGAGGTGTTGCCGGTGTGTTCCAACGTCACCAGGCCGATGTCGCGATGACCTGCCTCGACCAGGTAGCGGCCCGCGTCGTACGCACCCTGCCAGTTGTCGCCGACGACCTGGTCGCAGTCGAGGCCGTCGATGCCGCGGTGCAGCAAGACGGTCGGCGTGCCGGAGGCGAGTGCGATGGTGTGCAGCTTGGAGGTGTAGGTCGCTGACGTGAGGATGAACCCGTCCACCAGCCGCTGCTGGATCACCTCGCTGACCGACTCCTCCGGGTCGTGCTCGATGTTCCAGAGGATCATGTGCAGGCCGACCTGGTTCAGCAGTCGGCCGATCTCGTCCAGCAGTGCGGCGTGGAACGGGCTGGTCACCCGGGTCATGAAGACGCCGATAGTGTCGGTCCGGCCGGTCTTCATCGCCCTGGCCAGCGCGTTCGGGGTGTAGTTGGCATCGGCCAGCACCTGAAGCACCCGGGCCCTGGTGTCCGGGCTGACGCGTGGGCTGTTCGTCAGCACCCTGGACACGGTGGCCTGCGAGACCCCGGCCAGCCGTGCGAGGTCCCTGCTGGTCGGTGGCCGATTGCTACCACTCATCGATCGCCTTCCTCCGTCGGTCCTACTCCTGCAGAGAGTCTCACGTCTCGCCGTTGACCTGGAGCGTAGAGGTGTGTATACGTATTCACAACCGGCTTGCTCCTCTTTGCACAGCGCTATTTCATCCAGGGCATCACGATGACGGGAATGAAGGGGTGAGCGACTTGCCGGACCGGCTGGTGGCCATGCAGATCGGAGCGGTTTCGTTCGTCGACGAAGGTGTCGACCAGACGCTGGACCTCCTGGCGGACAAGGGCGCGGTGAACGCGTTGTTCCTCGCCACCCCCACCTGGACCAGGGGGACCGGGGGACGGCAGATCCCCGGACACCCGATCCCCGACCACGGGGGATCGGAGTACGACCTCGGCTGGGTGGGTGGCAACTACGCGACCCCGCACCCGCAGTACTACGGGAACACCGTGCTCGGGGCGGTCGGACGGGCTCCCGAGCATCCGGAGCTCGACCTGCTCGCGGAGGTGATCCCGAAGGCCCGCGAGCGCGGGATGAAGTCGTTCGCCTGGATGGAGGAGAGCGGCGGCGCCCGCGAGCTGCGGCGGTACCCGAACTTCGCCAAGGTGCTCGAGGTGGACGCATGGTCGAGGCCGGCCCGGCGGCCGTGCTTCAACAACCCGGACTACCGCAACTGGCATCTGGGGTTCGTCGAGGACTACGTGCAGAGCTACGACCTGGACGGGCTGGCATGGTGTTCGGAGCGGCCCGGCCCGCTGAACCTGTTGATGCAGGGGCCCGTCGACGTCGCCGACATCGGGTGCTTCTGCCCGCACTGCTTGGAGATCGGCCGCGGACGGGGCATCGATGTGGCTCGCGCTCAGCAGGGATACCGCGAGCTGCTGGACTGGAACAACCGGGTAGGTGCCGGTGAGCGACCCGCGGACGGGGCGTTCGTGACGTTCTGGCGGATCCTGCTGAACTTCCCCGAAGTACTGGCCTGGCAGACGTTGTGGACCGAGAGCCAGCGGCAGATCTACCGCGACATCTACGGGGTGGCGAAGGCCTGCGCGCCGCAGGTGCAGGTCGGCTGGCACGTCTACCACAACATCTCGTTCAGCCCGTTCTTCCGGGCGGACCAGGACTACGCGGAGATGGCGAAGTTCTCGGACTTCATCAAGGTGGTGATCTACAACAACTGTGCGGGTCCTCGGTTCTACACCTGGGTGAAGAACATCTGCCGCTCGTTGTTCGCCGATGCGGACCCGGAGGACGTCTACCCGCTGATGATGAAGTTGCTGCAGTTGGACGAGGGCTCGTACGAGAAGCTGCCGCAGACCGGGTTCACCGCCGACTACGTCCGCCGGGAGACCGCCCGGGCAGTCGCCGGGGTCGGCGGGCAGAGCGCGATCTACCCCGGCATCGACATCGACATCCCGGTCGGCGTGACCCGCGAGCGGCTTGAGCCGGCTCGTGACGTCGGCAGCAAGATCAACTGGGACGACAACGAGGGAGAGCTGACCGCCTGTAGTCCGGACGGCGTGCGCGACGCCGTGCTGGCCGCGTTCGAGGGCGGTGCCGAAGGTGTCGTGCTCAGCCGGAAGTACTCGGAGATGCTGCTGGACAACCTGTCGGGTGCCGGCGCCGCGATGAGGAGCCTGGCCGGATGACCGCCGCACCCTGGTACCGGCGCACGCTGCGCTGGGCACAGACCAACCTGACCGAGAAGGACCCGGCCCGGTACGACGCGGACTGGTGGCGTGACCAGTGGCGCCGGACCAGGGTGCAGGGCGCCATCGTCAACGCCGGCGGCATCGTCGCCTACTACCCGAGCAAGTTTCCTTTGCAGCACCGGGCGGAGTTCCTCGGCGATCGAGACCTGTACGGCGAGATCGTGGCGGCGGCACGCTCCGAGGGCCTGGTGGTGCTGGCGCGGATGGACTCCAACCGCGCGCACCAGGAGTTCTACGACGCCCACCCGGACTGGTTCGCGATCGATGCCGACGGCAACCCCTATCGCGCCGGCGACCTGTACGTCGCGTGCGTCACCGGGCCGTACTACCGCGAACACCTGACCGGCGTGCTCGAGGAGATCATCGAGCGGAGCGCGCCCGATGGCATCACCGACAACAGCTGGAGCGGGCTCGACCGGGACCACATCTGCTACTGCCCGAACTGCTCCTCGGCCTTCAAGGAAGCAGCGCGGCTCGATCTTCCCGGACGCGTCGACTGGGACGACCCGGCGTACCGGCGGTGGATCCTTTGGAGTTACCAGCAGCGGATGGCGGTGTGGGACCTCAACAACGAAGTGACGACGAGAGCCGGCGGCCCGGACTGCCTGTGGATCGGGATGAACGGCGGCGATGTAGTTGCTCAGAGCAAGCGGTTGCGGGATGACCGGGCGATCTGCGATCGGACGCCGATCTTCATGCTGGACTCGCAGTACCGGCATGAGGGTGGCGGCTTCCAGGCCAACGGGGACAGCGGCAAGCGCCTGCACGGTCTGCTGGGATGGGAGGCGCTGATCCCGGAGAGCACCGCGATGTACGACGCCGGGACGCCCACGTTCCGCCTCGGCAGCAAGCCGGAGGCGGAGGCGCGGATGTGGGCCGTCGAGGGATTCGCCGGTGGCATCCAGCCGTGGTGGCACCACATCGGCTCGGTGCATGAGGATCGTCGGCAGTACGCGACGGCCGAACCGCTGTTCAGCTGGCATGCAGAGCACGAGCAGTACCTGATCAATCGGGAACCCGTGGCGACCGTCGGCCTGCTGTGGAGTCAGCGCAGCGTTGACTTCCATGGGAAGGATCAGCCGGAGACTCGGAGTCTGCTGCCTTATCGGGGGTTCGTGGATGCGTTGATCCGGGCCAGGATCCCTTATCTGCCGGTGAATGCGGACCATGTGGCGAGGGACTCGGCCGGGCTCTCCGCCATCGTCGTACCGAATGTCGGCGTGCTCACCGACGATCAGTGCGCGGCGCTGCGGGCCTTCGCCGAGGGCGGGGGTGGGCTCGTGGTGACAGGCGAGTCCAGCCTGTACGACGAGTGGGGCGATCGGCGGGACGACTTCGCGCTTGCCGACCTGCTCGGAGTTCACCTGGCCGGCGAACGGCTGGGTGGCGGAGATGCTGTTAGTAGCTGGGAGACCTATGACAACCACAGCTACCTGCGGATCGAGGAGCGCGAGATCGTCGACGGGCTCGGGGACACCGATCTGCTGCCGTTCGGGGGACAACTCCAGGCGGTGCGGACCGACGGCCGGGTGGCGCTGACGTTGGTGCCGCCGTTCCCGATCTACCCGCCGGAGAAGTCGTGGATGGCGGAGCCGCGGACCGCAGTACCGGCTGTCGTGCTGGGTTCTCGGCGGGTTGCCTATCTGGCGGCGGATCTCGATCGGTTGTATGCGCGGTATCACCATCCGGACCACGGTCGGCTGCTGGCCAATCTCGTCCGGTGGGCGGCCCGGGGCGACATCCCGCTGTCGGTCGAGGGCGCCGGCGTACTGGATTGTCACCTCTATCGTCAGGGTGAGACCGTCATCCTCCACCTGATCAACCTCGACCAGGGCGGCGCCTGGCAGGGGCGGCTCGAGGAGTTCACCCCGGCCGGACCGTTCACCGTCCGGCTGCGGGCTGCCGGCTCGCGGGCCGTGTTCCTCGTCTCAGGCGGTGAGGTCGAGGTGAGCGGCCAGGACGACTGGATTACGGTCGAGGTAGCCCGGATCACCGACCACGAAGTCGTGGTCATCCGCTAAAGGCAGTCGTTCCAAAGGCAGTCGTTCGCTAGAGACAGGGAGTCAGGCTGTGTCAGTCGAGGTCACCGGACCGATGGGTGAGCGGTACGACGAGGTGTTGACGCCGCAGGCGCTGGAGTTGATCGGGCGGCTGCATCGCGAGTTCAACGGGCGGCGGCTGGAGTTGCTCGACCGCCGCCGGGCCCGGGTGGAGGAGATCGTGGCGGGCAGCTCTCTCGGGTTCCTGCCGGAGACCAAGGCAGTCCGTGAAGACCCTGACTGGCGGGTGGCCGAGCCGGCGCCCGGGCTGGTGGATCGCAGGGTCGAGATCACCGGGCCGACCGACCGGAAGATGACGATCAACGCGCTCAACTCGGGCGCGAAGGTCTGGCTGGCCGACCACGAGGACGCGAACACCCCGCTGTGGGAGAACGTGGTCGGCGGCCAGCTCAACCTGCTCGACGCGATCACCCGGAAGATCGACTTCAGCTCGGAGGCCGGCAAGGCCTATGAATTGAAGCCCGACGAGGAGCTGGCCACGATCGTGGTCCGGCCGCGTGGCTGGCACCTGCCCGAGAAGCACATCCTGGTCGACGGTGAACGGACGTCGGGCTCGTTGGTCGACTTCGCGCTCTACCTCGCGACCAGTGGGCAGCTGCAACTCGACCGCGGCCAAGGGCCGTACTTCTACCTGCCCAAGATGGAGTCGCACCTCGAGGCGCGGTTGTGGAACGACGTGTTCGTCGCGGCGCAGGAGTTCCTCGGGATCCCGCGCGGCACGATCCGGGCGACCGTGCTGATCGAGACGTTCCCGGCGGCGTTCGAGATGGAGGAGATCCTCTACGAGCTGCGCGAGCACTCGGCCGGGCTGAACGCGGGTCGCTGGGACTTCATGTTCAGCGTGATCAAGACCTATCGGACCCGCGGTACGGACTTCCAGCTGCCGGACCGGAACTCGGTGACGATGACCGTGCCGTTCATGCGGGCGTACACCGAGTTGCTGGTCCGCACGTGTCACAAGCGCGGCGCACACGCGATCGGCGGGATGGCGGCCTTCATCCCGAGCAAGGATCCCGCGGTCAACGAGCAGGCGTTCGCCAAGGTGGAGGCGGACAAGAAGCGTGAGGCCGGCGACGGGTTCGACGGCTCGTGGGTCGCGCATCCGGGCATGGTCGACACCTGCAAGACCGTCTTCGACGAGGTCCTCGGCTCTAGTCCGAACCAGCTGGACAAGCTGCGCGAGGATGTCAACGTGACGGCTGAGCAGCTGCTCGATGTCGCGTCGACCCCGGGCGAGGTGACGGAGGCCGGCCTGCGGAACAACGTGAGCGTGGCCATCCAGTACCTCGCGGCCTGGCTCGAAGGAACCGGCGCGGTCGGCATCTTCAACCTGATGGAAGATGCCGCCACCGCCGAGATCTCGCGCTCCCAGATCTGGCAATGGCGGCACAACAACGTCGTGCTCGACACCGGCGAAACGGTCAGCGCCGACCTCGTCACCCGCATCGCCGACGAGGAGATCGCCAAGCTGGACGGCGGCCCGGCCCACTACGCCGCCGCCCGGGAGACCTTCCTCGAAGTGGCGAATGCCGACGACTACATCGACTTCCTCACCATCCCGGCCTACGAACGCATGCCCTGACGATCCGCCGGCGCGTCCACGTTCACGGTCGGGATGCCGCCACCCGCGCGAGCGATCACGGCCACCGAGATCTCGTCGGTGGGATTGCTCTCGCGGTGCACGGTGAACGCCGGAACGTGGACGAAGTCACCCGCGGTGGCATCCAGGTAATCCGCGAAGTCCTCGAACTCCAACCGCAGTACGCCCGAAACGATGTACAGACACGACTCGTTGAGGTCGTGATGATGCCAGCCGGACACGGCGCCCGGTGCTGTCTCGACCCGCCCGGCCCACAGGGTCGGGAGCTCGAACGCTCGCTTCCGGAGCATGCCGGGGGTCGGGTCGGCCGCCATCAGCTCGCTCTTCCTGATCACGCGAATGGGGTCGCTCATTGCAGCAGTCTGCGCTGCCACTGCTGCAATCGCTACCTGGTCCCCGTGCTCCGTCAGATGCCCGGAGATGTGCTGGGCCAGGTGTCGGCGGCGTCCGGGGGCCCGCGACGGATACGGTCGTGGGCGTCGTCGACGGTGAGGGCCTGGGTGAGGAGCCAGGTGACGCCGGCGCGCTCGTAGTCGGGGAGCGCTGCCGGTGTGGGTTCGGTCGCCTCCGCGTTGCCGATCACGACGACGTCGTACGGCGCGTCTGAAGTCCGGGCGGCTCGGAGGTCGGCGGCGATCTCGGCATACGTCTCGGGCGGGATCACCCCGAGCGGCCACTGCTCGCTGGCCGGGGCGAAACCGTCCCAGCGGGCCGCCCGCCGACGGGGTGCCCGGTATGACCCGCCGGCGCCGACCCAGATCGGGATCCGTGGACGCTGGGCCGGCGTCGGCGCCATCAAGACGCCGTGACAGGTGTAGTAGTTGCCGTCGAAATCCACCGATTCACCGCTCCACAGGCGGTTCACCAGGTCGAGGAACTCGTCGACCACGGCAGCCCTGGTCCGCAGGTCCGCGTGGATCCCGAACGCCGTGAACTGGTCGTCCGGGTGGCCCAGGCCGACGCCGAGCACGAGCCGGCCGCCCGACAGTCGGTCGAGGGTCGCCGTCTGGCGGGCGTACGCCTCCGGTCGCAACCGGGCCACGGCGGTGACGAGAGTGCCGAACCGGATCCGCCGGGTCGCCATCGCTACCGCGGTCAGCGCCACGAGCGCGTCGGCCGCGTCGTCGGAGTCGCCGAGCTTGGCGCGGACCGCTTCGTTGTGTTTGTAGAGCGGCAGCAATTCGTCCCAGATGAAGAACCCGTCCCACCCGGCGTCTTCGGCCGACCGCGCCAGCTCCACCAGCACGGCCACGTCGGCGAACGCACCCTGATTCGGCAGGTAGATCCCGTACCGCATACCGCCTCCCTCACGCCACGCCGGGCAGAGCCGGCAGGCGTTGGTTGCAGCCTGCGGCGCGCCGGAAACACTGTCAACGGCCAGCCGCTGCTGCTGCGAACCGCGGAGGTCATGAGGCCCTCCGGAAGCAGAACGTCCGGAATGAGCTCTACGGTGTCGGCATGACCACCAATGACACCCCCTGGGAACCGCCCCTCGCCGGCAGCGAGGCCGAACACCTCGTCGGTGCGCTCGACCGCCTGCGCGCGACCTTCCGCTGGAAGGCCGACGACCTGGATGCGGCCGGGCTGCAGACGCGTATCGGCGCGTCCTCGCTCACCCTCGGCGGCCTGCTCAAACATCTAGCCTCGGTGGAGGACTACACCACCACCGCCAAGCTGAGCGGCGCGCCGATGGGCGCCCCGTGGGACGCGACCGGCTGGGACGGCAGCAACGACTGGGAATTCACCTCCGCCGCCACCGACACCCCCGACCAGCTGTACGCCCTGTGGGACGGTGCCGTCGAACGTTCCCGGGCAAGGCTCGACGCGGCCCTGGCCGACGGCGGACTCGACCAGCTCGTCCACGTCTCCGACGCCGAAGGTCGCCACGCCAGCCTGCGCCGCCTCGTCTGCGACCTGATCGAGGAGTACGGCCGCCACACCGGCCACGCCGACCTGCTTCGCGAAGCCGTCGACGGCCGCATCGGCGAAGACCCGCCGGCCGGCTGGCACGCCCGATCGGACCTTCCGGCCGTGCGCTGACGCGACGGCACGACTGAGGGTCGACTCACCTGCCCATCGGGCTCAGGTGGACCCAGCTCAGGCTGGTCTCGCCCCCCGCGTGGTGGTCAGAGGACGGCGCCTCGTGGTGCGATCTCCACTGCGGCAACGCCCCGCGCATACAGCACCATGAGCCGATCACCGTGCTTGCATCGAAGCGTGCCGGTGTTGTCAGCAAGCGCCGCGACAGCATGCTCGACGACCTCATCATCACCGAGGACGTCGGGCTCCTCGTACGTGACATCGATGTGATCGCCGCTAGTAAGCCGAACCCGCAACACGATGCCCGCCATCCCGGCAGCCTAGGTCCCACCCCCACCGGCCGCCATCCCCCAACCCAGCCGCGATCCCTCAACGCGGTCTCTGCAGGCGTCTCGACAATTCAGGGTGCGTGATTGTGTGTCCACGCCCCAACAGCGTCGACAGGAGTCGCGGGGAGGCGACGATCGCGCCGTAACGCGGTCGATAGCGTGAATCAGACGACCCAGGAGGGGCCGCGCTAGTACGACAGCCGTAGTTCGTGATGATGCCTCTCGGCAAGGGGGCCGCGGAGGGCTGGGTGGGTGCGGCCCTGACCAAGAGTGGGGACCTGGGACAGGTAGTCGGGGCCTTGAACACGTTATTTCGTGTCCGCGGCCCCTGTTTGGTGTTCAAGGTCACCGCTTCGTGACCGCTGCGCACCACCGAGTCCGGTGCTGATCACTGGCGGCGTGGTTTCGGCGGGGTTCGTGAGCCCCGGAGCGCCAAGGCGATCAACCGCGGCTGATTGCCTCCAGCCGAGCGTACGTACGCCTACTCGCGACCAGTACGTCGAGTTGCGGCGGCACACTGACAACGACGGGGAGCGCCTGACGCAGCAGGGTGTGGCGGATGCTGAGGCGATTGGCCAGGAGTTGCAGCCGCCGTACTCGGCGTTCGTTTCGTCCGGTGCGGAGCGGTCGACCGAGATGCTGGGAATTCTCCGGCGGGCCGCTGGTCAGGAGGAAACGCCGATCCAGGAAGCGGCCGGGCTGCGGTCTGCTGTTGAGGATCGGTGGCGGGATGCGGCCAAGGCAGCGGGAAAGGGCGCGGACGTGGAGGCGATCCGGGCCGTCGACCCGGAGTTCGTCGAGCGGGAGTCGTGGCTGCTCGGTCTCACTTTGCGCGGGATCGCGGACGGGCTGCCGGATGGGGGCCGGGCGCTCGTGGTGGGTCACAGCCCGACGAACGAGGCCGCCGTACTCGGGCTCACGGGCGAGGTCGTCCCCCCCGATGGGCAAGGGCGACGGGATCCTGTTGGTCGAGGATGACGGGCACTATCGCGTGGAAGCGCTCGGCTGACCCCACCGCCGAAGTGCTCAGGCAGCCAGGAAGTCCTCCGTCGCGGGTTCACTTCTGATGCAGAGGGATCAGCGGACGGGTCGTGCGCTACTTGTTGATCTGGGCCTGCAGGGTTTTGGCGTTGGGGGCGATCTCGGCGTAGACGCCGGGGTAGTTGCGGTCGGCACAGCCCTTGCCCCAGGAGACCGTGGCGAGCAGTCGGCCGTTGAGGACCAGGGGGCCGCCCGAGTCACCCTGGCAGGCGTCGCCCGTGCCGTCGAGGTAGCCCGCGCAGACGTTCATGCTCGCCGCGTACCCGTTGTCGACGTACTCCTTGTTCGCCAGGCAGGTGGCGTCGCCGAGATCGGGCGCCGCGAGCTTCTGCAGGGTGTCGTCCGGACCGGTGTTCTGGGTTTGGCCCCAGCCGTAGACGGTCGGTACTGCGCCCTTGCGGTCGGCCTTCGGGTTGGTCTCCAGCCGGATCACCGGTACGCCGGTGAGCGGCCGGGCCAGGGTGAGAATGGCGAAGTCGTTGTGGTTGTTCGCCCGGCTGTAGCCGGGGTGGATCCAGACGCTCCTGATCGCGGAGGTCCGGCCGGTGCTGTCGTCGAGCAGGTCGGTCCGGCCCTGGATCGCCGTGTAGGTGCCGACCGACTTGCTCATGCAGTGCGCGGCGGTGATGACCTTGTTCGCCCGGACCAGGACGCCGCCGCACCACCGGTGGCTCAGCTGCGGCGAGTCCGAAGTGGTCAGGGCGATCGCCCACGGCGCCTCGGAGGTGCTCGCCAACGTGCCACCGACGATCATCCCGCGACCGCTGCCGTGACCCGGCTCGACGCCATCGCCGGCCGGCTGGTCCACCGCCGCCGACACTGCCCCGGACGAGGCGACCAGCAGAATTCCCGCAACAAGAGCAGCACGCTTGAACATGCCAGAGAACCTACTCCACGTGCTCGATCGAACGCGGTAGGTGATGGGCCCTAGCTGGCAACTTGTTGCGAGGTGGTGGCGGTCCAGCGTGCCAGGAGGTCCCGGGCGAAGAGGTTGTCGAGGCCCAGGGAGCAGGCGGCTCCGAAGAGGATGTCGCCGGCCGCCTCGGGGTGTTGCGCGGCGTAGCCGTCACAGAGATCGTGCGCGGCAATCTGTTCGTGGACCGCGTCCGCCTCGACATGTTCGGTGAAGTAGCGGGCCTGGGCCTCGGACGCGCCCAGGCGAGCCGCGCCCGCGGCGTACCGGCGGTTGGGCAGCGTCGAGGTCATCTCGAGGGCCGCGAGATGACCGACGAGTGCGCCGACCCAGCGGCGGTGGACCGCGAAGTACGACATCAGATTGGAGATCGCCAGGGTCACCGCCGGTACGTCGGGGACGTAGTGGCCGTAGGTGTCGTCCAGCCCGAGCCAGCGCATCGTCGTACGGAACAGTTCGGCGTGCATCCTTTCGGGGCGGCCGCCGCCGTACTCGTCGGCCTGGATCTCGACCAGCGCTGCCTTCGCCGGCCCGTCGAGGCGGGGGATGCCGAAGCTGTGCGGGTCGGCCTCCTTGAGCTGGTAGATCGAGCGGTTCCGGACGAACTCGCGGAACTGGTCGAGGTCGGCATGCCGATGCAGGTGCGCCGCAAGCGGTGGTCCGTCGTCCGTGTCGATCAACTCGCGAAGCTGTCGCGAGACAGGGTCGTCGGTCACGACGGGCTGGAAGCTGCTCGTCAGCCACTCGGACCAGGGTTTCTCGAGCCGGGCGCGGAACGCCAGGATCTCCGGGTCCCACTCGGCGTCCGGCGTGACGCCGTCGAAGCCGCGGTAGTGCAGTTCGTAGCAGCACCACAGGGCGAGCTGAAGATCTTCGTCCGCCCACGGCGATGTCCGGTCCACCGTGATCGAGCTCGGCATTGGGCTGCCGCGGCCTTCGAGCCGGCCGATCAGCCAGGCGCTCAGGGGGCCGCGAGGGGGTGGCAGCTGCATCGTCTGTGTCTCCTTCGGTTCGGCCGTCCGGTACCCGAACCAAAACGCTTGTTTTTCGGGTTGGGTACCGGGTAAGCATGAGTGAAGATCAGACCGTGATCCGCGCGTACGAGGACGGCCCGTTGCTGGTGCGCGGTGACTTTCAGCTGCAGGACGAGAACGGCGATCCGATCGACGCGCGCCGCGACACGATTGCCCTCTGCCGATGCGACAAGTCGGCACTGAAGCCATTCTGCGACGGAAGTCACGTCCTGGTCCGCCGTGGTCGGGTCGCCCGAAACGGGTGATTGGATTCGTTGAGTAAGGGCACCGACACGGCAGGAGATGCGAGTTCTCGAGGGCTCGCAAACTCTAGGCCCCGGCGTTGAGACTGACAGCGCCGGGGCTGCCTCATTCCCGCGGCGCTACGGGGAACGGCACTGGGGCGAACTTGGTGCAGACTGGGGGAAGGCCGACGTTCGGGGGATCGGCGCTCCACTAGGAGGTGCCCGATGCAACCCACACCGCTGAGCGATGTCGCGGACGCGATGGCCGACGTGGTCGCGTCGATGCAAGAACCGACGAAGGTCGAGGAGACGCTCGAGCTGATCACTCGCAGCGCCGCCGAGACGATCCCGGGCATCCTGGAGGCGAGCATCTCGATCACCACCAGGGGTGGCGAGATCCAGACCCTCGCGCCGACCGGTCCGAGGGTCGCGCGGGCCGACCACCTGCAGTACGAGCTGCACGAGGGACCCTGCCTGGACGCCGCGATCGAGGAATCCGTCGTCATCGTCAACGACCTCGCCTCGGACCCACGCTGGCCCGATTTCGGGCCGAAGGCGGCTGCGCTCGGGTTCGGTTCGCAGGTGGCGTTCCAGTTCAGGGCGGAGCCCCATGTGCGTGGGGCGCTCAACCTGTACGCCGACGGGCCGTACGGGCTCGACCAGGACTCGATCCACCTGGGCAGCATGTTCGCCGGGCAGATCGCGGTGGCGATGGGCTGGGCCAAGCAGGAGCAGACCCTCACCGAGGCACTGACCACCCGCAACCTGATCGGCCAGGCGGTCGGCATCGTGATGGAGCGCTACCAGCTCGACTCGGACCGAGCCTTCGCCTTCCTCGTTCGCCTCTCTCAGTCCGCCAACAAGAAACTCCGCACCGTAGCCGCCACCCTCGTCGACACCGCCAACGAAGCCGCCAAACGCTGACCTTCAGCCGGCGTGCCGGTGTGACTCCCGGGACTCGATCAGGCTGCCCTCCGGCGGGGTGATCCGTGTCCCCCGCCGGCAGGAACCGGGTACGGCTACTGCTGCAGGGTGGCGATCTTGTCGGCTGCGAACATCGTGTACCAGGGGTCGCCGTTGGGGGCGACCGCGATCCCGAACCGCTCGCTTCACGTGGGGACACGGAACTGCGCAGAGGCGCCCGGCTAGCCCGGTTTTGGGTCTTGCGCGGGGCGAATGAGCCTGTTCGGCCGGTTTTCAGCGAATCCCCGTGTAGGGCCGAGCAGGTGGGGGCACGAGGAGGTATGACTGTCTACGGCTTCCATGCCTCGCATGAACAGGTCCCGCCCACCGACCTGCTGGCAGCGGTGGTGCGGGCCGAACAAGCAGGCTTCACGGCGGCGATGTGTTCGGACCACTTCAGCCCGTGGAGCCGTCGGCAGGGCGAGTCCGGGTTCGCCTGGTCCTGGCTGGGTGCCGCGCTGCAGGCGACCGGGTTGTCCTTCGGTGTCGTGAATGCGCCCGGTCAGCGGTATCACCCGGCGATCATCGCGCAGGCGATCGGAACCCTCGGGTCGATGTATCCGGGCCGGTTCTGGGCCGCGCTCGGCACCGGCGAGGCGAGCAACGAGCACATCACCGGTGGCGGCTGGCCGCGCAAAGACAAGCGCAACAAGAGACTCGGCGAATCCGTCGAGGTGATCCGGAAACTCTTGCAGGGCGAGGAAGTGAGCCACGACGGCCTCGTGACGGTCGATCGCGCCCGGCTCTGGACGCGCCCTGCGGAACCACCCGCGTTGCTCGGGGCCGCGGTGTCGCCGGAAACCGCGGGATGGTGTGCGAGCTGGGCTGACGGGCTGATCACCGTCGCGGCCGAGGAGGACCGGTTGCGCCGGATCATCTCGGCGTACAAGGACAACGGCGGTCGCGGCAAGGTGTGCCTGCAGGTGCATCTGAGCTATGCGGCCGACGAGGACACGGCGCTGGAGCTCGCCCATGAACAGTGGCGGACCAACGTGTTCGCGCCGCCCTTCTGCTGGGACACGGAGACGGTCGAGGCGTTCGACCAGGCGGCGGAGTACTTGCCGCCCGAGGCGATGCACCAGGCCGTGCGGATCTCCGCGGACCCGGCCCGCCATACCGAGTGGCTGGACCGGTACGCCGGGTTGGGGTTCGACGCGATCTACCTGCATCACGTCGGGCAGGAGCAGTCGGAATTCATCGACGTGTTCGGCGACAAAGTACTGCCCCAACTGGAGGTGACCCGCCCGTGAGGCTGACCGAGACCGCCGATCTGTGGTGGAAGAACGCGGTGATCTACTGCCTGGACATCGAGACCTTCTTCGACACCGACGGGGACGGCCGCGGCGACATCCGCGGGTTGTCGCAGCGGATCGACCATCTGGCCGAGCTCGGGGTGACGTGCCTTTGGCTGATGCCGTTCTACCCGACGCCGGACCGTGACGACGGCTACGACATCACCGACTTCTACGGGGTGGACTCACGGCTGGGCTCGCACGGCGACCTGGTCGAGCTGATCACGCTGGCGCAGGACCGGGGCATCCGGGTGATCGCGGACCTCGTCGTGAACCACACGTCCGACCAGCACCCGTGGTTCCAGAGCGCGCGGTCGTCGCGCGACTCGCCGTACCGGGACTGGTACGTCTGGCGGGACGAGCCGCCGCCGGACGCGGACAAGGGCGTCGTGTTCCCGGACCAGGAAACAAGCCTGTGGCAGTACGACGAGCAGGCGGGGCAGTACTACCTGCATCAGTTCTACAAGTACCAACCGGATCTCGACATCGCGCACCCGGAAGTCCGCGAGGAGATCATGCGGGTGATCGGCTTCTGGCTGCAGATGGGGCTTTCCGGGTTCCGCGTCGACGCGGTGCCGTTCCTGATCGACACCGCGGGCGCGCTGGATGCCGCGAACCTGCCCGACCCGCACGACTACCTGAGGGATCTACGGGCCTTCCTGACCCGCCGGACCGGCCGGGCCATCCTGCTCGGCGAGGTCAACCTGCCCTACCCGGACACGCGCAAGTTCTTCGGTGACGAGGACGGCGACGAACTGACGATGTGCTTCGACTTCATCGGCATGCAGAAGATGTACCTGTCGCTGGCCCGGCAGAACCCTGCGGAACTGATCGAGGCCCTGCGGGAGCGGCCCGATCCGCCGGAGGAGGCGCAGTGGGGGACGTTCGTCCGCAACCACGACGAGCTCACCCTGGACAAGCTCACCGACGAGGAGCGCCAGGAGGTGTTCAGCGCCTTCGGGCCGGACAAGGACATGCAACTCTACGGTCGCGGGCTGCGCCGCCGGCTGCCGACGATGCTCGGGAACGACCTGACGCGGATCAAGATGGTCTACAGCCTGCTGTTCTCGCTCCCCGGTACGCCGGTGCTGTTCTACGGCGAGGAGATCGGCATGGGCGAGAACCTCGCGGCGGAGGGGCGCAGCGCAGTACGGACTCCGATGCAGTGGACGAACGGGCCCAACGGCGGGTTCTCCACGGCCGATCCGAAGCAGCTGGCCGGGCCGGTGGTCGAGGGCGAGCTGGGACCGGAGCACGTGAATGTCGCGGCTCAGCGTCGTGACCCGGATTCGTTGCTGAACTGGATCAAGCTGCTGATCCAGCGCTACCGGGAATCGCCCGAGCTGTCCTGGGGGACGTGCACGATCCTGGAGCACGAGTCGCCGACGGTGTTCGCGCACCGGTCGGAGTACGAGAGCGGCTCGGTGATCGCGCTGCACAACTTCTCCGCCGAGCCCGCCGAGGTGACGCTGGCTGTGGCCGGCAGTGGCGTCGGCGTCCGAGTGGCCGATCTGCTGACCGGCAAGCTCGCGGAGGTCGACACCGACGGCACGCTGCGGCACCCGATCGGCCCGTACGGCTGCTGCTGGTTGCGAGTAGTCCATCCCGGCGATCGCTACATCGTCTGAGCACGGAACCGGCCCCGCACGAAGCGGGGCCGGTTCGCGGGTGTTGATCAGGCGCGGTAAGCGGTCCACATGTTGCTGATCCGGGTGCTCTGGCCCGGGGTGAACTGGGTGTAGCAGGAGTCGTAGGAGTAGTCCATGTAGTTGTGGATCGGGTCCAGGCCGGGCAGCGAGCACGAGTCGCGGCCCTCGGGGCAGCCGTTGGTCGAGCTGCTCTGCGCCGGGGTGTCCGAGACCTCGTCGTTGGGGGCCGCGCAGCCGCCCTGGAAGGTGTGGTAGAGCCCGAACCAGTGGCCAGCCTCGTGGGTCGCCGGGGAAATCCTTCGGTGTTCCCGCGGGCGGCCCTTGCAATAAGTAGCAATACTCAGGCGACTTCCGAAGCTCCTCTGCAATACTCGCGGTCGGCCTGCTAGCCGCTGTGAGGAGCTTTCTGTGAGGTTGTGGAAATTTGCTTTGCCTGTTCTGGTTCTTGCGACTGGGGTGACGCCTGCTCAAGGCGTCAGCGATCAGACGGTCTCGTACCGCGGCTACCAGGTGACGGTGCCTGCTAGCTGGCAGGTGGTGGACCTGGCGAAGAACCCGACGGCTTGTGTCCGGTTCGACCGGCCTGCCGTCTACCTGGGGCGCAGTACAGCTCAAGCTGATTGCCCAGCGCATCTTGTTGGTCGCAGCGAGGGTCTCGTGTTGGAGCCGCTCGACAAGCCCGCGCAGTCAACCGACGGCGAGGTTCAGGTCGCTGTGCAGGACGCCGGCGTCCTGGCGACCGCGTACTACGCGCCTGGCGGCGAGCAGTCGGTCCGCAAGGTGCTGAGCACCGGCCAGGTGACGTCGAAGTCCGCCCGCCTCGCCCAGCCGCAAGCCGAAGCTGTCACCCCCTCGATCGTTGCTACCGGCAACTTGACCGGCCAGGCCTTCGACGCGTGCACCGCACCGAGCCAGTCCGCCATGGATGCCTGGCTCTTCCCGAACTCCAACTACAAGGCAATCGGCATCTACATCAGCGGCGGCCTGCGCCGCTGCGGTCAGCCGAACCTGACCTCGAGCTGGGTTGCGGCGAACGCGGCCAAGGGTTGGCAGTTCCTGCTGATCGACGTCGGCATGCAGGCGCCCTGCAGCAACCTGTCCAGCAGGATGTCCACCGACCCGGCCACGGCCCGGAACCAGGGACAGACCGCCGCCGCCAACGCGATCACCCAGGCCCAGGCTCTCGGGTTCGCCCAGCGCAGCGCGATCTACAGCGACATCGAGGCCTACCCCTCGCCCAACGCCACGGTTCCCGCCGGCGTCTGCAAGGCTGCCGTGCTCTCCTACTTGAGTGGTTGGACCGTCGGGCTGAACAGCCGCGGCTACGTCAGCGGCGCCTACGTTGGTGCGGCCTCAGGCGCTGCCGACCTGTCCAGCGTCTACAACGGCACCACCTACACCCGGCCGGACAACATCTGGTTCGCCCGATACAGCACCCCGCCGGTCACCGACACCTCGGATAACAAGTACATCCCCGCGACTTACTGGGCGAACCACCAGCGGGTCCACCAGTACGTGGGCGGGCATGACGAGACGTACGGTGGCGTGACGATCAACATCGACAGCAACGCAGTGGACCTGACCGCACCGCCTGCGGCCCTCACGAGCTTCACCGCCACCGGCGCGGCCGGCTCGGCAGCCCTCCGCTGGACTGTTCCGTCCGGCACCACCCTCGGCCAGGTCGTCGTCCGCCGCAACACCGGCACCACCCCGCCCGCCCTGCCGAACAACGGCACCGCGGTCTACGCGGGGACGGCCAGTACTACGACCGCCACGGGCCTGGCGAATGCCACCAGCTACGCGTTCCGGGCCTGGGTGAAGGACAGCAGCGGCAAGGTCGGCCCTCCGAGCGACCTGCTCCTGACCGGCACGGGCTCAACCGTTGCCGCCAGTGCCTCGGCGATCGCCTACCAGGGCTCGGTGACGCTCTACAGCCGGGTGACCCGGGTCGACACCAAGGCCGGGGTGGTCGGCGTACCGATGTCCCTCTACTCGCGGCCGAAGAACGGCACGACCTGGACCGAGGTCGCCCGGACCACTTCGAGCGGCTCGGGCTCGGTCGCCTCGGTGCAGAAGCCGACGGTTTCCACCGTGTATGTCTGGGGTTACAACGGGTCGACCGACGGCCTGCTGGGGTCGCGCAGCGCCTACTCCACGGTCGAGGTGCGGCCGACGATCACGGCGAGCCTCACCGTCGCCTCGATCAACCTCGGCGCGAGCACGGCGTTCTACGGTTACCTCCGGCCGCAGCACCCCGGCACGACCGTCTATCTGCAGCGCCAGTCCGGCGCCAGTTGGCCGACCGTGGGCACGACCAAGCTGAACTCCACCGGCAATTACGCCTTCAGCATCAAGCCCACGGCCCGCGGCACCTTCAACTACCGCGTCGTCTGGCTGGCCGACGCCGACCACGCCACCACCGTCAGCGCAGTGAAGTCCGTCACCGTCAAGTGACATAACGCACGCCCCGGGCCGCCTCGAACGGCCCGGGGCAGGTGAACTTCGGGCACGAAAACACGCCACGGTTCTTGGGTTGGGGGTAGGGGTGGCTACTGTCGTCAGGTGCAGAAATGGCCTGGTCGTCCCTATCCCCTCGGAGCCACGTATGACGGCTCCGGAACGAACTTCGCGCTGTTCTCGGAGGTTGCCGAACAAGTTGACCTGGCACTGATCGGCGACGACGGGTCCGAGCAGTTGGTCCAGCTCACCGAGGTGGACGGGTTCGTCTGGCACGCGTATCTGCCGTCGGTCCAGCCCGGTCAGCGGTACGGATACCGCGTGCACGGGCCGTACGACCCGGCCAACGGCCTGCGGTGCAACCCCTCCAAGCTGCTGCTGGACCCGTATGCGAAGGCGATCGACGGACAGGTCGACGCCGACGAGTCTCTGTTCAGTTACCGGTTCGCCAAGCCGGACGAGCTGAACACGATGGACAACCGCGGTCACACCATGCTGTCGGTGGTCACCAATCCGTTCTTCGACTGGGGCAACGACCGGCCGCCGGGCCACAAGTACCACGAGACGGTGATCTACGAGGCGCACGTGAAGGGTCTGACCAAGACCCACCCGGGCCTGCCGGAGGAGATCCGCGGCACGTATGCCGGGATCGGCCACCCGGCGATCATCGAGCACCTCAAGGAGCTCGGGGTGACCGCGATCGAGCTGATGCCGGTGCACCAGTTCGCCCAGGACGGTCACCTGCAGGAGCGCGGGCTGACCAACTACTGGGGTTACAACACGATCGGCTTCTTCGCCCCGCACAACGCGTACGCGGCCAACGGCACCCGCGGCCAGCAGGTGACCGAGTTCAAGACGATGGTGCAGGCGCTGCACGAGGCCGACATCGAGGTGATCCTCGACGTGGTCTACAACCACACCGCCGAGGGCAACGAGTTCGGCCCGACCCTGTCGTTCAAGGGCATCGACAACGCGGCGTACTACCGGCTGGTGGACTCCGACAAGTCCCACTACTACGACACCACCGGCACCGGGAACAGCCTGCTGATGCGGCACCCGCATGTGCTGCAGCTGATCATGGACTCCCTGCGTTACTGGGTGACCGAGATGCACGTCGACGGGTTCCGCTTCGACCTGGCTGCCACGCTGGCCCGCCAGTTCCATGAGGTTGACAGGCTGTCGGCGTTCTTCGACCTGGTCCAGCAGGACCCGGTGGTGAGCCAGGTGAAACTGATCGCCGAGCCGTGGGACGTTGGCGACGGCGGCTACCAGGTGGGGAACTTCCCGCCCCTGTGGACCGAGTGGAACGGCAAGTACCGCGACACGGTGCGGGATTTCTGGCGCGGCGAGAAGTACACGCTGGCCGAGTTCGCCTCCCGGCTGACCGGTTCGTCCGACCTCTACCAGGACGACAGCCGTCGGCCGTTGGCAAGTATCAACTTCGTCACCGCGCACGACGGCTTCACGCTGCGCGACCTGGTCTCGTACAACGACAAGCACAACGACGCGAACGGCGAGGGCGGCAAGGACGGCGAGAGTCACAACCGCTCGTGGAACTGCGGCGTCGAGGGTGAGACCGACGACCCGGCCGTGCTGACGCTGCGGGCCCGCCAGCAGCGCAACTTCCTGACCACCCTGCTGATCTCGCAGGGCGTCCCGATGCTCGCGCACGGTGACGAGTTGGGCCGCACGCAGAAGGGCAACAACAACGTCTACTGCCAGGACAACGAACTCTCCTGGGTGAACTGGAACCTGTCCGACTCGCAGAAGGAACTGCTGGAGTTCACCCGCCGCCTGGTGAAACTGCGCAATGAACACCCGGTACTGCGACGGCGCAGGTTCTTCCACGGCGACACGGGTGTCGACGGCCTGGGCGACCTGGTGTGGTTCACCCCGGAGGGCACCGAGATGCAGGACGGCGACTGGAGCCGGGACGACGCCCGCGCGGTTGCGGTGTTCCTGAACGGCGACGCGATCTCCGAGCCGGATCCGCGCGGTGAACCGGTGGTGGACGACTCGTTCCTGATCCTGCTGAACAGCGACCACCAGCCGACGGACTTCCTGCTGCCCGCCAAGGAGTACGGCGAGTCCTGGCAGGTGGTTGTGGACACCAGCACCGCCACCGGCACCGCGACCGGCGGAGCCGCTGACGAGCAGCACAAGGCCGGCAGCACGATCAAGATCGAGGCCCGCGGCACTCTGGTCCTGACCCGGACGCGCCAGGCGGCGGAATGACAGCGGTCCCGCACGCCACCTACCGGCTGCAGGTGCACGCCGGATTCGGGTTCGACGACGCCGCGGAGGTCGTGTCGTACCTGCACAGCCTCGGGATCTCACACGTCTACCTGTCCCCGATCCTGCAGGCCGCGCCCGGTTCCACCCACGGGTACGACGTGGTCGACCACAGCAGATTGTCCGAGGCCGCCGGGGGACAAGCGGCGTTCGACCGGCTGGCCGCGACGCTGGCGGACCACCGGATGGGCGCGATCGCGGACGTAGTACCGAATCATGTCGCGGTGCCGACGCCCGCACGGCTCAATACCGCGCTGTGGTCGGTACTGCGGGACGGGCCGGGCTCGCCCTATGCGGAGTGGTTCGACGTCGACTGGGGGTCGGGGAACCAGCCGCTGCTGATGGCGGTGCTCGGTAACCGGATCGGCAAGGTGCTCGCCGACGGTGAGCTGTCGGTCGACGGTGATGTGCTGCGCTACTACGACCACGAGTTCCCGCTGCGGCCGGGCACCGAGAACCTGCCGATCGCCGAGCTGGTGACCGAGCAGTGGTATCGCCTGGCGCACTGGCGGGTCGCGGACGAGGAGCTGAACTACCGGAGGTTCTTCGACGTCGACACGCTGGCCGCTGTCCGGGTGGAGAACCAGGCGGTCTTCGAGGCCACCCACGAGCTGCTGTTCGCGCTGCTGCACGAGGGCAAGCTCAACGGCTTCCGCATCGACCACCCGGACGGTCTTGCCGATCCGCGCGGCTACCTGCGCCGGCTGGCCGAGCGTACGGGTGGCGCGTGGGTCGTGGTGGAGAAGATCCTCGAGGGCGACGAGGAGCTGCCGCGGGACTGGCCCTGTGCCGGCACCACCGGGTACGACGCTCTGCTGCGAGTCGGGGGACTCTTCGTGGACCCGGCCGGGGCCGCACCGCTGTCCGCCTTCCACTCGGAGCTCACGGGCGAGCCCGCCGACTTCGCCCCGGTCGTGGAGCAGGCCAAGCGGGAGGTGGTGCAGCACGGGCAGTACGCCGAGGTTCACCGGCTGGTGGAGCTCCTGGCCCGGATCTGCCAGGACGACGTACGCCTTCGCGACCACACGCGCCGCGCCTTCCACGAGGTCGTCGTCGAGCTGCTGGTGAACTTCGACCGGTACCGCGCGTACGTAGTACCGGGTGAGCAGCCTGATGCCACCGCGGTGCGGGCCATGGAACACGCGACCGAGCTGTCGCGGCGCAACCTGGACGACGAGCTGCAGGAGACGCTGGAGCTGGTCCGGGATCTCCTGCTCGGGCGGGAAGCCGGCACCGCGAGCAGGATCGACGAGGACGCGCGGCACGAGCTGATCGTGCGGTTCCAGCAGACCTGCGGGCCGGTGATGGCCAAGGGCGTCGAGGACACCGCCTTCTACCGGTGGTTCCGGTTGAGCTCGCTGAACGAGGTCGGTGGCGATCCGGAGCATTTCGGCGTCTCGCCCGAGGAGTTCCACGCGTATGCCGCGAGGCTGAACGACCACTGGCCGCGCACGATGACCACGTTGTCCACGCACGACACCAAGCGCTCCGAGGATGTCCGGGCCCGGCTCGCCGTACTGTCGGAGCAGCCCGCGGCCTGGATTGAGGCCGTCAGGTCGTGGCGGCAGCTCTCCGTCGACTACTGCGACGCCGCCCTCGACGGCAGCACGGAGTACTTGGTCTGGCAGACGTTGTTCGGCACCTGGGAGAACGGCCCCCTGGCCGAGGACCGCCTGCAGGCGTACCTGCTGAAGGCGATCCGGGAGGCCAAGCGGCACACGAGCTGGACGTCTCCCGTCGAGGAGTACGAACAAGCCGTCGCTTCGCTCGCGACCGCAGTACTGGCTGACAAGGCTGTGCTCGATTCCGTACGCCGGTTCGCCGACGGGCAGGCGGAGTTCGTCAGGGCCGCGACGCTCGGGCAGAAACTCGTCCAGCTGACGATGCCGGGTGTGCCGGATGTTTATCAGGGCAGCGAGTTCGTCGATCTGTCGCTGGTGGATCCGGACAACCGGCGACCGGTGGACTACAAACGCCGGATCGAGCGGCTGGCCCGGCTGGACGACGGTGCTCACCCGGACGGCTTGGCGGACGAGAAGCTGCTGGTGACGTCCCGGGCACTGCGGTTGCGCCGGCAGCATCCGGAGGCCTTCGCCGGGAGCTACACGCCGCTGCCGACCTCCAGCGGGCATGCCGTCGCGTTCGCACGCGGCGGCGAGGTCGTCACGATCGCGACCCGGCTTCCGGTCGCGTTGCATCGGCTGGGCGGTTGGGGCGAGAGCACTGTCGTCCTGCCCGAGGGCGACTGGAAAGACGTGTTGACCGGGCGGTCGGTGGGTAGTGGAGCGGCTCGGATCAATGAGCTGCTGGCTGATCTCCCGGTGGCCCTGCTGACAAGGAGCTGACTGTGCCCAAGTTCACCGTCTGGGCCCCTGACGCGTCTGCTGTCTCCCTGGTGCTTTCGTCCGGCTCTGTTCCTATGACCAAGGCTGCTGATGGTTGGTGGTCGGCTGAGGCCGAGGGTGGGCACGGGACCGACTACGCGTTCTCCGTCGACGGCAGTGACCCGATCCCTGATCCCCGGAGCCCCTGGCAACCGAACGGCGTCCACGGTTTCAGCAGGGTCTTCGACACCAGCCGCTTCGCCTGGAGCGATGCCGACTGGGCCGGACGCGACGCCCGAGGCGCCGTCTTCTACGAGCTGCACCTCGGTACGTTCACGCCCGAGGGCACGCTTGATGCCGCTGCCGAGCACCTGGACTACCTGGTGGCTCTCGGTGTCGAGATGGTGTCGCTGATGCCGGTCGCGGCCTTCCCCGGGCGACACGGCTGGGGTTACGACGGGGTGGATCTGTATGCGGTGCACGAGCCCTATGGAGGGCCGGAGGCGCTGCAGCGATTCGTCGATCGGTGCCACGCGGTCGGGTTGGCCGTCTGCCTGGACGTGGTCTACAACCACCTCGGGCCGAGCGGGAACTACCTCGATACGTTCGGGCCGTACTTCACCTCGCGCCACACGACGCCCTGGGGCCCGGCGGTCAACCTGGACGACGACGGCAGCGTCGAGGTGCGGCGATTCATCTGCGACAACGCGCTGCGCTGGTTCCGGGAGTTCCACGTCGACGCCTTGCGATTGGACGCAGTACACGCTCTTGCTGACGACAGCCCACGGCATTTGTTGGCGCAGTTGTCGGAGGAGACGGCCGACTTGGCGGCGGAGCTCGGGCGGCCGCTGGGGCTGGTCGCGGAGTCCGACCTGAACGACCCGCGCATGGTCGAGCCGGTCGCTGACGGCGGGCTCGGGATGACCGCGCAATGGAGTGACGACTTCCACCATGCGCTGCACACGCTGCTGACCGGGGAGCGAGCCGGGTACTACGTGGACTTCGGTGAGCCCGGGGTGTTCGCCAAGACGCTCACCCAGGTGTTCCTGCACGACGGGTCCTACTCGACCTTCCGCGGCACGGACTGGGGGCGCCCGGTGGACCCCAAGCGGCACCGCGGCTGGGAGTTCCTCGCGTACACCTCGAACCACGACCAGGTCGGCAACCGCGCGCTCGGCGACCGGCCCGCTCTGACGCCCGGCCAGCTGGCGATCGGTGCGGCCCTGGTGATCACGTCGCCCTACACGCCGATGGTGTTCATGGGTGAGGAATGGGGCGCCTCCACGCCGTGGCGGTTCTTCACCGACCACTCGGAGCCCGAACTCGCCGAGGCCGTCCGGACCGGCCGGCGCCGTGAGTTCGCGTCGTACGGGTGGGATGCCGAGGAGATCCCCGACCCGCAGGATCCGGAGACCTGGCGGAGCTCGGTGCTCGACTGGACCGAGGTGGACGCCTCGCCGCACCGCGAACTGCTCGCCTGGTATCGCGACCTGCTCGCGCTGCGGGCCCGCAGCGCGGACCTGCGCAACGACCGGCTGGACTCGGTGGACATCTCCTACGACCCGGACGGCTCGTGGCTGGTGATCACCCGGGGCGCCCTCCGGGTCGTGGCGAACCTCGAAGCCGCCGAGCTGGTGGTGCCGCTCGACCGCGTCCCGGCGTACGAGGTGCTCTCGTTCGGCGGGGCCGAAATCGTCACTCACGGTATTCGGATTCCCGGCCACGGCGTGGGCGTTTTCGGCGGGTGAATTGCTTTCGGACTTGAAGAAAGTGGCGTCGAAATGTGGCGGAAACTCTTTTGCTGTTGGATAAGTTCTGGACATAGCGGTCGATATCGTGGGAAACGTCCGTTTGCCGGAGGGTACTTGACGATTCACTTGTGTCGAAGGTACCTGGTAACGGACTGTTGAGAAGCCAGCAGGGAGCAGTCACGGGGGCAACGGGAGGTCATCGATGACAGTCGGAGGCGTCGACACTTACTACGACTACGAAGAGAAGCAGTGGAAGAGCAGGAGGCTGGGCGGCGGACCGATTCGCCGAGGCCCGGTCTGCCCAGCGCCACGAACCGTCGAGCACCAACCGGTCGAGCGACGAGCGGTCGGCCGAGACCACACCAGCAACCCCAAGGACGACAAAGTCCTGAGCTGATCCGGCCTCGGGTGGCCAGCACCGCCAGGCCCGACCACCCAGCCCCAGCCATACGACCCCGCCGGGTGCCGAGTACCAGGGCACCCGGCCTGTCATGCCCGCCCGTCCCGCGCGGCGATCCCGAGGCGGCGACCTTGAACACCAGACAGGGACCGCGGACACGAAATAACGTGTTCAAGGCCCCGACTACCTGTCCCAGGTCCCCACTCTTGGCCAGGGCCGCACTCACCCAGCCCTCCACGGCCCCCTGCCGAAAAGGCATCATCACGAAATACGGCCGTCGTACTAGCCGCCGGCGGCGGTCTGAGCGTCAGTGTGGTGGAGAGAGCGGAGTTCTTCGGTGGTGGGGAGGCGGCCCAGACGGCGGAGGCGTTGGGACTGGGCTTTGCGCATGGCTTCGACCAGGCGGCGGGCCTCGCGGGCGTTGCCGAAGTTGGCGCCGTGGGCGATCCGGTCGAAGTACGCCGTCAGCGGTGGTCCGGCGGCCGGGTCGAGCTGGTAGTCGCCGCCGGCCACCATCCGGTCGGTGATCAGCAGCAGTTCCTCGGCGGAATAGTTCTCGAACTCGATCGTCTTGGAGAACCGGGACGCCAGGCCCGGGTTCGCGGCCAGGAAGTCCTCCATCTCGGCGGTGTAGCCCGCCACGATGATGGCGATCTCGTCGCGGTGGTCCTCCATCAGCTTCACCAGCGCGTCGATCGCCTCCTGGCCGAAATCGCCCCCGGTGCCGGCCGAGCGGGACAGCGTGTAGGCCTCGTCGATGAACAGCACCCCGCCGAGCGACTTCTCGAACACCTGGGCGGTCTTCTCCGCGGTGTGGCCGATGTACTGGCCGACCAGGTCGCGCCGCGACACCTCGGTGAAGCTGCCCTGCGGGAGTACGCCGAGCGCCTTCAGCAGCTTCCCGTACAACCGCGCCACGGTGGTCTTCCCGGTGCCGGGCGCGCCCGCGAAGATCAGGTGATGGCTGACGCCGCCGATCGAGAGTCCGGCGGCCCGGCGCCACTCGTTCACCTGGATCTCGTCGACCAGCGCGCGCACCTCGGCCTTGACCCCGGGCAATCCGACCATCTCGTCGAGATCGCCGAGCAGTTCGTCCAGCGGACCGCCTGCCTCCGCAGGACGGACCGAAGCGCGCTCGATGACCTCCACCGTGGCACCGTCGGCGATCGCCAGGGCGGGCTGTCCGGTGTTGTCGGTCCGGCAGCCCTCGACGGTGCCGCCGCAGCCGGGAGCGAAGGTGATCGCCGGGCCCCGGGTGTCGTGCACGCTCACCCGCCGGATGGTCGGCGTACTGGCGTGGGCGACGCCGATTCCCTCGGTCCCCGTCTGCGCGACCTCGGTGTCGGTGATCTCCGGACGGCTGTACTGGTAGACGTAGATCCCACGCCCTCCGCAGGACGTGATCGTGCAGCCGCGGATCAGCGGATCGGAGCCCAGGGCAACGACTATGCCGTCGCCGGAGATCCCGGTGACCGTGGTGTCGAGGATCCGTCCGCTCGCACCCTCGACCACGATCCCCGTCTCGGCGCCGCCGATCCTGCAGCGGTCGACCGTGAACGCCGTACAGGCGTGCACGCTGATCGCCGGACGAGTCTGACTCCGCACGCTGCACTGCTCCACCGTCAGCACGGTCCGATCGACCGAGATCGCCAGATTGTCACCAGCCCGTAGGTCGAGGCCGCGCAGCGTGAGCTCGCCGTCAACAGCCCGCAACGTCGGACACTCAGCCCCGGCACCATCCAGTACTACGGTCGCGCCCGCCTCGGCCTGCAGGGTGATCGACCGGCCACTGAGCTCGAGCGTCTCTGCGTAGGTCCCGGCGGCTATCGCGACCACGGCCCCGTCGGGCGCCTCCAGTAAGGCGGAGCCGATGGTCGGATAGGCGCCGGGACGATCCGCGGCGACCGTCAGCACCCGGATCGAACCAGGCATCAGCTGGCCCGGTCCAGCAGCCAGCCACGGTCGGCGGCCTTGACCCCGGCCTGGAACCTGCTGCGAGCACCCAGTCGATGCATGATCTGCGCGACCATCCGCCGCACGGTCCGTACGGAGATCCCCAGTTGTGCCGCAGCGACCTCGTCAGTGGCCCCCAGGGACAGCAGCCGCAGCATCTCGCGCTCCCGCAGCGAGAGGTCCGTGTCGAGCGGGATGTCGCTGTCGGCCAGTGGTACGGCGTCGGGCCAGACCCGCTCGAACAGTTCAGTCGCGGTGGTCACCACGCTGCTCAGGCGGAGTACGGCGACGCTGCCGTTCGCAGTGTCAGCCGGAAGGACGGCGACGGAGCCGTCGATGATCAGCGCGTTCATCGGGACCAGCGGCATGGTCCGCACGGCGACACCGGCAACTGACATCGCACCGAGGTGGCGGCAGAGCGTCGGCGCAGTACGGGCGGTGTCGGGGTAGATAGCGCGGTAGCGCAGCCCGGGCCGCACCTCGCGCGGGCCGAAGGCCGGACCGTTCGGGGTGAGCGTGCTCATCGCGATCACCTCGTCCTGGGCGCCGGCGAGCAGGGCGGCGACGCCGTCGTGGGCAGGGACCTGGTGGAAGCCGGTGGGGCGGTTCAGCAGCGTGACAGTCATGAGAGAGGGACCCCCAGAGGTAGCGTGGCGGCGACGCCGGTGGCGTGCCGTCCGTCGAGGCGTTCCGGCTCGACTCCGAACGAGCGAGCCAGCGTGGTCAGGACGTTGACCGCCGTGTCGAGCGTGGCCGGGTGGGACGCGGCGACTCGCAGTACGGCGTGGTGGAGGGCGGGTTCGGGGTCATCAGCCGGAGCTGTGACGGTGACGGCGATGGTTTGGGCAGCACCGGTGCCGGTGCCGAGCAATGTGTCGACCAGTGCCTGGGCGACGGGCTTGGGAAGAGCCGCGTAGCCGGTGAGCCGGATGCAGACCTGCAGGACCGGCCCGGCGGACCAGGTGGACCAGCGCTCCCGGAGCTGACCGCGGCCGGCGTTCGCATGCGCCAGCGCTCCGATCGAGGCCAGTACGTCGGACTCGTCGAGCGGCATGCTCTCGACCTGCTCCCGGTCGAACCGCCGCACCAGCCGGCGGACGGTGTTCGCCAGCACCTGGCTGACCTGCTCGTCCGTCGCGATCTCCGGGGTCCGGGTCGCGCAGACGGCGATCCAGGCCCGCGGCGGCTGGTTCTGCTTGACCCCGCGGTGCAGGACCAGCTGCACCGCTACGGAGACCGGTTGTTCGTCAGCAGAGTCAGCCAGCGACGTCAGGCGAGGTAGGACCTCGTGCTGTGCATCCGCACCGAGTCGCAGGGCGACACTGGCGCCCCCTGGTCGGCTGAGCAACCCGTAAGGCTGCTCGCGGACGGTCAATGTGGTCGCTGTCGTCCGGCCGCAGAACACGCTGAGCAGGTTGATCGCAGTGTCACCTGCGAGGTCGACTCGCCGCCGGCGCACCAGGTAGGCCAGTAGTACGCCGGCCCAGCGGAAGAGCCACATTCCGCGGAACCGCACGCCGGTCAGGAGAACCAGCGAGACAGCAGCGAGCGTGGTGAGGATCAGGACCAGCCGAGAGCCGGTGGTAGCCGCACCGACCGCGACGAGGGCGAACTGCCAGCAGACGATCTGCCCGACCCGGACAGTACGGTCCGGGTGTTCCACTGGCTCCGCGGCGGGCTCGGGGGCCGGCGGCTGCTCGGCCACGAAGAGCCGCGCCGCCGTCGGCGGTGTGGGAGGTGCGGGCGCCGGGCGCGCAGTCAGCGGTTGGGGCAGCACCGCAGTGCGTGCGACCGGCGTACCAATCGAGGTGGCCCGGGGGTGGGCGGTGGGGTGGGCGGCGGGCCGGACGGCGTGGTGGGCGGGGACTGTCGGAGCGTAGGCAGCCTCCTGACCCGGTGTGGGCGCGGCTGCGGCCGAGGGGCTCATGCGACCCTCGGGTCCCTGGGCGAGACCAGTTCCAACTCACCCCGGCCGCCGGCTCCGCGCTCGCCGGCGTCCCGCCGGTCGGCCTCACGGAGGCGGTGGGTCGCGGCGGCCAGCTCGTCAGGCGACTCGGTGGCCAGCAGGGCTGTGTGGGCGTGGTCGCGCACCACAGGATGCAGGGCGAACCGGCCGGGCGCCGGTTCGGAGACGAGGTGCCGGTCCAGCAGCTCATCCACCATCGGCTCCACCTCCTCTTGGGTCGTACCGGCCAACCGCGCGGCCCGCCGGACGTCGAAGTACGGGGTCAAGGCAAGTAAGCGGTAGATCCGTCGGACCGGTCCCGAGAGTGCGTGGTACGCCGCGTCGAAGCGCGCGTAAAGCTCGGCCAGCTGCTGCCAACGGCCGGTCTGGTCGTCCAGCCGGGCAGCGAGCCGGGAGACCGTCCACGGCGGCTGGTCGCGCATCCGGTCGGCGAGGTTCCTCAGAGCCGCGGGGTGGCCCGCGCACCAGCGCAGTACCTGGTCGGCCTCGGTGCCGACTAGCCGGGCAGGCTCGAGCAGGCGGGCGGCGTCGGCAGCAGGCAGCACGTCGAGGCTCACCGATCCGGTGCGGTCCAGGCCGGTCAACCGGCGTTGACCAATCACGAGGACCATCGAGCCGGGGGTGTTCGGCAGCAATTGCCGCACCTGAGCCACGTCGGCCGCATCGTCCAGGACGAGCACGATCCGCGCCCCGAGCGAGCGCCACATCGAAGCGCGCTCATCCACTGCCGTCGGCAACGAAGCCTCGCAGCCCCGGACCGCGCGGATCAACTTGCCCAAGGTATCGATCGTCGCCAGTTCACCCAGCCGCAGGTAGAACTGCCCGTCGGGACAGTCGAGCGTGTGGGCCGCTTCCAGCGCGATCGCGGTCTTGCCCACGCCGGGCATCCCGTCGATCGTGACCAGACCGACCCCGTCCCGCACCCGGCCCGCCGCGATGGCCGCCAGCTCGACCGACCGCCCGACGAAACCGGCGATCCGCCCCGGCAGGTCCGACCGGACGCCCGCGATGGCCGATGCGGCAGAGCCGCTCGCGACAGTCGCGCCAGCAGCTACGGGGGGCCTGACGAGCGCGGGAGCCTCCTCGTTGAGGATCTCCTGGTGCAGCAGGGTCAGCTCCGCGCCCGGCTCGATCCCGAGTTCCCGTACCAGCGCCGTCCGGGCCCGCTGGTAGGCCGCGAGCGCGTCGTGGCGGCGACCGGTCTGGCGAAGGGCGACCATCAGCTTGGTCCAGGAGAGTTCCCGCAGCGGCTCCTCGTCGGTCAATGCCCGGAGCAACGAGATCGCCTCAGCCGACCGGCCGAGGGCCAGCTGGGCATCGGCGAGATCCTCCCGCAGGGATCTGTGCAACTCCGTCAGCCGGTCCACCGCGGAGCTGGCGTCGCTCGTCAACCCGTCGTACGGGCAGCCGCGCCACAGGCCCAGCGCGCGCTCGACGAGCTCGGCCGCCTCGGCGGGTGCGGTTCCGGTGCCGAGCCGCCTGCGGGCCTCGTCCGAGAGGTCGGCGGCGATCTCCGCGTCCAGCTCGCCACGCAGCACACAGACGCGGTAGGCGCCCGGGCGGCTCTCTATCCGCCCGTCCGGGAGCGCCCGGCGGAGCTGCCAGGCGTAGGTCTTCAGGTTGCGCTGCGCCGAGGCGGGGACATCCCGGCCGGCCCAGACCGCATCGATCAGCTGGTCGGTGCTGACCCAGGCGTTCCGGTGCAGCAGGAGCAACGTCAGCATCGTGGCGGGCTTGCCGCCACCGACGTCGAGCGGGTGTCCGTCCGGGCCGTCGACCTCGAGCGGACCCAGCACCCGGAAGGCGATCCGGGCCGGCGTATGCGCTGAGTGACCGTTCATGACACATACGATCCGTGTCGACGATGACATTTCGATGACACCCGAGGTCGACTGTGCGCGTACTGGTGGTAGAGGACGACGAGGACCTGCGGATCGCGGTCTCCGCCGGTCTGCGGACCGCCGCGCTCGCGGTGGACAGCGTGGGCGACATCGCGGCCGCCGACGAGGCGCTGTTCGTGAACTCCTACGACTGCGTGGTGTTCGACCGGATGCTGCCGGACGGCGACTCGATCGGCTACATTCGCAGCCGTCGACAGGAGGGCTGGGCTGTTCCGGTGCTCTTCCTGACCGCGCGCGACACCCTGGCCGACCGGGTGGACGGCTTCGAGCACGGCGGCGACGACTACCTGGTGAAGCCGTTCGCGGTGGCCGAGCTGACCGCCCGGGTGCTGAGCCTTTGCCGCCGCGCCGGCACCGGCCGCCCGCCCGTACTCCGGTACGCCGACGTCGAGGTGGACACCGGCCGCCGGGAGGTACGGCGGGCCGGAGTACTGCTGACCTTGACCGCGAAGGAGTTCTCCGTGCTCGAGTACCTGGTGGTCCGGCCCGAGCAGGCGGTGACCCGTAGCGAGCTGATCGAGCACTGCTGGGACTCCGCGGCGGACCCGATGTCGAACGTGGTCGACGTGACCATCAAGCGGCTCCGGACCAAGCTGCGCCAACCCGAGCTGATCCAGGCCGTGCGCGGGCAGGGCTACCGGCTGACTGACGGGATCGCCGGATGAGGGCACCCTCGGTCGAGCGGCTGCGTCGGTTGCGCTGGCGGCTGACCGCGATCTTCACCGCGATGAACACGATCGGTCTGGTCGTGCTCGCCCCGCTGGTGATCTTCCTCGACGCGGATCGCGGCCGGGCCGCGATCGACAACGAGCTGAACGTTGTCACCGGGCCCGTGCTCCGCCTGGCCAGCGAGCGCGGCGGCCTCGACTTCGCCGGGGTCAACGCGGACCCGCTGAATACCGGTTGCCCGCAGTTCGCCATCCTCCCGGGCAGTGCGACCCCGTTCACCAGACACTTCAGCGCCAACGACTGCACGCCGATGGACCCGGCGATCCTGGACGGGCTGGCCACCCAGGCCGTGCGGGACGGCACCGGGCTGCTCGCCGACAGCCACGCTGTCAGCGGTGCCGACGTCCGCGTCGAGGTCGAGCCGTTCAAGGACTCCAGCGACCGGTACGCCGGGGCGGTGCTGGCGTGGACGGACGTCTCGGACGAGATCGACCGTCGACAGCGCGTGCTCGCGGTGGTCCTGGTGGGGTGTGCGCTCCTGATCGGCGCCGCGGCGCTCGCCGGGTACTGGCTGTCCGGCCGGGCGATCCGGCCCGCGATGGCCGCTCTCGAACAGCAGGAGGTCCTGCTGGCCGAGACTGCGCACGACCTCCGTACTCCGGTTGCGGCGCTCCGTGCGCTCGCAGAAACAGCAGCACAGGACCCCGAACAGAGTGGCGAGTTGCTGCCGAGAACCGTCCGCCTGGCCGGGCGGATGGGCGACATCATCGACGGGCTGCTGGTCCGGGCTCGCCTAGCCGCAGGGGTCGAACAGCTGTCGATGCAACCGGTCTGGCTCGACCAGTTGGTCGCCGGAGTCGTCGAAGACACCGTGAGCGGTTCGGCGCGGGTGTCGGTGGTGACGGCACCGACCATGGTCCGGGCCGACCCGGCACTGCTCCAACGGGCCATCGGCAACTTGCTGGACAACGCCCTGCGGCACGGCCGCGGCCCGGGCGGGGAAGCCGTCGTCACCGTCACGGTCGCGGACGGCCGGGTGACGGTCGCCGACCAGGGTCCCGGCGTGGACCCAGCCATCGGTGATGAGCTGTTCGAGCGGTTCACCAGCGGCAGTGGTTCGTCGGGTCTGGGGCTGTCGATCGTCCGGTGGGTCGCCCTGTCGCACGGTGGTGACCTGAGGGTCTACAACGCCGATGAGGGCGGCGCGATCTTCGAGTTCCGGATCCCGGTCGCCAAGCAGCAGTGATCCGGTCTGGATCCGAATTGGACTGCCGCTGGACCGACGTGCCTTAGCCTTACTCGCTGTGAAGTCTTTGACCGAGTTGCGTGGTCGCCTCGCGCCGCCGAAAGCCGGGGACGACTCCGCGAGTGCCCGGCGGGAACGGAGCGAGGGCTGGCGTCCACGGGCGGCGCTGGCCGCGGTGGTCGCCGTCTGTGTGGCGGTCACCGGTATCGCCGTGGCGGGCGCCGGGAACGCCTCACCGGGCGTGAAGTTCGCCGCGCAGGGACGCTGGATCTACAACAGCACGCTCGGCACGCTCTTCCACGTCAACGGCTCCACCAAGAACGTCGAGGGCCAGATCGCCCTGCCCGGCGCCGGTCCCGGCACCCAGGTGGTCGAGACGGACAGGAGCGGCTATGCGCTGGCAGCGGGCCGCATCTACGAGTTCAGCAAGTCCGACCTCCAGGTGCTGGATCCCAAGCCCGCGCCGGTGAACGAGCACCCGGTCGGCCTGGAGGCAGGCAGCGCCGCGTTCGCGGTCTACCGGCAGGCGGGCCGGGTGATTCGCTTCAGCGACAACCTCACGATCGACGCTCCCGGCGTACCGCTCGGGCAGCCGGTTGTCACGTCGACCGGCACGCTGTGGGTCCATCGCCCGGACAACGGTCAGCTCTGCCAGTTGCCGCTCGACGCGGACCGGCTGTCCTGCCCGGCCAGGACCACGCTCGGGCACACCGGCGCGCTGACTGTTGTCGGCGGCAACCAGGTTGTCTTCGTCGACACCACCTCCCGAGCGATGTTCGCCGTCGACGGCGGCGGTCTGGGCCGGCAGGTCGCGCTGCCGCTGCCGGACCTGCCTGCCGGCGCGATCGTCGCGCCGAACGACGTGGCCGGCCGGGTCGCGATCGTCGACCCGCAGCGCAACGTCCTGCATCTGATCGACACCGCCGAGCTGACCGGCGGCAAGCCGGACGCCAAGCCGATCCGCAAGCAACTGCGCAAGGGCCAGTACGAACGGATCGCCTCGTCCGGCAACAGCGTCGCGCTGATCGACGACAGCACCGACACCCTGGTCACGCTGGACCGCAACGGCAACGAGAAGGCCGTCCGCCGGATCCCACCGCCGTCGGCGAAGGCCAAGGTCGGCCCTGGCGACCGCGCGGGGCTGTTCCGCGGCGGCGATTCCCGCCTGTACGTCGCGAGCAAGGCCGGCGAGAAGGTGATGGTGGTCGACGACGGTGGTGACGTGACCCCGGTCGACACCGACAGCCCGAAGCCGGACAGGCCGAAGACGCCCAAGCCGTCGGACCAGCCGACCACCACCCCCAGCCGGCCGGCCGATCCGACCACGACCCAGCCGCCCGAGCCGCCGAAGACGACGGAACACCCGAACAAGCCGGATCCGCCCCGGACCACGGACCCCGGCGGCGACCAGACCAACCGGCCGGATCGCCCAGGGCCACCGGCGTCGAGCAAGCCGGACCCGAAACCCGATCCCAAGCCCACGGTCCAGGCGAGCCGGCCCGGCGCTCCCCGCAGCGTTTCGGGCCGGGCCGGGACCAACTCCGCCTTCGTCAGCTGGGAAGCTGCCGCACCCAACGGAGCCCCCGTTACGCAGTACAGGGTGACGTGGAGCGGGGGCAGCAAGGTGTTGGGTGCGTCGGCGCGGAGCACCAACGTCAGCGGGCTGACCAGCGGCACCGGCTACACGTTCACGGTGCGAGCGGTGAACCGGGTGGGAACCGGGCCGGGCAGCAGTACTGCGCGGCTCGTGCCCGACGGTGGTGCCGCCGATGCGCCGCCGAACTTCAAGGTGACCGCGGGGAACGGCAAGATCAGCCTGAGCTGGAGCCGGCCGAACCTGCACGGCGGGACGTTCCAGGGCTACCAGTACACCGCTTCCTCGGCGTCGAGCCAGCAGAGCAGCAGCAGCCGGCAGACGAGCTACACCTTCACCGGCCTGGACAACGGCACCAGCTATCGCGTCACCGTGCGGGCGATCACGTCCGATGCCCAGGGCAACTTGATCCAGGGCAAGGCGGCCAGCCGGACGATCACGCCTGGTGGCGGCGGCGGTAGCTCGGGACCGACGCTGACCGCCTCCCGGGGTGCCGACACCACGCACGGCGGCGGTGACCAGGCCTGCAACCCACCTGGCTGCGCCTTCATCCGGGTCGTCGGCAAGGGCCTCAAGCCCAACACCCGCTACTTCTTCCAGCCGTTCACCACCCAGTGGCAACCGTCCAACCCGGGCGCGACGCTGACCACCGAGTCCGACGGCAGCATCCTGATCGACGACCGGTTCGCCACCGACGCGCCCGGCCAGCAGGTCTGGGTGGTCGCCAGCGCGCCCGGCGAGCAGACGGTCACGTCCAACAAGTTCACCTGGAGAAGCTGATGAGTGCGACGATCCCGCCCGGCGAGGCGTACCGGCTGGTCGCGGACAACCTGCAGAAGGTGATCCACGGCAAGCCGGAGGTGGTCCGGCTGGCGCTGACCGCGTTGTTCGCCGAGGGGCATCTGCTGATCGAGGACGTGCCCGGGCTGGGCAAGACAACGCTGGCCCGGTGCATCGCGCGCAGCATCGACGCGAGCTGGAACCGGATCCAGTTCACCCCCGACCTGCTGCCGGGTGACATCACCGGCGTGATGGTCTACCACCAGGGCAACGAGGCGTTCGAGTTCCACCCGGGCGGCATCTTCGCCAATGTGGTGGTCGCGGACGAGATCAACCGCGGGACGCCGAAGACGCAGTCCGCGCTGCTCGAGGTGATGGCCGAGCGCCGGGTCACGGTCGACTCGATCACCCGGGCCGTCCCGGATCCGTTCCTGGTCATCGGCACCCAGAACCCGATCGAGATGGAAGGCACCTACCGGCTGCCCGAGGCGCAGCTGGACCGGTTCCTGATGCGGATCGAGATCGGCTACCCCGACCACGACGCCGAAGTACGGATCGTGCTCGGCGACACCGGCAGGATCGGCCCCGACTCGCTCAGCCCGGTCATCGACGTACCGGCGCTGCGGAACGCGATCGCGGCTGTCCGTTCCGTCCACGTCGACCCGGCGATCAGCTCGTACGCCGTGAAGCTGGCCGCCGCGACCCGTGAACACACGGCAGTCCGGTACGGCGCGAGCCCGCGCGGCAGCATCTCCCTGGTCCGGGCGGCCCGGGCCTACGCGGCGACGGACGGGCGGGCGTTCACCACCCCGGACGACGTCAAGCAGGTGGCTCAGCCGGTGCTCGCCCACCGGCTCGTCCTCACGCCGGACGCGGAGCTCAGCCAGCGGCCGCCGTCGTCGGTCGTGGACGAGGTGCTCGCCGCGACGCCGGCTCCGACCGCGAGCCTGAACGCGGTCTGAGCAGCCCATGCGTTTGACCCGACGTGGAGTCGCGGTGTTGGTGGGCTCGGTCGCGGCCTACCTCCTCGGGGAGCTGGCGGGCTATGCCTTCTTCCGCGCCCTGGGTGGACTCGGCCTCGGCGCGTTGGTCGCGGCGACCGTCCTGACCGTGCGGCAGCCGCAGGTCTCGGTCCAGCGTGACCTCTCGCCGGACCGGGTCGAGCGAGGCCGGCCCGCACTGGCGACACTGCGCGTGCGGAATACGGGCGGCCGCTGGCAACCGGCCTTCGCCGCGCACGACTCCGCCGGGGCAGCACGCCAACAGGTCCGGATCCGGCGACTCGGCCCGGACAGCGAGGCGACGTACCGGTACGAATTGCCGACCTCGCGGCGCGGCCGGATCGAGGTCGGACCTCTGACGCTGGAACGCCGCGATCCGCTCGGCCTGGCCAGGAACCGTTTGGCCACAGGCGAAACGGCGACACTCTGGGTCCACCCGAAGCGGCACGCGACCCGCACAGTGGTTGCCGGGCGCCCACGACATCACCACGTCGGCCGTACTGCGGACGACTCGCTGCGCGGATCCGCCGACGTGCGCGACGTCCGCCCGTACGTCGTGGGTGATGAGGTGCGGCACCTGCACTGGAAGGCGACGGCGCGAACCGGTCAGCTGATGGTGCGGGACTTCGTCGATCCGGACCAGCCCAGGTTGACCGTGCTGCTCGACACCCGGACCGACCCATTGCCTGCAGCAACCTTTGAGGAAGGAGTCGAGGTCGTTGCCTCGATCCTGTTCGCGGCGTCGATGGCGGGCCACCGGTGCAGGCTGCTCACCTCGGCGGGTGCGGACGTGGCCGCTCCTGGTGGGGCGCTCGCATCGCGGCAGTTCCTGGACGAGTTGTGTGTAGCCGAGCAGAGCGACGAACGGTCTGGTCTGCTACCGCGCGCGCTGACGACTGGTGCGTCCAGCGGCGGCGCCATCGTGGTCGTCACCGGAGTGCGCGGGACCGCCGCCGATCTCGCGCCGCTATTGGTCCGCTACAGCTCGGTGACGGTGCTCGGTCTCGGGCCGGTGCACGGTGTCGCGCCGATCCTCGGAGCTCGGGTGATCCTGGCCGCTGACGCGGCAGAGGCGTTGCAGCAGTGGAGCGGGGTGATCGGGTGAGCACTCGACGACGGACGCTGGCTGTGATCGTCGCCGCGCTGATCGCGGGGCTTTGTTTCGGCCCGGTCTTCGGGTTCCGATCCTTGATCGTCCCGCTCGGCTTGGTGTGTCTGGTCGTCTATGCCGTCTCGGAGTTGTGCCGCTATCGGCCCGGGTTGTCATCCTGGCGGCCTCTGCTCGTGGCGCTGAGCGGTCTGCTGGCGGTCGTCGAAACTGTGCTGAGGGCAACGACTGTGGCCGGACTGCCGACCGTCGGGTCGGTCCGCGCGCTCGGCCGTGGATTGACCTCCTGGCAGCTGACGCTCGAGTCGACCTGGCCGGCCCGACCTGATCCCGACCTCTTGGTCTTCATCCCGCTGCTGGTCCTGCTGGCGTGCCTGCTCGGCCTCGAGCTCCTCGACCGTACGCCGCCGCTGGTGGCCGTCCTGCCGGCCTTGATCGTGGTCGGCGTCAGCCAGCTCTACATCGCCCTGACGGGGCTCGCCGCCGTCTTGGTTGCCATTGGCTACGGTTCGGTGGTGGCGGCGCTGCTGCTGCCTGACCGGGTTCGCAGCGACAAGGCTCAGCGCTGGACGCCTCTGCTGGCCTTGGGTGTCGTCACCGTGGTTGCGGTTGTCGGCAGCCTGGTGGTGAGCTCGGTCGATCCCGTCGGGCGGAAGCCGTACACGTTGCAGCAGGCACAGAGCGCGGCGGCTCCGACGAACCGGTTGACCAGCCCACTCGACGAGCTCGCCGGCCGGCTCAACCCGCGGAACGCGCAGACGGTGGTGTTCCGCTACAAGTCAGCCGGGCCGGTCAGCCGCTGGCGGCAGGTCGCGCTCGACGACTTCGACGGAGCGAACTGGACGACTAGTCACCCGTTCCTGCGGATGGGTTCCGAATTGGCGCCGGGCGCCGAGGTGGACGTGTCCGTCACGACGCAGCAGGCCGAGGTAGAACTCAAGGGCTTGACCGGTCCCTGGTTGCCCGGGCAGCTGTTGCCGGCTGCCGTCTCCGGTGCGATCGAGCCGCAGATCGAACCGGTCGGTGGCACGCTGCTGACGGCGGAAGCGCCGGACAAGTATGAGCTGACCTGGTCGAAGCCGGTTGTCGATGCGAATTATCTGCTGAGGGCAGGGGTCGAACCGGATGCCACCGACGGACTCGGTGATCTCGGTGCCGCGCCCAACGAGGTCGCCGCAGTCGCCAGCGAGGCGCTCGCGGGTCGGCGAGCCACCTTCGCGACAGCGTTGGCCCTGGAGACCTACATGCGCAAGCGGTACAAGCTTGCCGTTGCCGAACCACTGCCGACGGGTCACAGTTGGCCGCAGCTGAAGCGGTTCCTGGTGGATGACGAGCCTGGTACGAGTGAACAGTTCGCCGCCGGCTATGTCGCGATGGCGCGGTCCAATGGGATCCCTGCTCGGCTGGTCGTCGGTTTCCGCACGCCGGCGAAGGCAGACGCGGACGGCTGGTACACAGTGCGCGACGGGGATGCCTTGGCGTGGCCGGAAGTAGCAGTCGAGGGCGTCGGTTGGTGGCCGCTCGATCCGGCCGGACAAGCCGAGGTCGGGAAGCCCGTAGTACCGGGTAGCGACACGGACGTGACGGACGAAGCGCGGGCAAAGGTTCCACCGGTCAACCAGATCGAGGACCCGGCTGTAGCGCCGCCGGCGAAAGATGACGGGGGCAACCGCAGCTGGGGCGGGTTCGATTTCCCTGTATTCGGGACGTTTGTGGTGTTGGCCGCGCTGTTGTTGCTGTGGTTGTTCGGCGTGCCGCTGCTGAAGTCTGCCCGCGCACTGCGGCGTCAACGGCGTACGGGCAGTGCGGCGGTGGTCGGAGCTTGGGCTGAGGCACGGGATCGCCTGCGGGCGCACGGTGTGGTGGTCACCCCGGGTATGACTGTGCGGGATCTCGGGACGGCCTCGGCCGACGTTGCCGACGAGCGAGCCCGTGCCGGTTTGGCGACAGTGGCAGGGTCGGTGGACCGGGCGCTGTGGTCCGGTGGTCCCATGGATCCGCACGTCAGCCGTGAGGCCTGGGCAGGCGTACGGGAGGTACGCCGGGGCTTGCGAGCGCGTCCGTGGTCAGCCCGCCTGCACGCCGCCTTGGAAGTCCGCAGCCTCTTCTAGTACCCCCGTGTCCACTAGCTCTTGCAGGTGGCGCCGCGGATGGACCTCGGCAGGCTGGTGTAGATGGCGTTGCCGTCGGTGCCTTGGACCTCGAAGCAGTACTTGAGACCTGGCGTCACGGTGACGGTCATCGACGTGCCGGTGCCGCGATAGCTGGTCCGTGCTGCCTGCCCGCCCTGCTCAGCGATATATAGCGCATAGTTGAGCGGTTTGGAGCTGCTCCACTCAAGCAGCACCGAGGTGCCGTTGTCCTTGGGCGGCTTCAATTCCAGCTGCACGGCTTGCGCTGCTGCGGGCGTGGGGGAGATGGAGGATGGAACCGGCGGCCGGGTAGTAGTCGGCTGTGCTTGGCTGCTGTGCTTCCAGGGCTGCAGGACGACTGGCACAACAGCCGCTAGGGCCACGGCGGCCGCCGCAGCGATCACGAGACCCTTCGGTAGCCGCTTCCTGCGGAGCTTCCCGGCCTGGGCCACCGGCGCTCTGCTCAGAGCAGGCGCTACCTGCGCGACGCGGGCCGCTGCCAGCTCGTCCCTGAAATCGTCCCAGTCCAGGTCGTCGGCCGCCGGCTCATTCGCCCTGAGCATCAGGGCTTCCAACTCACGGACCACCTCCGCCGCGTCCGGCCGCTCAGCCGGCTCCTTGGCCATCATCCGGAGCAGTAGGGCAGTCAGCGCCGGTGGTATGTCCCGACCTGATACGTCCGGAACCGGCTCACGCAGCACCCGCAGCACGACGTCGTCGGTCGTCTCGCCTGTCCTTGCAGGGAAAGGCGAATGGCCCGTCAGAGCCAGGTAGAGCACCGCGCCGAGCCCGTAGACGTCCGCTTCCTCCGAGAGCTCCCCGTCGCGCAGTACTTCGGGGGCCGTGTACGCCGCGTCGCCCCTCAGATCGCGGGCAAACCGCAGCCGTAGGCTCAGGCCGAAGTCGCTCAGCGCCGGTTGACCGTTGGCGCGCTCGAGCACGTTCGCCGGGGTGACCCCGCCGTGCACCAGGCCGATGTCGTGCGCCTGGGCGAGCACGGACGCGAGAATCTGGCCCAGCACCGCGACGTCGCCGATCGGCAGCGGACCCCGCGCCACGAGGTCGGGGAGCGACTGCGGACAGAACTCCATCCGCAACCCGGTCCGCCCGTCCGGCAACTCGTCAATCGAGTCGACCAGCAGGATCGACGGCGCCGATCGCAAGCCGGCCAGCTTGGCCTGCTCGACTTCCAACCCGCTGTAGGTACGCCGATCCAGTGGCTGCGGGTACACCTTCACCGCAGCCGTCCGCCCACCACCCCGCAGAGCCAGCACATACACCGTTGCCACCGGCCCCGTGGCCCGCGGAACCAGTGCAGTGAGCGGAATCTCAGCCATCACACTCATCTTCGCATCGCACTTCCCGTCCTGGATCGCGCCCAGCCTAGAAGCCTCGGCGGCGCACGGATCCCAGCGGCAGGAACCTGTCGCGGCAGGCCGGGAACCGAGGCCCGGCGGCAGGGTGGAACCACCCGCGCCAGGCGGGTGGGAACAGGAGTGATCCGATGAGAACCACGGGTCTGGTCAGGGTGACCGTGGCGGCTCCCCGGCGCCGCATCGATGTCGCACTACCCGAACAGTCAGCAGTCGCGGAGATCGTGCCAGGGCTGCTGTTGTACGCCGGTGAGCAACTGGCTGACGAGGGCGCGCTGGGAGGCGGCTGGGTGCTGCGCCGCGCCGATGGTGCGCTGCTCGACCTCGGGCTCACACTCGGCTCGCACCGCGTCCGCGACGGCGAGGTGCTGCACCTGGTGCCGCGCTCCACGGAGTGGCCCGAGTTCGAGTACGACGACGTGGTCGACGCGATCGCCACCGGCGCAGGCCGGACCGGGCGGGCGTGGACCCCGCGGCACACCCGCCTCGCAGGCGTGACCGGCGGTGCCGCCTGCATGTTGCTGGTCCTCGTCGCGGTACTGCGAACGACCACACCTGCCGGAGCTGCGGCCTGGTGGTCGCTGGGGATCGCCGCCGTACTCACCTTGTCCGGTACTGCGGTGTCCCGATCGCTGGCTGATTCCTCGCTCGGCGCTGTGCTGGGGGCGGTCGGTCTGCCATTCGCCGCTGTCGGTGGAGCCTTCCTGGCGGCTGGAGAACGTTCGCTCCTCCAGCTCGGTACGCCGCAACTGCTGACCGGCAGCGCCGCCCTGGTGCTGGCCGGTATCGCCTGCTTCGTCGGTATCGCAGACCGCCCGGCCCTGTTCGCCAGCGCCGTGGTCACTGGTCTGCTGGGCTTCACCGGCGGCTGGCTTGCGACCATCGACGCCCTTGCGCCACACCAAGCAGCCGCTGTTCTGATCGGCGCGCTGCTGGCCTTCTCTCCGATGTTCGGCTCGCTCTCGATCCGGCTCGGGCGGGTCCCGATGCCGGACCTGCCGCTGACTACCGCGGACCTGGTCAGAGACGATCCACAGACGCCACGGTCGACCGTCTACCAGGCAGTGGTCCGCGCAGACGCGCTGCTGACAGGTCTGCTGGCCGGCTCGGCCGTAGCCGGGGTGGTCTGCCAACTCCTGTTGGTCCGCAGTGGTCAGACGGCCGCCTACTGGTACGTCGGCGTCCTGACCGCGGGGCATCTGCTCCGTGCACGGCTCTACCCGGTCGTCCGGCACCGGCTACCCGTGATCGCCGTCGGCGCAGCAGGAGCGGTAGCGCTCGCAATGGGGCCGCTGATGTCCGGCGACCCCGCAGGTCACCTGACCCTGGTTGGACCGCTCTTGCTGCTGGTTGGTGCCCTGATCATGCTGGCGGGCATCCTGGCCAGCACCCGGCAGCTCACGCCGTACATCGGTCGCTACAGCGAACTACTCGAGCTGCTCGTCGTACTGGCGGTGGTTCCCACTTGTTGTGCCGTGGTTGGCCTCTACGCCGTACTGCGCGGACTGGGAGGCTGAGATGGCGACCAAACGGGACCAACTGCAGGCGTACCAGTTCCTGGTCCAGCGGGTGGTGTCGGCGCTGGTCATCCGCGAATCAGATCCGGAGCAGCCGCCGTTCCGTCGGCCGACTGTTGCGGCGATCGGCAGTGTCGCCGTCGCCGTGCTGGTGCTGGCCGGGTTCGGCGTCTTCGGTCTGATCGCTCCCGGTGGCAAGAACGCCTGGCGCGACGGTGAGTCGATCATCGTCGAGAAGGAGACCGGCACCCGTTTCGTCTACCTGGACGGACGGCTGCATCCGGTCACGAACTACGTCTCGGCGCTGCTGGCACTCAACAAGCACGCACCCCTGATGAACGTCTCGCGAAACTCTCTGGCCGGAGTCACCAGGGGGCCGCGGATCGGGATCGAAGATGCGCCGGACTCGCTGCCCGGGCCGAACGGCGTGCTTGTCTCGGGCTGGTCGATCTGCTCCGCGCCCGGCAAGGACGAGACGGGTGCGATGGTGGAGGAGTCCGTGCTGATGGTCGGCCGTCAACCCGTCAACGCCCGGCAGGTCGACTCGGACGCGCTACTGGTGGCAGTCGAACGCACGGGTGACCAGTACTTGCTGTGGAACGGCTACCGGCATCGCATCGACGCATCCGACACCGTGACGCTCGGGCTCGCACTGCGTTCGGAGCCCAGGGCGACAGTCGCGGCCGAGCTGCTGGACGCGCTGCCCGTCGGGGACGCGCTGAAGCCGATCCGCCTTACCGACCTGGGGAAGCCCTCCCGCGCTGTTGCGACTCAACCAGGGCTGCGAATCGGGCAGCTGATGGTTCTGTCGGCGTCGGGCGGCAACCCGCAGTACTACTTGGCGGATCGGGACCAGTTGCGGCCGCTCAGCCCGCTGCAGTACGAAATACAGCTCGCCTTCGCCCCGACGGAGAAGGCCTACGGCGGCCGCCAGCCGGTCGGCGTACCGCTAGGACTGATCGAAGCGGGCCGGGCCAACCTCGCCGCGGCGGCACCAGCTGGCCCAGGGCAACTACCATCCGCTCGCCCGAGCTTCGTGGATCCCGGCGACGCCGGTACTGCGCTCTGCGCCACGTTCGATCCGGGTCAGGCCGTGCCGCGACTTGCCGTCGAGGTCGACATGCCGCCCAAGGACGAGCGGACCGCCACACCAGCGAGCACTACGCGAGGTACCCGGCTCGCCGATCGCGTCGTGGTTCCGCCCGGGCAGGTTGCCCTGGTGGAGACCATGCCGTCGACGGGGACGCCTGCACCGGCCGTCGGGCTGGTCAGCGACCTCGGCGTGTATTACCCGCTGGCCGGAGCGGATCTTCTCGATGCGCTGGGGTATGCCGGTGTCGCAACAGTACGGATGCCTGCCGGGCTGGTCGCGCGGATCCCAGCCGGCGACGGCCTCGACGCCGAAGCCGCACGTCACCCGATCCCGAACGCCACCAGCCGCTGACCCCAACACAGCCACCTATCGACGGCACCAGCCGCTCGGCAACAGTCTTCACCACCGCTGACCCCAGCACCGCCACCTGCCGACGGCACCAGCCGCTCCGCAACAGTCTTCACCCGCTGACCCCAGCACCGCCACCTGCCGACGGCACCAGCCGCTGGGCGACAGACCACCGGTCGCTGGCCGAGCACAGAGAACCGCCCCTGCTGATGGATCAGCAGGGGCGGTTCGCGGTTCAGACCGACGGGCGCCGGACTCGTCTGAGTGGAGTGGGCGCCGCAGTTGCCGGCGTTGGCGGAGTGGGTGCCGCTTCCACCTGCCAGAGTTCGTCGTCGAGCAACTGGACCGTTCCCTCCTCGGTCTCCTGACGCCTGCGCTGCTTGCCCGCGGCCGCTACCGGGAAGCTTGCCTGGCCCGACCGTCCGCGCAACTTGGGCGGTACGCCGGGGACGCCGCCGGCTGGCTTGCCGCGACCCGGTGCCTGTCGATCCGCCGTGCCAGGGCGCGGCCCGCCGGTCGAGCTTCCTCCAAGTCCGGTCGGCGGCATCATCGGTGGTGTCATCCGGCCCGCGTTGTTGCCCTGAGCAACTGGTGGCGCGGACGCGGCCGGTGGCACCGGTGCCTCCGCGGGCGGTGTGAGCGCCCGGCCAGTCAGACTCCTGGTCGCCTGAGCGGACCCGCCCGGGCCTTCCAACTGCTCGGGACGAACAGCGTTGAGCCTCCCGAGGTCCGGTCGAACGACGCCGCGAGAGCCTCCGCCACCGAGGCCACCAAGGCCACCGAGGCCACCGGTGACACCGGGCAGCTTGACGCCCGATGCTCCGGGCGGGAGCGGAGTCAGCGGCGGGGTGTTGGTCCGGGGCGGCAGCATCAGGGGCGGCAACGGCGGCGGAATCATCGGCCGGGGCGGCGTCGCCGAAGGCGGCGGGGTGACCGCCGGGGGCGCCACGGGCGACGGAGCGGTAGGCATTCCCGACAGGTCGGGCCCACCCGGAGGCGTGGCGCCCGGCCTGCCCGGTGTAGCACTGCCCGGCATAGCACCGCCCGGCATAGCACCGCCCGGTGTAGCTCCTCCTGGCGTCGCGCCTCCCGGAGTAGCACCACCCGGAGTGGCAGCACCCGGGGCACTACCAGGTGTGGCACCGGCAGGAGTAGCACCGGCCGGGGTGGCCCCGGCAGGTGTAGCCCCCGCCGGGGTTGCACCGGCCGGGTTGGCGCCGCTTGGTCCCGCCCCGGCTGGGGAGGCGCCGCCGGCAGTGCGGGTGGCAGCCGGTGCGCCGGTGCTCTCAGGCCCGGTCCAGGGAACGGTCGGAGCGGACCCGGCGATGGCACTCCCGGCATCAGCCAGCTGCTGGCCGAGGGCCTTCAGGATGCCGGCGGAGATCGCCGGGATCTCGGCCTGCCTGGCCAGTCCCATCGCTGCCACGCCGCCTTCGACATCCGCGGCGTTGTACGTCGTGGCGGCGAGCTGGTCGTACTCCGCCTTCAGCGCCTCGATCTGGTCCCGTGCGGTCTGGATGTTCCTCTTCAGGCCGTCCAGCGTCGGGGCGATGTCCGGAGCGTTGCGCCAGACCTGCAGCGAACCCCGCGCCCGTTCGGTCCGGGACGCCAGAGCGTCGCCGGCATCGTCCATCCACTCGGCGTGCAAGGCGTTCGTCGACTGTTGCAGGATGTCGGATGCGTTGCCGACCTCGGTCTTGAAGTTGTTCCAGGTAGTGACGAGGTCAGGGTACCCGGCGGCGTGCGCGAGTTCGGCCTCCACGATCTTCAGGTGCTCGTCCAGCACACTCATCGCGGGCCACCTGCACTGCCGGCCCGCAGCAGCGGGTCGAGCACCCCGCGCATCCCGGTCGGCTGCTCGCCGGCAAGCGCCGAAGTACCGGCGGGCACGGGGGTGCCGACCAGGCCGGGCAGGTAGTCCTCGCCGACCGCGTGGTGTGCGGTCGTCGCGATCTTCTCGGCCTGCGTGGTGTCGTTGCTCAGGTAGTCGCTCTGGCATTGCGCCACGATGTCCTTGAAGGCGTTGAAGCCTTGGTCCACGTCGGTGAGGAAGGCGAGCCCTTTCGCGAAGAGCTCGTTGACGCCGGTCGCCAGCGCGGCGCACTCCGGCAGCCCGCCGCAGGCCTTCATCGCGTCCGCCTTGATCACCCCGAGGTTCGGGTTCTTCAGTGCGCCGGCGAAATCACTCATCGCCTGCGTCTCCTCGATCCACAGTGCTGCACTCATCAGGTCTCCCGCTCGGTGCTCGGTGAAGGGTCGTTTCCAGCAAATCGGCACTGCCCCGCCCCGGGCGGTGGGCGACAGCTTCCGGTCACGGTCACTCCGCCTTCGGCAGCCACGCCAGCTGGACCAGTTCGGTGCCCGCTCGGTGGCGGACCAGGTGGCCGCGGCCGGGCGGCAGCGCCTCGGGCTTCAAGCCGCCCAGCAGCGGGCCTTCCAGCTTGTCGCCGGACATCATCAGGCCCGGGGATCCGACGTCGCGCATCCTGGCGATGAAGGGCTCGTACAGCGCCCGCCCGGCACCGTTCATCCGGCGGGTGACGATCAGGTGCAGCCCGATGTCCCGGCCGTGCTGGACGTAGTCGAGGAGGTGCAGGAACGGATTGTCCATCGCCGTCGCGACCAGGTCGTAGTCGTCGATCATGATGAACAGCTCCGGCCCCTTCCACCAGTTCCGCTGCCGCAGCTGCTCCGGCGTCACGTCCTTCGGTGGCAGTCGCTCGGCCATTCCGCGCGCGGCTTCCCTCATCAGGTCGGTGGTGACCCCACGGTCCGTGCCGTACCCGATCAGGTGGCCGGGACTGACCTCGCCGAGCAGAGCGCGTCGGTGGTCGACCAGCAGGATCCGCGCTTCGGCCGGCTGATAGCTCTCGGTGATCCGCCGGGCCAGTACTCGCAGGAAGTTGGTCTTCCCGGCCTCGGCATCGCCGAACAGCAACAGGTGTGGCTCCGCGGCGAAGTCCAGCTGGACGGGTTCCAGATCCTGCTCGGAGATACCGATGGTGAGTCGGTGGCCGGTCCGTTCGGGGCGGTCCCGCTCCGGCAGCGCGCCGTAGGGCAGCTCGGCCGGCAGCAGCCGGATCGGTGGCGCGGACTCGCCCCGCCAGGCCTCCGCGACGGCGCGAACCAGACCGGCCGTCCCCGTAGTTGCCTCAGGCAAATGGGGAAGTGCCATCAGCAGGTGGTGCCTGGTGCTGGTGACACCGCGCCCGGGCCGACCTTCCGGCACACTCAGCGCGGTCATCCGATCGGTCATCGAGTCGAGCGGATCACCTAGCCGCAGTTCCAGCCGGGTGCCGAGCAGGTCACGGATGTTCATTTTCAGCTCATAGGACCGCGCGCAGCTCAGCACCACGTGGACCCCGTACGACAAGCCGCGCGCGGCGAGGTCGGCGATGGTCGCCTCGAGGTCCTCGAACTCGGTACGCAGGGTCCCCCAGCCGTCCACCACCAGAAACACATCGCCGTACGGGTCGTCGAGGAACCGCCCGGCTGCGCGCTGCCGCCGGTAGTCCGCGATGCCGTCGATCTCGTGTGCGGCGAACTGGCGCTCGCGACGGGCCAGCAGGGAGGCCACCTCAGCCACGGTCCGGCGTACGGCGCCGGTGCTCTGACGGGCGGCCACGCCACCTACGTGCGGCAAACCGCGAAGCGACGACAGCGAACCACCACCGAAGTCCAGGCAGTAGAACTGCACCTCGGTCGGCGTATGGGTGAGGGCAAGTCCAGCGACGATCGCTTGCAGGGCGTTGCTCTTGCCGCTTTGCGGGCCGCCGATCACGACCACGTGGCCGGCTCCGGCCGACAGGTCGAGCCGCAGCGAGTCCCGCCGCTGCTCCAGCGGTCGGTCGACCAGGCCGACGACGGCTTGCAGGCCGCCGCGTTGTTCAGGAGCGGCGGTGGTCAGGCCACGCTCCGGATCGATCGTCAGCGGGCCGACCAGCTCGCCGATCGAGGCAGACTCGTCGAGTGGCGGCAGCCAGACCTGGTGGGCTGGAGTGCCCTGACCGCTGAGCCGGTCGACCAGGATGTCCAGCAGGCTCTCGCCGATCGCGTCGTCATCGGTCTCCACCGGTTCGGGGTTCTCGTGCTCGTCGACCGCCGGTGCCTGGTAGCTGGTCGAGTACTCCATCAGCTCGAGCACCGGGCCCGGTGCCTGCCCGACCACCGGGGTCCGGGGCCGTCGGTGCACACCAGACACGTAGGCCGATCTGAACCGCACCAGCGGCTCGGTCCCCGACTTGAGGAAGCCGTGGCCGGGCGGTCTCGGCAGCTGGAAGGCGTCGCCGTTGCCGAGGACCGTCCGGCTGTCCGCCTCGGAGAAGGTGCGCAGCGCGACGCGGTAGGACAGGTGGGTGTCGAGACCACGGAGCCGCCCCTCCTCCAGTCGCTGACTGGCCAGCAGCAGATGTACGCCGAGGGAGCGTCCGACCCGGCCGATCTGGACGAAGGTCTCGATGAAGTCCGGCTTCGCGCTGAGCAACTCGCTGAACTCGTCGACGATGACCAGCAGCGTCGGCACCTCGGCCAGCGGTACCCCGGCCATCCGGGCCTTCTCGTAGTCCCGCAACGACGAATAGTTGCCAGCAGCCCGTAAAAGTTCCTGCCGCCGGAGCAGCTCGCCGTTCAGCGCGTCGGTCATCCGGTCGACGAGGTGCAACTCGTCGGCCAGGTTGGTGATCACCGCGCTGGTGTGCGGCAAGGCGTCCAGCCTGGTGAAGGTCGCCCCACCCTTGAAGTCCACCAGCGCGAAGTTCAACGACCGAGGCGGATGCGTGACAGCCAGCCCGAGGACCAGGGTGCGCAGCAGCTCGCTCTTGCCGGAACCCGTGGCACCGATCAGCAGGCCGTGTGGCCCCATCCCGTCCTGGGCGGACTCCTTCAGATCGATCTCGATCGGCGTACCGTCCGGGCGGATGCCGAAGCGAAGCCGCAGCCGGTCCCGGTTCGGCCGTTGCACCCAGGTGGCGGCGGGATCGAACGCGTAGGGGTCCCCGAGCTCCAGCAGCTCGGACAGTCCGAGCTCGGCGCTCAGGGGTTGTTCGCCGACCGCCTGCGTGGTCAGCCGCAGCGGCGCCAACTGACGGGCGAGCGCCTCGGCCACCTCGATCGCCAGCTCATCCGCCCGGCCGAGGTCCGTCTCGCCGTCCATCGTCTCGCTGCGCAGGCCGCCGTCCTCGCTGACCTCGAGGACGATGCAGCTCGGGTCCAGGACGCGCGGCGGAGGCGTGGTCAGATCGATCACCGTCACGCCTTCGACACCTCCACCGGTCATCAGGTGATCGGATCCTTCGACCGCGCCCCCATCCAGTACGACGACCAGGTGGGTGCCGGAAGTCCTCGGATCGTTGCCGGGGTCGAACCGGGGACGGTTCGCCAGCAGATCGTCCAGCATCGCCTCGATCCCGGTGACGGATGGAGCCACCAGCCGGACCGGACCGAGTGCGTCGGTCTTGTGCGGGTGCAGGGCATGCGGCAACCACTTCACCCAGTCCCACTCCGGGCGGCTCTGCTGCCCGGTGCAGACGGCGATCCGCAGATCGTCCGGTGCCTGCAGGGTGGCGAGCTGACCCAGCAGCGCGCGGGCCATCGAGAGTGACCTGTCGTGGTCTCCGCGGACATAGATCCGGCTGAAGCCGTTGACGGCGATCGCCAGCGGCAGATCGGGGACGGCGGCGTACGTCGAGACGAAGCGTCGCAATGCCAACGCCGACAGGGGTTCCAGCCGTTCGAGCGGCTGCGTGTCGGGCGGCACCAACTTCACCGGCGTGCTCTGGGCCCCGGTGCCGATCCTGGCCACCGCGAAGTCCGGGTCGTCACGGCGACGTTCCCAGAGCCGGAAGCTCTTGGCCAGCACCCACAGCACCGCCGGATCAGGGTGCAGGTAGTGCATCGCCGCACGCTGCCGCGAGATCGATCGACGCAGCCGGATGCGATGCTGGGCCAGGTGGCGCAGATAGGTCCGGCGCGCGATCCCCATCTCGCGCCGGTTCGCCCCGCCGGCCTGGAAGAGCGATACCACCACCATGCCGACGACCGCGGCACCGAACAGGCCGAAGACGACCAGCCGGATACCGCCGCGCATCGTGCCGGAGAAGGTCAGCAGCATCGCGCCCATGATCGCGACCATCGGCAGCATCATCAGCGCCTGGGTCCACTGCCGGCCAGTGGCGGTAGGGATCTCGGGTGGTGCCTCCAGCAACAATTCGCCGGACGGCAACTCCGGGGCAGGGCGGCGCAGGGGCCGTTTCACGATCATGGTGGCCACGTCGGCGGCCTCCTTGTCTCGGCAGCGGGAAGTCCAGCCTAGGAAGGCATTCCGCCGCCCACGGCTGGTTGGCAGGAACGTGCCGCCGGTCTCGCGCGGGCGTGACTGCTGCCTACTTTCGAGTGCGGCGGTTCAGGAGACCTCCCTCCCGGCCGACCCGAAGATCTGAGAGGAGCATCATGGCAATCGGCGACCAGATGGATCTGCTGACAGAGTCCGCGCAACACGCACATGCGATGTCGACGTCGGTTTCGTCGGGGTTGAAGGGCAGCGCCGGCGCGCTGGCCGGGCAGGTCGGCGCGGTGATCCCGGCCCGCTGGGACATGGACCAGTCCGTGGCCTTCAACCGCGCGCACGACAAATGGCAGACGGGGATGGCCCAGCTCATCACCGCGCTGGACAAGGTCGGCGTCGACACCAAATCGGCCGAGGGCGACTACACCAACACCGACCTGACGATGACCAGTACGTTCAACGGCGTCGAGGCGCCGGCCTTCAACGGCCAGCTGGCCTGACGGGAGAGGAACGAGAATGCCACGCAAGCTGTGTGACTTCACCGCGGTGGGAGATCTGGCCGAGCAGGTCGCGGCCACCCACCGGAAGGTCCAGACGGACATGGAGACCTGGGCCCGGACCGCCGGGCTGACCGAGGCGGACTGGCAGGACGGCGCCGGTACCAAGTTCGGCGAGGTCAGCAGGGCCTGGGGTGTGGTCGCGGCCGCACACCAGGAGATGCAGCTGGCCGTCAGGCAGGCCACCGTCCAGGCCGTGGCGGAGAACGCCGCCACGGTAGCCCGGAGCGCCGCCCGCTTCGGGTGACCACAGTCCTGAGTGATCGGCCCCGGTGCATCGTGCACCGGGGCCGATTCAGCTTGCGGCGGAGGTTCAGCGTTCCGCGGCAGGGGGTGGAAGGAGGAAGAGTTGGTCCGGCGGTTCATCGCGACCGCGTTCGGCCGGCAGCTGGACGATCCGGGCAGATCTCCAGCCGCGCCGCGCGCCGCGAGGCAGGACGATGGCTGCCAGCAGCACGAGCAACGTGGCTCCGCCGATCAGCAGACTCCTCGCCCACGCGGTGGACAGAAGACGAGCACGAGTCGAGGCAGCCTCGACGACAAGCGGATCCGGCCCTGGCGAGATCACCGGTCCCGCCTTCACCGGACGAGTGGCACTCAACCCTTCTGTGACAGCCCGATACGGATCGACGACACCCGCGCCGTACTGCGGGGCTGCGCTGCCGCCACGCGCTGGATCGGCCGTGGCCAGCAGTCGCTGCTGAACCTGCTGAGCCGTAAGCCGGGGCCATGCCGCCCGCACCAACGCAGCAGTGCCAGTGACGAACGGTACTGCGAAACTCGTCCCCGACAGGTAGGTGTGGCCGCTCGTCCGGGTTGCTGCGAGGACCTGCCCGCCGGGCGCGACCAGATCGACGTACGGGCCTATCTGTGAGCCGCTCAACCTGTCGCCGCTGATGTCGATCGCGCCGACGCCCAGTACTCCGTCGTACGCCGCGGGGTAGGACGGCGCGCTGCCGGCGCCGTCGCGCTGGTTGTTGCCGACGGCAGCGATCACCAGAACGTCGTGGGCCTGCGCGTACTTGACCGCGGAACGCACTGCCGGGTAGTCGACGCTGCCTGCCATCGACAGGTTGAGCACCTTCACCCGTTGATCGGTGGCATACCTGATGCCTTCGGCCAGGGCGACGGGCGAGACCTGGTTGCTGTCGGCACCGTTCGCGGCCCGCTCGGTGACTCGGACAGGCAGGATCCGGGCACCGGGTGCGACGCCGTGGAACCCGATCCCACCGGCGGGTGCGGCGGCGATGATGCTTGCGACCCCGGTGCCGTGGGAGTCGCAGTCGAAGTTGGCGCGTAGTCTGCCGCTCGCGTAGTAGAAGTCTTCTCCGGTGAGCACCTTCCCGCCGCCGCGGAGCTGAGGATGGTCTGCGTCGACCCCACTGTCGACCACGCCCACCAACACTCCGGCACCAATGCTCTGCGGCCAGACGCGCTCCACCTCCAACATCTCTTGTCCCCAAGGCAGTTGCCGCACCACTGCCCGCCCCGGCTCCGCGTTGACACACAACCCGGCGGGTGGCGCGGCTGCGGCGTCCACGGCCAGACCGGTCGTGAAGGGAAGCACCAGTAGCGCGGTGGACAGCGCGATGCGAAGGGTCACACCGCATTCTCCGAAGCCGGACAGGTGCTCATCGGTCCGTTGGCCGGAAGAGGTCACGGCCAGCGGCGGTGACGAGCCGTTCGCCACACTGATCCGGCATCCAGACGAGGAGGCGACGATGGAACACCTTCGAACCTATCCAGCAGCGCCGCGGATCGACCATGCGCAGCTGCGGACGAATCTGCTCACCATTCAGCAGGAGCTTGGCAAGGTGCGGGCGACCGCCGATTCCGACGACGGCTTGATCACCGTGACCGCCGGCGGCCGGGGCGAGTTGATCGCGTTGGAGCTCGATCCACGCATCTATCGGACCACTGACGCGGGCGCGTTGGCCCAGAACATCGTCGAAACGATCCGGCAGGCGGTCGAGCTGGCCGCCGACGAGGCTTTCGTGCTCACCCGGGAGGTCCTTTCGCCGAAGGCGACCCGGGCGGCTGCGGACCTGGCGTTCGACCCGGTTCTCAACCTGCTCGAAGCGGGAGGCCGCTGATGACCACCGGCGCCATGATGGACATGTTTCCCGAGGAGCTCGAGCCACAGCTCAAGGCGCTGACCGAGACGGGTACCACGCTGGCCGGCAGCTGGACCGGAGCCAAGGGGGACATCTCAGCGGCAGAAGCGGGGATCGGGTCGGGCCCGCTGGGGCAGGCCTTCCGCGCGAACTACCAGCCTGCGACCGAGGCTGTCCGAGGGACAGCTGATCCGGTGCCCGGCCAGTTCCAAACGGTGGCCGGAGCGGGCGCTCAAGGTGTGCGGGACTACCGCGCCGTTGACGACCCGGGCCTATTCCGCGCGGTGGAGTGAGGGAGGAGCGTTGCCATGCCTGTTCAGGAACCGCCCAGCGATCTCGACCTGTGGCCCCGCGTCAAGGCGCTCAGCAGTTGGCCCGACACGAATGAAGACGTGGTCCGGGCTCTGTCGGGTGGCTGGCAGCGCGCAGGGGACGCCTTCAGAACCGCGGCTGAGTTCAACGTGGGTGCGATACCCGCGACCTGGGCGGACAGCGCGGGCACGGCCATGGTGGGCAGCACCGAGAGAGTGCTGGCTTCAGCCCGACAGAACGTGCAGGGCATGCAAGGGCTGGCAGGGCAGGCAGCAGGATTCGCGGATGCGGTGGTGCAGACGAAGACGGCGATCGGCAATCTGATCCAGGACAACCTTCAGGCGTATGCGGGGTTGAGTGGCCTGCCGGCCGGTGCGCAGGAGGCGTTCCAGGCGTCGTTCGTGACCACCTTGGCGAATGCGGTCAACGCGTACACCGCCGCGATGGCGGAGCAGGTCTCCGCGAACACTCTTGTCCTGGCTGCTCGTGCGGCCGCCGGACCGGTTGCCGGACCGGTCGCAGGGCCGCCGCCGGGCGCCAGCCCTGATCAGGTGAAGGCCTGGTGGGACAAGCTCAGCCAGCAGGATCAGGCGACGATCCTTCGCGATTCGCCGGACCTGATCCGCGGTCTGGACGGAATTCCCGCGGCGATCCGCGACTCGGCCAACCGCGCCTGGCTCCAGCAGACCACCGCCGACCTCACTGCCCAGCGGGACCAGCTGGCGGCGAAGGTCGCAAAGGATGACCACACCGCCCGCCGGGCGGACCCCGCCGACAAGATCAGGCTCCGCGAGCTCAACGACAAGCTGGGCGGTCTGCAGGCGATCCAGAACAGGCTGGACAGCACCAAAGCCGGACAGCCGCCTGCGTTCCTGCTGAAGCTCGATCCCACGGGTGACGGCAAGGCAGTCGTTGCTATCGGCAACCCCGATACCGCCGCCAACGTCGTGACGTCCGTTCCTGGCACGGGAGCCTCGCTGGGCGGCATCGGTGGAGATCTGAACCGTTCGGACAGACTCTGGCAGTCCTCGCAGCTGGCCGGCTCACCGTCGACGGCGGTGGTGGCCTGGCTCGGCTACGACGCGCCGGACTCGTTGCTCGACGCAACCTCCGAGAGCTACGCGGATGGTGGCGAGAAGGCCCTGCAGGACTTCCAGAACGGGCTGCGGGCGACTCATCAGGGAGCGCCGTCGCAGAACACCGTGCTGGGTCACAGCTACGGGACCACAGCCGTCGGCCATGCGGCCAGGGACGGCAGCCTCGACGCGGACCGGTTGGTCTTCGTCGCCAGCCCGGGCGTCGGCGCCGAGCACGCCACCGACCTGCACCTGGACGGCGTCGACCAGGCGGTCGTGCCTCAGCGGGTCTACTCGACGGTGGCGCAGAACGACTTCATCAACGAGGTGAACCACGGCCTGCCGTTCACCGACATCCTCGGTCCGGATCCCGCGGACCCGGACTTCGGCGGTCGGACCTTCGACTCGCCGCCTGGTGAGGACGGCCCGCTGGGTCTGGACCTGGACGCTCACAGCGCCTATTTCGATGACGGCAGCGAGCCGGGCAAACCACGCAACCCCGCCCTGGACGCGATGGGCGACATCATCGCGGGGAAGCGCTAGCGGCGAACCGGTCGGCCGCCTATTCCGCGGTGGGCGGTTCCACCGGCTGATCCGATACCGCCCGATCGAAGGCCTCTCTCGTGAGGAAGCCGAGCTGCGCGGGTTTGGTGGTGCCGTCGTGCTGGGTGATGGTGACCTGGGGGCCGAGGGTGAAGCCGGTACGCCGGAAGCGGTCGACCGCCTTCGCATTGCGGGCGTCGGGTTCCACCACCAGCCGCGGGTGCCCGCGGTGGATCAGCAGGAATCGCAGTACTGCGGTGAGGAGGTCGCCGGTGAAGCCTGGGCGCGGTGTGCCGGGGCCGACCAGTAGGTGGACGCCGATGTCGCCGGCCCGCACTTCGTAGGCTTCGCCGACCGGATCGGCGGCGGGGTCGTAGGTCTGGAGCAGCGCGACCGGCTCGTCGTCCAGGTGGACGAGGTAGACGTGGTGGGTCGGCAACGAGTCGAGGAACCGGTAGATCTCCTGCACGTGCTCACGGGACGAGTCGGCCATGCCCCAGAAACGGGCGCGCTCGGCGGTCACCCAGCCGTGGATCAACTCGAGGTCGGCAGCCGGGTCAGCCGCCACGATCCGAACCGTGCCGAAGCCCTCGATCACCTGTTCACGGCCTGCATCCTCAGGCGTCAGCGAGGACCAGTCCGTGACGATCGGAGCGAGTTCGCCACGCAGGTACAGCGGCAGCTGGTCGTGATGGTGCGGCTCGCCCAGTACGCCGGACGCCCCCAGCGGCACGATCCAAGCACTGTCCTCCCGCCGGGCGAGATCCCAGGCGTATCGCGCGGCTGAGCCCCGGATGCAGACGTCGGTGAGACCCGGCAGACTCGACGTCGACAGCACGCAGTGGTGATCCCCCGACAACGCGAGATCGATCGGCTCTTCGTCGGCCGCGAACAGCGGGCCCCTGAGCAGGTGTAAGGGGGACAGCTGATGCGTGTCTCCCCAAGGACCGCGGGGCTTCCTGCTCGCGACCTCCTCGAGTGACTCCTTCGCCAGCCATTGCATGTTCACGTCCGGCAGCAGGTCGGTCGCGATCAGGTTCTCCAACGCGTACCCGGTGTGAGCGAGCGTGTCCATCCACGGCAGGAACAGCTCGGGACAGCCGGGATCCTGGTCCAGCACCGCCAGCGTCGGGTGCTCGGCGAGTCGCCGGACCAGCCCTTTCCGCACGGCCGCGAAGCTGGAGGCGAGGTTGCTGGAGGCATCCATCCGGCGGTTCCACTGGAGTAGCCGCACGCGCAGATCCTTGGCCTGAGTTGTCAGCTCCTCCAAGTCCACCAGGAGATCCAGCAGCGAGCCGGCCGACCCCAGCAAGGTGTCGGTGTGGATCAGCGCCATCTCCCCGACAGTCCAGTCGGATCGCTCGGTCAGCAGCTCACGGATCCGGCGCGACCGATGCGGAGCGGCGAACTCCACTCCCAGCGGCTCCGCCAACTCGCGTGCGTTTGCCATCACCGCCACGTCGTCAACAGTTGCCCGCGGCATCGAGTCCCGCCAGCCCTGCCACTGATGATCGGCTTCCCAGGCCGGTACTACGCGCAGCCGGTTGTCCGGGTGGCGCTCCGGAACCAGTCCGGCTGTTCGATGCAGTAGGCCGCCCGCCGTATCCGCCGCCATGACCACGTTGACCGGTTCCACCCAGCTGCCGACGGCATCGTCGATATCGGCCACGGTGGTTGCCTGCAGCAACTTTGGCAGCGCCTCGAAGCCGAGTCGCCCGGTGACCCGTGGGGGATAACGCAGGCTGATCGCTTGCTCGTCGTCGGGTCCACCGATGATCACCGGTCCGCGCTCGGTCTCGATCACCTCGACATCCACGGGCTCGGCCCCGGCGACCTCGAACGTCTCGGTGTGGACGGAGGCCTGCTTCCAGCCGTCCGGCCCGAGGGCCTCGACTCCTGACCCGGTTCGCCGCAACTTCTCGCTGAAGAGATCCTGGTAGTCGGCCATGGCGTTGGTGATCGCCCAGGCGACCTTGCCGGTGTGCCCGAAGTGCGCGATCCCGGGGATCCCCGGCACTGCCAGGCCGATCACGTCGAACTCGGGGCAGGAGAGCCGGACCTGTTGGTAGATGCCGGGGCTCTCGATGTAACGATGCGGGTCGCCCGCGATGATCGGGGCGCCCGTCGCGGTGTGGTCCCCAGGGATCAGCCAGCCGTTGCTGCCCGCAGTACTGGGGCCTTCTGAGTTGAAGAGGCCGACGGCCGCGTCGCCGAGGTGGCGAACGACCTGCTCGCGCCAGAGCTTGGTCGGGAAGCCGGCGAACAGGATGTGGATTGCCATCCAGGTGCCGAGCGGTGCCCACGGCTCCCACTCCTGCGGCTCGAGGCCGGTCGCGGCGAACTCCGGAGCACGCTGGGCGCCGCCGGGCATGCCGTAGTTGACGCCGGCAACGTATGCCGCGATCCACTCCCGGGTCTCCTCGTCGAGGGCCTGGTAGCAGCGTTGCGCGGTGTCGTCGAGGCGGGCCTGCCGGGCGAATGCGTCCCAGCCCGCCGCCTCGCGGCCCAGGAAGGCGGCGCTGGTGCCGAGGAAGCGGCGTCGCTCCAGTTCGAGCTGCCAGGCCCGGTCGGCCGCCGCGTTGGACCCTTGGAGGTAGGCGAGCGCGAGCGGATCACCGGCCTTCAAGTGCGGCACACCCCAGGCGTCCCGGAAGACCTTGGCATTCACTCGGCGTTCACTCGGCATCCTGCTTTCAGCGGCGGGCAGCTGGTCATAAGTTAGCGTGACCGCGTGATCCGAGCGCTTGACCCAACCGACACCGAGACTGCGAAGCGACTGCTCGTCGTGCAGCACCGTGCTCATGCGGTCGAGGTGGCGCCCGGCGTACAGGTCACTCAGTTCCGAAGGACTCGAGGGCTCTGATCTTGTTGGTGACGTCGAGGGCGGCGACCTTGTAGGCCTCGGACAAGGTGGGGTAGTTGAGGACCGTGTCGACGAGGTAGTCGACCGTGCCGCCGCAGCCCATGATCGCCTGGCCGATGTGCACGAGGTCGGTGGCGTTGGTGCCGAAGACGTGGACGCCGAGCAGGGTGCGGTCCTCGGTGGAGACGAGCAGCTTGAGCATGCCGTAGGTGTCGCCGAGGATCTGCCCGCGGGCGAGTTCGCGGTAGCGGGAGACGCCGACCTCATACGGGACGGAGGAGCGGGTCAGCTCCTCCTCGGTCGCGCCACAGTAGGAGACCTCGGGAATCGTGTAGATGCCGATCGGCTGCAGCCCGGCCAGTTCCCGGGCCGGTTCACCGAAGGCGTGGTACGCCGCGAGGCGCCCTTGGTCCATGCTGTTCGCGGCCAGCGCGGGGAATCCGATCACGTCGCCCACCGCGTAGATGTGCTCCACGGTCGTCCGGTAGTGCTCGTCGACCTTGATCCGGCCGCGGGAATCCGCCTCGAGCCCTGCCGCGGCCAGGTTGAGCTCGTCGGTGACGCCTTGCCGGCCGGCGGAGTACATCACCATCTCGGCGGGGATCCGCTTGCCGCTCGCGAGCGAGGTCACGGTGCCACGCTCGGACACCTCGACCCGCTCGACCTCCTCGCCGAACCGGAACGTGACCGCCTGGTCGCGCAGGTGGAACTTCAGCGACTCGACCACCTCGGGGTCGCAGAACTCCAGCATCCGGTCGCGTTTCTCCACCACGGTGACCCGGGTGCCGAGCGCGGCGAACATCGACGCGTACTCGATCCCGATCACGCCCGCGCCGACCACGACCATCGAGTTGGGCACCTTCTGCAGCTTCAGGATCGCGTCGGAGTCGAGCACATACCGGTCGTCGAACTCGATCTCCGGCGGCCGCGCCGGGCGGGTGCCGGTGGCGATCACGATCTTCTCGGCGGTGATCGTGCTCGACTCGCCGCGGCCTGACCCGACCACCCGGATCGTGTTCGCGTCGAGGAAGCTCGCGGTGCCTTGCAGCAGCTCCACGTGGTTGCGGAGCAGTTGGGCGCGGACCACCTCGACCTCGCGGCCGACCACGTGCTGGGTCCGGGCCATCAGGTCGGCGATGGTGATATCCGCCTTCACCCGGTAGCTCGCGCCGTACAGGTCGCGCAGGGCCATACCGGTGAGGTAGAGCACCGCCTCGCGGAGGGTCTTCGAGGGGATCGTGCCGGTGTTCACGCAGACGCCGCCGAGCATCGAGCCGCGCTCGACCACCGCGACCTTCCGGCCGAGCTTGGCGCCCGCGATCGCCGCCTTCTGCCCGCCGGGTCCCGAGCCGATCACCACCAGGTCGTAGTCGAACATCGGATCTCCCCACGGCAGGCTGCGGAACCAGCCTCTTCAGCGTCCACGCCGTACCGGTCGGCTGACAAGGCAACTCAGCAGAATGTTCGGCAAACCTTGCTCCCGGCCTTCAGTTCCCGGCTTCGGTAAGTGTGCGGACCGCGGCGTAGCGGTCCAGCCAGTCCGGCCAAGGCCTCAGCTCGCCGGCAGCGGTTGCGAGCGCGACCAGTACGTCGGCTGTGCTGCCCCGGGCGGCGGGGTCATCCGCGAGCAGCCGTTCGATGACGCGCCCGACCGGCGACTCGGGGAGTTCCGGTACGCCGTTGGCCACCGCGCCGGCCTGTACTCCGTCGCCTGGGGTGGCAGCTGGTACGCCGGTGAGGGCCTCGGCGAGGGTGGCTCCGAGGGCGTAGAGGTCCATCGCGACGGAGACCGGCTGGCAATCTTCCTGCTCGGGCGGGGCGTAGCCGGGGGTGCCTACCGGATGTCCGACCGGTTGGAGCGAGCCGAGGCGGCGGGCCGAGCCGAAGTCGATCAGGATCGGGTGGCCGTCCAGCAGGACGATGTTGTCCGGCTTGAGGTCCAGATGAGCCAGACCGCGCTGATGCAGTGACGTGAGCGCGGGAAGGAGCTGGGCGCCGAGCAAGGCAACCTCGGCGGGAGCGAGCGCGCCGTTCAAGTCGATTTCCTCGGCCAGTGACGGGCCGTCCACGTACTCGATCAGCAGATGCGGCGCCGGCTCGAGGGTTCCGTCGGCCAGCAGCCGCGGGAGCGCGGGATGGAGCTTGCCGGACAAGGCCGCCGTCTCCCGGCCGAGTGACTTCACCGCGCGCGGATGCTGGAGCTGGTGAGGGCGGGCCAGCTTGAGCACCGCCGGGGACCAGAGCTCCGGCGACCAGACGAGCCAGGTCTCGCACCGCCGCCCGACGCCGAGCCGCTCGATCGCCAGCGTGCCGCCCGGTAGTTCGCACCCCTCGGCGGATTGCCAGACCGGCAGGCCGTCGTCGCTGTCGATTGCTTCCATCCCGCACCTCTCCTTCAGTCGAGTGCGGCTCGGAACTCCACCGTGGGGGGTGTGGAGTTCCGAGCCGCTACAGGCTCAGCCGGCGCCCGGGGGGTGTGGGCGGTCGGCAGGCCGGTTCGGTCAGTCGCGCGAGCGGCTGCGGGAACGGCTGCGGCTGCGCGAGCGGCTGTGGTGCCGGCCGCCGCCGTGGCCGTGGTGCATGGTCGGCTTGATCCGGAGCATGATGCTCACCTCCTTCCGCTGGGCTGGAGTTCCGCGGTGAGCGGGGGCTGATGGGTCTGCCGTGGGGGCAGCGTGACGACCCGGTCGGCGATCGCCGCCAGGTCGTGATCATGGGTGACGAGCAGCACGGTGCGGTTCGTCGTGGTGGTCCGGATCGCCTCGACCACGGCTGCTGCCGAGTGGGGATCCAGGGACGCTGTCGGCTCGTCCAGCAGCACCATCGGCGCCTCCGAGACGGCAGCGCGGGCAAGTGCGACCCGTCGGCGCTGTCCGCCCGAGAGCCGGATCCCGCCTTCGCCGAGCGGCGTGTCGTAGCCGAACGGCAACCGGTCGACGAACTCGTCCACCAGCGCGGCCCGGCCGGCCGCGAGCACACCGGCCCGGGTGGCATGCTGGTTGCCGAAGGCAATGTTCTCGGCGACGCTCGCGTCGAGCAGCCAGGGGTCCTGGGGCACGAAGGCGAACCGCTCCCGCAGGCTGCGCTGATCACAGTCACGCAGGTCCACCCCGTCGATCAGGATCCGTCCGGCATCCACGTCATACAGCCGAAGCAGCAGGTGGAGCAGTGTGCTCTTGCCGATACCGCTCGGGCCGAGCAGGCACACGGTTTCACCGGCGACGATCCGCAGGTTGACGTCGGTCAGCACCGGATGTGCGGCCTCGTAGCTGAAGGCAACTTCCTCGAACCGCACGTCCTGGCGCAACGCAGGCGCCGGCAGCGCATCGACCCGATCGACGACAGCCTCGTCGCATTCCAGAACCTCCCGGACCCGGGAAGCGCTCGCACCGGCCTTGGCGAGTACTGCGGATAACCGGGTCAGCCCGCGAACGGGTGAGTACAAGTCACGCAGATACGCCAGCACGACGAGGAGTTGGCCGGTCGTGAGGACTCCCGCGAGGACGTGGCGTCCCCCGACGACCAGCACGAGCGCCGACCCGATAGCCAGCACGATGTCGGCGACCGGAGTCCACCGAGCATCGACATCGACGGCTCGCAGCTCGACATCCAGCACCGCGCGGTTCCGCGTGCCGAAGACCGCAGTCGCGCGATCTGCCCGGCCGAACGCCTGAACCGCCCGCACGTTGCGCAGCAGGTCGGTCGTCGCGCCGGCCAACCGCCCCGACTCCGCCCGCGCCTCCTGCTGCGCCGCCCGGATCCGCCGACGTTGCCGAACGGCCAGCACTGCCAACACCGGTACTACGGTCAGCCCGATCACCGCGAGCCCGGGATCGAAGGCGAACAGCAGCCCCAGTACGCCGAGCAGCATGACCGCGTCCGGCAGGAACGAGGTGGCGACGGCAACAACCCCGTCGAGCAGCCGGCCGACGTCGGTGGTCAGCCGGGACACGAGTTCCCCGCTCCGCATCCGGTCGTGCCAGCGCAGGGACCTGGTCATCGCCTGGTGGAACATGGTTGCCCTCAGCGACGCCCCGATCCGCTCGGCCGCGCCTTCCGCAGTACGGAGGCCGGCCATGTCGAGCAGGCCGATCGCGGCGCTGAGCAGAATCGTGGCGGCGCCGGCGAGCACCAGGATCGTCAGTGGATCGAAACCTGCCCACGAACCCGGCGTACCGGCCAGAGCGTGGTCGACCGCGAGCGCCAGTGGCCAGGGACGAAGCAGCAGCACGCCGACCCGCAGTACGACCAGGCCCGCGGCTGCGGCGAGTGCAGGGACCTGCACCCGGGCAGCGGGCCCGGCGACGGTGAGGGGGAGTGGGAGCTTCATGTCGACAACATTCATCGTCGGCAGGTAGATGCCGGTAGTGCACCTTGGTACTACGACCGTTGTCGGGCTGCCCGTCGACGGCCCAGCGCCCTACGATCCCAGCATGGTGAATCTGCGACGGTTGTTGCCCCGTTCCCGCGCGAAGGGCGAGCCGATCTCCACGGTCGGACTGCTGGTGCGCTTCACCGCCGCCGGGTTGATCGTGCTGCTCTCGCTGGCGGCCCTGATCGCCTTCATCGCCAGGCAGGCCGGTACCGCGCAGGCGAGTGAGTCGGCTCGGCAGGTCGCCTTCGTGACGGCGCGCGGCGTCGTGGAGCCGCGGCTGAACGGGTTCGTCCTGGCCGGCGAACCCGCCGCCCTCAGCGGCTTCGACAAGGCGATGCGCGACCTCGTCCTGCAGGGCTCCCTGGTTCGGGTGAAGCTGTGGAACGCGGACGGCAAGATCGTGTATTCCGACGAGCCACGGTTGATCGGGGCAACCTTCCCGCTCGGCGCCGCGGAGGCGGAGGCACTCCGGATCCAGGGCAGCAGCGAGTCGGAGGTCAGCGACCTGAGCCGGCCCGAGAACCGGTTCGAGATCCCCTACCGCAAACTTCTCGAGGTGTACGTCGGGGTCCACGGCCCGAACAACGAACCGCTGCTGTTCGAGGCGTACTTCCAGTACCAGGCGGTCACCCAGGCAGGGCAGACCGCGTGGAAGCGGTTCGCGCCGCCTTCGTTGGGGGCGCTGCTCGTGCTGGAGCTGGTCCAGATCCCGTTCGCCTGGTCGCTCGCCCGTCGGGTGCAGCGGCAGCAGCGCGAGCGGGAACGCCTCCTCCAGCATGCCGTCGACGCCTCCGACGCGGAACGCCGCCGGATCGCCGGCGAACTGCATGACGGCGTGGTCCAGGAACTCACCGGGCTCAACTACGCGCTCGACGCGATGCGATTGGGCAGTCCCGACGAAGGGCAACGAGCCGAACTGATCGCTGACAGTGCCAGCCGGTTGCGCGGCAGTATCGGCTCGCTCAGGTCGCTTCTTGTCGACATCTACCCGCCCAACCTGGCCGAGGAGGGACTCGCTTCGGCGTTGGCGGAGCTGGCCGCCGGGCTCGAGCGCACCGGGGTCGAAGTACAGCTGGAGACCGACGGCGCGGAGCACCTGCCGCCGGCCGTCGCAGCCCTGTTGTTCCGCGCCGCTCAGGAGATCGTCCGGAACGTCGCCTCGCACAGCGGCGCCCGCGAAGTACTGATCAAGGCGGAGCGGTTGGACGGGCGCGCCAGGCTGGTCGTCGACGACGACGGGCGTGGCTTCGACGAGACCCGGCTCGGCGAGCGGAACAGCAGCGGACATCTCGGTCTTCGGTCGATCGGCGACCTGTTGGCGCAGTCAGGTGGCATGCTGACCGTGCGGGCCGCGCCCGGCCAGGGGACACGAGTGGAAGTCGAGGTGCCGGTGGCATGATCCGGGTTCTGATCGTCGACGACCACGCGATCGTCCGGACCGGGCTCGCGCAACTGCTCGGTACCACAGACGACCTCGAGTTGGTGGGAGCCGCGGCCGACGGGGCCGAGGCGGTCACGATGGCGACCGAGCTCGAACCGGACGTGATCCTGATGGACCTCTCGATGCCGGGGACGGACGGAATCTCCGCGACAGCGCAGATCGTCGCGGTGGCGCCGTCGGCTCATGTGGTGGTGCTGACGTCCTTCAGCGATCAAGCGCGGATCCTGGATGCCTTGCAGGCCGGTGCCGAGGGCTACCTGCTCAAGCACAGCGAGCCCGAGGTGATCCTGGCCGGGATCCGCGAGGTCGTCTCCGGTGGTTCGCCGCTGGACCCGAAGGCCGCGCGTGTGCTGCTCACCAACCGGCGCAGTCCCGGCCCGGAGACCAAGCTCACCGAGCGGGAGCAGGAGGTGCTGGAGATGGTCGGCGCCGGCCTGCCGAACAAGTCGATAGCCCGCCGGCTCGGAATCAGCGAACGAACCGTCAAGGCGCACCTGACCAACGTCTACCAGCGCCTCGGCGTCACCGATCGCACCCAGGCCGCCCTCTGGGCTCAGCGCCACGCCCAGCGGCGGACGGACTAGTGCCCGCGGGGCACCCGCAGGTACTAGTACCAAGGTCCGATGGTGGCTGCCCTGCCTACAGGACCACGATCGAAGTATGGAATCAGAGGACAGCAGAAGGCGGCCGGTCGTACTGCAAGCGCGCAGTGCCGACCCGGACTCCGCCCGCCGCCCCGCCCGCTATCTCACCTGGACCGGCAGCGGCTTGCTGGCGGTGGCTGCTGCTGCCGGTTTGGTAGCGGGCGGCACGGCGGTGTGGGCGGCCTTCGACCCCGGTACGCCGGGGCAGTCGCCCGCGCCGCTCTGGTTCCCACCTCCCGCCAGCGTTCGTCCCCAGAACGCCACGGTCGTCCCAACCCCCACCCCGGACGACCATGGAGGGCGTCGTACCAGCACTACGACGCCCTCCAGTGGCGGGACCATCGAACCCGGCGACGACAAAGGCGGTCTCCGCAAGTCCGGCTCGTCCAGCACGACCGAGCCCGGCGACGACAAGGGCGGTCTGCGCAAGTCGGGCGGCGGTGGCTCGGGCAAGTCCGGTAGCGGCGGTTCAGGCCACCGCTGATCCCGTGCGGGTCCGGAGTTGCTCGAAGCCGTACAAGAAGAGGTTGAGGAACATCAGCCCGCGGTCGGCCCGCCGGATCTGCCGGAACATCGAGTGGTGGTTGACCCACATGATGCCCAGGATCGCGAAGCTGGTCAGGTAGGCGCCGAACTGCGGCCACTCGCGCAGCAAGGCCGGCCAGAGCCGCTCACCCGGTTCGAGTTCGGGAACATGCAGTTCGAGCACCAGCAGCGTGATCGCGATGGCGAAGACGCCGTCGCTGACACCGTGCCGTCAGCGCGTCGATGAGCGTCAGGAGTTGGAGCCGATGGTGGATTCGCGGCGGTGGAGCTCGAAGGGGATGACGAGCTCGCGGTGGTCGGAGTCGTCGCCGTTCATCCGCTCGACGAGGAGCTCGACCGCGGCAGTGGCGATCTGCGCGCGGCCAGGGTCGACCGTGGTGAGCGTCGGTGTGCTGAAGCTGGCCTCGTCGATGTCGTCGAACCCCGCCACGGCCACGTCGTCGGGGATACGGAACCCGTGCTTGGTCAGCACCCGGATGGCACCGAGTGCGAGGGTGTCGTTGAGGCCCAGGACGGCGTCGAACTTCGCCCCCGAGGCGAGCAGTTTCTCCATCGCGTCGGCGCCGTTGGATCGATGCCACGGCCCGGCCTCAACCGCCAGCTTGTGCACCGGTTTCACGCCGGCTTCCGCCAACGCGCTCAGATGCGCGCCGTACCGGATAGCGGCAGTGCCGACCACCTCGCCGGGATGCGTACCGATCACCGCGATCCGGCGACGGCCGAGCTGGAGCAGATGCTGGGTCGCGGCCCGCGTTCCATTGACGTTGTCGATCATCACGTGGTCGGCGGGGCCGTGGAAGATCCGCTCGCCCAGCAGCACCATCGGGGTCGAGATGCGCAGGTAGTCGGCATCGTCCGGTCCGAGGCCGAGCGGGCTGAAGAGCAGGCCGTCGACCAGGTGACCACGGGGACGGGAGAGCGCGCCGAGTTCTCGTTCGCGGACGGCGCCGGTCTGCTCGATCATCACCGTCAGGCCGTGCTCCTCGGCCGCGCCGATGACGGCGTCGGCGAGCTCGGCGAAGTACGGAAGGTTCAGCCGCGGCACGGCCAGCCCGATGATGCCGGTGCGGCCGGACTTCAGGTTCCGGGCGGAGAGGTTCAGCTGGTAGCCGAGAGCCTCGATCGAGGCGAGCACCTTCAGTCGGGTCGCCTCGCGGATGTAGGGGTAGCCGTTCATCACATTCGAGACCGTCTTCGGCGACACACCGGCATGCAGCGCGACGTCCCGCATCGTCACAGCCAACCCGTGCCACCTCTCCGCGCGCCCGTCGTCCGCTCACGGTAATGCAAACCGCGCGGTCATGCGGGAGCCCCACCGAAGCAACCACCTGGTCCGGCGCTCCGGCGGATCGAAGTGTGGTGCTCCCCGCCGATGTGCGGATCGGACTGCGGTGCGGTGGCAGTGGCGTGGGAGACGGGCCAGGTGAGAGAGCGTGCTCTCAGTCGGTGTTGTGGGCTGAGTTGTGGGCGGGGTTGTGGGCAGAGTCGTGGGCCGGATCGTCGTGCGCCGGGTCGTCGACCGGCTCGCCCTCGGCGGCTGCGGCGGCGCGGACAGCGGCAGCCTCAACCTCGGGAGACTCGGCGGCGTGAGACCGGTGCGGAGGGCGGCGCGGTGGGTTGGGTTCAGGCCCGCGAGAGACGCCGCCCGGGCGGTCGAGGCCGTCGAGGTCGCCATCGGTCAGCTCGACACCCTCCTCGCGCAGGTCGTCGTCGATCTCGACCTCGTCGCCCTTGTGTCCTGGGTGTGGCAGGCCTGGCCTGTCGAAACTCATCGCGCGTCCTCCTACGGCTGTGGCTGCCTCTCACGGTAACCGCGAACCACCCGACACGCCCGCAGCCCCTGCCGCCGTGCTGCCTGGCTAGGTCCGTACGGCGGGAGCGCGCGGCTAACTGGTTCCGTACGGCGGGCGGTAGTCGGGGCACAGGGTGATCCCCGCTTCGCTCGCCTTGACCTCGATCGCGACTTCGGGACGGCCGAGGCGGAGGCTGATCACGGTAGGCGGGAGGTTCTCCGCTGCCAGCTTCTTAAGCCGGCCGAGCTCCTCGGTGGTCCAGGGCTCACCCGCGTTCCGGATGGACTGCGGCACTGCCATCGATCTCACTTCTTCTCGTCGAGTCGTTTCAGCTCTCAGGTGCCCTTCCAGACCGAATTGAAAAGCGCCGGCAACGAATTTCGAGCGAGTTACTGATCGTGCCGGGCGCTCTGCGGAGTGTCAGCTCTACCGGCATCCGCAGTCAGCGGTCGGCCAGGGAACGACGGCGGCGGGCGGGGTCGGTGAGAGTGATCGGGTCCCAGGCGCCGTCTGCTTGGTAGAGGTCGGTGCCCGGTGGGACGATCTCGTCGATCCGGTCCAGGGTCTCGTCGTCGAGGGTGAGCCCGGCACCCTTCAGCAGGCCGTCGAGCTGGTCCATCGTGCGTGGCCCACTGATCACCGACGTCACCGCGGGGTGAGAGACGACGAACGCCAACGCGAGCTCGGGCAACGAACAACCGATGCCGTCGGCAACTTCCAGCAGTTTCTCCACGGCTTCGAACTTGGCCGCGTTGGCCGCGATCGCCGGATCGAACCGGTGCGGAGTGAGGGCGGCGCGACCGGTGCTGAGATCAACCGGCTGGTCCTTGCGGTTCTTGCCCGACAGGAAGCCGGAGGCGAGCGGGCTCCACGTGAGCACACCCATGCCGAGGCGCCGGCAGGTCGGCAGCACCGAGCGCTCGATGCCACGGGAGATCAACGAGTACGGCGGCTGCTCGGTGCGGAACCGGCCGAGGCCGCGGCGCTCCGACACGTGGTACGCCTCGACGATGTCCTCGGCCGGGAAGGTCGAACACCCGAAGGCGCGGATCTTGCCCTGGCTGACCAGGTCGGTGAGCACTCCGAGCGTTTCCCCGATGTCAGTGGTGTGGTCCGGCCGGTGCACCTGATAGAGGTCGATCCAGTCGGTGTCGAGGCGGCGCAGGCTCTCCTCGACCTCCTGGATGATCCAGCGCCGCGAGTTGCCGCTGCGGTTGCGGCCCTCGCCCATCTGGAAGTGCACCTTGGTGGCGAGCACGACGTCGTCGCGGCGCCCCTTGAGGGCCTTGCCGACGATCTCCTCGGACTCACCGGCGGAGTACATGTCGGCGGTGTCGACGAAGTTGATGCCCTGGTCCAGGGCGGCCTGGATGATCCGGGCGCTGTCCTCATGGTCGGGGTTGCCGACCGCACCGAACATCATGGTGCCGAGGCAGTGCACGCTGACCTCGATCCCGGTCCCGCCGAGTGTGCGGTAACGCATGGCTCCAGCTCCTTGCTCCGTGGGCGTGAGCCAAACCTAGGAGCTAGAGCGCTGTCTAGGTCAAGCAAGGCCGGTACTGCGGGTCGATGCGGCGCGGTTGCCGATGAGGGGCAAGGTGATCGCGGCCAGGCACAGGGCCGACCAGAGCAGGCGGCTGGCCTCCCAGTCGTCGGTGGCGGTGTACGGAAAGACCGGCACGTGGCGTGCGAGCGGTCGGGCCAGCGCTACGAACATTGCGACCCCCACGGTTGCGTCGCTCATATCCCCACTGTCGCAGCGAATCCCCTGAGCGGATCGACCTCTTTCCGTGACCGCTCGACCGCAGCCGGACAGCGGGTACGCCGGGGAGCTCCGCGGGCCTCGGTTGAACCTGTCGCGGTGCTGGACGTATCGGCCCCGGACGACTCACTGTGGGGTGGGGCGGGGTGGGGTTACCGAGGGGACTCACGATGAACACGGACACGGATACGAACGCGACGGTGGACGGACCTCCGCCGCGGGCGTCGGCGCGGGCCGGGACGGTCATGTTCCTGCTGTTCGCTGTGGCAGGGGCACTCGTCGCCTTGTCGCTGGGGATCTACGGGAACGTGCATGAGCCGACCGGGCGGCCGTTGGCCTTGCTGGTCGGATTCACCTCGCTGACTCCTATGAAGGTCTGGCTGGCCACGGCTGCCGTAGTACTGGCGATCTTCCAGGTGGTCTCGGCGGCGTGGATGTTCGGCTGGTTGCCGACCAAGCGGAAGGCGCCGGCGTACCTGTCACAGTTGCATCGGTGGAGTGGGGCGATCGCATTCGTGGCGACGCTGCCGGTTGCGTATCACTGTCTGTGGAGTCTCGGGTTCAGCACTTTCGACACCCGGACCGCGCTGCATTCGCTGTTCGGATGTGCCTTCTACGGCGCGTTCACGACCAAGATGCTTGCCTTGCGGTCCCCGAAGATGCCGGGGTGGGCGCTGCCGGTCGCGGGCGGACTGCTGTTCGCCCTGTTGATCGGCGCGTGGAGTACTGCGGCCCTCTGGTACTTCACCCAGTCCGGCGTTCCGCTGCGCTGATCCATGACACTTTCGCGAACAGGAGCAGGGAAATGACCAAGCCAGACAATGGGGTCGAGCGCCGAGCCGTGTTGCTCGCCGGGGGTGCGGCCGCGACCGTAGTACTGGGTGGGTGCATCGTGCAGCGGGCGGAAACGCCGACCTCGACGGCGCAACCCGCACCGCCTGCCGCGACCATCGAGCCCACGCCGACCTCGACGGCGCAGCCCGCACCGAACCCGACGGCGCAGTCCGCACCGAATTCGACGGCGCCGGCTCCGCCTGCGAAGACAAGCGCTCCTGGGCCGCCGCCGCTGGCGAAGGTGGCGGACATCCCCGCGGGCGGTGGGGTGATCGTCCAGAACGTCGTGCTCACCAAGGATCAGAGCGGGAAGGTCCAGGCCTTCTCGGCGACCTGCACTCACCAGGGCTGCGTGGTCACAGCCGTCAGCGACGGCACGATCAACTGCCCGTGCCATGGCAGCAAGTTCGATGCCGCGAGCGGTCAGCCTGTCGCAGGTCCGGCCAGGAAACCGCTGCCGCCCGTGGCCGTGCAGCAGCGCGATGGCGCGGTCTATCAGGGCTAGGGGTTCGCGATGTTCAAGAACTTGCCCACGATGATCTGGGTGATCGGCGCGACGATTGCGATCGCGGCCTTCAGCCCGGCGGTCGGCAATGTCGCCACCAGCGCGCCGGCCGCAGTACCGGCTGCTCCCGCGGTGTCGGCTCCAGCTACAACCCGTCCGACCGTTGGGGCTTCGTCACCCACGGCTCCGGCCACCTCTGCACCCACTGCCGCGACTCCAACTTCTCCGCGTACCGTCGAACCGACAACACCAAGGCCGTCAGCTCCCACCGCGGCGCCCGTGGTGATCAAGGCCGGTACTACGCGGCTTGGGTCGACCGCCGTTGACGCAGAGGGGTTCACGCTCTACTTGTCGGTGCTGGACGGGACTGATCCGTCGAAGTCCGTGTGCGTGAGCCAGACGTGTCTAAGCGCCTGGAAGCCTGTGTACGTGAAGGAAGCCGGGGTCATCGCCGGAGCCGGGGTCGTTCAGGAGGCCCTCGGTACGGTGGTCCGGCCGGACAAGGACGTGCAGGCGACACTCGGAGGTTGGCCGCTCTACCGGTACGCCCAGGACACGAAGCCCGGCGACGTCCTCGGCGAAGGTGTCAAAGGCACCTGGCACGCGATCAGCCCGGCGGGAAGGCGCGCGTAGAGTCGGCCGCACTGTTGGGGACTACCGGGAGTGAGCTGATGGCTTCTGTCGCCGATTTCGCCGACCTCTGGAACGCACAGCCGGGCTGGCTGAACACGGCGTCGTACGGGCTGCCTCCGCGGCCGGCCTGGGAGGCGTTGCAGGCGGCGCTGGGGGACTGGCGGGTGGGGGCGACGAGCTGGGAGCCGTGGGACGAGTCGACCACCCGGGCACGCGAGTCGTTCGCCCGCTTGGTGGGTGCTGACGCGGCTGACGTCTTCGTCGGCAGCACGGTCTCGGCCGCCGTCGCGCCGATCGCGGCGGCGTTGCCCGAAGGGGCGACGGTGCTGGTCGACGACGTTGAGTTCACTTCGAACGTCTTCCCGTGGCAGGTTCACGCCGATCGCGGCGTCGAGGTGGTCTCGGCCTCGACGGATGACCTGCTCGCCGCGATCCGGCCGGGGATCGACCTGGTGGCGGTCAGCGCGGTCCAATCGTCCACTGGCACGGTTCTCGACCTCGCCGAAGTGGTTGCTGCTAGCAAGAAGATCGGTGCACTCCTGGTCGTGGACGCGAGCCAGGCGGCCGGCTGGCTGCCGCTGGACGCGAGCGGCGTCGATGCGTTGATCACCCACACCTACAAGTGGTTGATGTCCCCACGCGGCGTGACCCTCGGCTACCTCTCACCGCGACTGCAGGAGCTCTGCCGACCGCTGAACGCAGGCTGGTACGCCGGCAGCGACGTGAAGAATTCGTACTACGGCACGCGGATGGAGCTGGCTCCGAACGCGCGCAGGTTCGACCAGTCGCCGGCCTGGTTCAGCTTCGTCGCGGCGGCCCCGGTGCTCGAGCTGATCGAACGGATCGGCGTTTCGGCAATCCACCGGCACGACGTCGGCCTGGCGAACGAGTTCCGCGCAGGCCTTGGGATGCCGCCGAGTGACTCCGCGATCGTGAGCGCGGACATCCCAGGTGCCGAACAGGCCTTCGAGACCGCCGGGATCCGCGCAGCCGTCCGCGGCGGCAGACTCCGCGCCTCCTTCCACGTCTACTCCACCAGCGCCGATGTCCAGCTCGCCCTCGACGCCCTCGACGGTGTCGCCCGGCAGCTGCGCTCGATGGACTGAAATCATCTAGAGCCGACTCTAGGAGGCCCGTTATCGTGGGCGGCATGACTGCGGGCTTGAGTATCGGACAGGTGGCCGAACGGACCGGGCTGAGCGTGCATGCGCTGCGGTTCTACGAGCGGGAGGGAATCCTCGCGGACCCTGTTCGGCGTGAGGCGAACGGTCGTCGGGTCTACAGCGAGGACGACGTCGAGTGGCTCGACATGTGCATCAAGTTCCGCTCGTCCGGGATGCCGCTCGACACGATCCGCCGCTACACCGACCTGGTCCGCCAGGGCCTGGGCAACGAGCAGGACCGCCTCGCTCTGCTGCGCAGCCACCAGGAGCACGTAGCCGCCCAGATCGAGGAACTCACCGAGTGCCTGAACGTGATCAGCCACAAGGTCGAGATCTACCAGGCCCACCTCGACCGCGGCGTGGCCGAATGCCTCTGGGTCGCGCCCTCGACCCTCCCCACGTCAAAGGACCAGGCCGTGTGATCCGCGGTCGGCGGCGTCCGCGGTCGGCGGCGGCATCCTCGGTCGGCGGCATCGACGGCATCGGCGGTCGGGTAGGTTCGCCGGATGTCGCGAGTTCCGTTCCAAGTGTGGACACGGTGCCGGTGAGCTCCTTCCGGAATCGCCACCTCTAGGGCTGGCCGGACGACCTGTACGCCGTACCGCAGTACACGTTCGGAGTCGATGCGAGCGGCCAGGAGGTTGCGCTGTCCGACGAGCACTCCGGGTTCGAGTGGCACACCTATCAGGTCGCGCACGACCTGCTGTCCTTCCAGAGCACAAGAACGCACTGTGGGACTGGACTACCGACTGGCTATCTCCTAGCTGGGCTGAGCCTCGCGGACAGCCGCAGGGTCCTAGAGTCGCCTTAGGTCATTGCAGATTGGACGGTGACTGGGCCTGCATCTTCTGCGCCGTCGTCATGGGGGCATGCTTCCGGCACCGTCCTCTACCAAGACGAGGCGCTTGTACATTTCTCGACATCGGTCTCTTCCGAACCGGGCCTACGCTGGTCGCCCCGAGCCGCTACGTTCGTGACCTGGCCGACGCAGCTGCCGCGGAGCCACGCCCCTCGGCGTGAGTAATCCGCCGGTAGCTGTGGCCTGAGTGGGTGCTGAGCATGCCAACCAGTTGGCTGGCCTCGTCAGCCAGGGCGACGTCGTGGTGGGCTGCGGCCCAATCGATCCCACAGAACACCCTTACGGACTCGCCTCCGTGTCAGGCGGTCAAGCTCCGGTCCGGACCCTGGCGAGAACGCGCGGCGGGGCTGTTGCAGGGCGGGGCGCCGCGGGTGCTGAGGTCGCGGGGTAAGGCAGCGGCTGTGACGGGACGGCTTGGCCGAGTTTTACGGGCCGGGGGATTCTGTGTTGTCGTCGTCCCAGGGTGAAACCCACGTGGTGTCGTTCTTCGGTTGGGTCAGGGTGCGCGTGGGTGTGGTCTGGTGTGGTTCGTCGCCCCAGGGGTTGAGGCGTGCGGTTTCCTCGGGGGTGATCCAGGGGATGTCGCTGGTGTGTGGCCAGGCCGCGGCAGGGCGCGGTGGCCCGTCGGCGCCGGGCTGCTCTTCGTCGCCCGTTGCGCCGGGTGAACCGGGTGCGGGGCGTGCGTCTGGTGTGCTGGGTGGTCGTTTCCGGTTGAGGCGGGCTCGTGGGGGTTCGGCCCAGGTGGGGCGGGTGACGGTGACGCGGCCGCGGGTGATGGTGATGGTCCAGTGGCCGTGGTGGATCTGGATGTGGTGGGCCCGGCAGAGCAGGACAAGATTCCACATCGCGGTGGGTCCGCCGTCGATCCAGTGGATCAGGTGGTGGGCGTCGCACTGGATCGGCGGTGCTCCGCACACGACGCAGCCCCTGTCGCGGAAGTTCAGCGCGCGGCGCATCGCCCGGTTGACGAACCGTTCCTCCTTCCCCACATCCAAAGGTTCGGAGTCGGAGCCGAGGATGATGGGGACGACGCCGGCGTCGCAGGCGAGTCGGCGGACGGCGGCGGCGGACAGGTTGCCGCCGTAGACGAACCGGCCGAACCCCGGGTTGGTGTGGTCGAGGGCACCCAGCCCATCGAACCCGCCGGACCCGCCGAGCCCATCGAACCCGCCGGACCCGCCGAGCCCATCGAACCCGCCGGACCCGCCGAGCCCGGCGAGCCCGGCGAGCTCCTCGAACCCCTCGAACCCGCCGTTTCCCTCGAGGCCGCCGTTTCCATCGAGCCCGCCGAGCCCGTCGTTCGCGTCGTTCCCGCTGCCTTCGGCGTTCTCGCCGTTCCGGGCGTGCCTGCCGGTGGCGGTGAGGGCGTTTTGGAGGTCGGTGAGGTCGATGGTGATGGTGATGTGGGGTTTGATGGCGCCGTGGCCGGTGGTGCCGGCACCGGCGGCGGCGTTCAGCACCGTGGTCAAGGCGTCGGCTTGGCGCTTGTCGCGGGATCTGGGGTCTTGTTCGCCGTCGATGGTCTTGTGGGGTTTGGCGTTGGCGTCGATGAGGGTGTTGAGGAGTTCTGCGTTTTCGTTGGCGAGGAACCCGCCGAACTTCAGGCCGTGGTCGGCGTTCTTCATCCAGAACGCCTCGCGGGCGTAGGCCTTGTCCTCGGCCGGTTCGGGTCCGTCGGTGTCGAGCAACTCCAGGATTTGTCGGCCGAGGTCGCGCAGATCTCCGGGTGGCAGGTGCCGCGCGGCCCGCACCATCTGCTCCTCGGCGGCGACCACGTGCTCGACCGGCACTGTGGTGGGGATCTTTTCCAGCGCGGACACGATCGCCCGGGCCTGGGCCAGGTGCAGCAGCACCGGCGCCTCCCCGCCGGCGTCCCCCTCGGCGCCGTCGCCTTCCAGCGCGGCACTGTCGATGTCCCCGCCATTTTCATCGTCGGTGCCGCTGCCGGTGTCGTTCTGATCGTCGTCTAGGTCGTCGGTGGGGGTGGGTAGGGCGGCGGAGACGAGTTCGTATTTGGGTAGCGCGGCGGCGAGTTTGAGGTCGCGGCGGACGTCGGCTTTGTCGAGGCGGTGCCGCAACGACACGAGTTCGGCGGTGTCGCGGGCGCCGAGCTGTTTGGCGTGGCCGCCGGCGTCGAAGCCGGCCAGGACCTGGAGCCGGTAGGTTTCCAGCCGGGCGATCTCGTCGCGCAGCGCGTCGAGGGTGGTCAGCTGTTCGCTGCCACTCATCGACCACACCGGCCGCATCTCCACGAGATCCATACCCAAGACTCTAGACGGGACCGCCGACAGTTTCTGTGCCGAGAATCCCTTATAGATAAGGGATTTCGTGATGCACCGAAATTGACCCAGTTGTCCACAGCAACGCTCGACCTGTGGACGCAGAGGTGCTGAATAGAAGTTAGTTGTCCACAGCAATCTAAGAGCCGGTCAAGCCTCCAGACAGGGCAGGCGGTTCTATCAGAGCAGCGCAGGGACAGTGATACGGCTAGCGTGGGTGTAGACGTTCATGGAGCCGTTGCGGATGAAGCCGGCCAGGGTGAGCCCGCATTCGTCGGCTAGGTCGACGGCCAGCGAGGAGGGGGCTGAGACTGCGCCGAGGACGGGGATGCCTGCCATCACGGCCTTCTGCGCAAGTTCGAACGAGGTGCGGCCCGAGACGACCAGGACGCATCCGCGCGCAGGGATGAGCCCGCCGAGCAAAGCCCAGCCGACTACTTTGTCGACGGCGTTGTGGCGGCCGACGTCCTCGCGGACCACCAGCAGTTCGCCGGTCGCGCTGAACAACCCGGCGGCGTGCAGACCGCCGGTACGGTCGAACACCTGCTGGTGATCCCGCAGCGCGTCCGGCAGCGTCACCAGTACGTCGAAGGGCACCCGCACCGGGTCATCCGCGGGGGAGAAACGTGTCTTCACCCGTACGGCGTCCAGCGAGGCCTTGCCGCAGACCCCGCACGACGAGGTGGTGTAGAAGTTGCGCTCGACACCGATCTCGGGCGCCGGTACGCCGGGGGACAACCCGAGGTCGAGCACGTTGTAGGTGTTCCGGCCCTCGTCATCGCGCGAATCGCAGTACCGGGCGTCGCGGATGTCGTCGACCGACCCGATCACGCCTTCGGTGTGCAGGAATCCGTGCGCGAGTTCGACGTCGTGCCCCGGAGTGCGCATGGTGACAGCGAGCGGACGTCCGTCGACGCGGAGCTCGAGCGGTTCCTCGACCGCGATCGAATCCGGCCTGGTTCTCTCTCCATCGGCTGAGAGCCGCAGCACCGGACGACGCGCGATCAGACGCCCCATGGCCGCGCTCCCGGGTCGAGCGACAACAGCCGCGCCGCGATCGCCTCCGCGGGACCCGGATCAACCACCGCCAGCGCATCCGCGCCCGCGACACCTCGCAACATCGCTGAGCCCCCATGCCCGACCGGTACTACGCCCTGCGGGCCCACGCGTACGGGGACCAGCCGAGTGGTGTGCGGGTGACAAGCGATCCCGCCCGGCACCGGCGCAACCGGCAGCACGGGCAGGCCGAGTCCGCGAAGACGATGTAGCGCAGCCACGCCGAGAGTCAGGAAGGCGGTCAATGCAGCAAGGGGATTCCCTGGAAGGCCGAGCACCAACCGGCCGTCATTGAACCGCGCCAACGCTTGCGGGTGACCCGGCCGGCAGGCGACCCCGTCGATGATCAGCTCGGCACCCAAGGCAGCCAACGCGCCCCGCAGGTGATCAGCAGGGCCCGAGGCCGAGGAACCGGAGACAAGCACGAGCTCCGCGTCCGCGGACGCCAGCGCCTCGATCAACGCATCACGTGAGTCTGGCAGGTGCGCCACGGGCGACGCGATGCCGCCTGCCCGGGCGATCAAGCCCGGCAGCATCGGGCCGATCGCATCTCGTACGCGACCAGGTCCGGACGGACCGCGGTGGACCAACTCGTCACCCGTCACCAGGGCGGTCACTCGCGGCTGACTGATCACGGTCAACCGGTCGAGCCCGAGCGACGCGGCCAGCCCGAGCACCGGCGGATCGACGACCACGCCCGCGCGCAGGAGAACCTCGCCGGCCGCGCACTCTTCACCAGCTCGCCGAATGTGGCGACCCGTCCCGGCTGGGCCGGCTACGAGATCACCCGAACCCGAGCCCGAACCCGAACCCGAGCCCGAGCCCGAGCGCGAACCCGAGCGCGAAGCATCTTCGTCCCGCAGTACGGAGGTCGTCCCAGGCGGTACCGCGGCCCCCGTCACGATGCTGCAAGCCTGACCGTCCTCCAAGTGATCCGCCAGACCCGACGCAGCCATCACCGCGCCGACCACCCGCCAGGGACCGGGACCACGAACGGCGTACCCATCCATCGCTGCCCGATCCACCGGCGGCACCGCCGCAGGTGCTACCAACGGAGTCGCGAGCACGCTGCCGCCGGCCTCGGCGAGCGGCACAGAGCTCGGCTTCAACGGCGTTGCCGAAGCATGTGCGGTCAGCCGCGCATCGTCCCACGACATCGCGGCCAACGCGTGGCGGTGCCGCATCCCGGGACCATCGACCAATTGAGTCACTTACTTGACCCGAAGTTGCTCAGCGGCCAGCGCCGCGACGGGATCCAGCGCATCGTCCCCCGCATCGAGAGAGGCCAGCAGCGCCTTCTTCATCCGCGGGTCCCAGACCGCCTTCATGTGGTTCGCGATCGCCGTCGCCGCGTCGGCGGCCGGGCGGTGTGCGAACTGTCGGGCGATCTCATTGGCCAGCCGGACATGCGGCGGCAGCAGCGCGGCACTCATCAGCTGCCCGCCACAGCAGGCTCAAGGGCAGCCGCAGCTGCAGTCGGCTCGACCACCAGGTCCACCTGGACAGCAGTGACCTTGTACTCCGGGCAGTTGGTCGCCCAGTCCGAGTTATCCGTGGTGATCACGTTCGCCCCGGTCACAGGGTGGTGGAACGTGGTGTAGCAGACCCCGACCGGCATCCGCTCCGACAGCTCCGCCCGCAGCGTGGTCCGCCCGACCCGGCTCGACAACGCCACCATGTCGCCGTTCTCGATCCCGCGCACCTCCGCGTCGTGCGGATGCAACTCGAGGATGTCCTCGGGATGCCAGGCCACGTTCGCCGTACGCCGGGTCTGCGCGCCGACGTTGTACTGCGACAGGATGCGCCCGGTCGTCAGGATCAACGGGTACTTGCGCGTGCTCCGCTCGGAAGTCGGCACGTACATGGTCTCCATGAACCGGCCTTTGCCGCGGGTGAACTCGTCGGAGTGCATGATCGGCGTCCCGTTCGGCGCCTCGAGGTTGCACGGCCACTGGACGGAGCCGACCTTGTCCAGGTGCGCGAAGGAGACCCCTGCGAACGTCGGGGTGGTCAGCGCGATCTCGTCCATGATCTGCGAGGCCGAGTCGTAGTGCATCGGGTAGCCCATCGCCTGGGCGATCTCGCAGATGATCTGCCACTCCTGCTTGCCGGTCTTCGGCGCCATCACCGGCCGGACCCGGTTGATCCGGCGTTCCGCGTTGGTGAAAGTGCCGTCCTTCTCCAGGAACGAGGTGCCCGGCAGCAGCACGTGGGCGAACTTGGCCGTCTCGTTCTCGAAGAGGTCCTGGACCACGACCAGGTCCAGTGCTGCCAGCGCGGCATGCACGTGCTGGATGTTCGGGTCGGACTGCGCGATGTCCTCGCCCTGCACGAACAACGCGCGGAACGAGCCGTCGATCGCCGCGTCGAACATGTTCGGAATCCGCAGGCCGGGCTCGTTCAGGATCGGCGTACCCCAGAGCTGTTCGTACACGTCCCGGGCGCCGTCGTCGGAAACGTGCCGGTAGCCCGGCAGTTCGTGCGGGAACGAACCCATGTCGCACGAGCCCTGGACGTTGTTCTGGCCGCGCAGAGGGTTGACCCCGACGCCGCGGCGGCCGATGTTGCCCGTCGCCATCGCGAGGTTCGCCATGCCCATCACCGTGGTCGAGCCCTGGCTGTGCTCGGTGACACCGAGGCCGTAGTAGATCGCGCCGTTGCCGCCGGTCGCGTAAAGCCGTGCCGCGGCACGCAGTTCCTCGGCGGGTATGCCGGTGACCGATTCCACCGCCTCAGGGCTGTGCTCCGGCCCGGAGATGAACTGCTCCCACTGCTCGAAGTCCTCGCAGCGCTCCTCGACGAATGACCGGTCGACCAGACCTTCGGTGACGACGACGTGAGCGAAGGCGTTGACCACGGCAACGTTCGTGCCGGGCGCGAGCTGCAGGTGGTGGGCCGCCTCGATGTGCGGCGAGCGGACCAGGTCGATCCGCCGCGGGTCCACCACGATCAGCTTGGCGCCCTGGCGAAGCCGCCTCTTCATCCGCGACGCGAACACCGGGTGACCGTCGGTCGGGTTGGCCCCGATCAGCAGGATCACGTCCGCCTTCTCGACGGAGCTGAAGTCCTGCGTGCCGGCGGACTCGCCAAAGGTCTGCTTCAGGCCGTACCCCGTGGGCGAGTGGCAGACCCGCGCGCAGGTGTCGACGTTGTTGTTCCCGAAGACCGCGCGGACCATCTTCTGGACCGCATACACCTCTTCGTTGGTGGTCCGGGACGAGGTGATCGCACCGATGGACCCTTGCCCATAGGTGGACTGGATCTCCTGCAGCCGGCGGGCGGTGTAGGTGATCGCTTCCTCCCAGGAGACCTTGCGCCACGGGTCGGTGATGGACTCGCGCACCATCGGCTCCATCACCCGGTCCGGGTGGCTGGCGTACCCGAAGGCGAACCGTCCCTTCACGCACGAGTGACCCTCGTTGGCACCGCCGTCCTTGAACGGCACCATCCGGACCAGCTCGTCACCGCGCAGTTCGGCCTTGAAGGAGCAACCGACACCGCAATAGGCGCAGGTGGTCACGACGGACCGCGTAGGCATGCCGAGCTCGATGACCGACTTCTCCTGCAACGTCGCGGTCGGACAAGCCTGCACGCACGCCCCGCAGGACACGCAGTCGGACTCCATGAAGGAGACCCCCGCGCCCGCGGCGACCTTGGAGTCGAACCCGCGGCCCTCGATCGTGAGAGCCAGCGTGCCCTGGACTTCATCGCAAGCGCGGACACACCTCGAACAGGCGATGCACTTGGACGCGTCGAAATCGAAGTACGGGTTGGAGCTGTCGGTCGGGGCGTCCAGGTGGTTCGCACCGGCCTCCACGCCGGAGCCGTACCGGACCTCGCGGAGGCCGGTGACGCCGGCCATGTCCTGGAGTTCGCAGTCGCCGTTGGCCGAGCAGGTGAGGCAGTCGAGCGGGTGGTCGGAGATGTAGAGCTCCATCACGCCGCGGCGGAGTTTGCCAAGCTTCTCGTTCTGGGTGTGAACCACCATGCCGGGCGCGACAGGCGTAGTACAGGAGGCTGGTGTTCCGCGGGCGCCGTCGATCTCGACGATGCACAGGCGGCAGGAGCCGAAGGCCTCGAGGCTGTCGGTGGCGCAGAGTTTGGGGATGTCGAGGCCCGCTTGTTTCGCGGCGCGCATGACCGACGTCCCCGGTGGAACGGTGACGGCGACCCCGTCGATGGTGAGCTCGACAGTCGCCTCGCCCTCGCGGGCCGGCGTACCGAAGTCGGGTTCCTTGAGCAGGGTCATTCGCCGAAGTCCTTTCCGAAGTGGCGGACGGCACTGCGGACGGGCAGCGGAGTGAGCCCGCCCATCGCGCAGAGCGAGCCGTCGGTCATCAAGTCGCACAAGTCGTCGAGCAGCACGAGGTTCTTCTTCCGGTCCTCGCCGTTCCGGATCCGGTCGATCGTCTCGACGCCGCGGACGGCGCCGACCCGGCAGGGCGTGCACTTGCCGCAGGACTCCTCCGCGCAGAACTCGAAGGCGAACCGGGCCATCGCGGACATGTCCACGGTCTCGTCGAACACCACGATGCCGCCGTGCCCGACCATCGCGCCCGCCGCGGCGAACGCCTCGTAGTCCATCGGCAGGTCGAACTGCTCGACCGGTAGGTAGGCCCCCAGCGGCCCACCTACCTGTACTGCGCGGACCGCGCGCCCGGAGGCGGCCCCGCCGCCGAGCTCGTTCACCAGTTCGCCGAGGGTGATGCCGAACGCCGTCTCCACGATGCCGCCGCGGGCGACGTTGCCGCCGAGCTGGAAGACGTTCGTGCCGAGCGAACGACCCATCCCGTAGGCCGCGTACGCCGGCGCGCCGTTCGCCAGGATGGTCGGGATCGTTGCCAGCGACAACACGTTGTTCACCACGGTCGGGCGGCCGAAAAGCCCTTCCAGGGCAGGGATCGGGGGCTTCGCGCGAACCATGCCACGCTTGCCCTCGAGACTCTCCAGCATCGAGGTCTCTTCGCCGCAGATGTAGGCGCCGGCGCCGACTCGCACGTGCAGGTCGAAGTCGAGGCCCGAATCCAGGATGTTCTCGCCCAGCCAACCCCTTGAACGGGCCGCGACGATCGCGGCGTTCAGCGCCTCGATGGCATCCGGGTACTCCGAGCGCAGGTAGACGTATCCCTCGGTGGCCCCGACCGCGTAGGCCGCGATGGTCATACCCTCGATCAAGGTGAACGGGTCGCCCTCGATCAGCATCCGGTCGGCGAACGTACCGGAGTCGCCCTCGTCGGCGTTGCAGCAGACGAACTTCAGCTCGGACTCCGCCGCCAGCACCGTGCGCCACTTGATCCCCGTCGGGAACCCCGCACCACCCCGGCCACGCAGCCCCGAGCTCACCACCTCCTCGACGACCTCGGACGGCGTCATGGCGAGAGCCTGCTTGAGCCCCGCGTTTCCCTCGTACTGCGCGTGGTCGTCGGCCGAGCGCGGGTCGATCACACCCACGCGAGCGAAGGTCAACCGCTGCTGGCGCCGCATCCAGGGCAGCTCCTCGACCAGTCCGAGGTAGGCGCCTTCGCTCCGGCCGCCGCCAGTCAGCATCCCGGCGGCGACGAGTCCGTCGATGTCCTCGGGCGCGACCGGGCCGTAGCCGACGCGACCTTCGAGGGTCTCCACCTCGACCAGTGGCTCCAGCCAGAGCATGCCGCGGGATCCGTTGCGGACCACCTCGACGGCAACCCCGTTGGCTGTCGCCGCGGCGGCGACCCGCTCGGCTACTTCGTCCGCTCCGACGGACCGGGCAGCCGCGTCCCGGGGTACGAACACCCTGACGTTCTTGCTGATGGGCGTTGCGGAGAACGTCATCGTGCCTCCCCGAGGATCGCGTCCAGCCGGGACGGCGTGACCCGGCCGTGCAGCTTGTCGCCGACCTGGACGGCCGGCCCGAGGGCACAGTTGCCGAGGCAGAACACCTCGTCGACGGTCACCCTCCCGTCGTACGTGGTCTCCCCGAAGCCGACGCCGGTACGCCGTTTCGCGTGCTCGGCGAGTTCCTCGGCGCCGACGGAGCGGCACGCCTCCGCCTGGCAGATCCGCACGGTGGTCCGGCCGGCCGGCTCGCGCCGGAAGTCGCGATAGAACGTCACCACGCCGTGTACCTCGGCGACCGACAGGTTCAGCACGTCGGCGATCACCGGGAGGTCGGTCTGATCGACGTACCCGAGGTCCTCCTGCACGGCATGCAGGATCGGCATCAGAGCACCGCGCAGGGCCTTCCGGGCGGTCGCGATCTCGCGCACGCGCGCGGACCGCCCGGCAGCGGGCACGGGGGCGGGATTGGCGACTTCGATCGTCATACCCCCGACTGTCGCTGCCCATTACCCCGGGGTCAAAGCAAACCTACCTATGACGTGATAGGCGCTCTCTATCAATGCGCGCCGTAGGCAACAGTCGTCGAGGGGCTGGTCGAGGACAGTTCGGCGGCCCCGGCCGGGCCGTAGATCGCGTGCGCCCGATCTCGCTGAAGGCCCAGTAGCGGTCGCCGAAGGACCAGTGCCACCACTCGGTCGGATAGTTCACCAGCCCGGAAGCAGACGTGCAGCCGAACCCCTGTCGGCAGGAAGTCGTTCGCCATGGCCAGCCGGTCCGCCAGGCTCTCGCGGACGTGTTGGCGACCTTCCGCCGAGATCTCCCGGGTGAAGAGCTCGACCAGTGGACGGTCGGGACTACTTCGACCGCGGCCAGACCCGCGACTGACTGAGGATGGTCTGGGGACCTCGGTCACTTAATGGGGACCGCGGACAGGTTATTTCGTGTCCGCGGTCCCCAGTAGCTGTCCGAGCCCCCCACAGCTGGCACCGATCCGGGTAGGCGGCCGCAGACGTCGGCGCCAGGGTGGCGCCGAAAGAGCGGCCGATGACAACGAGTAGTCCGAGAGCCCCGGGCTGCGGCACGCCGAGCGGTCTCCTGGGCTGAGGCGGTTCAGCGGCCGAGGACGAACGTTTGGATGGCGATGACGGCGGCCCCGCGCGCCCATTGGGTGAAGGTGGGGTCCTCGAGCAGCAGGGGTGGCACGAGGGCGGCCGGGTCGCGGTCGGCGCGGAGCCCGGCGAGGACATCCTCGTGGGCGACGGCGGCAAGTTGGACCCCTTCGCCGCCGAGCACGACCAGTTCCGGCATGGTGAAGTTGGTCGCCGCCGCGATCAACCGGCCGAGCGCTCGCCCGGAGGTGGCGACCACCCGCAGTGACTCCGGCTCGCCGTTCTTCGCGAGGTCGAGGCATTCGTCGTACTCCACCGGGCGCCCCAGCGCGGCGCTGATCTGGCTCGTGATGGCCGCGGTCGTGAGCATCGCTTCGGCGCAGCCGCGATGTCCCAGCGGGCAGAGCGGGCCCTCGGGGTCCAGCAGGAAGTGTCCGATCAGGCCGAGCCCGGTGTCGGTGGTGTCGACCAGCTTGTCGTGCACGACCAGGCCATAGCCGACACCGGCACCGATGGTGATCAGGCAGAACCGGCTGACACCCCGTCCGGCTCCGAACCAGTGGATCGCCTCGGTCACCGCGGTGACGTCGTTCGCGACCACCACCTGGGTGCCCGACCTCGTCGCGACCAGCTGCTGGAACGGTACGTCGGTCCAGTCCAGGAAGTTGCCCAGCAACACCTTCCCGTCCCGTGCGACATGACCGCCCAGACTCACCCCGATCCCCGTGATCGCCGGCACCTCAGCGGCTGCGGACTGGGTCAGGGACTGGGCTAGAGACTGGGCCAGGTCGACCACCAGGTCCGCTACGACCTGCGGGGTGTGGTCGGGAAGCGGGCGCTCCTCGGTGGCGATCACCTCGGAGCGCAGAGTAGTGAGCACGCCTACCGCCGTATCCGCGGTGAGCTTCACGCCGGCGAAGTGGTGGGTGGTGGGGTCGATGTCGAGCGGTTGCGACGGACGTCCGACCCGCGGATCCGTGGGACCGGCGGAGACCTCGACCAGTAGACCGGACTCGACCATCGGCTTGGCGATCCGGGTCAGACTGCCCGGCGAGAGGCCGAGCCGGCGGGACAGTTCGGCGCGCGAGAGCGGGCCGTCGAGCAGGATCTCCAGAGCGACCTGGTGCGACGGCCCCGTCAGCGGTTGCCACGCACCTGCCGTCAACGGATCTCCCTTCCGACGATCTGCAACCGCAGCTTACGCGGACGTCCGAAGGGTGCAAGGTAAATCGATGTGGCGACTACGCACCTAGTTGTTGTGCGGAGGCTTGCCCGAGGCGCATTCTCAGGAGAAGCCACGGGGAGGTGGGTCGGAGTGATCGTCACAGACGGCACGAAGAGCAAGTCCTTGGCAGACCTGGCCGCGGCCTTGCATGCCACCGCCGATCTGCCTGGCGTCGCGCGGGTTGCGGTGGACTGGATCGCGAAGTTCCTTCCGGGGACGTCGGCAAGCATCGTGCTGAGCCAGCACCGGACACCGGTCGCCGTGGCGGCCGGCGCCCCGTCTCTGCGGCGGGCCGACGACCTCCAGATCAAGCTCGGCGAAGGGCCCTCGCTGGACGTTCTGCACGGTGCGACGATGGTCCAGAGCCCGGACTTGTTCATGGACCCGAGGTGGACTCCCTGGGCCGGGCCGGCGGTTCAGCTGGGCTGGCGGAGCTGGCTGAGCCTGCGGATGATGAGCCGGAACCGGAACACTCTCGGCGTACTGAACTTCGCTCTGGCCAAGCCGGACGCGCTCGACCCGGAGTACATCCGGTTGGCCGGAGCGGTCGCGGCGCACGTGTCGGTTGCCCTGGACATCACCAGGGTCCGGGAGAACCTGATAATCGCGCTGGATACCCAGGCTGAGGTCGGCCTGGCGGTCGGGATCCTGATGGAACGCTTCGAGATCGACGGCGACCGGGCCTTCAAGGTCCTCAAGCGCTACTCCCAGGATCTCCACATCAAGCTCCGCGACGTCGCCGACCAGTTGGTCCGCAGCGGCGACCTCCCCGGTCCACCGTCGACCACCTCCCGCTCCGGCTGGCCGGCGTGACCTCACGCCGCGGCCGCCGGCAGGTCAGGCGGGGCGGTGTTCCAAGTGGCACGTCGGGGCCCCGGTGGGTGCGGACTCGCAGACTATGAAGGTCGAATCGCCCGGCGGGGTTTCGCCGCGCCAGGGCATCACGGCCTGGCCGGCGAGGAGGGCGTCGAGGGTCTGGAGCTCCGGATCGCGGGTCTCCGCATGGTGGTGGTAGCCGGCGGCGCCGAGCGCGAGAGCGATGGCCATGCCGAGCAGGTTGACCCCGGTCGGTTCGTCGGGCCGGTTCGACTCCTCGGTCGGCTCGAGCCGGATGCCTTGCCCGGGTACCTCGACGATCCGCGCGGTGTAACTGCTTGCTGTCATGCCACTGAGAGTAGGCCCGAGACGCCCGCTCGCCGGGATCCCGGCCACGGCAGAGATTGGGTTGTGAATCCCATTTTGCCCGGTATGCTTCCGCCATGAGCGACTTCACGGCGCGGCTGAGCGGCCGGACGAACTGGAAGCGCGAAGTCGCGGCGCCGCTGCGAGCCTTCCTGACCACGGAGGCCGGCAGTTCCGGAGTCCTGGCCGGAGCCATCGTGATCGCGTTGATCTGGGCCAACCTCGCACCCGGTTCGTACGACGGGTTCTGGCACACCGACCTCGCGATCTCGTTCGGGCACCGCGACCTCAGTCTCGACCTGCAGGAGTGGATCAACAGCGGGTTGATGACGCTGTTCTTCCTGGTGGTCGGGTTGGAGGCGCGGCGCGAGTTCGATCTCGGCGATCTACGCGAGCGGAGCCGGTTCGTGCTGCCGGTGGTTGCGGGGATCGCCGGGATGGCACTGCCCGTCCTGATCTACCTGGCGTTCAACCACGGCGGTCCGGGCGCGCACGGCTGGGGTGTCGCGATGTCCACCGACACCGCCCTGGCCCTGGGGCTCCTGGCGCTGGTCGGCCGCGGGGTGCCGGATCGGGTCCGGGTCTTCCTGCTGACCGTCTTCGTGGTCGACGACCTGATCGCGCTGCTGGTGATCGCGGTGTTCTACAGCAAGGACATCGCGTTGATGCCGTTGCTGACGGCGATCGCCGCCTTCGCCGCGGTGCTCGTCGCTTCGGCCTACGGGCTCCGCAAGCCGTTCGTCTACGTTGTCCTGGGCATCGCCACGTGGGCCTCGTTGCTCACGAGTGGCGTCGACCCGGTGGTGGCGGGCCTCGCGATCGGGCTGACGGCTCCGGCGTACTCGCCCGGCCGGGACGAGCTCGAGCAAGCCAGCGGATTGTTCCGGCTGTTCCGCGAGCAGCCGACGCCTGAGCTGGCTCGGACTGCCGCGGTGGGGCTCACCCAGACGGTCTCACCGAACGCCCGGCTGCAGCGCTTCTACCACCCGTGGACGAGCTACCTGATCGTTCCGCTCTTCGGGTTGGCCAATGCCGGCGTCACGATCAATCAGGACCTCCTCGCCAGGGCGGCCACCTCGCGGATCACGCTCGGAATCGTCATCGGGTACGTCGTCGGCAAGCCGCTGGCCATCATCGTCTCGTCGGCTGCGCTGGCGCGGTTCAGCGGTGGCCGGATCCGTCCGCTGGTCGGTTGGGCCGGAGTCGTCGGCAGCGGCACGATCGCCGGTATCGGGTTCACGGTTTCGTTGCTGATAGCAACCTTGGCCTTCAGTGGTCCGGAGCTGGAGGAGGCGAAGCTGGGGTTGCTGGCGGCCGTCGTGCTGGCGGCCGCCCTGACGTGGCTCGTGTTCCGGGTGGCGGCCCTGCTCTCGCCCCCGCGGAAGGCGAAGGCGCTGCTCGGTGATGTGGACCAACTCGTCGATCTGAACGATCCGGTCGACCCCGAGCGGGACCACACCCGCGGCCCGGAGTCCGCCTCGGTGACGCTGGTGGAGTACGGCGACTTCGAATGCCCGTACTGCGGGATGGCGGAGCCCGTAGTACGGGATGTTCTCAAGGATGACGACCTGCGCTTCGTCTGGCGGCACCTCCCACTGTCGGACGTCCATCCTCGTGCCGAGATCGCGGCGGAAGCAGCTGAAGCGGCGGGAGCACAGGGGAAGTTCTGGGAGATGCATGACCTGCTGCTGGCGAATCAGGACAAGCTGCAGTCGGCGGATCTCCTCAGGTATGCCGATGAGCTCGGGCTGGATCCACAGCGCTTCCACGACGATGTGAAGCGTCATGTGGCGGCCGGCCGCGTCGCGCGGGACGTCGAGTCCGCCGACCTCAGCGGGGTCTCCGGGACGCCGACCTTCTTCATCAACGGACAGCGACACTACGGCGCCTACGACATCGAGACGTTGACCAAGGCGATCAAGACCGCACGCGCCCGGGCCGCCATCAAGACCGACGACCTCGGTCCTCTCGTACGCCGCCGCTCACGCCGGGGCGCTGAGTCATGAGGGAGCCGTACCGCGAACTCGCCGCGCGGGAGCCGGTGCTCGCCCGGCTGATCGAGCAGTACGGCGAGGTCGATGCGTTCGGCTGGTCCGACGAACGGATGGAGTCGAGCAACTTCGCGGCGATGGTGCTGCATATCGTCGGCCAGCAGATCTCCACCAAGGTGGCGTTCGTGCTGTTCGACCGGGTCGCCGCTGCCGTCGGCGGCAAGGTGACCCCGGCGGTGGTGCTGGCGCTGGGAGCGGATCGCCTGCGCGAGTGTGGTTTGTCCCGCGCCAAGGCGGCCTACCTGCTCGACCTCGCCCAACGGCAGGCGGACGGCCTCATCGACCTGGAGAACATGACGGCACTCGAGGACGCCGAGGCGATCGCGGCTCTGACGGCGGTGCGGGGGATCGGGCTGTGGTCGGCGCAGATGTTCCTGCTGGCTCAGTTGCATCGGTCCGACATTCTGCCTGCGGGTGACATGGGCATCCGCCGGGCTGTCGAGCGCGCGTGGGGTCTCCCGGAGGTGCCAAGCATCAAGGCAGTCGAGGCGATGGGAGCCGCCTGGGCGCCGTACCGCACCTATGCTGCCGCTCTCTTGTGGCGGTCGCTCTGAGGCCTGGCAGTAACTTGTCTAGCTGCGTCATTTCTGCCACTGGTTCAAATGGATAGTGATGCGTGACGCTGGGGATTCCTGACAAGAAGGGGTTTCCAGATGTCATCGGTGTTGAGTACTGCGCCTGCCGCCCAGGGGGAGGCGATCGCACATTTCGCCGCGCGGTTGTCGTTCGAGACCGACCCGTCCGACGTGGCCGCCGACATCGGTGCCGGGGTCACCGGCTGGGTGCTGGTCGACAGCAGGAGCCGGGCGAGCTGGGACCAGGGCCACGTGCCCGGGGCGATCCACCTGCCGACAGCCGAGATCGCGGCGCGCGCGGCGTCCGTCGTACCGGCTGGGTCCGCGGTCATCACGTACTGCTGGGGTCCTGGGTGCAACGGCGGAACCAGGGCTGCTCTCGAGTTCGCCAAGCTGGGTTATCCCGTCAAGGAGATGATCGGCGGGTTCGAGTACTGGACCCGCGAAGGGCTCCCGGTCGAGACCGCCGACGGCATCGAGCGTCGCCTCGTGGATGCCCTGGTGGCGCCCCTCGGAGTCGCCTGCGCCTGCTGACGGCCCTGTACCGCGGGACGCCGTGCTTGGCTGGTTGGCGATCAGAGGTTGGCGAGGTGTTCCGCGTTGCCCCGGATGGCGGCTTCGTAGCGCTTGATCTCGGGGGTCGCCAGCCGGTCCGCGACGAGCAGGAGCAACGTGGCCAGCGCCTTGTCCTTGCGACCCGCCGCCTGCAGGCTGAGCGCCTTGAAGACCCGCAGCGAGTCCGATTCCGGGAACTCCTTGCACGCGGCGGCGAATACCTCGAGTGACTCGTCGATCCTGTCCAGGTTGCGCAGCGTGCTCCCGTACTGCAGCAGGCACCGACGTTTGGTGTCCCCGCTCAGCCCCGGGAGCGCCTGCTCGTAGTACTCGATGGCCTTCTCTTCCCGGCCCGCCGTGTCGTACGAGCCGCCCACCTCGTACAGGATGTACGGGTTGCCGGGATGCTTGGTCAGCAGGTCGGCGAAGAAGTCGATGGTGGGTTGCATGTTCGCCCGGTCCCGGTTCGCGAACGCTTCCTCGATCGTCGCCGCCAGTTCAGGCGTCAGCTCGGTGCTCACGGCTCCCATCATGCCTCGGGTGAAGATGCCGAGGTCGCGGGGTCTGTTCCGACGCGGCGAGCGGGTCGAGCAGGGAGTCGACCAGCTTCGATCGGAGAGGAGACAGGTGATGAGTGAGTCAGGGGGCCTTGAACACCAAACAGGGACCGCGGACACGAAATAACGTGTTCAAGGCCCCGACTACCTGTCCCAGGTCTCCACTCCTGGTCAGGGCCGCACCCTTCGTTCCTACTACTTCTTGAGGATCACCAGGTTGTACTTGGTACCTCGTGGTACTCCGGTGCCCAGCGGTGGCGGGAGGCCGACGTCGAAGCGGGCGTTGACCAGGGCGAGTTTGCCGTTCTGCTCCGCGACAGCGGTCGGGATCCGGAACGCACCCTTGACGTCCTTGTCGGTCACCACGGAGACGATCCGCGCAGTACGGAGATCCTTGCTGAGCTTCAGCGTCACCAGTCTCTCGGCGAAGTTCTCGACCACGTAGAGCTTCCGGCCGTGGAGCAGGATGCCGTCCAGCGTGCCCTTGGTCAGCGTGCCACCGGTCACCGTGATGGTGCGGCTGGACCCGTTGCGTAGGTCGATCGTGATCAACGTTCCGAGTGTGGTGTTGTCCACGATCAGCGTGTGGTCGTCGGGCGCCGCGATCCCGTTGAGGCTGAAGTCGCCGGAGGTATCCGCCGCCGGCCCTCTCAGGTTGATCTTGTGGGGTTTGCCGATCTTGCCATGGTGTCCGATCGGCACCTTGTAGATCACCGGGTTGAACGAGTCGGTGAAGTACGCGGCGCGCTTCGTGAGCACCACGTCGTTGATCAGTGACGCGCCGGGGGTGCCGAGCGCGAGATCCGCGCGTGACTTGCCGTTGCGGGTGTCGTACACATACGCGTGGCCGGTGGGGCCGCCCGCGACCCATAGCCGGTGACGCGCCTTCTCGAACTTCATCCCGAGCGCCCTCCGGCCGGCGGGTGCGTTGATGAAGACCTTGCCCTTGCCGGATCGGATGTCGGCGCGATAGATGTCCCCGTCCTTCAGCGACCCGACGTACACCGTCGATCCCGTGCCCGCCGCGATTCCTTCCGGCGAGAAGTCGGTCGGCAGCCGTACCGACCGTACCGACGACGGCACGCCCATCCCCAGCGTCAACACGATCGCCAGCGCTACCGCCAGCAACTTCGCAACCCTTCGCATGATGCCTCCCCTAGACCTGCGTTCGGCTCACCCCCTCCCGCCGACGCTAGGCCCGCAACCCCTACGGGTCCAGTGCCCGACCCCACCCGTCACACCCCGCCAGCCACCCGTCTCCCACAGTCGCTTCTGCTCAGACGACGAGGGTGGGTTCGTCGGGGGCGGAGAGGCTCAGTACTGCGCCGGCTACGGCGGGGGAGGCGCTGACGCGGGCCTCGAGGGCGCGGAGGCGGACTGCTACGTGGGACTCGGTGTCGTCGCCGGTGAGGTCGACGTCGCCGATGACCGAGATCAGCCGCGGACCAACGATCTCCAGTCGCAGATAGGTGACCCGGGCGACCTCCGGTGCCTCCAGCAGGGCTTGGAGTGCTGCCGCGCGCAGGCGGGGGTCCGCCTCCTGTCCGACCAGGAATCGCCGGTTCTGGTTGATCAGAAGCAGCGCGACCCAAGCGAGCAGCAACCCGACCAGGATCGAGCCGATCGCGTCCGGAATCGAGGAACCGGTCAGTTGGTGCGCGGCCAGGCCGGCGGTCGCGATGAGCAGACCGGTCAGCGCGGCCGCGTCCTCCACGAACACGGCTCGAAGTGTCGGATCGGACGTGGCCAGGACGTGCTCGATCAGGTCCCGCTGCAACGACTCGGCCTCGGACCGAGCCTGCCGCGCCGACTGCAGGAACGAGATCCCCTCGAGGACGAAGGAGACGGCCAGGACGACGTACCCGACGACGAACTGGCCCGCCGGCTCCGGCGTCACGAGTTCCTGGACGCCGTGCGTGACGGACACCGCGGCGCCGGCTATGAACAGGCCCAGCGCGGCGAACAACGACCAGACGTACGCCTCCCGGCCGTGACCGAGCGGGTGCAAGACGTCGGGTGGGCGACGGGACCGCCGGTTGGCGATCAGCAGAAAGATCTCATTGCCCGCATCGGCCCACGAATGCGCCGCCTCGGCCAGAATCGACGCCGACCCGGTCATGACCGCGGCGACCGACTTCGCGAGCGCGATCAGCACATTGGCGCCGAAGGCAACCAGTACCGTCGTCACGCTGTCGGATCCACCCGGCCCCTCCGACCCCGGCACCTTCCCGAGCAAGTCATGGGCCGGCCGGCTGAGGCCGCCGCCTGAGGCGACTCCCTCGCCCGGGACGACCTCCGCCTGCTCACTCTCCTGCTCGTGCGCCATCAACCAGTGGTAACACATCCCGCAGCCGCGCCGGGGACGACAGCGGCCACTACCTCAAAGTCCCGCCGCGAACCGCCGGGCGAGAACTCCTGGGCTGACGATCGTGGGTGCCTACTCCAGCCACTCGGTCTCGAAGCTGGAGTTCGCGTGGATGTGCACGGCCTCGTAGCCGTCCGGCCCGGTCGCGAACTTGTGCGCCGTACCCGCCGGCACCACGAGGATCTGCCCGGCCCGGCCGACGACCTGCTCGTCCCCGATCGTGAAGGTCGCCGATCCGCGGCGGATGATGAACGTCTCGGCGTACGGGTGCCGGTGCAAGCGCGGCCCTACCCCGGCCTTCGACGTCGACTCCAAGATGATCGAGATCCCCGCCGCACCCGGCAGTTCCTCGTAGTTCTCGGTCCAGTCCTCGCCGTCGTCGCGCCCATCGCTGCGGCGGACCACCAGCTCTTCGACCCCTGCCTGACCCATCCCACCCCTCCTTCGGCTCCACACCAACCGGCTCCTGTTACGGCCCCCGGGCCGAGATCGAACCTACTCTTCGCGAGTGTCATCAGAGGGCTGCTGATCGGGGTGGAGCTTTGCGGCGCGTCGATCTGCAAGCGAGGTCCGACTGACCCAGCTCGAGTGGCCGAGCTCAGCTACGCAGCGTCGCCGACGGCGAGCAGCCGAACTTTCGCCGGTAGGCCTCGGCGAACCGCCCGTGGTGCAGGAAGCCCCAGCGGCCGGCGACCACGCTGACCGTGACGTCGTCCGGGGCCGCCGACAACAACTCGTCGTGCACCCGGTTGAGGCGAACCTCCCGCAGGTAGACCATCGGCGGCAGCCCGAACGAACGCCGGAACCCCTCCTGCAGCGCCCGTACGCTGACTGCGACTTCTTGAGCCAGGGCGCCTGACGACCACGGTCGTGACGGCTCGCTCTCCATCAGTTCGACAGCGCGGCGCACCGCCCTCGGCGCCGCCGGCCGTGCGGGAGCAGAGACCAGATCGCTGTAGTTGTGCGGCTGAGCCAGCAACAGGCCCGCGATCACCAGCATCTGCAGGCGCGCCTTTGCCAGCGGGTGGTGAGCGATACCGCCCGGCCGATCGATCTCACGTTCAAGCAGTTCCAGTACTGCGAGCCAGGATTGCGCGGCCGCGGTGCTCAGATCCATCGCTGTGGTGAACTGCAGCGGCTTGGCAAGTGGCTGCCCGATCTGCCGCTCGAGCTCGAACTCCAGTTCGTGCCGGTCGATCATGAGGCACAGCTGCGCGGAATCTGCCTGCCACCGTAGGTCGGCCGGATACCCCGGCATGAACACGGCCGCCGTACGGTTCGTCGAGGCGAGGACGGGCTCGAGTGAGCCGCACTGCTGCTCACACTGGCCGGCGACGGGAACGTTGACGTGATAATTGCCGGCGTCGGCCGTGACCATCCGGACAGCGCCTCCGTACCGGAAGTAGCCGACCGTGACGGCTCCCATCCGGACCGCGTTGAGGGTCATGTTCAGCGCGGTATCGCGCTCCAGGACCTCCAGCCGATGCGGCAGGTAGAGCCGAGTGACCGCGTCGTGGGCCTCATCCACGTCAGCCGCGCGGGCGACGGGATGCCCGGTGAGCAGTTCCCTGTGGCTTGAGGCCATCACGAATCAGAGGGTACCCAGCTGCCGTTGCAATCAACGCGCAAACTGGACAGAACTCCGCGTCAACCGGCTGGGATGGCACCCTTCGGCGGCCCTTCACTGGAAGCAGTACCTCGGGGGTTCGCCGCTTGGGAGAGAGTCTGAGTTGAGCCATCGCGACTGGGAGCCGATGCCGTCCATACACAGAGGCGTGGTCCTCTCGCTGGACAGCCTCAGGCGAGGCGCACGACTGGTGCGGCCGGCCGGCAACCTGGATGAACGGACCATTGCCGGGCTGCTGAGCCTGATCGGCGATCAGCTTTCCCCAGCTCTGGACCTGCTGATCGTGGATCTGACCAACCTGACCACCCTCGGCCCGGACGGCGTGCGTGCGCTGCTACGGATGGCGCGAGAGCTCGGCGACGCGAACGTCGGCCTCGCTCTGGTGGCACCTGACAGCGTGGTCGAATCGGCACTGGACGAAGCCGGCGTTCGATCCCTGTTCGAATTCCACGCAACCATCGACGACGCCCTCGACGTCCCCTGACCGGGCTCCGTCGGGCGAAACGTCGGGCGAAACAATGCCATGTCGCGGGCACGGCGTCAGGGTCGGCGGACCTTCTTGGCAAGGCCTTCCTGCTTCTCCTGTTCGTGGACCAGGCGATCCTGCAGCCACTCAAGGGCCAGGGCCTCGACGTCCTGGCCGCGTGACGACGCCGCGGTAGCCAGATCCGCCAGCATCTGGCCAGGCAGCTGGAGTTCAAGTTTCGCCGGCGATTGTTTGATATCTGCCATGACGAGTCCTCCGAACGAGTCATCGCCGAGTCTAATGCGCAGTACTCCGGTACGGCGCAGGTCCGGCGCGCTCGGCGCAGTCCTCAGAAAGTGGCCTGTTCTCCCGTTGAGCCGAGATCCCTTAGCTGCAAAGGATTTCGCCCTTCGCTCCATCGGACGGTCGAGCCCCGGCCCACTTCGGCCTCAAGGCGTCGAGGACGCGGCCGCCGGTAGCGGAGTGGGTGTGGGGGCCGGAATTGGAGTTGGCGTGGTTGTCGGTGCGCTGCTCGGTGCCGGGGAGGGCGTGCTGGTCGGCGATGGCGCGCCGGTCGGCGTCGCGGACGGCGAGGGCGTTGGTGACGGAGGGAGTGTCGGCGACACCGAGGCTGTCGGGGTCGGGGTTGGGGACGCCGTGGGGGTCGGTGACGGGGTCGGGGTGGTGGTGGGCGTGCTGCTCGGTGTCGGGGAAGGCGTGCTGGTCGGTACTGGCGCGGTCGAGCTTGGCGCCGGCGCCGGCTGCACCAGGATTGGCGAAGGCACGGTGCTTGGAGTGGAACCTGCCGCTAGCAAGGTGAAGGCGGCCGCCGTGACGCCCACGCCCACTACAAGGCCGCTCGCCAGGGCAGTACCACGTACCACGGCCGGCTGGCGCAGGAACTCGGTACGCCGGCGGTGCCGCAGGTCCGGCGGCAGCGCCGCCCGCTGTGCGGAGAAACTGTTGAACGGTGCGGCGGCGAAACCGAGGGTCGGAAAGAGGAGCAACGCGGCGAGCAGCGGTCCGCTGAGCGTCGTGGGGTGGCTCAGTGCCGCCACGATGCCGACGATGCCGAGTGCGGCCAGCAGGCTCTCCGCGCGATTCGCCTTGATCACGTCCAACCAGGAAGCCCTCTCAAATGTCTTCGGCGTCCGCATGAAGACGGCTTCCTTGGCGAACAGCCCCAGAACGGAGGCACGTGCGACCACGAGTGCGGTCGCCTGCCAGATGAAGAACGCCCCGAACGCATCCCGCCACGACGCATCCGTGCCCCGTCGTAGCAGCGCCACTGCGCGCAGCAGGCCGATCAGGACGAGCACAGGCACCGCCGCGACGAGGAAGCCGGTGATCTTACGGAACAGTTCCCCGCCGCCCAGTGCGAGATTCGCGGCACCAGCCAGCAGGAACATGTAGAAGACCACGCCGAGCAGGTCGCCGTACCACTGGAGGCCGCCCGACAGGTATCCCCAGCGCTGCCCCAAGGTCAAGCGGTTGTCAGCGGTGAGGGGGCCCGGCACAAGCGAGCGCCAGTGCATCCTGAGGATCTGGATACCGCCGAAACACCAGCGGTACCGCTGACTCTTCAGTGCCTCGAACGTCAGAGGCATGATGCCCTCACCGTACGACTTGTCGACGTGCAGACCGGTCCAGCCGGCTCGCAACATGCGCAGCGAGAGTTCAGCGTCCTCGGTGATGCACCACTGGTCCCAGCCGCCGAGGTCCTCGATCGCCTTCTTGCGGATGATGCCCATGGTCCCGGCGAAGATCGCGGCGTCCCGCTCGTTGCGCGACGGCTGCGAGACGGCGAAGAAGTACCGGTAGGAGTAGTAGAGCCGACGGTAGTACCCGGACTGCTGCCAGCCGCGGTAGTCCTGTGGCGCCTGGACGAACCCGAGGCCCGGGTCGGCGAAGAGCCGCGCGCAGTCGGCGAGGAAGTCCGGCTGGAGCTGGTAGTCGGAGTCGACGACCGCGATGAGTTCGGTCCGTGCGTCGGTGAGGTTTTCGAGCGCGTAGTTGAGCGCGCCGGACTTGTAGCCGGGCCAGTTCTCCAGATGCACGAACTTCACGTCGTGGGTCGCGCACCACTGCTCGACCGGGCGCCAGAGGTCGGGGTCGTCGGTGTTGTCGTCGATGGCCACGATCTCGTAGTACGGGTAGTTCAGACGGCGCAGCGCGCTGAGGGTCTGGATGACCATCTCGGGCGGCTCGTTGTGGGCGGGGACGTGCAGGCTGACGAACGGTTGGTAGTCACCTTCCTGGACAGGCCTGCCCGCGCCGATGACGCGACGGCGCCAGTACTGCGTACCGAGCGCATCGCACAGCTCCCACAGGTAAGCACCCGCGAGCAGGCCGGCCAGGACTTCGAGGAGCCACAGGACGACACCGCCGATCGTGTTGACGACACCGAGGTGGCTGACGAAGGTCCAGTGGATGATGAAGACCAGGTATGCGAGGTACAGGTACGTCGACGCGGCCCAGCACACCCGCGCCCGGCCATTCCAGCGCGGGGTGGCGGGTAGGAGCGCGATGCTGAACGCGATGACGACGATGGCGGCGATCAGCGCGCGATGTGGTGTGGTGCCGACCAGTACTGAGAGTGCGTAGCCGATCGCGGCGAGGACGACAGTGGCAATGACTGCGGAGATCGCTCGCCGCGAATAGGCCCAGGCGGTGGCGACGGGCCATCGCGTGGGCAGGGAGACGAACATCGCGAGAGAACTGATGGGTGCGACGAACAATCCCGCAAGCAGCAGCGCGGCAAGCATGTGATGACGCCTCCTTCGGAACGGTGAACTCGATCGCCGTCGAAGGCGCCCGCCAAGCGGCACAGTGCCCGCTCGCGTATCTGGCTTGGCCCTCAGGCAATCCCTAGCCTGGCCGCGCCGGCCCCGCGAATCATGGCGACCAGCCCCCGTTCCCTCACCCGGACAGCACCAACGCCGCCGTACCAGCTACCTGCTACTGCGCCTGGCGCCGGACCCTTCGCGCAGGGCCGTACCGGCTCCTCGCGGGCCTGGGTATTGGTGCGCCGATCTACGCTCGTTCTTGTAAGGAGTGGGCGGTCCGCGGGCTCGGCCGGGACCGTCACGATGACGGTCCGAGCGGAGATGGTTCATCGATGAGCGTGGGCACACGTCCTGATCGCAGGGTCTGCAGATGAAGACCCGCTTCAAGCCCGATCGCGGCCTGACCGGCCGGATGGTGGCCACTGGGTTTCTGCTCGGATTGTTGTACGTCGTTTTCGTGGGCGTACTGATCGCACTGACCAAGAGCGCGTTCGTGGCCGTCGTGATTGCCGCCGGCCTGCTGTTCGCGCAGTACTGGTTCTCCGACCGTATCGCGTTGTATGCCATGCGTGGTCACGTGGTGACTCCGGAACAGGCGCCCGAGCTGCACGGCGTCATCGACCGGCTGTGCGCGCTCGCCGACATGCCGAAGCCGGCGGTGGCCATCGCGGACTCCGACATGCCGAATGCGTTCGCGACCGGGCGCAGTCCGAGCAAGGCCGTGGTCTGCGTGACAACCGGGCTGCTACGGCGGCTCGAGCCGGACGAGCTCGAAGGTGTGCTCGCCCACGAGCTGTCCCACGTCGCGCACCGGGACGTGGCGGTCATGACGATCGCCTCCTTCCTCGGCGTGCTCGCCGGGTTGATGACCCGGCTCGCCCTCTGGGGTGGTGTCGGCCGGAGCCGGGACCAGAACGCGGCCGTGGTCGTGATGGCGGTGGTCCTGGTCTCCGCTGTCGTCTACGTGCTGTCGTTCCTGCTCACTCGCGCCCTGTCCCGCTACCGGGAACTGGCCGCGGACCGCTCGTCTGCCGAGCTGACGGGACGACCATCGGCGCTGGCTTCGGCACTGACCAAGTTGAGCGGCGACATGTCCCGGATCCCGACCCGTGACCTGCGGCAGGCCGAGGCGTTCAACGCGTTCTTCCTGGTTCCAGTGCGTGCGAAGGGAACGAGCATCGCCTCGCTCTTCTCGACCCACCCGACGCTGGAGCGGCGCCTCGACCAGCTGGCCGCGATCTCCCGCCAGCTCGGCGAGCAGGGCTGACGCGATGGGCTTCTTGGATGCCCTGCTCGGCCGGTCCAAGCCCGCGCCGCCGAACCTCGATCAGCTGTTCGCCCTGCCGTCCGCCGCCATCAATCTGCAGGCGGCCACCGGCTACCGGCCAACCGGAACAGGCTCGGTGTGCTTCAAGGCCGCCGAAGGCGGCGGGTTCGCCGCCATGCGGGACCAGGTCGACAAGCTGCTCGCCCTCGACGACGGCAAGTACACCAGCCAGACGGACAGGTTCGGCTACACCTGGCTAGTCCGCCAGACGAGTCCCGACGACGTCGCGGGCCTGGTGACCGACCTGCACGCTGTCAACAGCGAACTCGTCGACGCAGGCTTCGGCACGGCGCTGCTATGCACGCTGGTCAACTTCACCGACGGCACCCAGCCGCTCGGGCTGGTCTACCTGTACAAGCAGGGCAGCTGGTATCCGTTCGTCCCAGCGGGCCCGGACCGCCGGGACAACTCCACCGAACTGCAGGTCAGGTCGGTCCTCACCGACGACCTCCGCATAGAGCCCGACCTCGCCCGCTGGTTCCCCGTCTACGGCGCCCCCGGCCTGTAACCCACTGCTCTTCGTGTGAACCGGCGCCCAGTCTCATTGCAAGGGGAGCGGCGGTTGGATCCACCATGGTTGGCTGTCGTGGTCGATGCGAACGACCCACTTGACCCAGTGATAGCCGCGCCGTCCGGGGACCACCAGGCGTGCCGGCGCACCATGCCCAACGCTGAGCGTGGTGCCGCCGACGCGCGTGGCGAGGAGTAGGTGGTCGGTGAGCGGGAGCCGCCGGTGGTAGCCCGTCGCGCTCGTCACTTCCACCGTGCCGGTGGCACCGTCGGGCAGGAGTCTCCTCACTCGTACTCCGGCCCACTCCTGCTGAGTCCACCAGCCGCCGGTGCAGTCCAGGACGGCCATCTGCCGGTCGTTCCACCGGGCCAGGTCTTCCAGGGACCAGTCATGGGATGCGTCGCCCGTCCTGACGGTCAGCCGCCAGGCCGCGGGGTCGAGCTCGGGCACTTGGTCGAATAGCCATGACGTGGTCGGAATGGCGGCGACCGACGAGGACGCGAGCTTGAAAGAACCGGTAGGTCGACGTACGCCGGATGGCGTGGTCAGCGCGCTCGCTGCCTGGGCGCTCCCCTCGAGGACACCAGCCGCCGACGCCACCACCCCGAGGCGCAGAAGCGTGCGCCGCGAGAGGTCGGTCCGGCGCGCCCGGACCCGTCGATGGTGGGCGTGCCACAGCGTCAGTACTGCGGCAACGACACCTGCGCCGACGTGCAACTGCAGTGTGGTCACGGGTGAGTCGGCCAGCAGAACGCCGAAGCGGTGGGCCACACCAGTCACCAGAGCCACCAGCGTCGATGCGGTCAAGAGCACCGAGGTGGTCCGGCCGGGCCGCCGTGCGCGCCGCAGCCCCCGGCGTACGACGATCGACTTCCAAGGGACAAGCACGAAGACCGTCAGGCCCAGGGCCCCGTGCAGAACGGCGATCGGCCAAACGAGCCCGCTGCCGAAGACGAACATGCAGAACCCCGACGCCGCGGCAAGCGGCACCACGCCCAGAAGAACGAGGTTGGCCACCCGACCATTCACCTGTCCACGGTAGTCCGCACCGGAGCCCCCTGCTTAGCGGAGACGGCAGTCAGAGGTCTTATTGGTCGTATGCAGGCAGAACGGACGCTGGCAGTATGGCTGGGCGGATCGGAGGTGCGACCAATGGATGACCAAGCAGCCGTCGGCCCCACCACGATGATCGTCGGCGCCTACCGGACGGACGATGAGGATGAGATGGTCCGGATTCGTGAGTACTCACCGTCGTTCGACGAGGAACGGTTCGCGGCCCACGGGAGCTTCTTCGTCGACGACGTCCGCAGCTGGGTGCGGTCGCGCTTCAGCGTCGCGTTGCCGGCCGAACGCACCGCGGTCTGCGGCGTGTCGGCGAGTGGAGAGCTCGCGCTCGCCATGGGGCTTCGGCATCCGGGCATCTACGGTACGGTCTTCTCCGCCTCGCCCGGCGGCGGCTACCGCCCGCCTGCCGTGATGCCAAGCCCGCTTCCGCGCACCTACCTCGTCGCCGGCACGCAGGAGCCGTTCTTCCTGGAGAACGCGACCCGGTGGGCGGACGCGCTCCGCGATGCCGATGCGGACGTCGTGATGACCGAGCGGGTCGGGACCCACGGCGACCCGTTCTGGCAAGCCGAGTTCCCGCTGATGGTCGCCTGGGCGTTTGGACGCTGAAGCCAGAGCGCTCGAAGGCGCAGGACACCAGGCGGGCCAGTCATCCATGGGCCGGAGATCGCCACACTCACTGGGGCAAGGGCAGCAAGGCTTCGGTGGATGTGACGGAAAGTCTCGGCCGTGAGGTGGTTGGATGAGTGCTCGCCCGCGGCGATCGCCGCGGCGCTGCAGCATGTCGCGCCTGCGCTAGGCGACTACCCGATCGCAGTTCGCGAATTGGTGGGCGAGGATGACCCCTTGTGGTGGTCAGCAACTGCGGTCGTCGGCGAGCGGTTCGTTGCGAAGTTTGCGTGGTCACGTCCTCCCGCGCTCCGGCTGGCGCATGAGATCGCCCGGTCGCGGCACGAACGCTCGCTATCGACAGCTTGGTATGGTGCCCAGGTTGTACCGCTTGGAGCAATTCGGCGGCTCTGAAAGGAGAGGGGCAAGGCGAACTATGCAGGCGACAGAGGCCCAGCGTGCGGTGGCTGCGGCCATGTCTATCGCCTCATCGCTCGAACTGCGAGTCGACGACGCGATCGTTCTCAATGACTCGAACAAGCTCACTCTGCGTCTGCTGCCGTGTGACGTCCTGGCCCGGGTGGCACCTGTGGCCGAGCAGGTCGCACTGTTCGAGATCGAGCTTGCTCAACGCCTCGCCGAAGCCGGGAACCCGGTGGCTGCTCTCGCGCCTCGAGTGGAACCGCGTGTCTATGAACGTGATGGCTTCGTGGTCACGCTGTGGACCTACTACGAACCCGTCGCACCTGAAGTGCTCTCACCAGCCGACTACGCCTATGCGCTCGAGCGGCTGCATGCTGGGATGCGCAAGCTCGATGTCCCGACGCCGCACTTCATAGATCGAGTCGAGAGCGCCCAACAACTGGTGGCAAACCGCGACCACACCCCAGCGCTCGCCGACGCCGACCGGGATCTCCTCAGTAACACGCTACGACGTCTGAGAAGAGCTATCGACGAGCGCCGCCCCGCCGAGCAGCTTCTGCACGGCGAGCCGCATCCAGGCAACGTGCTCAACACCAAGAACGGACTGCTGTTCATTGACCTTGAAACGTGCTGCCGTGGGCCTGTCGAATTCGACCTCGCCCACGCACCCGAAGAGGTCAGCGAGCACTATCCAGGTGTCGATCAGGACCTGCTACGCGAGTGCCGGATCCTTGTGCTGGCAATGATCACAACGTGGCGCTGGGATCGAGGCGACCAACTCCCAAACGGGCGCCAACTGGGCACAGAATGGCTAGGTCAGATCCGAGCGGCGCTCGGTCGCAAGGCGCTGGATACCCACAACTGATCGCGGGCCACCGAGGTCCGACGGGTGGGTAAGGTTGCCGGCATGTCGACATGGCCTATGCCCGAGCGCTCCGAGCCGCCGAACGACCCGATAGACGAGCGGGCTGCGCTCGAAGACCGCCTCGAGTTCCAGCGCACGACGTTGCTGCTGAAATGTGGCGGGCTGACGCCGGAGCAACTGGCGCTGCGGTCGGTGCCGCCGTCGACACTGTCGCTGCTCGGCCTTGTTCGGCACCTGTCTGCAGTCGAGGCCTGGTTTCATTCGTACGATGGCCAACCGGACCACCAGTACTTCTGGGACTATGTGCCCGGCTCGACGGGAGGCGGCGACAACGTCGACATCACACGGGCCGCGGACGACCTGGCCAGCTATCAGGCGAGTGTCGCCCGGTCGCGTGAGGCCGTGGCAGGGCGCAGTCTGGACGAGGCCAGTCCCGGCGAGGACTACACGCTGCGGTGGATCTACCTGCACATGATCGAGGAGTACGCGCGCCACAACGGACACGCGGATTTCCTCCGCGAACGCATCGACGGCGCCACGGGCGAATAGCCGCTACCGCTCACCTCTGGCGACCCCACCGCTTACCGTTCCACTAGTCATTCATCGACACCCACATGCCGCGCGACGATCGCGGCATGAGGTCGTTTCCCGTCAGCGCGGCTTTCCGTTGCTTCGACTCGGAAGCCCGACTCCACGAGCCGCCGGGACATCTCCTCGATCGACCAGAAGTAGGCGGTCGTCACTGTGTGCGAGAACGGCTCGACCCGGGGGCCTTCGAACATGCCAAGCAGCAAGGTGCCACCGTCGCACAGGCAACGTGCGAACTCTTCGAGGATGCGCGGCACGTCGTCCGGATGGGTGTGGATGATCGAGTACCACGACAGGATCCCCGCCACCGACCCATCGGGCACGCCGAGGTCCTTCAGCTCCGCCACACGGTAGGGAACCGTGGGAAATAGCGATCGGGCGATGTCCACGAAGTGCGGCACAAGATCGACACCTTCGACGTCACAGCCCTGGCCGCTCAGAAAGTCGGCCCACTGCCCAGGCCCACACCCCGCGTCGATAATGCGGCCCGTGATTTCACCGGCCCACTGGGACACCAGCTTGCGGTCCAGTTCGTGCATAGCGTCCGCGGTGGCGAACCTGTCAGCGTATTCATCCGACCATCGGCCATACGCATCCCGCACATCATCCACAGACACTGGCAACCCCTATCAAACGGTATTCGGTCATGCCGACGTGACGGCGCCACCGTGAGCGCGCCGCCGACTCGGCACGACATGCTCTCACCACGTGCTTCCATGACCCCCACCCGCCGGAACGTGCCGACAGTTGTCGCGAGGACGTCGATGACAGACGACGGCGCAGTACTCACGGAGCACCTAGCGGACCCGCCGGGGAATTGTGCAGGGTTCTGAGAACGCCTACTCCAGCTAAACGCTCCGGACCTACTTCGCGCGGTGATCCTGGCGAGCTGCGAACAGCTGGCGGAGGCCCATTAGGAGTGGGGCTGTCCCGGCGCCAACGATCGGCAACGCTGATGCGCCGAGAACTGGAATGTGCTTGGCAAGCAGCACAACGCCGACGACGATCGTGACCGCGCCAACAACGATGCGTTGCCAGGCTTGAGCTATGCGCTTCGCCATGTTCGCTGCCGCCCTCAATTGGACTTGTCGGGATATGGGCGGATGCGCTCCGGACTCTCCTCGCCCTTGTAGCAGTCTCTCATCGCTGCTGGCCGACCTAGCTGACCCGGGAGCTGGTCGGCCGGTCGAGTCCATCCTGGGCCTGTCTGCATTCTCTGGCGGCGGCGGGCACGAACTGAAGTGGAACCACAGCCTTTTACGCAACACTGCGAGTTGCTCAGCCCGCTGGGTTACGCAGCGCGACGTCGAGGCCGTTGCTCGCAGGACTCAAGACAATCCGCGCGCGTCGCTCGACCACGCGACCAACCTCGGGTCGGCAGCAGTGCTCACGCTGCCCGTGCCATACCCTTTGTGGCAGGACCAAGTGGTGCGCCAGTGCATGGCTCCCGGAGGCAGGGGTTCGTCCCGCCGTCCCACTGATCCGTTTTCGTGCCGACGTCAAGACGGCCTGGTTGGCTCCGACCTTCTCGTGATGGCGCCGGACGGCGGCGCCGACGGAGCGAAGGAGCAGTCCAGTGTCCGATGTCCGCATCCACAATCTGGCGATCTCGCTTGATGGCTTTGCCACCGGCGACGGTCAGGCGCTTGACTCCCCGTTCGGGCACGCCGGCGAACGGCTGCACGAGTGGTTTGTCAGCACCCGGTTCTTCCGCGCAGCGGACGGCCTGCCCGGCGGCACTTTCGGTGCCGACAACGCGTTCGCCGAACGGCATGAGCCAGGTATCGGAGCCGAGATCATGGGCGCCGGAAAGTTCGGCCCACCCGGCTGGCATGACGACCCCGACTGGAAGGGCTGGTGGGGGCCGACCCCGCCCTTCCACACGCCGGTCTTCGTGCTCACCCACCGTCCGCGGCCCTCGATCGATATGGAGGGCGGAACCACGTACCACTTCCTCGACGCCACGCCGAACGACGCGCTCGAGCAGGCTCGTGAGGCGGCCGACGGAGCCGACGTACGGATCGGCGGCGGCCCCACCGTCGTTCGCAGCTTCCTTGCCGCAGGGCTGGTCGACCACATGCACGTCGCACAGGTGCCCATCGTGCTCGGCCGCGGTGTCCGCCTGTGGGACGGCCTCGAGTCACTCGAGGAGACCTACGACATCGAGGCGGTCTCAACCCCGAGCGGCATCACGCATCTGACCTTCACGGCCAAGAACCGGTGACAACGCAATGAACGTGCACCGCGGGAGCGGGTAGAGCGGCGTGTCATCTGCCCTCTGCAGGCGTCACGAGTATCGCCAGCGGTCCCGCTGGACACCATCTCCAGCGTCTGTTGACTCCAGTTCGCGTCACGAACCGTGTCACACGGTGGTGGGGCCAAACCGCACAGCGCTAGCCGGACTGGGCCGGGTTGAGATCGGACGTGCCGTCGATGACTGCTTGGGCGGTGGCCTGCAGATGCATGTTGTTGGTCCGCGCCGAACGGCGCATCAGGACGAACGCCTCGTTGACGCTGATCCCGGCGCGCTCGGCGAGCACTCCTTTGGCTTGTTCGATCAGGATCCGGGTGTTCAGTGCGCGCTGGAGCTGTTCTGCGAGGATCTCCCCCTGCCGCACTGTGCGTTCTTGCAGCAGACCGATCGTCGCCACATCGCACAGCGCCTGGCCGAGAGCTATCTCGTCCTCGCTCAAGGTGACCTGGTGCGCGCAGAACAGGTTGAGGACGCCGATGACCTTTCCGCGCAGTCTCATCGGTAGCGCGTGCGTCGATCGGTAGCCTGCCTCGATGGTCGCGGCCCGGAAATTGGGCCAGCGCGCCTCGACCTCCCGCAGGTCGATGTTGACCTGCGGCTGTCCGGTCCGATAGCAATCCAGGCATGGTCCTTCGGAGTTCTGCAGTACGAAGAGCTCCAGCACTCGAGCTTCCTCGGTTGTCGACGCCATCACCTCCAACTGGCCTCGGTGATCGGCGAGGATCAGGCCGGCGGCGTTGGCCGGTAGCAGTTCGACGCTGCGCTCACACAGTACGTAGAGGAGGTCGATGACGTCGAAGTCGTCGACAAGAGTGTCCGCGAGTTCCACGAACACCTGCCCGAGGCGTTGCTCCCTTGTCATAGCTGATGCCCTTCCTGGCCGCGCATCACCGGTTCTCTTCATGATGGATCTTCCTCCGACCGGAATGTCACCCTGCGGGCCACCACATCCTTGGCCAGGTCGCGCAGTGGGCGAGCGTGGGCAAAGGCCCGAGCCCTCAGCAAGAGCAGCGCCTCGGTCATCCCGACCGCGGCCTGGACAGTGATCATGCCAGTGGCTTGGTGAATTTCACGATGACCCGCCGCGGCGTCAGCCAGGTGCGGATGCAGTTGCCCCGGAGCGGTCACGTACTGCAGATCGAGGACCAAAGTGGTCGCGGCGGCGGCGAAGTCCAGCGCCAACGCGAGTTCAGAGCCGGCCAGCGACCCCGTCGTATCGCGGTAGAAGTCGAGTACACCCAACCGGATCGCGCCGACCTGCAGCGGGAACGCGAACGCGGCCGCGATACCAGCCTCCAGCGCGCCAGACGCGAACCCCGGCCAACGCGACATCCCTGTCGCGGCGAGATCGGACTGCAGCACAGGCCGCCCATCGCGGAAGGCGTCAATGCACGGACCTTCTCCAAGAGTGTTCTGAAGGTTCTCCATCATTATGGCCGAACCATCGGTCGCGGACACAGTGCCGCCATGCCCGGTCGCCGTCATCAGCGCCAACCCCGCTCCGCTGACCGGCAACGCCTCGACCGATGCCGTGCACAATCGGTCCACGACGCTCGCGCCGGCCTCGCTGCGCGCCGTCAGCACGTCAACGAGGATCTGGTGGACCCGCAACGATGCCACTGCTCCACACCGCCTTCAGCGTCGGTACGCGCGCCTGGATGGGCCGACCGATACAGCTGGATCGCAGCGTCGCGCTCCTATCCTCGCCCCTTATCGGCTTATCCGCACGCGGCCTCGCCGGGTCACGGCGGGAGGGGTGCCGTGCCCGGCCAAGGCGGTCGGTGCCGCTCGCAGCGTCCCCGCCAGACCCGTCATCTGTGGATCCGGCCGTCAGCATCGCGGAGCGGGGACGGAAGGTCGGTGCTGCTGAGTAGTGAGGACGCGACCTCGACGAGCTTGATGTTGTGATCCTGGGAGTAGCGCCGCAGGATGGCGAACGCCCGGTCGGCATCGATGCCGAAACGCTCCATCAGAAGCCCCTGGGCTCTGCCGACCAGCGGGCGAGACTCCATGGCGTGGCGAAGACTCGACTCCTCGCGCCTGGCAGCAAGGGCGATCGAGGCGTGCCGGGCGACCGCGATCGCCATCTCCTGCTCGGGTGTGCCGAACCAGCCAGGCTCCGGCGAGTAGAGCACCAACGCCCCCAATCCGGCACTCCTCGCAGACAACTCCACGCTGAGCATGCTCCGCAGCCCCAGAACAGCGACCTGCTGTCCCCATTGCGGCCAGCGCGCGTCCGTGGTGGTGTCAACAACGCACACCACGGCATCCAGCCCATCCGGCAACCACCGTGGGCCTTCGCCGCACCCACGTTGCAGCTGATCGGCCTCGTCGACCACCGGATCGGATACCGCGGCCAGGCCCCCGTCGATTGTGGCCGCAGTCAGTCCGGCGAACCCACAGGGGACCGCACGGATCGCCAGGTCAAGCACGCCTGTCTCGGCGGCGGCGGGGTCGGCGGCGGAGTGCAACTCCAGTACCGCGTCGGCCAGGGCCAGCATCGCCCCGTGGTGAACCTGGCCACGCGCGTACCGCTGTGCGCTGGTCATCGGCATCGCCGAGCAGCCTGATCGACTGATGAGCGACTGGCAATGCAATCAGAAGGCATACGCCCAGCCCCAACTCAAATCACCCTCGTAAGGAGCCACCGGGTCTGGGGCAGCACGCCAGCGCCGCGACATGCGGCGAGCGCATTTCGAATGTACGCCAACCCCGACCCCAACCGGAACCGTAACCACACAAGATCGGTGGCAGTTCCACCCGACCGGTGGCGAGTTAGGTCGTTTGAGGCTAACATCACGAGAGAAGAGTTCATGGCGTCGCCCCAGACCCCGGTGACCCAGCCGCTGTTCGGCGGAGGGGCATCTGTGACTAGCGAGTGGCGAGAGCCGATCCACGTAGTGCAGCGCGCCGACGCGCGCGGATCGAAGTACACGCCGATACCAATACCCCTGCGGGGGCGATAGGCGTACGCCCTCTCCTAACGGCGTCATGCGCCTGAAACCGGCGTCCCGACGGGCTTGCCCCACACCCCTCCAAGCTGTCGGGGCGCCTCCAGGCCATCCGGTGCCGACTCCGCATCGGTCCGCGACCAGGTGATGGGCGGCGGGGCACCCGATCAACCAAGGCGACCGACCTGGCGTCAGCCGGTGAGTGTGCGGACCGCTCCCCCGGACCCCTCAGCCGAGATGCGAACCGCCGATCTCCCCCGCCTACCATCCACTACACCGTGACCCATCGCCGATGTCTGCACAAGAGCCGGACCGGGTGTCCTTTCTGTTGCCTTGCGCACGCGTCGCTCGCTGACCAGTTCGCCGACCCCAAATCCCTTTCGCAAGGCCATGCTTGAGGTGGCTTGCCACCGCAGCGTCACCGAACTCGAAGCCACGTTCGCCGAAGGGTCAACGAATGGAACGCCGACCCCAAACCCTTCGTCTGGACCAAGACCGCCGACCAGATCCTCGACACCCTCACTCGCCTACTGCCGGCGAATTAAGGTACGGCCACCGTCGGAGTTCGTGCGCATGGCGGCGTCAGTTGGGATGACAAAGGGAGTGTGGCTCGCGCGCGGCGGCGGTGCCGGGCGCGTAGTTCGGCGTCCGCGTGGTCGGCGTACACCAGGGTGGTCTGCAGCTTGCGGTGCCCGAGGCGCTTCTGGATCATGCGCGGGCTGACGCCGTCGTTGGTGAGCTCGGTGGCGCGGGTGTGCCGCAGCTGGGGGAGCTCGAGGTCGGGGGCACCGGCGAGGTAGCGGTACCGAGCCTGCGGTTCTTGCACGGTCGAGTAGGTCAGCGACCGGTCCAGTGTGTCGAGATCGGTCGATCTGTTCCGACGTGACTGCTGCAAGCCGGAAACAAATCTCGGAGAGAATGGGAGCTAAGCGTGGGTAAGGTTTACACACAGGCGTCGGTATCGCTCGACGGATACATCGTGGGTCCGGGTGGGACGGGGTTCGAGCACCTGTTCGCCTGGTGCACGGCGGGTGACGTGGAAACGCCGACGTACCAGGCCGAGCGGCTGACCTATCGGACCAACGCTGCCACAGCGGCCTATCTGCGGGACCTGCTCGATGGTACCGGCGCGGTAGTGATCGGTCGACGCTTGTTCGACGCCACCAATGGATGGAACGGCTCGCATCCACTGGGCAAGCCGGTCTTCGTGGTCACCCACGAGCCGCCGCAGGACTGGGTCGACACGGATACGTCGTTCACGTTCGTCACCGATGTAGTCGAGGCGGCCGTCGCGAAAGCGACGGCTGTGGCTGGCGACAAGCATGTCGGCGTCGGACCAGGGTCGACTGTCGGGCAGGCGATTCGCAGCGGCCTGATCGAGGAACTCCGCGTCGACCTCGTTCCTCTGACCTTGGGCGATGGCGTCCGGATGCTCGACGGACTCACCGACGCCCCTCGCACGTTTGGCACCCCGCAGGTGATCGAAGGTATCGGAGTCACCCACCTGACTTACCAGCTCTCCTGACATCACCCGACCGACCGTTTCGCGACAGATTGGCTTTTCTGATGACAGACAACCCCACGCCCAGGGTCCGCCCTGGATCGTTCCTGCTGGAACTCGTGCTCGTCCCGGTCAGTGACATCGACCGGGCCAAGGCGTTCTACACCGACCAGGCCGGTTTCACCGCCGACGTCGACGTCAGCCCAACTGAGGGAGTCCGCATCGTTCAGCTCACCCCGCCAGGCTCGTACTGCTCGATCACGCTGAGCACGGGTCTGCCACAGGCGGACATGCCAGCGGGTTCCATGCGTGGCCTCCACCTTGTCGTCGCCGACATCGAGGCCGCCCGCGCAGGGCTGATCGATCGCGGGGTCGACGTCGCCCCGATCGAGGACTCAGGCGGCGTCCTCTACGCATGGTTCGCCGACCCCGACGGCAACACCTGGACCTTGCAGCACATGCCCTGGCGCAAATAGCAAGGAGGCCGCCTAAGCAGGCGCGACCACCTGGTGCCGAAGACGCCCCCGACTGACAACTCGAGGTCACTGCCAGGCCCTGCTTGACTTGTTCAGTGAATGTGGCCGTCGTCCTTGCGCTGGTAGTGCACCTGCCCGAGCCTGTTAACCGCGACGTCCGGATCTGCCGCGTTCGGCGCCTGCCAGGGCGGGCGCGTAGATCCCTCCTGCTGCAATGCTTTGTTCATGGCGAGTTGGGGCGGAGTCTGGAACGGCTGGCGCGCTGCGGGACATGCACTCTTCTACGCGACCATGGGGGGTGTCTGTGTAGCGTTCATCGTGATGGGCGTCATTGCCGTCGCTGGTCGTGACCGGCCGGTGTACTGGGGAACGTTCACGGAGGCGTCCACTACCTGCTCCGGCCCACGAGGGTCATGCACCAACTCGGGTCGGTGGGTGAGCGACGACGAGACGATCGTGAAGGACGGCGTCACGCTTGATGGTTTCGTCGAACGAGGGCGCTCCGTGCGAGCGAGTTACCAACCGGGCGGTCCGATGGGAGACGACGAGAACGACATCGTGCACACCGGGTCTTGGTCGAAGGCTGGTCTCTGGTTTCCTTGGGTTGCTGCGACAGTGAGCGCGGCTGCGATCTGGTGCCAGCACCGACGGTGGCACCGCGACGTCCCGGATCGTCAATACCAGGGGCGTCACTCCGAAGCAGATACCGATGGTTGACGCCGACGCTCGTATCGTGCGCAGGAGAGCCCAGGCGAACGACCGCATCTGCCGCAGATCGCAGCGCGCCCGCGTGCCGAGTTGCGGTCCTGAGCTTCGGTGGCTTGCGTATCAGTCAGGGCGTGCTGGTTGTGCGCGCGAGGACAAGCCGGCACCGCGGGCTGCCGTCGTCGCGTCGGCCCAGAGCCGCCAAGGGGACCGTCGTCACGATGAATCCGGCTGCTGTCAGGTCCTTGCGGACCGCGTGCAGCGGGCATGTGCGGTAGTACATCACGAAGCGGGGACGCCACACGGCATTGCGGACTCGCATCGCCAGATCGAATCCGAGCAGCGCCCAGTACCAGCCCGAGGTGATGGGTGGCGGCGCGCCGATCGGGAAGGCGAAGAGCCCGCCGGGCCGTAGCGCGCGGTATACCCCGGCGAACAGTGCGGGCCGTTCGGCGGGCAGGAGGTGCCCGAGCGCTCCGAAGCTGACCGCCAGGTCGAAGGCTTCGGCGAAGGGCAGGGCCCGGACGTCGGCTCGTACCCAGTCGGCGTCCGGGTGCGCGTTGCGCGCCTGCGTGAGCATGCCAGTGCTGAAGTCGACGCCCGTGATCCGTTCTTGGCACAGGGGTTGCAGGACCCGCATGCCCGCACCGGTGCCGCAGCACACGTCCAGTCCCCGGCCGAACGGCCCGAGCGGACGCAGCGCGTCAGCGGCCGCGTCAAGAATGCTCTCGGGGGTGCGAAAAGGCGTGTGGTCGAACGTCGGAGCGAGCAGGTCGTAGCCGTGCTCGACCGAGGACAGCGCCTGGATCGCCAGATCACGCAGAGACGGGCCCTGAGGCGAGAACACCGGCCAAGGGTACTTCTCGGATGCCAGACGGGCTGTCAGCTCCAGGATCGCGCAGCGCAGCGCGTGTCAGCCGCAATCGACAACACTTCTCCTCCAAGGATGCGCCCTGGCGGCCGCCGGCTCGGACCGGCCGCTGCTGCTGTTGGCAGCAGGAACACGACCGCGGAAGGGGACGCCATCTGGTCGCCGTGCTGCTTCCACAAGCGGGCACCCATCCTCAACATGCAGAACGTCGGAAGACTCATCCTCTTCTGCCGCATTCCGCGCGCTCATGCCGATGAGCGGAAGTTCGCGCCGACGCGGCGCCTCTACGCCATGAACGCGAGTAGAGGGCCCCCGCCGCAACGGCGTAGCAGATCGTCCACACAGCCGCGCTGATCGTGTACTTGGGCGACCGCCGGCCTGCGCTGAACCCGTCAACGACCCCCAACGAAGAAGGAACATGCTGCCCGGAACAGCCGTCAACAGCGCACTCAAGACAGCCACCGGCACGGCCTGGACCCGAAGGTTGACCGGCAATAACGCGCAGCCCGTGAGCACCGTGATCGGGAGCCAGACACCAAACAGGAATTGACGCTTCGGCTCGTCGATGGGGGCAGACGGCCCGCCCTCCCGCGCCGCTGACCGAAGTCGAGGGAAGACCAACGAGTCCAAACGCACGGGAACCGTCATCCCCGCTCCTCGCATGCCGTCCAGTTCAGACTTCCTGACATACACGTTCCGATCACGACCATACGGACATGCCGCGGATGAGCGGTTACACGATGGGTCTTAGGCGGGGGTACTTGGTGGTCTCCAGGTCCTGGGCGCAGCGGTCGCACAGCGTCAGCCATTCGGGTCGATCTGCTCGGAGTGAGCCAGGTCTGCCGCACCACTCGCACACGACTTCAGACGCCTGGCCATAGCTGTCCGTGATCTCGTGCACCCGAGCCAGTTCCTCGGCCGTCATTTCCCCGGCCCTCGGCCGTGCCTGGAACGCGAGCACGCCCCACTCCTGCTTGATTGCGTAGAACCGGTAGTCGGGGAACGCAGCGGCGAGGTCGTCGTGGCAGTCACCGACCAGCGCCCTCCAACCCTCGCCGCACCAAACGACCTCAAAGTCTGAGCTCAGGGAGTGAGGCCGAAGTCGGTCCAGCAACTCTCGGCTGTTCGCCGGATCAAGCACCCACATGCGGCGACGCCGTCTCATGGTCGCAGTTGGTCACCTAGACAGCATGACGATCGATGGCCGGGAGCGCACGCACATGCCGCGATCCGCGCGCTCGACTGTCGCAGATCACCTGGCGGACGAGTGTCGCGCATCAGTCGACGGAGGACACCATGGCTTCTGGCCTCTCTGCCGGAATGCCCTCTTGAGAATCAAGGCGCGCCTTCGGCACGCGGCGCAGCGTGCGCATGCGGCCTCCGGCCGTTCACCGCCGCGCCCCGCCCTCGGTGTCTTCAGCAGAGCCAAGAGCAATCGCCTCCGGCGGGCCCAAATCGCCGCGACACTTTTCTTGCGTGAGTCCACGGTCAAGTCGTATGTCAGACCTCCTTAGCAAACTCGGATTACGCGACCGGCCCGGCGGTCACATCAACACCGCCGGATAGCAGGTTCTTTGGGTACTCGCCGATGTTCATGCGGATATCGACCTGCAGTTTGCCTACCTGGGTGCAGTTGGAGGGGCCGCAGTAGAGGTAGGTCGGAGTGTCCCGCAACGTGTGGATGTAGCCGCTGACGGTGCCGGAGCCAGCCGAGTCAACCAGGCTGGGCTGCACGAATGACCGGTCCTTGAGCATCTGCTCCAGATTGGTCTGTGCGGCGTCGTGGTGGCTTTGCTTGCGCGAGGCCACGAACTGCCGGGCCCTGGCATCTTCGCCGCGCTTGACGGCTTGGGAGACGGCGGCCTCGAGCGGCGAAGTGTTGCCTGACACCACCGCAGTCAGGCAGTTGCCGGTCTGGAAATCGGAGGCGGTGCAGCCGGCGAACGATGGTGTAGCGGCCTGGGCATAGCCCGGCACGACACTGGCCATCAGGGCGGCCGAGACGAGGACGGTAAGGCGTTTACGCATGACTTCCTCACGTCCTAGTGTCGTGAGTCGTTAATTCGCATGCAGTAGGCGGCGAGGGTGTCGAGGATCTGGTCGGCGGTCTCGGTCCAGACGAGGGGTTTCGGGTCGGCGTTCCAGTGGTTGATCCAGGCTCGGATGTCGGCTTCGAGGTCGGTGATGCTGCGATGGGCTGAGCGGCGGAGTTTGCGGTTGGTGAGTTCTGCGAACCAGCGTTCGACGAGGTTCAGCCACGAGCTGCTGGTCGGGGTGAAGTGCAGGTGGAAGCGGGGATGTTTGATCAGCCATGCCTTGATCTGCGGGGTCTTGTGGGTGGCGTAGTTGTCCAGGATCAGATGCAGATCCAGGTCCTTGGGCACCGCGGCGTCGATCAGTTTCAGGAACCGCAGGAACTCCTGGTGGCGGCGGTAGTGCTGGGCGATCACTGATCCACTGGAGATGTCGAACGCGGCGAACAGGCTGGTGGTGCCGTGACGCATGTAGTCGTGCGACATCCGCGCCGGCGTGGTGGGCAGCATCGGCAGGATCGGGGCAGACCTTGTCCAGCGCCTGGATGTTGCTCTTCGCATCGACCGCCAGGACGAGCGCGTTCTCGGGCGGGGCCATGTACAGGCCGACAACGTCTCGGACCTTGTCGACAAACTGCGGATCCGTGGACAGCTTCCACGACTGCACTGCATGGGGTTTCAGCCCGAACGCCCGCCAGATCCGCGACACTGCCGACTGTGTCAGGCCGGTCTGGGCGGCCATTGAACGAGTCGACCAGTGCGTGTCGCCGCCTGCCGGCTTCTCCTCGAGGGTCTTGGTGATCAGCGCCTCGATCCTCGCATCATCGATGACCCGTGGCCGGCCCGGACGCGGCTCGTCGGACAAACCCTCGAGCCGGGCACGCAAGAACCGCGACCGCCACTTCGAGACCGTCGGGCGAGACACACCCCGAGATCCCCGGCGACCTCACCGATCGTGCCACCCTCCGCGCACCGCAACACGATCCGAGACCGCAACGCCAACGCCTGCGAGGCCTCACGCCGCCCAGACCACCCCGCCAGCACGTCACGTTCCTCATCAGACAACACCAACGGCGGGACCCTCGGACTCGGCATCCACCAAGTCCACAGACTAGAAACGAATTAACGCCTCAGGACACTAGTGCTCCGAGCCTTCTTCAGCCGCTGTTCTTGGTCCGGCGTAGCCGATCGCCGCGAGGTGCTGCTCAAGCAATTCGTAGAGTGCCTCACCTTGGCGAGCGATCAGGTGGCGGGGAGATCCGTCTGCTCGCTTCGCTCGGTAGTGGATCTTTCCGACCTCGCCAGCGTGTCGCCACGCAACTTCGATGATCGGCTGCGGGAGTTTGGGCATGTTCCATTCTGGCAGATTTCACCGTCGGCCATGCCTCGCCCACGTCGACCGGACTGCGCGATCGCGAGGTCGCGGCGTTCGGGGCCTGCTTCGCGGCTCCGCGCTGGCACCGCCAACACATGTACACCTGGTTCAGCAGCCGGACGCGTGCTTCCTCGGCCAGCTTCTCGGCGTCGGCGCCAGCAGGGATGACCTCGATCAGGTCATGGCGGCGCTTCGAAACCGGGTCGATTCCGGCATACACGCGCACTCTGATGGCGCCGCTCGGCAGTACGTCGATGCCGCCGCGCTCGCGCTTCTTGCGACCGTTCGCCTTGGCCAAGCGGCCGATTCTAGGCTCTCTTGCGTCACGAACCGTGTCATGACGCGAGTTCGAAAAGGCTGTCGAGCCCTCTTAGAAAAAGGTGGCCTCTGATCTGTTTCTGCAGGTCAGAGGCCACTTTTAGAAAGTAGGCCCCGTCGGACTCGAACCGACAACCCGCGGATTAAAAGTCCGCTGCTCTGCCAATTGAGCTAGAGGCCCGGGCTCGGGGGGTTAAGCCGAGGGGGACAGTCTGTCAGGTTTGGGGGTTGTTTCGCTCGTTGGGTGCCGGGGGCGCCACCGGAGCGAAGTAGCGGGGTTGCGCGAGGCGGTGGCGGCTGGGGCCGCGGGGCGGACGACGTAGGTCTTGGGGAAGGATTGGCCAAGGTCGAATAGGGCACCGGACGAGAAGGAGGGCCGGTCGCTCGAGAGGTTTGGTCCGTCCAGGTCCCGGCGTTCAGTCAGGTGCGCCGGGATCGCTCTATCGTGGCCGAGCGCCAAGTCCCTCAGGCCGGCTGTGGGGCCGGATTGCTCATGTATGGTTCATCCCGGTTGGGAAGTCAGCCGGCGGTGTTGCGTGCCGCCCGTGAGCGATTTCCTGACCTCTGAGGACCTTTCCCGGTGAGAAGAATCCCCCTGCCCGGTTCGGCTCTGGCCGCGTGAACGACGAGTTCGCCCAGGACCTGGCCCGGATGGCGCTGGTCCTGCACGAGCAACCGGATGTCGAGCAGACTGCCGAGCGGTTCCTCGAGTATGTGCTGGGCTCGATCGGCGCGAGCCACGGCAGCGTCGTACTGGTTCATCGGGGCGGTCGGCTGGAGTCTGCGGCGTCGACCGATGCGCTGGTCGAGGAGGCCGACCGGCTGCAGATCGAGTTCGGCGAGGGGCCGACGTACGACGCGCTCCAGGAGGAGACCAGCGTGGTGGTGGCCGACGCTGCGGACGATTCCAGGTGGCCGACGTGGTCGGGCAAGATGGCGTCGGTCGCGTTGCGGAGCGTGCTGAGTGTCCGGTTGCGGACGCCCACGACGACGGTCGGGGCGCTGAACCTGTTCGATCCCGCCGTGGACAGCTTTGGCAGCCGGGACAACGCGATCGCGCAGGTGTACGCCGATCATGCCGCGGTCGCGGTCGCGAACGCCCGGAGCGAGTCGACGCTGTGGCAGGCGATCGAGGCGCGCAAGTTGATCGGTCAGGCGCAGGGGATCCTGATGGAGCGGTTCGACCTGAGCGACGACCAGGCTTTCGCAGTACTACGGCGCTACTCGCAGGACAACAACGTCAAGCTGCGCGATGTCGCCCAGCGGCTGATCCAGACCAGGAAACTTTCATGATGTTGTAACGCCGGGCGGGTTACCACCGATACACCGTGTGTAACGCCACTGAGGATCCTGTCCCAGGTCAACCGCCCGAAGGGCCTGGGACGGGGTTCTCGTCTGTCGCCTGAGGCGCCCCGACTCGAGCGTTACGTGCGAAGGCCCCCGGAACGATCCCGGGGGCCTTCGCGCGCTTCCTCCTCCTACGACGCCTCCTACGACGCTTCCTACGACGCTCGTTCAGTCGGTCGCTGCGACTCCGGCAGCGCGATCCGGTCCGCCGGCAGGCGTTCCGTCCGCTCGACACCGTCGTCGCCCTCGTACTGCACCGTGCCGGTCCATCCCGTCTCCTCGTGCTCGCGGCCGATCAGCCAGCCGCGGTACCAGCGGCCGTCCACCAGGACGACCACATGGCTGGGCAAGGAGAGACGGGACACCAGCTCGGTGTCGGGCTCGAAACCAGTCATGGCCGAAGACTAGGCCGAATCGGGGCCGATTGCTCGTGGGCAGCGTGTTCTCTGGCGGGGATCTCACGACCTGGAGAGAAGTTCTCGCACCACACTGGTAGGCAAGCCCAAAGTCTGTACGGAGCCCGTCACTTTGAGTGCCCGGCCGCCGACGATGCGGCTCACCCAGCCTTGTTTCAAAGCGTGTTCGCACAAGGCGGCAGCGACCGCGCCGGCCAGATGAGGGCGCCGTTCGGTCACGTCGAGGCAGGAGCGGACCGCCGGGCGGCCGCGCCGCGGTTCGACCACGATGCCGAGATTTTCCAACCACCGCTGGCCTTCCGCCGTCAACGCGACGCCTTCCGTCCAGTCGAGCAGCCCGCGCTCGGTCATAGCGTCCGGCAACGCGACCCCCAGCTTCCCGGCGAAGTGGTCGTAGCACGTACGCGCTCTGGCGAACGCATCCCGCTTGCTCGCCGCGGAGAGACTGTTGGCGACCTCCGTACGCCGAGGCGCCACCGCGGCGAGTCCCTCCAGCAGTTCAGCGGTTTCCGGGCCCGCCAATTTCACGTAGCGATGGCGGCCCTGCCGAACTTCGGTGAGCAGTCCACCATCGACGAGCAGGTTCAGGTGTTCAGAGATCGTCGGACGCGAAACGCCGGCCAGCTGCGCGAGCTCCGTCGCGGTCCAGGCTCGTCCGTCGAGCAGCGCCAGGCACACCGTCGCGCGCGTGCCGTCCGCCAGCATCCGTGCCCAGGCGGCGAGGTCCTGCCCTTCCAGAGAAGTGGTCACCAGACCATCCTGCCCCGCCGACAGTCGGCGCCCACCGAAGCGACCAGCTCCTAGCGTCGGAATCATGACGCACCTGACCATCGAACCGTCCATCCTGTACGTCGGGACGCCGGTCGAGCTGTTGTCCACGGAGAACAGTGACGGCACCTTCAACCTCGCGGCGATGTCGTCCGCCTGGGCGCTGGGTGAGGTCGTCGTCCTCGGGCTCGGCGACAACGGCCAGACGGCCGAGAACCTCCGGCACCGACCGGAGCTGGTGATCAACTTCCCTGCTCCGGACCTGTGGGAGAACGTCGAACGGATCGCCGGATTCACCGGGCGTGATCCGGTTCCCGCAGCCAAACAGGACCGGTTCCGCTACGAACCGGCGAAGTTCGAGGCTGCGGGGTTGACCCCGATCCAGTCGGAGCTGGTCCGGCCGCCTCGGGTGGCCGAGTGCCCCTTGCAGTTCGAGGCAGGCTGTGTTCGAGGTCAAGCTGTACCGCTCCCGCAGGTCAGGTCTGCCGACAATGCACTGGTGCGACGGGAAGTACTAGGCAAGGATGGTGGCCCCGCCAGCTGGAGGAATCCCTTGAGTAAGCTCTCCCACCCGAAGCCCGAAGGTGTTGCCCCAGGCAACGGTTATAGCCATGTCGTGACCGGCCCCGGACGCTGGGTGGCGATCGCCGGGCAGGTGTCACTCGATGCCGACGGCGAACTGGTCGGGGAAGGTGATCCGGAAGCCCAGGCCAAGCAGGTCTTCGCCAATCTCGGGCGCTGTCTCGCGGCCGCGGGGGCGACCTTCGCGGACGTGGTGAAGCTCAACTTCTACGTCACCGACATCGCCTTCCTGCCGGCCGTGCGAACCGCCCGCGACAAGCACATCGACACGACGAACCCGCCTGCCAGCACCGCAGTACAGGTGGTTTCGCTGTTTCGCCCCGAGGCCCTGATCGAGATCGAGGCGTATGCGGTGGCCGCGGACTAACGCAGCAGGTCGACGGCTATCCGGGCGGCCTCGCCGATGGCGGCGTCGACCCGGGGGAGCCGTCGGTCTCCGCGCGCGGCGAGGGTGAAGACGGCGATGGCGTAGGCGTCACCGCCGGGCAGGGTCACCACGCCGACCTCGTGCCGGAGCGCTCCGAACGTCCCCGTCTTGCCCGCGACCCGTACACCGTCATAGGGGAATCCCGCCGCCAGCCGATGTGCGAAAACCTGCTGCTCCATCGTGGTCATGACGAAGCGCGTCTGGTCTTGCGAGAGGAGTTGCCCGGTCCACAGCAGACGCAACAACCGCGTTAGGTCCCTCGCCGTGCTTGCCGAGGCGTTGGCCGCTTCATAAACCCCGGCCGGATCTGTCCGGTCGTTGTCGGCCAGTACTGCGAACGCCGCGTCCGGGTCGCTCGCCCCCGTACGGCGCTGCAGGTCCCGCAGATTGCCGGCTGATCCACGTCGTACGCGGGTGTGGTCCAACCCGAAGTTCCGCAGGAGTATCGCCAGCCGATCGAGCCCGACCTTGTCGAGCAGCGCGTCCGCGGCGGCGTTGTCGGACACGGTCATCATCGAGACGGCGAGATCGCGCAACGACATCGTGACAGGGTCAGCCAGGATCGACAGGCCGGTCGGACCCGGAGTCCTTGCCTCTGGCAACAGGGTGAGCTGCTCGCGCGGATCCAGTTCGCCTTGATCCACGAGCCGGCAAAATCCCGCGAGCAGGGGCAACTTGTAGACCGATGCCAGTGGTACTACGGCATCGGCGTCCACCTCGACGCTCTCGTCCGGCCGATCCAGTGACGTCGCCTGCAGCCAACCCCGCGTGCCGGCGTCGTCGAACACCGCGCGGATCCGGGCGCTCATGCCGCCACCAGGGGGATCATGACGCCGCCAGGGCTTGGCTGATCTGCGGGATGACCTCGGCCGGTAGAGCGGACGGCGTACGGGGGTGAGGCCAGACCAGGCGCAACCTGACAGGTAGGGGATCGTCAACCAAACGGTGGCGGCCGACTCCTGCTGCTGCCAGGGAAGGGTCCGGCGTCAACGCGATCGCTTGGCCGGCTGCAGCCATCGCTAGCCCGGCACGCTCGTCCGTGACCACCACGGTGCCGCCACGGGGGCGATGCAGGGCAAGCGTGTCCAGGAACAAGTCACGTGCGGCCGGAGCTTCAGCGCGCGGCCGGACTGCCACCGGCAGACCGTCGAGCTTGCGGAGCGGCAGTGGCTCGCCGTCGTCGGGGAAGAGAGTAGTAGGCACTAGCGCCCAGGTTGGCAGGAGTGTGACCGGACCAGCTTGCAGCCCGTCCAGCACAGTTGGATGCAGTACCACGGCCAGTCCCAGCCGCCCAGCTGATATCGCACTCACCAGCGAGCTGGTCGGCGCGGTCACCACGGAGACCCGGCTCATCCATTCGCTGCAGGCGGCCGCCACCGCTGCGCCGACTGATGCAGGCACCTCCGGAGCCAGACCAAGTCGCAGCTCCGGGCCGTCAGGATCCCGGGCGCTGGCGGCATGGTGGAAGTCGTCCAGCGAGCTGAGCGCACGTCGTGCGTACGGGAGCAGGGCAGCGCCGGCCGGAGTGAGCTCGACCCGGCCAGGACCTCGTTCGAAGAGCTTGGCGCCGACCAGTGCCTCCAGACGGCGGAGGCCCTGCGACAGCGGCGGCTGGGTGATTCCGACGACGCGGGCTGCGTCGCCGAAGTGCTGCTCGTCGGCGAGCGCCACAAAGATCTGGAGATGCCGCTCAGTCAGCATGACCCAGCTGACCTGCGTCGATATCACCAGCAGATCGGTTCATGTGTAAGAGCATATTCGACATGGCCGGATCGCCTCGCCTTGACTGAGGACCATGCGCCGGGCGGTCCGGAGCAGGGGAGGAGACGACATGACGGTGAGTCGCAGGGGTGTTCTGATGGGCGCGACTGCAGCGGCGATCGGCGGAGCGGGAGTGGTCGGAGTACGCGGGGCGGGGCAGGCGACGGCACAGCAGGCCGAGGCTCAGCAGGCCGGGGCCGAGCGCGAGCCGGTCGAGTTCACCTGGTGGGGGAACCACGCCTGGCAGATCCGCTGCGGCAAGTCGGTCGTGCTGACGGATCCCTGGCTGACCCGCTTCCACACTGGCACGTACTCCGCCGAGGGCGCCGACCCCGCGACCCGGATAGTCAGCAAGCCGGCCGTCATCGACCGGTACGTCACCACCGCAGACGCGATCCTGGTCCATCACGCCCACTACGACCATCTGCCAGACGTGCCCTACATCGCGCGCAAGACCAAGGCGACAGTGCTCGGCAACGAGACCCACCTCAACCTGCTCCGGGCTCTGCGCGCACCGTCGGATCAGCTGTCCCAGGTCACAGGCGGGGAATACCTACCCTTCGAAGGTTTCACCGTCGAGGTCTACAAGTCGCTGCACTCTTGTGGTGGCAAGCGGCATCAGTTCGCGTACCCGGGCACGCGGCCGGGCGCAGTACCGCCCAAGCCGCGCACGATCGCCGACCTGGTCGAGGGCGGCACTCTCGCCTACGTGCTGACCATCGGTGGTCTGCGCATCCTCAGCCTCAGTACTGCGGGCTTCGACCCCGGAGCACTCCGCGACCTGCAGGTCGACGTAGTACTGGCGGCGCCGGGCGGCGAGCCAGGTGTCACCGACCGGCTGCTCGCGACCCTGAAGCCGGTCAAGACGGTGATCGCCACGCACTGGGACGACTTCGACCAGCCGCTGGACAAGCCCGCGGTCGACTGGGGTGGTCTCACCAAACTCCGCGCATCAGCGACTGCTGCCGGATCCGAGTTCGTCGTCGTGGATCACTTGAAGTCAGTCACGTTCTAGAAATCGCGGTGGTGGTGGCTGACGTCAGCCGATAGCCCTCGTGGGCGGAGAACTCCGCGGACAAGGCGAAGCGGTCGCCGCGGACGACTGTGTGGCGCCACTCGATCTTGCGGCCCTGCGCATGGCCGAGCCGATTGATCGAGAAGGCGGCCGCATCCGCCGGGCAATGCAACAGCGCCCGCTCGGCCGGCGTCGGGTTCACCGCGCGGATGTCCTCGCGACCGTGGTCCAGCCTGAGCCCGGTCCGCTCTGCCAACTCGTTGTAGAGGCTCGTGTGGCTGAAGTCCGCCTCGAGCAACCCCTCGGCGAGCGACTTCGGCAACCACACGCGGTCCAGCGCGAGCGGCTCGTCACCCGCGAACCGCAGCCGCTCCAGATAGACCAGCGGGATCGACGCCTCCAGATCCAGCCGGCTCGCGATCACGCCGTCCGCTCTGACGTCCAGCGCCCGTACGACGCTGTGCTGCGTCAGGCCGGACGCCTCCACCGATGAGAACAGGCTGTACAACGCGCCCATCGGCTGGCGGATCTCTGGCGCAGTCGCGACCCGGGGTTGCCGCCCGCGCTCCGCGACGATCAGCCCGTCGGTGCGGAGCTTGCCGAGCGCCTGCCGCACGGTGTGCCGGCTGACCTGGTAGTCCTCGACCAGCGCGAGCTCCCCGGGGAAGACGTCGTCGAACTCCCCGGCGCCGAGTCGGCGTACCAGGTCGTGCTGCAACTGCTTCCACAGCGGCTCGCCGCCAGTGCGGTCGAGCGTGCGCTCGCTCATGCGGTCGTTCGCTCCTGCCGTCGGAAGCGGCCTGCAGCAGGGCCGCCTTGCGAAATGTCCGGTCATCTCTTAACGTAAATGTACGGTCATTTACTGCCAGGAGGTCGGACCGGATGCTGCACGTCGAGGTTAGGTCACACCTGCGGGTTCGCCGGTCCGCCGCAGCCTCTTCCGCAGCCTCTTCCGTTGCCACTTCCGGGGCGACATCCGTTGCGACTTCTGGGACGACGGGTCCCGGCCGGCTGGTCGGTCGGGTGCCTGGGCTGCTCGTGGTGCTGGTCCTGACCGGAGCTGCGGTTCCGCTCGGGCGGCTGGTGCCGGTGGTCGGTGGACCGGTGTTCGGCATCGTGCTGGGAGTGCTTGCCGGAGTTGCGATACCTGTACTGCGAGGCGAGCGCCTTCGTCCCGGCTACGAGTTCGCGTCGAAGAATCTGCTCCAGCTGTCGATCGTCGTACTAGGAACCGGCCTGTCCTTGCAGCAGGTCGTCCGTGTCGGCGGTGGTTCATTGCCGGTGATGCTCGGCACGTTGGCGATTGCGCTCGGCGGCGCTTGGCTGTTCGGGCGGTTGCTCGGCGTGCGCGGCGACACACAGACCCTGATCGGAATCGGTACTGCGATCTGCGGCGCCTCGGCGATTGCCGCAGCGAGCGCCGCGATCGGCGCGAAGCGGTCCTCGGTGGCCTACGCATTGGCCACGATCTTCACGTTCAACGTCGTTGCCGTGCTTCTCTTCCCGCCGCTCGGTCACCTGCTCGGCATGAGCCCGGACGCCTTCGGGCTCTGGGCGGGAACCGCGATCAACGACACCTCCTCGGTTGTCGCCGCGGGGTACGCCTACTCCCAGCAAGCAGGCGACCAGGCCCTGGTCGTCAAGCTGACCCGATCATTGATGCTGGTCCCGATCGTGCTTGGGCTGGTGATTCTGAAGTCCCGGCGCGAAGCCCGTTCGAGCTCGGCGGGCGGACGGAAGCTGTCGTGGCGGCGGATGGTGCCGCTGTTCCTGATCGGCTTTATCGCGGCCGCCGCACTGCGCAGCGCGGGACTGGTGCCGGCCGGCTGGCAGGCCGGGCTCTCCTTGGCCGGCACGGTCCTCATCACCGCAGCGTTGGTCGCGATCGGCCTGTCACTGCGGCCGGCGGAGCTGCGCCAGGCGGGGCCGCGTCCGCTGCTGCTCGGCGCGGTGCTGTGGATCTGTGTCGCCGCGAGCAGTCTGCTACTCCAAGGGCTCTGACAGTCGGCTCAGTGTGCCGCTGGGTGCACCAGCTTGCCCGCATAGTCCTTCACACCGTCGACGAGTTTCTCGACTTGGTCGGCCAGCACGCGCAGCCGGCCGGCACGGGCGCGCATCTCCTCGACCTCGGGTGGCGGCATCCCTGGAACCTCCTCACACGGCGGACAGATCGGCCACCGGTGAACCGGTGGCACCCATAGGGTGTCACGTCATGGGGGACGAACGCGGCTTCCGCCCGGAGCAACTCGAGCGCCTGGCCGCCGTCAAGGAGGTCTGGGACCGCATCGTCGACCTGATCCCGGACGAGCTGCCTGCTCCTGTTCGAGGTAGGTGATCACGATCGAGATCGACTTCAGTCGTGCCAAGCCGGTAGGCGATCGCCACCATCGACGGAACACCGACTTCCGATGGACCGGTGCGGCCGAGCCGTACGGAGAGATCGAACTCTGGGCGGGCAACGTGCCGCGGGTCGCGACCGTTACCGCGACAGGCCTTCCGGCTGTGGAGGTGCGGTACCCGGACTCCGCGCGTAACGGGCCCTTGCCGCTCGATGAGCGCACCACCATGACGATCGACGGCGTCGTCGTACGTATCACGTCCGGTCGAGGGTTGGCCAAGAAGGACCGCGCGCTCCGGATCGAAGTCGGCGAACGCAGCTACACCTATCTGGTGACCGGTACGAACGTCGAGGAACTGCGGGACGGTGATGGTAACCCGCTGGTCGAGGTCAAGAGGCTCAGAGGTCCGAAGCCAATCAAACTCATCATCGCCCCAACGGCACGCCCCGAGGCCTTGGCGCTGGCCCTCGCACTGCTCATGGTCGACAGCAAGCTCACCGTGACCAGGGCCGCCCTCTCCGGCGCGCTCAAGATCTTCGACAGCGGTCAGGGCGAGCCCGGCTAGGTGGGGCTTCGGCGACCACCCCGGCCCTGAACCCGGCGACTGTGCAGTATGCCGGGACCAGGCGGCAGGTGCGAATGACTCGGCAGACAGGACTGGAGCTCTGAGGGTCAGTCCTTCTCGAAGGCGGCCGCGCGGGTCTGGATGCCGTGGATGCGCGGCACGTCCAGCTTGGTGCTGCGATCGAAGCGGTAGATGCCGTTCTCTTCCTGGAAGACATCGGTCAGCTGCGTGTAGCAGTAGCCGAACATCAACGGGTCGTCGAGCAGCACGTCGACCAGGCCGTGGAAGCGGTCGTAGAAGTCCTCCACGTCCTTGACCCGCTGCCCGTAGCCCCACGACTCCTCCCTGTCGGTGCCCTCCGCCGCGGCCGCCTCGGGGTTCCACCAGATGCCACCGAACTCGCTGCAGAAGTACGGCTGCCCGTTGTACGGCTGGGAGATCGGCCGGCCCTCTTCGCCGCCCGTGTTCCCGTACGGCGCTCCGTCCGCGAGGCCGGCCATCTGCTTCCCGAACTCGACCGGGTCCTGCTCGTAGTTGTGCGAGTCCCACACGTCCGTCTCGGGCACCCGGTGCGAGTATCCCGACGCGTCCAGCACCGGCCGGGTCGTGTCGGCCGCCTTGGTGGCAAGGAACATCGCCCGCGTCACGTCGTCCAACTGGGTGATCCGGTCGTGCAGCAGTTGGTGCGTCTCGTTCAACGGGCACCAGCCGATGATCGACGGGTGGCTGTAGTCCCGCTCGACCGCTTCCAGCCACTGCGTCACGAACGACGCGGTCGGCTGCTGGTTGTCCTTCTGGGTGCCCTCGGCAACACCTGCACCCCAGTCGCCGAACTCGCCCCAGACCAGATAGCCCATCCGGTCCGCGTGGTAGAGGAACCGCTCCTCGAACACCTTCTGGTGCAGCCGGGCACCGTTGAACCCGGCGGCCAGGCTCAGCTCGATGTCCGCGACCAGCGCCTCGTCCGAAGGAGCCGTCATCAGGCTCTGGGGCCAGTACCCCTGGTCGAGCACGAGCCGCTGGAACACGTGCTTGCCGTTGATCAGGATCGCCTGGCCGTTGATCGACACGGATCGCAGCCCGGCGTAGCTGTCCGCGGCATCCGCGATGTTGCCCTCGGCATCCACCAGTTCCAGCCGTACGCCGTACAGGTGCGGGTCCGTTGTGTCCCACAGGCGGACGCGGTCGGCCGGCACGGGCAGAACCAGGCGGGGGACCAGGTCGAGATCGGCGCGGACCTCGGCCTCGACGACCTCGCCATCGGCGTCCGAGAGGATCGCGCGGACCTTCCAACCGGGCTTGTTCGCCGAGACCGGTACGGCGAGGTGGAACGCGGAGCCTGCGACGTCTGGACTGATCCGCGGCCGCTGCAGGTGCACCTCCGGGACTGCCTCGAGCCAGACGGTCTGCCAGATCCCGGTCGTCCTGGTGTAGTGACACCCCGAGTTGAAGTAGTTCGTGGTCTGCTTGCCGCGCGCCTGTACGCCGTACCGGGTGTCGCGGGCGCGGACCACGATCACGGCCTCCTCGCCAGGCCCGGCCACACCGGACAGGTCGGCGCTGAACGGGGTGAAGCCGCCCCGGTGCCGGACCACCTCGACGTCGTTCACCCAGACGGTCACGTCGTGGTCCACGGCCTGGAAGTGGAGGACAGCGTGGTTGCCGGCCCAGTCCGCGGGGATCGTCACCGTCGTCCGGTACCAGACGGCCTCCAGGAAATCGACGTTCTCGATCCCGGACAGCTGCGACTCAGGGGCGAACGGGACGACGATCCGCTGCTGCAGTTCGCGGTCGCGGACGCCGCGCTCCAGCCCGGAGTCGGACCGGTCGATCTCGAACTGCCACTCGCCGTTCAGGTTGAGCCAGTCCGGCCGCACGAACTGCGGCCGCGGATGCTCGGGCCGCGGCTGCCCGGTCCGGGGCTGGGCAGAGGCTGGGAGAGTGCTGGACATCGAGGGGCCTCCCGTGAGGTGGAGTGGCGGGTCGCAGACGACAGTACAACGTTGAAAATTACAGGAGCAATGCTTCGCCGGAAGAAGAGACAGCGTTGTCAAAAGGGTCGTCTCCACGCCACTCCTCCGAGTGGCCGCCAGTGTCGTGGATGCATGACGGGTACCGCTCGGTGTCACGACACGCCCTCGTGCTGGAGCAAACAGCGGCAGCCGGCTACTCGCCGAGTAGCCGCACGCCGTTGTCCCAGCACACCGCCCGGAGCCACTCGTCACCCAGCTCCAGCCGTTCCAACGACTCCAGCTGAACGGCGTACTCATACGGGATGTTCGGAAAGTCCGACCCGAGCACGATCCGATCCGGCAACGCACCCAGCCGCGCCCGGAGCTCGCGCGGGAACGGCATCATCGCCTCGGTGAACGGCGTGCACGCCATCGTCGTGTCCAGGTGCACGTTCGGATACGACTCGGCCAGCCGCAGATGCTCCTCGTACTCCGGCATCCCCAGGTGCGCGATCACCGCAGTCAGCCGCGGGTGATTCCGCAGTACCTCGCCGAACGGTCCCGGACCGGTATGCCGTCCAGGGATCGGCCCGGAGCCACAGTGCACAACCACCGGTACTCCGGCCTCGGCAAGCTGACCCCACACGGAGTCGAGCTCCTCGTCGCGCGGGTCGTAGTCCCCGACCTGGACATGCACCTTGAAGATCCGCGTGCCGAGCTCCAAGGCCTCCTTCACGTACTGCGAGGCGCCTGGCTCCGGGTAGAACGTCCCGCTGGGCACGCAGCCGGGGGTCTCCGCAGCGAACTCGCGAGCCCAAGCGTTGAGCCAGGCGGCCATGTCCGGCTTGTGCGGATAGACCAGCGCCGGGAACTGCCGCACGCCGAGCGCATCCAGCGTCGCCAGCCGGTCGGCGACGGGAGTCCGATAGTTGACCGGCCAGGCGGTCCCGTAGTGCTTCTCAGCCTGGTCGAAGTAGGCCCAGACCGCGTTCATCACCTGGTCCGGCAGGAAGTGCACGTGCACATCCACCAGTCCCTCGAGACCCAGCCGCTGCCACCATCGCGGCACATCTTCATCGCGCACCCGGCCTACCCTAAAGACCCGGCCTCAAAGACCCGGCACAGGGAGCAGCAGCGACTGGTCGGGTCAGCGGGACTGGTCGGTGACCCAGAGGCTGGTGAGGCCGCGGAAGTGGGCTAGGAACTTCTCCTGCTCGTGCGCCGGATAGGTGGCCGCGACCGTTTCGCGGATGATGCGGTCGAAGTCCTCGCCGGAGACCCAGTCGACCAGCTGGTCCTGGAAATGCGGGAGGTTCTCGGCGCACCACTGGTTGTACTTGGCGGTTTCGAAGTACTCGTCGGCCAACGCGAGGTATGCGTCGATCTTGGCGTCGTAGTCGAGCGACTCGTCGTCCGCGACCGCGAAGTACCGCTCGGTGTGCAGGTCGACCTTGGTCCGGCGGCCGGTCACCAGCGAGAACACCGACCACTTCACCAGTGCGCCGATCGCCCACGGGAAGTAGTAGTGCAGCGAGGTCACCGCGACGTCGGGGCAGGCGTTCGCGTAGTCGATCGGGTGCACCGAATCGCCGCTGACCAGCATCTCGCAGGAGTTGAACTCCCAACCGAAGAAGGCGTTCACGATCCGCGAGATGGCGACCGCCTGGTGACCCGCGGACGAGCTGAGGAAGTCGTGCGAGACGGCGTACCGGTTGTGCATCGGTTCGTCCGGCTGGAAGTCCATCACCATCGTCTCGGCGCCGATCGACAGCGCCCGGGCGAACTTCTCGTAGTCGACCGTGGCCTGCAGGTGCATCAGCATCTCGCCGGAGTCGTCATAGGCCTTGTGCAGGTCCTCGCGGTTGTTGATGCGGGAGACGCCGCGCCACCCGCCTCCGTCGAACGGCTTCATGTACATCGGATAGCCCAGGTCGTCCGCGATCGCGTCCAGGTCGAACGGCCTGTTGTACTTGGCCGACGTGTAGGCCCAGCGGACGTTGTCGACGGGGTTCTTGTACGGCACCAGCACGGTCCGCGGGATCTTCAGCCCCAGCCGCAGCATCGCGCAGTACGCGCTGTGCTTCTCCATCGCCTGGAACGTGAACGGCGAGTTCAGCAAGTACGTGCCGTTCATCAGCGCGGCCTTCTTCAGCCACTCGCGCGGGTGGTAGTACCAGTAGGCGAGCCGGTCGATCACCAGCCCGACCCGGACGGGGTCGTTCAGGTCGAACGGCTCGATGGAGAGTCGCTCGGCGCTGAACTCGTGTGTCGTACCAGTCTGGTCCTTGACCGGGCCGACCCGCCCCAGCAGCGCCTCGAAGGCCTGCGGCCAGTCCTCCTCGGCGCCGAGCAACAACCCGATCAGATGCTGAGAGCGGTCAGCCACGATGAGACTCCTAACAGAAGCGGGGAAGGTGGTGGGCGAGCTGCTTGCGCCACCAGGGCCAGTCGTGCGCTACGTCGTGGCCCCACAGGTCCAGCTCGTGCGGAATGCCCTTGGAAGCCAGTACTGCGGCCGTCGCGCGGGCGGATGGCAACGAGCCGGTCGGGTGGGTCTCCCAGTCGCCCTGGCCGACTGTCAGCACCAAGAACACCCGGTTCCGCAGCCACTCCAGGTGGTCGCCGTCCAGGTTGGGCAGGTAGTCGGCCGGGTTGTTGAAGTACGTCGCCTCGCCGTGCTCGCCCCAGGCATGCCAGCTCGCGGCGTCGTAGTTCCCCGATTGGCAGATCGCCACCGGGAACAGGTCTGCTCGTTTCATGGCGAAGTTCAGCGCGTGGAAGGCGCCCAGGCTGCAGCCGGTGGTCACGATGTCGGACGCGCCCGGGGTGTCACTGCCGATCGTAGGGACGACCTGGTTGAGGATCCACGACTCGTACAACCCGTGCCTGCGGGCGCGTTCCTCCAACGGGATGCTCCGGTCGGACCAGCTCACGCGGTCGTAGGAATCCACGCAGTACAGCTTGACCCGGCCGGCCTCGACCAGATCCGCGACGGCTCCGACCATGCCGTTGTTCTCGTAGTCCCAGGCCCGGCCCTGCTCACTCGGGAACACCAGCACGGGTCGCCCGTAGTGCCCGTACCGGATCAGGGTGCCCGGCCGGTCAAGCCCGGGAGCGTCCAGCTCGACCTGCTCGCGCTCCATGCAGCCTCACTTCCTCCCGGTCGGTCAGACCAGGATGTAGCAGGTGATGCCTCGCTGGTAACCCTTCCATGTCATGAGCTTGTCCGCTCAGTCGCCGCGCGTCCGGCGGACCGTGCGAAACAGTGCGTTGCCACTGATCCGCCCGGTGGCTGCCGCAGCGGCAAACACGGCTCCGAAGCCGGCGAGTGTCTTGCGCACCCGCTCGCCCCTACGACCAGACGCGGGTCAGCAGGTTGGTGAGGGAGGGGTCGAGGACGTCGCGCCAGGCGGTGAAGTTGTGCATGTCGGGAGTCTCGTCGAAGCCGACCTCAAGGCCGAGCGAGGCCAGGTGCGCGGCCATCACCCGGTTGTTGTGGACGTTCTCCTCCGGCGTGCCCGCGGTCATCCCCACCAGCGGCCGCGACGGCGGCTCCGTTGCCGTCAGCACCTGCTGGACGAAGCCGGTCACCTCGGCGTAGTACTCGAACTTCGATTCCTGCGGATCCGTCGCCCGGGTGAAGAACGACCCGGACTGCAGGAAAAGCCCGGCGAACGTGCCCGGGTGGTTCCATTCGGCGTAAAGGGCGGCCAGTGCTCCCAGGCTCGCGCCCATCATCACCGGCAGCTTGCTCTTGTACTGCGAGGCGACCGCCGGCAGCACGTGGTTCGTCAAGGTCTGCGCGTACCGCGGGTTGGCGGCGTACCAGAGGTTCCTCGAGCCCGGCCGTACCAGCGCCAACCGCAGCGGCGGCAAGGTGCCCTCGGCAACCATTGCGCCGACGTACTGCGTCAGCCCCGCGTACGACGCGAACTCCGGCCCGTCGTGCGACAGCAGCAACGGCAACTCGAACCCCGGCGCGATCCCCTCCGGAGCCCACACGTGGACGTCGACCGGCCCCACCGGCGTCGGGTCCACCGGCAGCGGTGTCAGGCTCGACGCGATCGGCTCGGCGGAGATCCAGGCTGGTTCGACGTATCCGGGCAGCGGTAGCCAGGAGTGCTCACCGAAGGCGCCGCCGACCACGCGCGGGTTGGTCGGGTCCGTCCGCATCCCGCTGTCGGCGATGTCGAACAGGTACTCCATCCGGTGCACCGAGGGGCGCGGCAGCCGCAACTCCCAGCCGTAGTCGACCGGCTTGAACTCCAGTTGCTCGGCCGCCAGCCCGAGCTCCTCCCAGAGCCGGACCCCGGGCAGGGCATGCTCCGGATCGGCGAGGCGGAACACCACCTCAGCCCCCTCCACAGCACTGATCACCGGCTTTTCGGACATCCGAACACGGTACGACGTCAATGCACCGTTCCAAGAAGGATCGGGACCTTTCGAGCCGCAGGAGGAGGCGGAGATCACAGCAGGGCGGCGAACACTGACAGGTTCTGTCATCGGCCGGCGGTACGGTCGCGGGCAGGAGCCGCACCGCAGAAGGGAGTCGCAGCAATGGTCGACCTGGCGGACATCCGCAACGCCACAGCCGGTCTCCCGCGCAGCTACGAGGTGCTGGTCGGGGACCGGATCAAGTTCAGGGTCGGGCGGATCGTCTATCTCGCGGTGTCCCCGGACGAGGAATCGATGGGAATAGGCTTCCCGAAGGAAGAGCGGGACGCCGCCATCGCCGCCGAGCCGGAGAAGTTCTTCCGGCCGGTCCCGTCCGACGAGCGCTACCAGTGGATCCGGGTGCACCTCGACGCCATCGACCAGGCCGAGCTCCGCGAACTGGTGCTCGACGCCTGGCGCATGTGCGTCCCGAAGAAGGTCATCGCGGAGTGGTTCGGGGCGGAGTAGCTCGGGGCGGACGGCTGACCGACGTCAGGCCCGGGACGAAAGCCGGTACTACCTGATGCGTCGGACAACGGCGAGCAGCCCCGCGCATGCGCGGGGAAGGGGCTGGGCACCGGATGGCTGATCGAGGTGGTGAGGACGTGCCCAATGGTGATCGATTCTTCGACGGAAACGGCCCGGAACCGCCGCGCAGCGCGTTGAGCCTGCGCCTCGTGCTGGCCCTGATCGGTGTCCTCCTCTTCATCTTCATCGCCATCATGCTCGTCCGCCTGGAGGTCCCCGTTCTGCTGATCCTGGTGCCCCTTCTGTTCGCACTGGTCGGCCTCGTGGACCTGGGCATCGTGATCACCCGGCTGCGGACCGGGCGGCGATGACGGATCGTTCCCAGGCAGGGGCTGAGGGCAACAGTCCGCGGCGGCATCCTCCCTCGGTAGGACGAGGGGGCTACTCCGGGGCGACTCAAGTCACAACAGAACCGTCCTTGAGGCCGATGTCCGGCGGCCGGCTGCGGGGCACCCTTGACGATGTGACCGGAGATTTCCTTCCCCAACGCCGACCGGTGTCGGCTCGTGCCCAGCTGCTGGCCCTCGCCGTTCTGCTCGCCGTCGCGGCCGTCGCGTGCTACCTGTACCTGTGAGACCTCGCAGTACAGGCTCAGCAAGCGCTCAGGCGTCCCAGCGGACCTCGGCCTCGCCGGGGCGGACGACGCCCGCCTCGTAGGCGACCACCACGGCCTGGACCCGGCTGGACAGGCCGAGCTTCGAGAGCACGCTGCTGACGTGGGTCTTCACCGTCGTCTCGCTCACGAAGAGCTTCGCGGCCAGGTCGCGGTTCGAGAGCCCGCGCGCCATCCAGACCAGGATCTCCCGTTCGCGTTCGCTCAACTGCGCCAGCAGCCCGGTCCAGCGGTTGTCCGGGGACACGGCGGGGGCGGGGTTCGCGGCCCCGCTGCCGACCTGCCGCTCCAGCTCGACGCAACGCTCCAGCAGCACCCGTGTCGATGCCGGATCCACCAGCGAATCGCCACGATGGACTGCCCGCACGGCAGACACCAGCAGATCCGGATCAGTGTCCTTCAACAGGAACCCGGACGCCCCGGCCCGCACCGCGCTCAGCACGTACGCCTCATCGTCGAACGTGGTCAGCACCAGTACCGCGGGCCGGCTGCGGCCGGACTCGCGGTTGGCCTCGGTGATCCGCTCGGTCGCGACGAGGCCGTCCATCACCGGCATCCGGATGTCCATCAACACCACGTCCGGGTCGTACTGCTCGATCAGCCGGAGCGCCTCCTCGCCGTCGCCGGCCTGCGCGACCGTGGTCAGGTCCGGCTCGTGATCGAGGATCATCGCCAAACCCATCCGGATCACGCCCTGGTCGTCGACCACCAGGACCCGGATCTCTTCTGTCACCTCTGCGGCGGCAACCATGCCTGCACTCTCCATCCACCCAGTGGTCCGGCGGCGACGGCCAACGTGCCGCCACTCGCGAGCGCTCGTTCGCGCATTCCGATCAGTCCGTTGCCGCGGCCGCTCTCGTTGCGCCGGGCGGTCTCGAGCACATTCACCGGCGGGGGTCCGCCGCCGCCGTTGTCGTCGATGATCAGCAGTTCGCCCTGCGGCCCGCTCTGCCAGCTGACATGGGCGGCGGTGGCCTTCGCGTGCACCATCACATTGGTCAACGCCTCTTGAATGATCCGTACCGCGGTCAGATCCGTGGCGGAGGTGAGTTGCCGCCGCCGCGTCGGCAGGTCCATCGTCACCTCGACGCCGACCGCCTTCAACCGCTCACCCATCCGCGCGACATCCGCCAGCTCCGGCACCGGGGCCGTCTCACCGCCGCCGCCAGGCGAGGCGGTGTTCAGCACTCGCACGGTCTCCCGCATCGCGGTCAGCGCCTCTTTGCCGCTGGCGATGATCCAGCGGACGGCCTCGCGCAACTCTTCGGGTTTGTCGTCCGCCACCCGGTCGGCCGCCTGGGCGCGGATGACCACGGCGCTCATGTGGTGCGAGACCACGTCGTGCAGGTCCCGGGCGATCCTCGTCCGCTCGGCGGCGGCCACCCGCTCCGCCTCGATCGCGCGCAACCGGACCAGTTCGGCGTTGCGGTGCTCCAGCACGCGCAGGCTCTTCCGGCGCCGCAGAGCGTTCGCGCCCAGCAGCACCATGCCGCAGGTGAGCGCTTCCGCGAAGACGAACAATGAAAGGTCGACATAGCTGTAGAGACTGGCCAGGGTCCTCGGCAGCCGCTCGTACCGGTCGGTGACGATGCCCGGGGTGTGGCTGAGCACGAGCGCGACGACCGTCGGCAGCGCGATCATCAGGCCGGCCAGACTGCCCATCGTGAAGAACAGGCAGGTGAAGCGGCGGACACCGCTGGCCGCAGCGAGGTAGCCGACCACCAGGAGCGGGACCAGGTGCAACTCGGACTGCAGAGCCGCGTTGCTGATCGCGGGCTGCCCGAAGATGCCGATGCCGATCTGCTCGGCCAGCCCGGTGCCGGCCGCGGCGTACACGAACGGATAGAGCAGCGAGACGAAGACCAGGGTGATCCGCGGGATCGTCCGCACCAGCGCGACAGTGAGAACCAGGAACACGCCGGTGACGAAGCTGACGCTGGGGTTGGCCGGCCGCAGCCCGCTGTTGTTGATCAGCGCCAGCGCGGAGAACCAGCCGATGGCGATGAGCGCCGCGAGCAGCAAGTCCTGCTGCGGCGACGGCAACCGACGCCAGAAAGCCCACACACTTGCTGAGGGTAGTCGTCGGTGACAATGTACGGCTCCTGCGCCCGGACGGCAGCGTCTCCAACTTTCGGAGGAGAGCGGGCGTCCGACCCCATACCCAGGTCCGACTTCCGGCTGCCGAGGACGGTCCCTGGGACCGATGTGGCGACCCCGCCGACCCGAGAGGCTGTACCCCATGACCAACGAGCCGCCGCCGCGCCGCACGATCTCGGTGCGGACCCGGTTGCTGTCCGTGACGGGGGTGGTCGCGGTCGCGTCGCTGCTGATCTGGCATTCGCAGCTGGCCGACCTACTGGACCTGAACCCCGCCGCGGACAAGCAACCAGTCGTCGGGGGATCCGGTCCCGGTGGCACCGCCCCGCCTGCGGTCGAGCTGAGCGTCAAGGCGACGCCTCAGCCGGTCAAGATGCCGCCGCCCAGCAAGAAGCCCACCAAGCCGACACCGAAGCCGACGAAGTCCGCTCAGGTGTCCTACGACGAGAGCAGCGATGAAGGCCTGACGCCGCGGCTGCGGTCCCGGCTCAAAAAGGCGACCGCCGCAGCCAAGGCCGACGGAGTCGCCATCAGCATCACCTCCGGCCGCCGCAGCGTCGCCAAGCAGCAGAAGCTGCTGCGCGAGGCGATCGAGAGATACGGCTCGTACAAGGCTGCGACCCGCTGGGTGCTCCCCCCGGAGTACTCCGCGCATGTCAAAGGCATGGCAGTCGACATCGGCCCGCAGGCGGCGATGGTGTGGCTGAACCAGAACGGTTGGCGCTACGGGATCTGCCGCCGCTATGACAACGAGCCCTGGCACTTCGAGGCGCTCACCACGCCGGGCCGGCGATGCCCGGCCCGTGAATCACACGCGGTCGCCAAGGCCGACTGACCACCGACATCAATCAGGAGCGCAACTGATGACGACCACTTATGCCCTGCCGATCGCTCGTGCTCGCTCCCGCAGCCGGGCCCACGCCGTACCGGCGCTGTGGCGCCAGGTTGTCCGGGGCGCGGCTCTCGACCGCGGCGCCTCGAAGGGAGACGATCGAGTCGTGCACCCGGGAGTTGTCGAACCCGACCGTTCGGCGTACACGCAGCTGGAGATCTACGAAGGCCTGCTGCGCGCTTTCGACCGCCGGGCCGAGGTGCTGGACGCGATCGCCTCCGCCCCCGACCGGGACGCCGCCGTACTACGGGTCCGCGACCTGCTGGAGGTCACCCAGCTGCAGGCGACGGCGATCCTCGACCTCCAGCTGCACCGGTTCGCCGCCGGCGCCCGCGACCGGATCGCTCACCGCGCGGCGGAGCTCCGGCACGCCCTGATCGGCTGAGGACCTGGCCTTCGTCCGCCTTCTGCAGACAGGGCGGACCTCCACTCCAGGTAGTCCATCGCAACAACCGGGAAGGAGGATGTGCCACCACCAGCGACGGCCGGTCCGGTCCGGAGTCGGGTTGAGGGGCCTCACCCGGACCGACCGGCCGTCGAACTGACAACCGTGGTCGAAGGCCTCGCCGCCGTGCCCGCAGGGTGGGCGTCGGGGTGCGCGACTTGCTGTGGGTGGGGAGTATGGAGGGGTGATCACGGTTGAGCAGGCAAAGCGGTTGAGGAAAGCCGGGGCTCTGTGGGTGCCAGGGGCCGGGGACCGGTTCGTGGTGCCCGACCGGGACATGGACGACGACGTGTTCGTGGTCAGCGATATGACCGTCGAGGTGCACGACTACCAGGGCAGCAAGGTGATCGGGTTCAACGGGACCACCGAGTGGGCGCTCGACAGCATCGAGCAGCGCGAGGTCATCTGGCTCCCCCGTGAGGAACAACTCCGCAAACTCCTCGGCGACACCTTCGTCCGCCTGGAGGCCGTCCCCGGCGGCTACGCCGTCGAACTCACCGACGGCCGCTACACCGCCGAAGACGCCGAACAGGCCTACGCCGAAGCCCTCCTGGCCCTCCTGAAGGGCTGACCGGCACCTGCATTTCGCAGACCGGCCGCGGGGCCTGCAGGCGTCCGGGCTCTTGCCCGCGGCGTCTGGATCCGCGGCTCGAGACGGCGCGCCAGTACTGGCGGTTCAGTTGCCGACGCGTCAGGCGGCAGCCGTGTCAGCCCGCACCGAGCCGCGGAGTACGGGCTGGGTCGGCCCTGGCACCATGCGGAGTAGGACGACTACTGCGGAGGTTTCATGCCTGAAGGCATCTGGTTACGTTTCCTGTCCGGGCCGGAGATCGACTCGCTGGGGTTGACCCGGACGGAGATCGTCGACGCGGTCGAGGAGGCGGTCCGGGATCACGGCGAGGGGCAGACCAGCTTCGAGCCGCGGGTTCATCTCCAGCCGGACAACGGCGGGATCGGGCATTTCAACATCCTGCGAGGCCACCTGAACCGGCTCGGCGAGCACGGCGTCAGCGGGGTGAAGGTGGTCGGCGACTTCGTGCCGAACTACCAGGTCGGTCTGCCGAGTGAACTCGCCATGGTCAACCTCTTCGACCCGACCACCGGGATCCCGCTCGCCGTACTGGACGCGACCATGATCACCGCGGCCCGCACCGGCGCCATGACCACCGTCGGCGCGCGGCACCTGGCCCGCCCCGGCAGCAAGATCCTCGGCCACGCCGGCTCCCGCGGCACCGCGTGGTGGAACGTCACGATGCTCGACGACCTCTTCGACCTCGACGAGATCCGCGTGACGTCCCGCCGGCCCGAGTCGCGGGAGAAGTTCGCCGCCGAACTCTCCGCCGAACTGTCCACGCCCGTCCGGGTGGTCGCCACCGCCGAGGAGGCGTTCGACGGCGCAGACGTACTGGTCGAGGCCACCCGCCTGATCGAGCCGGAACCGTTGCTGCAAACGGCGGCGGTCAAACCGGGAGCCTTCGTGGTTCCGTACGGCACGGTCAGTGCGGTCGAACTCGACCTGCTCGACGTGATGGACAAGGTGGTCGTCGACGACTGGCGTGAGGCGCAGTCCGGCCGCTTCGGAGCACTCCGCCGACACGTCGACACCGGCCGCCTCTCACCCCAGACCCTGTACGCCGAACTCGGGCAGATCGTCTCCGGCCAGAAGCCCGGCCGGGAGAACGATGCCGAACGCAACCTCTTCTGGCACCGCGGCCTCTCCCTCCTGGACGTCGCCATCGCCCACCTGATCCTGCGTCGAGCCGAGTCCGCCGACGTCGGCACAATGCTCAGGTTCCACTGACATGCTCATCAACCACCCCGAAGACCTGGGCCCGGAGCAACTGACAACCCCCGGGCCGCTCGAGCTCTCGGCGGATCTTGTCGAACGCTTGACTGCGACTCGGGCCGACGTTCTCTCGGCTCTGCGATCGGGCAATCCGGTCTATGGGGTGAACACCGGGATGGGCGCCCTGAGCAAGGTTCGACTGACCGAGCTGGAGCAGGCGATCCATCAGCGGAATCTCTTGCTGGGAAGGGCTGTCGGCGGCCCACCGTGGTTGCCCCGAGACGAAGCACGCGCTGTGGTGGTCGCCCGGCTGCGGACCTTCCTGACAGGTGATGCGGGCGTCTCCGCGGAGCTCTGCCAACAACTGGTCGCCTTGCTCAACAGCGGACTGGTGCCCGCGATCCCGGCAGGCGGAGCCGGATCAGCCGGCGAGATCATCCCGCTCGCCCACGCCTTCGGACCACTCGTCGGCATCGGCGCAGTAGTGGACCCAGACGCAACCATCCGCTACCTCACTGGCGAACCACCCGCCGAGCTGCACCCCAACTCCACCGGATCGGACTTCGAGCTCGGGCCTAAGGAAGGGATCGCCTTGTTGGCGGGGATTCCTGGGGCAACTGGGCGGGCTTGGTTGCAGGTCGGGCGGAGCCGGCGGCTTGTGGACAGGATGAGTTTGGTCGCCGCGGCTGCCATTGTGGTCGTCGGAGCCAATCGCGATCCGTACAACCCCTTGTGCGGAAGGGGTGATGACGTACTGACGGCTGAGCTGGCAAGGATCCTTGAGCTCGCCGGGCCCGAAGACGAGCCGCGGTCGTTGCAGGCGCCGGTCTCGTTCCGGGTGGCGGGACACGTGATCTCACATGCCAGGCGATCGGTGGCCCGGCTGGAAGAGGCTGTCGAACGTGCGCTCAATGGTGTGACCGATTCGCCTGCCTTTCTTGACGCCGAGTTCGTCGGGACCGCGGGATTTCATGGCATCGACCTCGCGGCGCACTGCGATCAACTGGTTGCCGCGCTGGCTCATGCGTCCGAGGTTTCGGCCGCTCGCTTGCACAGGTTGCTGGACCCGGCCGTGACGGGATTGCCCGCGCAGTTGGCCCACGAGCCAGGTCCGCAGGCGGGGCTGGTCGCAGTACACAAGCGGGCTGTAGCGAGTGTGCACAGTCTGCGGCGGTTGGCGTTGCCGTCGGCAATCGGATCGACCGAGACGTCCAATGGACAAGAGGATGTGCAGAGTTTCTCGTGGGAGGCCGCCGGCGGATTGGGCGAGGCGGTTCGGCTCTCGCGGGAGGTGCTGGCGTGCGAACTGCTGGCGGTCTACCAGGCGTTCGCGCTGTCGAAGCGGGTGGTGCCGGCCGGGTTGCGGGAGTTCCTCGAGTCGGTGGCGAACGTCGTACCGCTGATCGAGGCGGACCGCCCGCTCGGCGTGGATCTGCAGCGGTTGATTGAAGAAGTGATCTGATCACGGATTGTTTGCTTCCCGTGACTGCGGGTACCCGGCGGTCGAAGGCAGTTGCCGACGACAAGAAACGGGGATTGAAGAAATGAGCACCGCGCAGGAACTGGAAAGGGCCATCGGCAAGGATGTCTACGACGTAGAGGGCAACAAGGTCGGCACCGTAGCCAACCTCTACGCATCGGACCTGTCCGGTGAGCCTGAGTGGGTGACGGTGAAGACCGGACTGTTCGGGAACAAGGAATCCTTCGTGCCGCTGACCGGCGCGCACACCGAACGCGACGGCCTGCACCTCGGCGCCCGCAAGGACACGATCAAGGACGCGCCGCGCATCGACGACCAGGGCCATCTGTCCGAGGCTGAGGCCGCAGAGCTCTACCGGCACTACGACCTGAAGTCCGCGATGCCGGGTCAGCCGCGTTCCGGCCAGAGCCAACCGGGCCGGTACGACGATGCCGCCGCCGGGCAGGGCATGTCCGGCAACGGTCTGCGGCGCCCGGGCACGAACGAGCAGGGCATGAGCGAGCACGGCATGGACGCGCACGGCATGGACGGGCAGGACCTGAGTGCGCGCGGTATGGATGCGCGTGGCAGGGATGGTCGTGGTGTGGACGGACAGGAGTCGATGGTCCGGTCGGAGGAGCGACTGCGGGCCGGGACCGAGACGGTGGAGACCGGTCGGGTGCGGTTGCACAAGCACGTGGTGACCGAGGAGCAGCAGGTCACCGTGCCCGTCAGCCACGAGGAGGTCCACGTCACCCGCGAGCCGATCGGTGACGGTGAGGCCCGCGGCGGCGACATCCAGGAGGACGAGCGCGAGGTCGTGCTCCACGAGGAGCGTCCGGTGGTGGCGAAGGAGACCGTCCCGGTCGAACGCGTCGGACTCGACACCGAGACAGTGCGCGACGAGCAGCAGGTCAGCGACACCGTCCGCAAGGAACAGATCGAGGTCGAAGACACCACCGACCCCAAGCACCGCAGGAGCTAGGTCGATCCTGCACCTCTATCACTGCATCGACTGTAGGGACCGTGTCGTCGGAAACCGATTTCCGGCGACACGGTCCCTTCACTCGGTCGCACAGTTCGCACACTCAACGCAGCCGAAGGCGGGAGGCTCCAGCCGTCAGCCGTCAGCCGCCGACCGCCCAGCCGTGCGCCGGATGCCAGGCGGTGGTCGCTCGCACCGAGTGATAGGCGGCCTGCGGGGTCACCGTGTCGATGGCCAACGCCGCGAACCGCTCGGCCGCGGCCGGATCGCCGACCAGATCCCAGGTGTAGGCGAACGCGCCGTGGCTCACCATCGCGGCGTCACGGGATCCCAACCGGGCTGGACGGCCAGCATGGGGGTGATGTCGTCGCGGGTGTCGAACCCACACTTCTCGTACTGCTCGGCCAACCGTCCGAGCGAATCCAGATCCAGCTCGACCCCCAGCCCAGGCCCGTCAGGCACAGCGACGGCGCCATCGATGAACTCCAACACCCCTGCCTGTACTACGTCCTCCACCAAGTACGGGTAGTGCGTGTCGCAGTCGTAGGTGAGTTCCGGAGTCGCCCCGGCCAGGTGCGTCATCGCGGCGAGGCTGATCCCGAGATGAGAGTTCGAGTGCATCGACAACCCGATGCCCCAGGTCCGGCAGATCGCCGCCAGCTCCCGCGAGCGGCGCAGTCCGCCCCAGAAGTGGTGATCCGACAGGACCACTTGCACCGCGTCCACGCGAACGGCCGGCGGCAGATGACTGAAGGCGGTCACGCACATATTGGTTGCCAGTGGCATCGAGACTTGGCGAGCCACCTCGGCCATGCCTTCGATCCCGGCAGTCGGATCCTCGAGGTATTCCAGCACCCCCTCGAGTTTCTTGCCGACGGCAACGCTGCTGGCGACGGTCCAACCTGCGTTCGGGTCGAGTCGCAGCGGGTGGTCGGGGAAGGCATCCCGGAGGGCGAGGATCACGTCGGCCTCGTCCTGCGGCGGGAGCACTCCGCCCTTCAGCTTGAGCGACTTGAAGCCGTGGCTGCCGACCATGCGCCGGGCCTGGGCGACGATCCCCTCGGCATCCATGGCCTCGCCCCACGCGTCGGCGGGATAGCCGGGATCGGGGGTGTGTGTCGCGGGTTTGAAGAAGAGGTAGCCGCTGTAGGGAACGCGGTCCCGGACCTTGCCGCCAAGCAGTTCGACGACCGGCCGACCGAGCGCCTTCCCCTGCAGATCCCAGCAGGCTACTTCGAAGGCCGACAGGACCGTGGCCAGGGTCTTCTCGTCACTCGCTTCTCCGACGAGCCCGTGCGTCGCAAGGCCCGCGGCCGAGCCGAGCGTCTCCCGGATGATCCGCTCGAGTCCGTTGAGGTCGAACGGATCCAGCCCTGCCAGCCGCGGTCCGACCCCGCGGAGAGCGGTGAGGATCGCCAGATCGCCGTACGTCTCGCCCAGGCCGGTGAGGCCCTCGTCGGTGTGGACCTGGAGGATCGACCGGAGCGCGTACGGCTGGTGCACGCCCTGGATGTTGCGCAGCGGTGGGTCCTTCATCGCGATCGGGGTGATGACGACCTCGGTGAGCTTCATGCGGTTCCCTTCCGGACGACGGTCAGGCCTTGTTCCAGGAGTTGGTCGAGTTCCTCCAGGTGTTCCGGCAGGGGATCGGTGAGTGGTGACCGGACCGACCCGACATCGGTCCACCGCCTCCGCACGGCCGCCTTGACCAGCGAGACCGCATAGCCCGCGCCTTTGTCCCGGAGCCGGACCAGCGGCAGGTAGAACTCGGGCAATAACTCCTCCAGCCCGCCCTCGTACGCATGCGCGATCTCGGGCGCGAAGCAATGCACCGCCGACGAGTACGCCCGTACTCCGATCGCGGCGTACGAGCGGGCCGTCACCTCGGCTGTCGGTAGTCCGTTGAAGTACGTCAGATCGGGTGCCACGGCCATCATCCGCTGGAGCAGATCGAGATCACCCAGGCCGTCCTTGAACCCGATCATGCCCGGGATCCGGGCGAGCTCCGCGACGCTGTCCGCGGTGAAGATCGCGTTGTCGCGCTGATAGGCGATCAGCGGCAGCCCGGCGGTCGCGGCCAGCGCCCGGAAGTGGTCGAGCAGACCTTGCTGCGACGGCTTCACCAGATAGGGCGGCAACACCAGCAACCCGTCTGCGCCGGCCTCCCGCGCCGCCGCGGCGAACTGCCGGGCCATGGCGGTGCCGTAGCCGATGCCGGCGAACACGGGCAGCGCGCCTGCGGCCTCCGCGACCGCGGCGCGCACCGCGGCGGCGTACTCGTCGAGGGTGAGTGAGAAGAACTCGCCGGTCCCGCAGCAGGCGAAGATGGCCGCCGGGCCCGCGTCGAGCTGGTGCCGCAGGTGTTCCCGGTACGGATCGAGGGCGAGGTTGCCGTCGGCATCGAACGCGGTGACGGGGAAGGAGGACAGGCGGTCGAGCTGCAATGTCACGGTGCGTCCCTTGGTTGGTAAGCGCTTGCCCAGCGAGGGTATCCTGTGACAGCGAGCCTGAGCTACAACGACCTGGTGGCGCTCGGCGCCTTGGCCCGGCTGCGAGCTCGGCAGCTCCGTGCCCGCCGAGATCTCGCTGATCGGCTTCGACGACCTCGCGCTCGACCGCGTCGCCCACTCCAACCTGACCACGGTCTCGGTCTCGCGCGATGAACTCGGCCGCCAGGCCGGCGAGATCCTCGAGCAAACCGAGTGGGCTTGCCGGAGGTGCCGGCCGCTGCGGTGTGGCAGGTCGATCTGACCGTTGGTGAGAGCTGAGTCCACGCGACACGCCGAAGTAGCGAGAGGAGAAGTAGCTTTTCCGGGTCCCGCTTCGTTGGGGATCTGTCTGGGTGAGCGGTTCTTACCGGGTGCTTACTCGACTGGGGTGTCGGGGTCCGGGTGGATCAACTAGCCTGGGTCGGGTTTTTCCGTCGGCGACGTGGAGGTTTCGTGAAGCGGTTCGTGGTTCCGCCGAACTGGCCTACGCCGCCTCGTCGGAGCTGGGTGCCGCCGAAGACCTGGCGTCCCGATCCGTCGTGGCCGCCCGCGCCCGACGGCTGGCGGTTCTGGGACGACGGCAAGGGCAATCCGGTCCGCGGACCGGTCGGCCGGTACGGCGGACCCTCCCGGCGGACGGTGATCGCCGGAGCCGGCGGGATCGCGTTGTTCCTCGCGGTGAATCTCTGGGCCCTGAACGCGATCGGCCTGTTCGACCACCAGCAGCCGAGACCGCAGGCGGCCAAGCTCGTCGACGACAGCACGCCGGGCCCGTCCATCACGCCGACGCCGACGAGCACGCCGACTCCGACGACCTTGCCCTCCGCTCCGCCACCGGTGCAGAAGACCACGGTGAAACCATCGACCGTACCGACGAGGACGCGGACCACCAAGAAGGTGCAACGCTCCGAGGAGCAGAGCCCGGTGCCGACCAAGACGGCCACCAAGACGGCCAAGCCGAACAGGCCGACCACGCCCCGGCCCCCGACCCGCGAAGAGATCATCCGGGAGTACTGCCGGCAGCAGGGCTACGACCCCGACTGGTGCAATCCCGACAACTGGCCGCCGGACCCCAACGGCCCCGGCCAACCCTGACCTTCGCAACCCCCGCGCTGTTGACAAGCCCGGCCGGCGGCCTGGTCGAGCAGGGGACGATCTCGAAGCGGGTGAGCACGAGCGTCATGTCAGACGACGTTCTGTTCGGCCTACAGTGCCCGTCGTCGGGGGAGAAGCAGGCTGCCGTCAAGCCGTCGGGGGAGACGATCGGCGCTAGGCGGACTGCCTCGGCGACGTCGATCATCCGGGTCGGGCAGGGTGGCCGCCATCAGGGCAGCAAGTAGCTGTGGTCGGCTTCGACCGTGACCGTGTCCAGCTGCGCCTTCTGCAGCTTGCCCGAGTAGTCCCAGTTCAGGGACTGCCACCGGGTGAACTGGTCGAGCACCCAGATCCCGCTCTGCCGCGACCCGTTGCCGGACTTGCCGTTGCCGCCGAACGGTAGGTGTGCCTCCGCCCCGGAGGTCGAGTTGTTCACGCTGACCATGCCGGCCGAGATCCCTTCCGCGAACTTGAACGCCTGCTGCGGATCGGTGGTGTAGATCGAGCTGGACAGCCCGTACCCCGGCCTGTTGCCCAGGGCAATCGCCTCGTCCAGCGTGCCGTACGTCGTGATCCCCACGATCGGCCCGAACGTCTCGTTGAGAAACAGCTCGTCGTCGGCGCGAACGCCGTCCACGATCACCGGGTGGTAGAAGAGCCCGGCCGCGGGATCGCCGACGAAGCCCGCGCGCGGGTTCTCCTCGGTTACTCGTCCGGTGGTGCCGATGACCTGGTGATGCGCGGCGATCCAGCCGAGGGACTTCTCGAAGCCGGCCGCGAACTTCTCGTCCAGCAGCGGCCCGAACAGCACGTCCTGGGTGGGATCACCCATCGCGGCCGCGGCGACGGCCGCACCGAAGCGCGAGACGAACTCGTCGTGCACCGACTCGTGCACGATCACTGTTCCCAGCGACGTGCACCGCTGACCCGCAGTACCGAAGCCGGAGAAGAGGGCGCCTTCGACCGCCAGGTCGAGATCCGCGTTCTCGGTGATCACCATCGGGTTCTTGCCGCCGAGCTCGAGGCAGGGGGTCTGCAGATACCGGCCGCAGAGTTCACCGATCCGGGTCCCGACCTCGCTCGACCCGGTGAAGCCGACCTTGTCGATGAGGCCGGCCGCGAGCGACTGCTCGAGCCCAGCGAAGGTGTCGGGACCGTCGGCATACACGACGTTGAGGACCCCGGCCGGTACGCCGGCATGCGCGAAGATCTGGTAGAACGCGTCGGAGCAGACCGACGAGTATTCAGCCGGCTTCCAGACGACCGTGTTGCCGCACAGCAGCGCCGGGACGATGTACCAGGACGGCACGGCGACGGGGAAGTTGCCGGCCGAGATCACCGCGACCGCGCCGACCGGACGGCGGAAGGTGAACAGTTGCTTGTCCGGCATCTCCGACGGCACCGTCTGGCCGTAGAGGCGGCGGCCCTCGCCGAGGAAGAAGTCGCAGGTGTCGATGATCTCCTGGACCTCGCCGAGCGCCTCGGCGGCCGGCTTGCCGATCTCGCGGGTGACGAGCGCGGCCAGCCGTTCCTTGTTCGCCGTCATCAGCCGGCCGACGTTCGCGATCACCTGGCCGCGTTGCGGAGCCGGCAACGCCGCCCAGCCGGCCTGTGCATCGCGCGCGGCCCGGGCAGCCTGGACGAACACCTCAGGACCGGCCACCCCGATGGTGCCGACCACGTCGGCGGTGTTCGCCGGGTTGGTCGAGGGCGTGGTCCGGACCGGATTCGGGACCCGCTCCCCGGCGACGACGGACAAGATGGCAGACGACACAGGTGGGTCCTCTCGGTCACGGGCTTCGGTGCGCCCAGCCTCCGCCACCCACCCCCCAAATGCCAACCCCACCGCAACTCCTGCTCCGCCCCCAACGATCCGCCGGCACCGCAGCTCCAACACGGGCCGACCTGGCTCCGTGGTGCGCGTTCAGCTGCCGCTGCCGCGATGAGCGAGAAGCGATGACTGAACCAAAAGGGTTCTGCTTATGTCGCCGAGTCGGAGGCAGTCCGGGGTGAGAAGGAGACGCCCAGGTTAGCTGGCGGGCCGGCCAGGGTGGGCTGACGTGCCGCTCGTGCCCTGGTGTCCTGTGGGGCTGCTGCCGGTCGACGAACCGACATCGGGGCGGTTCAAGGCCGGTCTCCTCCTCGAGCGGGGTGCGTCGATTCGGGACAGGGTGCGGGGTTTGGCGGGGGGTACATGTGAGCATTCACTGTGAGCGGTTTACGGGTGAGCGATGAAGAGATCCTGGCGATGACGTCCGCGGAACGTCGCGAGCTGATTCTGCGGCTGACGCCCGCCCCGCACGGGATCGGACCGAGCGCCCGGACGGTGGAGCAGATCCGCAAGTGGCGGCTGGCGCTGATGGTGGTCTGTGTGGTGACGCTGATCCCGTGGATCGTCTACCTGGCGAACACGCTCCCGAACCACTATGTGGCCCGCAACTGGGTCGCGACCTGGGTCGGCTTCGACGTCCTGCTGCTGGTGATGCTGACAGCGACGGCGATCGCGGGTTGGCGGCGCCGGCAGGTGCTGTTCCCGACGGCGTTCGCGTCCGGGGTGCTGCTGGTCTGTGACGCGTGGTTCGACGTGATGACCAGCCACCACGGGCGCGACCTGATCCAGGCCCTGCTCAGCGCCTTGGTGATCGAACTGCCGCTGGCCTTCATCCTGGTTGCCGGGCCGCTGCGGCTGCTGCGGTACGTCGCGATCCGGCACGGCCTGGTGGATCCGGACGTCCGGATTTGGCGCGTCCCCATCCCGATGCCCGAGCTCTGGCCCGATCGCCGGATTCCGCCCAACTGAGCCCCGGACGAGCTTGTGATCTCATTCACAAGAGGTTAGAATCTCGCTGTACTGCAACCTGTCGAAGCGACATGGGAGGGCGTACATGACCAAGCGCAAGCCGCCCGGGATGGACGTCGGGGACTGGGTCGAGCAGCAGATCCAGGAGGCGCAGAGGCGCGGCGACCTCGAGGACCTGGCCGGCGAAGGCAAGCCGATCCCGAAACTGGCGGACCCGCATGACCCTGACTGGTGGGTCAAGGACTTCCTCCGCCGGGAGCAGATCGAGGCGGACGCCTTGCTGCCGCCGACCGTGCTGCTGCGCAAGGAGAAGGCGCGCATCGCGGAAACCGTGGCCAAGATGCGCACGGAAGACGAGGTCCGCGATTACCTCGAGGACCTGAACAAGCGGATCCTGGTCCAGGTGCGCGACGCCACCGGGCCGGTGATCCCGGTCGGCAAGATGGACGAGGAAGCGGTCATCGAGCAGTGGCGGCAGGAACACCCCGCCCCGGCTCCCTCGGCCGAGCCGGAGCAGCAGGGTCCGAAGCCCAAGCGCTCCCTTTGGCAACGCCTGTTCAGCTGATCACCGTCATCCAACCGGCACTGTTGACCGACTTGGGTCGCCGCGGTTCAGCGGGCCAGCAGTTTGCGGGCCGCGGCTTCGATGGTTTGTTCGCTGAGCAGGACCTGCCGGGCCGCGTCGCCCAGCGGGACGAACGAGTCCTCGCTGGTCACCCGCGCCATCCGGCCGCTGAATCCCGCGTCCACGAGTGCCGCAAGCACGCCCTCGGACACGCCACCCGACCGCCGGGTCTCGTCGACCACCAGCACGCGGCCGGTGGCCGTTGCCTCACGCAACAAATCCTCGACCGGCAGCGGCACCAACCAGCGGAGGTCCAGAACCCTGACGCCCGGCAGCTTCGCCGCCACCCGCAGGCTCATCGGCAGACCATTCCCGAAGGTGACGAGCGTGAGTTCGCCGCCCTCGCCGTACGTCCGCCCCTTCCCGATCGGTACGTGGGCGCTCGGGTAGTCGGCCAGCCACTCGTCGTCGCCGTCCCGCAGCAGATCGCGCCGGTGATACAGCGCGATCGGCTCGAGGAACACGCAAACCGTCCCGTCGCTGCGGGCCGCCGCCGCGCACGTGTGGAGCATGGCGGCCGCGTCGTCCGGCCGTGACGGCGAGGCGACCACCAGGCCGGGAATGTCACGCAGTACGCCGATCGCGTCGTCGTTGTGGAAGTGGCCGCCGAACCCCTTCTGGTAGCCGTATCCGGCGATCCGCAGCAGCATCGGATTCCGGTACTGCCCCTGCGAGAAGAATTTCAGCGACGCCGCCTCACCCCGCAGCTGGTCCTCCGCGTTGTGCAGATAGGCGAGGTACTGAACTTCGGGAATCGGCAGCAAGCCCGACACCCCGGCGCCGAGCGCCAGGCCGAGGATCGACTGCTCGTCCAGCAAGGTGTCGAACACCCGGGCCGGCCCGTACGACTTCTGCAGCCCGCGAGTCACTCCATAGACCCCGCCCTTGCGGCCGACGTCCTCCCCGAAAACCATGGCCTCCGGGTACGACGCGAGCACGTCCCCCAGGGCACGGTTGATCGACTGGCTGAGCGTGAGCCGCTCGCTCTGTTCGAGGTGGTGACCTGGCAGCGTCTTCGCGACCACCGCGGCATTCGGGTAGCGCAGCGGCGCGGCAACAGCCTGGGCCGACTCCAGTTGCGGCAGTCCCGCCACCTCGCGGGCGATCCGCATCACCTCGGCCCGCTTGTTCTCGTAGAGCTCGACCACCTCGTCCTGATGGAACCCCGCACCGAGCAGGAGACGAGCGGTGCCGAGCAGTGGATCCAGCTCCTCGTCAGCCGTGACCTCGGCCGGGCTCCGGTACGCGGCTTCCACGTCGGATCCGGCGTGGCCCATCAGCCGCACGGTTCGGAGCCGGAGAAACGCGGGCCGGCGGTTCCGGCGTACGAAGGTCGCTGCTTCCGTCGCCATCGTCAGGGTCGCGGCGAGATCTGTGCCATCCGCATCGAAGTACCGCAATCCGGGGCGCTGCCCGTACGCCTGCTTGATCCAGCCGTCGGGTGTCCGCACGCTGATGCCGATCCCGTTGTCCTCGCAGACCAGCAGCAACGGCATCGGAATTCCCTGGTACGACGCGTGCTGCGCCGCGTTGATCGCCCCGGTAGCCGTCGAGTGATTCGCCGACGCGTCCCCGAAGCTGGTCACCACGATCGAGTCCGTCGGCCACGGCGACGGTACGGCCAGCTTGGCCGCCCGGGCGATCGAGAAGGCGACGCCCATGGCGCGGGGCAGATGTGAGGCGATCGTCGATGTCTGCGGAATGATCGCCAGGTCGTGCCGCCCGAACACCTTGTGCCGGCCGCCCGAGATCGGCTCGGTGGTCGCCGCGGCCACGCCGAGCAGGATGTCGCGGATGCCGTCCTTGTCCTGGTGTTGCGCGGCACGGGCGAGGTAGAAGGCGCCGGAGCGGTAGTGCAGCAGCGCCGGGTCGGTCGGGTGGAGAGCCGCGGCGACCCCGGCGTTCCCCTCGTGGCCGGACGACCCGATCGTGTAGAAGCCGTGGCCAGTCGCCTGCAACCACCTGGCCGCGAGATCGGCGTGCCTGCTGCCGAGCTGCGCGTCGTACAGGCCGCACAGGAGCTCAGCAGGGTGGTCGCAGGGCGCGGGCTTGAGAGCCTGGACGCGCTGGGCGAAGAGCTCATCGACCTGGCTCATGCGCCAGAGTCTACGGGTGCGGGCCGCCGGATCAGCGGGCCGGCGACTCGAATCTGACCAGCTCCGAGGCCGGCTCACCACCGGAGTTGACGCAGTGGGCGAGCAGTTGCCGGGACAGCCTGACACGGTCGCGGGAACCGGCTGGGGTCCTCGTTCGTTGTCGGGGTGTCGACGCCGCCCGGCGGCAGGGGTGCTGGGGCGCGCTTCGGGACCAGTTTGGCGGTGGTCGGCGGGGGTACCCACGAGGGTGTTCCCACCACTACTATGAGTGAGTTCGGCGACATGCAGCTTTCCCCCTTGCTTCGGCGCACGGCGATCGCGGCCGGTGTGGGAATCGGTACGGCTGGATTGCTGGCCGGGGTCCTGCTGCTCGGTCCCAAGGCCGCGTCCATCCTGCTCGCAGTGGTGTTCTTTCTCGTGTGGCCGCTCGCCACGGTGATACGGCAGGTCGCGGACGATGCGCCGTACGACTCACCGATCGTGGTCGCGATCTGTGCGGCCGGAGCTGTGCTGTGCGTGCCGGGCGTGGTCAGCCTGCTCGCCTATGGCGCCCTCGGCATGGTCGTCGCGATGATCGCGGCGCTCCTCGCCGTGGTCATCGACCTGGTGCACTCCCGGGTCTGGGTGCAGCGAAGCCGCCGGAAGCGTGCGTATGGCGGGCTGGCGGAACTGAGCAGGCTGCAGGCGCTAGAGGACGAGAGGTTGATCGCGTCGCTCCAGTGCCCGCTCAGCATCGAGGAACTCTGCGGTGTCTGGTGCGAGACGACCATGACGCTGGCCGAGGGCGCCGGCCCGCGGGACAGGCAGGCGGTCGCCGAGGTTCGGCGGATCTGCCTGGACGAGTTCGAGCGCCGCAATCCCGACGGCTTCCAGCGCTGGATCGAAGCCGGCGCGTCCACCGACCCCGGCACCTTCCTGCTCCCGAGACCCGGCGAGTAGGGCCCGGACCGCCAGCACTCACCAACCTCTCTCCGCGGCCGCCGCGGGAGCTCGTCCACGCTCAACGCCAGTGTGCTGGTCGCCGAAGGTGAGTGTTGGCGGTCCGCCTCAAGCAGCCTTCTTCTTGGCCGCGGTCTTCTTGGCCGGCCTCTTCGTCGCCGCCTTCTTCGCGGTCGTCTTCTTGGCTGCCGCCTTCTTGTCGGCGGTCCTCTTGCCGGCGGCCTTCTTGCCGGTCGTCTTCTTGGCGGTCGTCTTCTTCGCTGCAGATCCGCCCTGGCGTCGGGCGCGGGCGGCTTCGACGCTGGCTCGGAGGGCTGAGACGAGGTCGGTCACAGGGGTTGCCTCGGGCTCCTCCTCGTTGAAGACGACCTCCTTGCCCTTGCGCTTGGTGTCGACGAGCTTCTTCACCCGCTCGGTGTAGCTGTCCTTGTAGTCGACCGGGCGCCACGGGCCGCTCATCGCCTCGATCAGGTCGACCGCCATCGACAGCTGCTTCCCGCCGCTCGACTTCGCCGGCAGCGAGCCGATCACCTCGACGGGGTCGCGGATCTCGTCGGCGAAGTACATGGTCTCCAGCACGAGCACCTTGTCGTCGGCCCGGATGCAGGCCAGATATTCCTTGCTGCGCATCACGAACGACGCGATGCCTGCCCGGTTCGCCTTGGCCAGCGCATCCCGGAGCAACGCGTACGCCGAGGCGTTCTCCTTGTCCGAGGGGCCGAGGTAGTAGCTCTTCTGGTAGTAGATCGGGTCGATCTCGTCCAGGTCGACGAACTGCGAGATCTCCAGCGAGCGGGACCGGCCGGGCGCGATGTCGGCCAGTTCGTCCTGCTCGACGATGACGTACTTGCCGCCCCCGAGGTCGTGGCCCTTGACGATCTTGTCGTAGTCGACCTCACGGCCGGTCCGCTCGTTCACCCGCTTGTAGCGGATCCGGTCGGAGGTGCCGCGCTGGAACTGGTGGAAGTCCAGCTCGTGCTCCTCGGTCGCGCTGAACAGCCCGACCGGCACCGAGACCAGCCCGAAGTTGATGTAGCCATTCCAGATCGCCCGCGCCATCACCGACTCCCTTCGCTCCGAGCGTTGAGAACTAGTGTCCTGTCAGCGTCGAGTACCCAGCTCAGAGACGGTTGTACCGTTTACGTGCCTCGCGGCTTTCCTTCTGGGCGGCGCGGGCGGCCTTCCGGGCCTCGTCGAGCTCGTCGCCGATCCGGTGGACTGCCTCCTGGGCATCCGCGAGGGCTTCCCTGGCCTGGTCCAGTTGTCCGGCGAGGTCTTCCACCGAGGTCTCCGCCTGCTTGGCCGCGGCGACCGCGTCCTCCAGTTCCTGCTTGGCCTGCGCCTTCTCGGCGGCCTCGCGTTCCTCCTGGTCGCGTTCGGCCTTCTCGCGCTTGGCCTTCTCAGCGGCGGACTCCTTGGCGGCAGTCTCCTCCGCCTCCTTGGCCGAGGACTTGGCGCGGCGCTCCTGCGCCCGTTGCCGGCGCTCGTCGGTCAGCGGCATCACATTGGAGGGTTCGCCACTTTCGTCGACGACGCCGAAACCGACATGGCGCAGCGCGCTGCTCAACCGGCCTTCACGCACGGCCTCGCCCGCGGCTGGATCGACCAGCGCCGCGTCGAGGGTCTCCCGCAACTTCTGCCCGACATCCGCGCTGACCTTCTGGCCCTCCCGCTCGGAGAGCTTGGTGGCTTCCTTCGACAGCTTGTCGAGCAGCTTGTGTCGCTTCGGGGTCAGCTCCCGCAGCCGCTCGCCGTCGAGGTCTGCCGTCGCCTCCCGGAACTCGTCCCCGAGCGCGAGCAGGTCGTCGATCTCGTCCGGCAGCTCATGAGCCACCAGGTTCGTCAGCCAGGCTGCCACCGTGGGCTTGCGCAGCGCCTTCAGGCGGGTCGAGCCGAGCTGGTCGCCGTCCGCCTTGAGCTGCTTGGCGAGCTCGTTGCGAGTGGCAATGAAGTCGCCCGCGGGCGTGGCATAGAGCCGGCTCGCCGCTTCCTCGAAGTCCACCCGGCTGACGCTACAGGAACTCCTGCAGGCTCTGAACGAGCTCGGCCGGGGCATTTTCGGCGATGTGGTGGGGCGAGTCGATCCCGTGCCCGACGATCCCCGGACACCACGGGCGCCAGACCGCCAGCGGGTCGCCGTAGATCTCCTCCATGTCGTCCTTGGTCGACCACAGCATCAGCATCGGGCACTCGAGCTGCCGTCCGGCCGCGCGATAGTCCTCGTCGTGCCGGCGGTCGCAGCGGGGACCGGCCCGGTAGTCCTCGACCATCGCATGCACGGTCGCGGGATCGCGGATTGCCGCCAGGAAATCGGCGTGGTTCTCCGGGCCCAGCTGGTCCGGGCCGTTCGATGTCCACGCGTTGTACCAGGTCTCGGGATCCGCGCAGATCACCCGCTCGGCCGGCTTCGCGGTCTGGGCGAAGAACCACCAGTGCCACCAGGCCTCGGCGAAGTCCGAATCGCACCGTTCGAGGGCCTCGACCACCGGGACGCCGTCCATCACGACCAGCTTGCTCACCCGCTCCGGATGATCCATCGCGGTGCGGTAGGCGACCTGGGAGCCGCGGTCATGCCCGACGACGGCGAACTGTTCATGGCCGAGGGCAACCATCAGCCCGACGATGTCGGCCGCCATCGATCGCTTCGAGTACTGCGTATGGTCCTCGTCCGCGGCGGGCTTGTCCGACTGGCCGTAGCCGCGGAGATCCGGACAGACCACGGTGAAGTCCGCGGCGAGCGCGGGCGCGACCTGGTACCACGTCGTATGGGTCCGCGGATGACCGTGCAGTAGCACCACCGGCGGCCCGGATCCGCCGTGGCGCACCCGCAACGTCACCTCGCCGGTGTCGATCCGCTCCAGGGTGAATCCTTCGAACACGTCGTCGCTCCGATCATGGCTGCCCCCACCAGCGGTCTGCTGATGGGGGCGCGGGGAACTCAGAGGGGCGGCACTCAGTCCTTGAAGGCGTCCTTGACCTTTTCGCCGGCCTGCTTCAGGTCGGCCACGGACTTCTCGCCCTGGCCTTCGGCCTGCAGGTCTTCGTTGTCGGTCGCGTCGCCGACCTTCTCCTTGGTCTCGCCCTTGGCGCTTTCGGCGGCGTTCTTGATCTTGTCCCCGATACCCATCGCTTCCTCCTGTGTGGTGCCGGATCTGACAAGGCTCCGGTGCCCAGCCCGGCGCATCCCATTCGCCTTCTTGCTATCGGCCTCTTGTAATCGTTTTCGCCACCGGCAGCGGCGGTACGGCGTACCTGTCCGGCCTCACCGCCGGGAGCACCGCCGCCCAGCCCGCGTGCGGCAACGGCGACGTCTTCCTCACCAGCTTCGACGCCGGAGGCACCGAGAAGCAGTTTGTCTCCGGGTACCGAAGGCGCATGCGGTTGCGACGTGGTAATCCCGACAAGCCGGGCCTGACCAGGCGCCGGCGAGGCAAGGGATTCGGCTATCTCGATGCCGAAGGCAACCGGGTGACCGACGCCGAGATCCTCGACCGGATCCGCATGCTGGCGATCCCGCCGGCCTGGAAGGACGTCTGGATCTGTCCCTACCCGAACGGCCACATCCAGGCCGTCGGCACCGATGAGGCCGGGCGCCGGCAGTACCTGTATCACGACGAGTGGCGCATCGCGCAGGACACGGACAAGCACGATCGCGTCCGCCGCCTGGCCGACAAGCTGCCCGAGTTCCGCCAAGCGGTGGACCGCGACCTCTGCGCCGAGGGCCTCGGCCGGGGCCGGGTGCTTGCGGTCGCACTCCGCATGCTCGACCACGGCGTCTTCCGCACCGGCAACACCCGGTACGCCGAGGAGTACGGGAGCCGGGGAGCCGCCACACTGCTCCGGAAGGATGTCCGGGTCCGCAAGGGCAAGCTGGCCTTCGACTTCACCGCCAAAGGTGGCATCCGGCGCACGCTCGAGCTGGACGACGACCGGCTGGTGGCGGCAGTGTCCGCGCTCAAGCGCAGCCGGCACGGCAATCCGCGTCTGCTGATGTACCGCGACGAGAGTGGCTGGCACGAGATCGACGCGACCCTGATCAACGAGCGGTTCCACGAGCTGGTCGGCGACGAGTACACGGTGAAGGATCTGCGGACCTGGACCGCCACGGTGCATGCGGCGGTGGAGCTGGCCGAGGCCGATCCGCCGGAGACCAGGAAGGCTGCCAGATCCTCGGTGAAGTCGATGCTCGAGGAGGTCTCCGATCACCTCGGCAACACCCCGACGGTGGCCCGGGTCTCCTACGTGGACCCGCGGGTGATCACGGAGTACGAGCAGGGTCACACGATCGCCCGCGCGATCTCCCGGACCGGTTCGGACGACCTCGGCGACACCGAAGTACGGGAGACGCTGGAACGTTCGGTCGCGCGGCTGGTGGCGGACAGCGACGAATAGCCGGTTCCGGCGCGTGCGGCCAACCCTGTGCCAGCACCGCCGAGCTGATTGCGGGACACCTCACGGGGTACTTGGCGAGCAGCGTGAAAGGAGATCGACATGCCCGCAGGATCGAGCAAGAAGCGCGAACGGCAGTACGAGCACATCAAGGCCGGACTGAAGCAGCGCGGCCGCAGTGAGGACACCGCCGAGGAGATCGCAGCCCGCACGGTGAACAAGGAGCGGGCCCGGTCCGGCGAAGCCAAGACGGCGAGCCGCAGTTCCACCAAGGACATCTCCTCCGGCCGCCGCGGCGGACTCCGCTCGCACAGCGGTTCGCAGGGCCGTACCAAGGACCAGCTCTACAACGAGGCCAAGCAGAAGAACGTCAAGGGCCGCTCGAAGATGAGCAAGGCCGAGCTGGAGAAGGCCGTCGCCCGCTAGCGGCAGCCATTCGTAAGGGAGCTGTGCTACTCACCCCTAGAGGAGCCGTTGTGCAACAAGTCGACGCCACCCCGCTGAGCGACGAGGAGTTGCAGGGCCTCGACGCGTACTGGCGAGCCGCGAACTACCTGTCGGTCGGGCAGATCTACCTGCTCGCGAACCCGCTGCTCAAACAGCCGCTGCGGCCCGAACACATCAAGCCGCGGTTGCTCGGTCACTGGGGTACGACGCCGGGACTGAACCTCATCTACACCCACCTCAACCGGGTGATCCGGCAACGGGAACGCCAGTTGATGTACGTGATCGGTCCGGGCCACGGAGGTCCTGCGATCATCGCCAACACCTGGCTCGAGGGCAGTTGGACTGCGACCTACCCGAACACCACGCAGGACGAAGCGGGGATGGGCAGGTTGTTCAAGCAGTTCTCCTTCCCCGGCGGGATCCCGAGCCATGTCGCGCCCGAGGTACCGGGCTCGATCAACGAGGGCGGCGAGCTGGGGTATTCGCTCAGCCACGCGTACGGCGCCGCCTTCGACAACCCGGAGCTGGTGGTCGCGTGCGTCGTCGGCGACGGCGAGGCGGAAACGGGGCCGTTGGCAACTTCGTGGCACTCGAACAAGTTCCTCGATCCCCGGCGGGATGGCGCGGTGCTGCCGATCCTGCACCTGAACGGCTACAAGATCGCCAACCCCAGCGTGCTCGCGCGGATCGGCGACGAGGAACTGACCAGTCTGCTGCAGGGATACGGCCACGACCCCTATCTGGTCGAGGGGTCCGAGCCGGCCGAGGTGCACCGGGCGCTGGCCGCGGCCATGGACAAGTGCTTCGACCGGATCGAGGAGATCCAGCTGGAGGCCCGCACTACGCAAGGAACGCCGACCCGGGCCGCCTGGCCGATGATCGTGCTGAGGACACCCAAGGGCTGGACCGGCCCGCACGCCGTCGATGGTGAGCCGGTCGAGGACACCTGGCGGTCCCACCAGGTGCCGCTCTCGGGCGTCCGGACGAACGACGAGCACCTCCACCAGTTGGAGGCCTGGCTGCACAGCTACCGGCCCGAGGAACTCTTCGACGACGACGGAAGGCCGGTCGCCGCGGTGGCCCAACTCGCGCCGAAGGCATCCCTGCGGATGGGATCCAGCCCGCACGCCAACGGCGGACTCATCACCCGGGCCCTGGAGCTGCCACCCGTCGCCGAGTACGCCGTACCGGTGAAGGCGCCGGGAGCCGAGGACGGGGAGCCGACCAGGGTGTTCGGGGCTTTCCTGCGCGACACCATCGCGGCGAACGCCGAGTTCTCCAATCTGCGGATGGTCGGGCCGGACGAGACGGAGTCGAACCGGCTGAACGCGGTCTACGAGGTCACCGGCAAGGCGTGGCTCGCCGACGTGCGCGACACCGACGTGAACCTCGCGCCGGACGGCCGGGTGATGGAGATCCTGAGCGAGCACACCTGCCAGGGTTGGCTGGAGGGGTACCTACTCACCGGCAGGCATGGCTTGTTCTCCTCCTACGAGGCGTTCGTGCACATCGTCGACTCGATGGTCAACCAGCACGCCAAATGGCTGAAGACGGTGAACCGGCTGGAGTGGCGCCGGCCGATCCCGTCGCTGAACTATCTGCTCACCTCGCACGTCTGGCGGCAGGACCACAACGGGTTCTCGCACCAGGATCCGGGTTTCATCGACCACGTGGTGAACAAGAAGGCCGAGGTGGTCCGGGTCTACCTCCCGCCGGACACCAACACGCTGCTGGCCACGATGGATCATTGCCTACGGACCCGCAACTACATCAATGTCGTTGTCGCAGGCAAGCAACCGCAACCGAACTGGCTGGACTGGGAGGCTGCCGCGCTGCACTGTGCGCGCGGGATCGGTGTCTGGGACTTCGCCAGCAACGACGACGGCGATCCCGATGTGGTGATGGCGTGTGCGGGTGACGTGCCGACGCTGGAGACGATGGCCGCGGTCGATCTGCTCCGCGAACACCTTCCCTCGTTGAAGATCCGGGTGGTGAACGTCGTCGACCTGATGCGGCTGCAAGCTCCGAACGAACATCCGCACGGACTGACCGACGCCGCGTTCGACTCGCTGTTCACGACCGACAAGCCGGTGATCTTCGCCTACCACGGCTATCCCTGGCTGATCCATCGCCTCACCTACCGGCGCACCGGGCACGACAACATCCACGTCCGCGGATACATCGAGGAAGGCACCACGACGACGCCGTTCGACATGGTCGTGCTGAACAACCTGGACCGGTACCACCTGGCGATGGACGTGATCGACCGGGTGCCGGCGTTGCGGACCCGGGCGGTGTCGGCGCGGCAGTTCTTCGCCGACCAACGGACCCGGCACTGGTCATACGTCACCACCTACGGCGAGGACCTGCCGGAGGTCCGGAACTGGCGCTGGGGTCAGCGCGGATGAACCTGCTGATCGTCAACGCGGGCTCTTCCAGCCTGAAGCTGCGGGTGCTCGACGCCTCGGACCAGGTGATCGACGAACAGGACATCGCGGACTGGGACGGATCACCGGACCCGCTGGAGTCGCTGAAGGCCGATGCCGTGGTCCACCGTGTTGTCCACGGCGGTGATCGCTTCGACGGCCCCGCGCTCGTGGACGACTCCGTCGTGGCAGCGATCGAGGAACTCGTCCCGCTCGCGCCGCTGCATCAACCACGCGCACTCGGGCTGATCCGAGCCAGCCTCCGCGGTGACCGTCCGGTCGTGGCCTGCTTCGACACGGCGTACCACCGGACGATGCCTGCGGCGGCCGCGACCTATGCCTTGCCGGCCGCCTGGCGGCGCCGCCACGGGCTGCGGAAGTTCGGCTTCCACGGCCTGTCCCACCAGTACGTCGCCCGCAGGTCCCCGGAGGTGCTCGGACGGGGACTGCCGCGGCTGATCAGCTGTCACCTCGGCGCGGGTGCCTCGCTTTGCGCGATCGCCGACAGGCGGTCGGTCGATACGACGATGGGGTTCACACCGGTCGACGGCCTGGTGATGGCCACCCGGTCGGGCTCGGTCGATCCAGGGCTGCTGATGTGGTTGCAGACGTCGGCAGGCTTCGCGGCGGACGACATCAGCGACGCACTGGAGCATCGGTCCGGGCTGCTCGGGCTGAGCGAGAAGTCCGGCGACCTCCGCGAGGTGCTGGCGAACCTGGACGATGAGTCGTGTCGCCTGGCCTTTGACGTCTACGTGCACAGGATGACCGGCGAGATCGCGCGGATGGCCGCGGCGCTGGGTGGGGTGGACGGGATCGCCTTCACCGGCGGTGTGGGGGAGCACTCGACTCCCCTCCGTGCGGCGGTCTGCCGTCAGCTGGAGTGGCTGGGCGTCGTACTGGATGCGGAGGACAACGAACTGTCGGCGCCGGTGATCAGTTCTCCGGGTTCGGCTGTCGGGTTGTGCGTGATCCCGAGCCGCGAGGACCTCACGATGTCCGCGCAGGCGCGCGAACTCCTTGGGTGAGCTCGTCGCGAAGCCGCTCCAGGATCCCGCGCAGCAGCCGCGAAACCTGCATCTGGCTGACCCCCAGCTCGTTGCCGATCTCCTCCTGGGTGAAGCCGGCGCAGAACCTGAGCTCGAGAATGCGGCGGTCGCGGTTGTCGAGTTCTGAGACGACCGGGCTCAAGGTGTGGACGTTCTCGACCAGTTCGTAGCCGTCCTCGGCGGCCGGGACGCTCTCGATCAGGCTCGCCCCGCTGTCCGACGCTCCCGGCGCGTCCAGTGAGAGGGTGCTGAAGCACCCCCGGACCGAGCTCGCCTCGGCGACCTCTTCGGCTTCGGTGCCCAGCGCCTCGGCGGTCTCCCGGTCGGACGGCAGATGACCGAGCTTCTGGGTCAGTTCGGGTTCGGCGGCGGCGATGCTGCCCTGCATCTCCTGGACCCGCCGCGGTGGCCGGACGGTCCACGCACAGTCACGAAAGTACCGTTTGAGCTCGCCCCGGATGGTCGGTACGGCGTACGCGAGGAAGGCGGTCGCCGCATTCAGGCGGTAGCCGTTGACGGCCTTCACCAGGCCCAGGTACGCGACCTGCTCCAGATCGTCGGAGTCGACGCCCTTGCGGCGGTAGCGGGATGCGATGGAACGGGCGACCGGGGTGTTCAGGATCACAACCTCATCGAGCAGTTGCCGACGCCGCGGATCGCGAACGTTGTCTGCTTCTTCGAGCAGTTCCTGGGTGGTCTCGGCGATGCGCTGCTTCGTCTCGACAGCGCTGACAGGTGCGATGGTCACGGTGAGAAACCTCGTCGTGTCGTCCTGCGGTGGGTGGCGTCAAGGCTGAACCACTTGTGTTCCACCAGATCAAAGTCGCGCGCCTGAATCAAGCCCCCGCGTGTTACGGGTGTTTTAAAAGGGGGCACCGGACCCCCTGTGGAGAAGTTTCCCGGCGCCGAGCAGTGGGTGCCCGACGGGGGCGGCCTGCGGAAACTCCAGGCCGCGCTGAAGGACTGCCGAGGTTGCGATCTGTGGGAGTACGCCGAGCAGGCGGTGCCGGGCGAGGGGCCGGCCCGAGCGCGGCTGATGCTCGTCGGCGAACAGCCCGGCGATGTCGAGGACAAGGAGGGCCATCCGTTCGTCGGACCGGCCGGCCGCTTGCTCGACAAGGCGCTGGTCGAGGCCGGGATCGATCGCGGCGACGTCTACCTCACCAACGCGGTCAAGCACTTCCGGTTCGAGCGCCGCGGCAAACGCCGCATCCACAAGACGCCGTCCGTCGGGCAGATCGTTGCCTGCAGCCCCTGGCTGGCCGCGGAACGGGCGATCGTGAAGCCTTCATTGGTGGTCATCCTCGGCGCCGTCGCTGCGCGTGCCCTGATGGGCCCGGGATTCAAGGTCACCGAGCGGCGTGGGCAGCCCGTTGAACTGCCGGACGGGACTGCCGCGGTCGCGACAGTCCATCCGTCCTCGGTGGTGCGCTCGGAGGAGTACCGCCGCGACTTCGGCCTCTTCGTCGACGATCTCCGCGTCGCGGCCTCGCTGCTGCCCTGATCCGCCTTGCGGGCCTTCAGATACCCGACCTGCGGAGCTCGGGCAGCACCTCGTCGCGGTACAGCTTCATCATGTCGACGGAGTGCGGGCCCATGTTCGCCACGTAGATCTCGTCGAACCCGGCCTCGACGTACGGCTCGAACGCCTCGACATGGTGGTCCGCCTTGGAGCCGCAGGTCACCGACTTCGCGGTCATCTCCTTGGTGACCAGTTCGCTGGCCTGCTCGAAGTGGCGCGGCGACGGCAGCACCTGCGACAGTTCGCCCGGCAGACCGGAGTTGCGCCAGATCCTGTGCGCCTGCTCGATGCCCTCCTCCTCGGTGGGGGCGTAGCTGACCTTGAACCCGGCCTGGGTCGGCTTGTCGCCGCCGCCGTTGTTGCGGAACCGCTGCCGGAGTTCCTTGTCCGGTGAAGTGCTGATGTAGCCGTCGGCGATGCGCGCTGCGACGTCAGTGGCTTTGGGGCCGAGACCCGACATGTAGATCGGTAGTGCCGAGTCCGGCTTGGTGTAGATCCGTGCGTTGTCGACGGTGTAGTGCTTGCCGTAGTGCGAGACGAACCCGTCCTCGGTCCACAGCCGGCGCATGATCTCGACAGCTTCCTCGAGCATCTCCAGCCGTACGTCGAGGGTCGGCCAGGGGTCGCCGAAGATGTGCTCGTTCAGCGCTTCGCCGGTACCGATACCCAGCGTGAACCGCCCGTTCAGCAGGACAGCACTGGTCGCGGCGGCCTGGGCGATGACAGCCGGGTGGATCCGGACCGTCGGGCAGGTGACCGCCGTGGTCACGGGCAGATCGCAGACCTGCGAGATCGCCCCGATCGAGGACCAGACGAAGGCGCTCTGGCCTTGCTCGTCGTTCCACGGATGGTAGTGGTCGCTGATCCACAGGCCGTCGAAGCCGGACTCCTCGGCCAGCCGGGCCTGTTCGATCAGTTGCGCGGGGGTGTACTCCTCGCTGGACAGGAAGTAGCCGATCTTCACGTCGCCTCCAGATGATCGCTGGCTGTACCCGGCCCGGTGCCCCTACGGATCCCAGGCATTCCTGCCGCGACTTTCCTGTTCTGCGCCGCACTTTCCTGTGATGGGCACCGTTTGCGGCGGGTGGGGCCGGGCACCAGAGAGGGAGAGAAACACGGGGAGTCAGTCGCCGGGCCGCAGGCCGGTCCGGCCGTCGAGAAAGGAACGGCCATGGGCCTAGTGCTCTGGATCATTGCGGCGATCCTCGTCATCGCGGGGATCGTCTCGCTCGTCCGCGGGCAAGTCCTGATGGGTGCCGCCCTCATCGTCGTAGGCCTGCTGGTGGGCCCCGGCGGCGTCAGCATCTTCACCTGACCCCAGTCGCGTAGGAACGTCCCCGCGGAGGTGGGATCTCACCCCCACGGGGACTCAGGCCTCTGGAGGCTCCTCGAGCCTCCGGGGGCCGCTGCGCGTGAAGCCTGCTTGAGGAATGTCAGGCTTGCTTGAGGAAGACCCTCACAGCGGCTTCCATCCGAAGTCCTTCGAGCTCGTCGATCTGTTCCTGGGCGTCGGCGATGTGCTCGTCCAGCTCCTTCGCGGAGAACCGCTCGTCGTCGTCCGCCAGCCGCCGAAGCACCCGCCATCCGCAGGCCTTGCCCTCGACGGCGAGCCGCAGACCCTCCAGTTCGACCACGTCGCTCAGTGGCGACCGCCTGATCAGTTCGCCGTTCGGCTTGAACCGGCCCAGCTTCTCCGCCATCCAGGCACCCGCGTTCTTGACCGGATCCGGCTTGCTACCGATGGCCTTCAGATAGCTCTCTAGCGCCGACCGCTCGGCCTCCACCTTCTCCACCATCCCGGCCAGTACCGTCCGGACGAGGGGATCGGTCTGCTGGTCCGCCGCCCGCTTGAACAACTCGATGCCGGCAGCCGAGCCGGCGTAGTGATCCTGTAGATAAGTCCCGAGTCGTGCCTCGTCGATCATCGGTCCTCCTGAATCGGACCTGAGTGGTCCCTCTTTCGTGCGCCGGTACCCACCGTGCGCCGGTTCCAGACCGTCACCTCGAAACCTGACAGACCGTGTCACGTTTGGCTGGTGGAATGTTCGTCGTACCGGCGACGAGGAGGCGCGATGAGGGAGTGCTGTGCGGTCGTGGACCTGCGGCAGTACACGCTGCACCCAGGGCAGCGGGACAAGCTGATCGAGGTCTTCGACGAGGCCTTCGTCGAGGGGCAGGAAGACCGGGGGATGCACATCTGCGGGCAGTTCCGCGATCTCGACGACCCGGACCGGTTCGTCTGGCTGCGCGGGTTCACCGACCTGGATGCCCGGGCCGAGGCGTTGAACGGGTTCTACTACGGCCCGGTCTGGAAGGCGCGCCGCCAGGAAGCCAACGTCACGATGAAGGACTCCGACGACGCCTTGCTGCTCACGCCGATCGAGCTGGGCCCGGGCTATCCCGCCCTGGGCTCGCCCCGGCCGCCGCTCCATGCGACCGAGATCCCGCGCTCGGTGATCGCCGGTGCCGTCTATCACCGCGGCTCGGCCGACGACGGGTTCGCTGAGTTCTTCAACGACCGGATCGTCCCGGTCCTGACCGGCACGGGCGCGGTGCTGACCGCGACCTTCGAGACACTGGCGGCTGAGAACAACTTCCCGGCGCTACCGCTTCGGGACGAGATCGTGCTCGCGTGGTTCGCGACGTTTCCGAACGATGCCGCGTACGACGAGCATCGGCGCCGGCTGGCCGCGTCCCGCACCTGGCAGCGCGAGGTGCTCCCCGAGATCGTCTGCCGCTCGGTCGCCGCGCCCCAGGAGTTGCGTCTCCGACCCACTGCCCGCTCCCAGTTCCGTTGAGGTCTCGCCCAGCGAGACAAGGAGCGGAGACAGGACGACGGTTCGCGCCTAGTATCTTTCGCGCGGAAAGAAACCGTCCGATCTGCTGCTGCGAGGCCTCGATCCAATGCTGACCCCACCCCACCACTCCGGTCTGGTGACACCCGGTTCGATCAGTCACACCGGCCCGGCGCCGGACTTCTTCGAGGGCGCGTTGCTGGGCAACGGCGGTCTGGGGGCGGTCGTCACCACTCGCCCGGATGCGGTCGTCGTGCATTTCGGGCACAACGAGGTCTGGGACGTCCGGGTCGAGGAGGGGCACGCCGACGGCATCGGGACCTTCGCCGAGGTGTTCGCGAAGGTCGCGGCGATCGATCCCGGCCTCGACGAACTGACCGACGACCCGTGGTTCAAGCAGTACAACGACCTGGTCAGAGCCAGCTACGACCTGCCGTTCCCGCGGCCGTTCCCCTGCGGTTCGCTGATCCTCGGCTTCGATCCCCGCCGGGTCGAGGTGCTCGGCCACAGGCTGGAGCTGGCGACCGCGGTCTGCCAGATCTCCCTGCTGGTGGAGGGCGTCCCGGCCGAGGTCGAGGTCTTCCTCGCCCGGGACGCCGACCGCCTGTGGGTGAGTTCCCGTACGCCGGTGTTCGACCGGATCAGATTGCTCCCCGACCCGGTGGGCCTGATCCCGGACCCCCGCACAGGCAGCTCCGGCCCGGGACCTGAGCCGCTGCCGCCGTCCAGCGACTCGCACCCGGCCATGGAGGCCCTTCCGAACGCGATCACCGATCCGCTCCCCTACGCGGCGTCGCGCAGGTCGGCCCCCTCGACCGGCGGGATGCTCGCGTTCCGGCAGGTCTTGCCGACGCTCGATCCAGCGGCCGAGGACAACGCCTTCGTCCTCACGGCAACGATCAACGCCGAAGTGCGCGAGGGATCGCGCCCAGGCATCGACGGCGGACCCCACCCCGACGGACCCCTCCAGGTCAGTCTGCCGAGCACGCCGGACCTCCTCGTCGCCGTATCCCTGGTCCACGGCACCGCCGGCGGAACCACCCAGCCCGAACTGGTTGACCTCGGCAACTATCAGCCGGATTACCAACGCTCGGGCGAGTTCTGGGCGTCGTACTGGGCAGCGTCGGGGGTGGAGCTGGCGGATGAGTTCCTGACGGACCTCTGGTACCGGAATTCCTACTTCCTGGCTTGTGCTGCGGCACCGGGCAAGGCGTGCCCCGGCCTCTTCGGACCTTGGTCGTACCGGCGGATCGGCAGCGACTGGCACGGCGACTATCACCTGAACTACAACGTCCAGCAGCCGTTCTGGGGTGTCTTCTCCAGCAACCACCCCGAGCTGCACGAGCCGTACGTCTCGATGGTCGACCACCTGCTCCCACTCAGCCGCGAATGGGCCGGCCAGTACTACGGTTTGCGCGGCGCGGCGTTCCCGCACTCGGCGTACCCGGTCCGGATGACTGTGAATCCGTATCCCGACCCGTCCTGGGGTTGGGAGGTCTGCGAGACGCCGTGGGCCGTGCAGAGTCTTTGGTGGCAATACCTCTACACGCAGGACGCGGACTACCTGCGGGATCGCGCGTTCGGACCGTTGAAGGAGGCAACGCTCTTCTTCGTGGACTACGTGCTGTCGTCCACCGAGCGCGGCGGCTTCGAGGACGGTCGGCTGCACGTCTTCCCGACGGTGACTCCCGAGCTTTACGGCCTGCGTCCCGGGTTCCGGTACAACGCCGACTGTGTGGTGGATCTCGCCCTCGGAAGGTTCCTCCTGAACGCCTTCACCGAGGCAGCTCGCATACTGGAACGCTCGCAGGACGAGGTGGCACTGCTCAGCCAGGTCGACGATGTGCTGCGGCGCTTGGTCGACTATCCGACGAGCAGCGAGGTGATCGTGTCCACGCCGGGCGAGGATCCGGCCATCGTCTACAACGTGCCGGTCGCGGCGATGCCGGCCTTCCCGGCCGAACAAGTCGGTCTCGGCAGCGAGCCGGCTGAGCTGGAGCTGCTCCGACGAACCTGGCGGAACCAGACGATCGAGGGCGGCAACGAACTCGTCTTCGCCGCGCTGCAAGGAGCCCGGCTGGGCATCCTCGACCTCGAGCGGTTCAAGCGCGACGTGCGCTACTGCCTGCTCCCCAACGGTACGGCGACCGACCGGGTGCGGGCGGTCCACGGCCGGTATGACGACACCCTGTCGTTCGACTTCATGAGTCGTGGTGGGATCTGGGTGGAGAACTTCGCCCTGCCGGCGGTGATCAACGAGTGCCTCCTCCAGAGCTACGACGGCGTACTGCGGCTGTTCCCGAACTGGACGGGCGATGCTTCGTTCACCACCTTGCGGGCCGCCGGCGCCTTCCTCGTCAGCGCGAGCCGGCGGGCCGGTGTCGTCGAGGAGATCCGCATTCTCAGTGAAACCGGTTCGGGACTCCAGCTCGAGATCCCCTGGCCGGGCGGTGCCCTGCTGACCACCGCGGGGTCGACCGAGAAGGTCGAACCAGGCACGACCCGACTGACCACCGAGGCCGGGCAGAGCCTGGTCTTCACGCCGCTGGATTAAATGCGTTGCGGGGTTCAGCGCGAACCTGCATCCTGAAGCTGCTTGTGCAGCTACGAGTGCTGCCTGACCGAAGGAGGGCTGAACGGATGTCCATCACTGTGTTGCGGCATGCCCGCTTCAGCCTCACCTCTTTCCTCAGGAGCACACCTGATGTCTTCCGACGTCTTTCGTACCGACCGGCAATTCGAACAGTTCACTGATCTGGAACCGCGCTGGGCCGAACTCACCAGCGACGAGACCGAACCAGACCCCGCCGACGCCTTCGTCTTCCGCTTCCAGGAAGTGGACGAACAGCTGGGCCCGGATCAACGGTGGTCGACCTGGCTGGATGTCGAGCGCGGTTCTCGCGGCCCGGATCCACGACCCGACTGGGTAGTGACGGAACAGGCGGCGATCGATACCGAGCTCGGCATCCTCAAAACCGGCAAGGAAGCCGATGTCTTCCTGGTCGAACGAGCTGTCGACGCGATCGGCGACAACCCGTCGCGCAGCTCGCTGTTGGCGGCCAAGCGGTACCGCAGCGAGGAACACCGTTCCTTCCACCGAAGTACGTCGTACGTCGAGGGCCGGCGGACTCGCAACAGCCGCGACAGCCGGGCGATGGCGAAGAAGACGGCCCACGGCCGCAGCGTCGCCGCCGGGCAATGGGCCTACGCCGAGTGGGACGCGCTCTGCCGGCTCTGGACGGCGGGTGTCCCGGTGCCATACCCGGTGCAGGTGGATGGCACTGAGCTGTTGATGGAGTTCATCGACGACGGCGACGGCGGTGCCGCGCCGCGGCTGGCGCAGGTCCGGCCCGGCAAGGATTTGCTGGCGTCGTACTTCGAGCAGCTGCGCGAAGGGATGCGGGAGTTGGCCACGGTGGGGTTGGCCCACGGGGACCTGTCGCCGTACAACGTGCTGGCGCAGGGCGACCGCATCGTCCTGATCGACCTCCCGCAGGTGGTCGACATCGTCGGCAACCCCAAGGGGATGGACTTCCTCCTCCGTGACTGCCACAACATCGCCACCTGGTTCACCAACCGAGGCCTCGAGATCGACGAGCAAGAGTTGTTCGCCGACCTCCTCACCATGGTCTTCTAGCCACTGATGGCCCGCTGGAACGGGGGAACCAGCGGGACCAGGCGGTCGGGGTGGGCGTCGACGAGGCCGTCGACGTGGTTGCCTGCCTCGATCCGCTGGTAGGTGTGAAGGCGGGAACGACCCGCGCGGCGGATCATTTCGGCGTACACGTCGGAGTCCTGCGAGATCGGCAGCAGGCTGTCGAAGGTGCCGTGCAGCGTGACCAGCGGTCGGCCGATCTTCCCGGTGAGGGCGATCCGCCGTACGGCCCGCTGTGCCGCTGGGCGGGAGGCGTAGTCGTAGTCGGCCTCACTGCCCTGGTACGCCGGGTCCAGCTCGGCCGCGTAGATCCGCTGGGTCAGCTTCCAGTAGACCGTGTAGTGGTAGTCCCAGAGGAAGTCCGACCGTGGATCGAAGCCCGCGGCAACGATCTGCGACGGCGAATGTTGCTCATAGCCCCGAATCGCCGGCGGCAGGAATGTCAGCAGGTTCGGGCCAGTGACGGTCCACAGCGTCCCCTCGAGGTCCACGCCTCGCGTATAGAGCTCCGGGTGGTTCTCCAGTTGCCAGCGGACCAGGTAGCCGCCGTTCGAGAGGCCCGCGGCAACCACCTCGCGGGGCTCCCGGCCATACCGCTGTGACACGACCGCCCGTGCAGCCCGGGTGAGCTGTGTCGTCCGGAGGTTCCACTCCACGATCGCGTCACCGGGCTTCACCCCGTCGGTGAAGAAGTTCGCGCCTGTGTTGCCCTTGTCGGTCGCCGCGAACGCGTACCCCTTCGAGAGCACGTAGTCCGAGATGGCCTTGTCATTCGCGTACTGCGCCCGCACGCCGGGTGATCCCGCCACGACGAGTCCGCCGTTCCAGTTGGCCGGCAAGCGCAGGACGAACTGCGCGTCGTGGTTCCACCCGTGGTTCGTGTTCGTGTGCGAGGTGTCTGGGAAGTACCCGTCGATCTGCACGCCCGGAACCCCCGACTGCTGCGGAAGCCCGGCCTGCGTCAGCCCCGCGTAGTCCGCCGGATTCGTATGCCCTGACGCCACGGTTCCGGCCGTCGTCAGATCATCCAGGCAGGCAACCTCCTGGTGCTCCGCTCCTGGCACCCGCAGTCGCGGACACCCATGAGCCTCAGCGGGCAAGGTGAGGCCACCGGCCAGAAGCAGTACCGCAAAGGACAGAGCGAGGCGGCGCATGAGAGGTCCTCCCAGGATCGGCTGCGCGCAACGCTAGAAGTCCACCCCACTTCACAGACAGGGGCTCAGACCACACAACGACCCACCCGCGGATGGGATGTCAGGACACCGCCTTCGCGGCAGCGCGACCCGCAGTACGGCCGCTGAAGAGGCAACCGCCGAGGAACGTGCCTTCGAGTGAGCGGTAGCCGTGGACGCCGCCGCCACCGAAGCCGGCCACCTCGCCTGCCGCGTAGACCCCGGGCAGCGGCGTGCCGTCGGTGCGCAGCACTCTCGAGTCGAGATCCGTCTGCAGGCCGCCGAGGGACTTGCGGGTGAGGATGTTCAGTTTGACCGCGATCAGCGGGCCGGCCTTCGGGTCGAGGATCTTGTGCGGCGAGGCGACCCGGATCAGCTTGTCGCCGCGGTAGTTCCGCGCCCCCCGCAGTGCGGTGATCTGCAGGTCCTTGGTGAACGTGTTGTCCATCTCGCGATCCCGGGCGACGATCTGCCGCTCCAGTTCGGCGGGGTCGATCAGGTCCTCGCCGGTCAACGAGTTCATCCCGCGGACCAGGTCGGCCAGGTTGTCCCGGACGATGAAGTCGGCACCCTTGTCCATGAACGCCTGCACCGGCGCGGTCGCACCGCCGCGGGCCCGGCCGAGCACGCCCCTGATGTCCTTGCCGGTCAGGTCCGGGTTCTGCTCCTGCCCGGACAGGGCGAACTCCTTCTCGATGATTTTCCGGGTGAGCACGAACCAGCTGTAGTCGTAGCCGGTCGAGGCGATGTGCTCGAGCGTGCCGAGGGTGTCGAACCCGGGGAACAGCGGCACCGGCAGGCGCTTGCCGGTGGCATCGAACCAGAGCGACGACGGCCCGGGCAGGATCCGGATCCCGTGCATCGGCCAGATCGGGTCCCAGTTCCGGATTCCTTCGACGTAGTGCCACATCCGGTCGCGGTTCACGTACCGGCCGCCGGCCGTCTCGGTGATCGCCAGCATCCGGCCGTCGACATGCGCCGGTACGCCGGAGATCATCTGCGCGGGTGGCTTCCCCATCCGGGCCGGCCACTGTTCGCGGACCAGGTCGTGGTTGCCGCCGATCCCGCCGGAGGTGACGATCACCGCCTGGGCGGTGAGGGTGAAGTCCTCGACCTCGGCCCGGGAACTGGCGACGCCGCGAGCCACGTCGCTCGCCTCGAGCACCTTGCCGCTAACGCCCTCCACCACCCCACCCGTGACGGTCAACTCGTCCACCCGGTGCCGGAACCGGAACTCCACCAGGCCCTTGGCGACGGCTTCCCGGACGCGGCGCTCGAACGGTGCGACCAGACCAGGTCCGGTGCCCCAGGTGATGTGGAACCGCGGCACCGAGTTGCCGTGGCCGTCGGCGTTGTAGCCGCCGCGCTCGGCCCATCCGATCACGGGGAAGAACCGAACGCCCTGGGCGTGCAGCCACGCGCGTTTCTCCCCGGCGGCGAAGTCGACGTACGCCTCGGCCCACTGCCGGGCCCACTGGTCCTCGTCGTCCAACCGGTCGAACCCGGCCGAGCCGAGCCAGTCCTGCCAGGCGAGGTCGCGGGAGTCCTTGATTCCCATCCGCCGCTGCTCGGGGGAGTCGACGAACATCAGCCCGCCGAACGACCAGAACGCCTGCCCGCCGAGCGACGCCTCCGGCTCCTGGTCGAGCAGCAGCACCTTCTTGCCCGCATCGGCCAGTTCGGCGGTGGCGGCCAGCCCGGCCAGCCCCGCTCCGACGACGATCACGTCAGCGTCCATCAATCCATCCCCTCAGTCCGGTCGTCCATGTATAGCGGACACCAACCAGCGATGGACGGAAATGCACAGACTTGCAAGAATCGGCGGTGTGACGATCCTTTCCGCGCATGAGCTGGTGTTGCCTGCCGCTTCCTTCGGCCCTGAGAACCCCCTACCGCCGATGACGAGGAACCGGGAGCACGTCCCGCTGGGGAATCTCGCCGACCTGCCGGTGGAGATGCGGCAGAACGTCGAGTACGGCCGACTGGAGAACGCGCTGCCGTGTCTCACCCAGGACAGCTACGACCGGAGGCTGGTCGAACGCCCGATCCCCACCTTCGTGCTGGAGAACGACCACCTGCGGGCGACCGTCCTGCCGGGACTCGGCGGCCGGCTCTACTCGCTGGTGCACAAACCGAGCGGCCAGGAACTGCTCTACCGCAACCCCGTGCTCCAACCAGCGAACCTCGCCCTCCGCGATGCCTGGTTCGCAGGCGGCGTCGAGTGGAACCTCGGCAGCACCGGCCACTGGACCGGCACCTGCGCCCCGATGCACGCTGCCCGTGTCGAGGGCCCCGACGAAACCCCGGTCCTGCGCTTGTGGGAGTGGGAACGCACTCGTGGCTTGGTCACCCAGGTGGACTTCTGGCTGCCCACCGACTCCGAGTTCCTGTACGTCGGGGCGCGGATCCAGAATCCGTCGAGCGAGACGGTCCCGGCGTACTGGTGGTCGAACATCGCCGTCGAGCAGTCGCAGGGCACCCGCGTGCTCGTCCCGGCCGACCAGGCGTGGAAGCACGGCTACGGCAACCGCCTCGATCTGGTCGACGTACCGGTGCAGGACGACGTCGATCTGAGCTATCCGATGCGGCATCGCCGGGCGATCGACTTCTTCTTCGAGTTGCCGCCGGAGCAGCGACCGTGGATCGCGGCGCTCGACGCGGAGGGCAATGGCCTGGTGCAGACGTCCACCGCTCGCCTCCGGGGCCGGAAGATGTTCGTCTGGGGCGAGAGTCGAGGAGGTCACCGCTGGCAGGAGTGGTTGTCGCCAGGGCTGCAGGGTCACGGCTACTGCGAGATCCAGGCGGGTCTGGCCCGAACCCAGCTGGAACACCTTCAGTTGCCTGGAGCAACCGACTGGCACTGGCTGGAGGCTTATGGTCGGCTCGACACTCATCCAGCCGTCGCGCATGCCGAAAACTGGGGAACTGCCCGCGCGGGTGTCGGCGAAGTACTGGAGTCGTTGCTGAGTGCAACTGAATTGGCAGCGAGGGAGCGGGACTGGTTGTCCGTCGCGGACGAGGTGCCGGTCGAGAACTTGTTCGCTGGTTCGGGCTGGGGTGCACTCGAGCTGCGGCGGACCGGGTGGAGGGTGTCACCCGGGACGCCGTTCGCCGAGGAGACGATGACCGAGCGCGAGCGCGCCTGGTTGCCTGTCCTTGACGGCAGGTTCCCGGAGGTTCCTTGGCAGCAAGCGCCGGACGGAACCCTGGTGGGTTGGCGCGAACTGCTGGAAGCCGTTGAGGACGACAACTGGCTGAGCTGGTACCACCGCGGTGTCGCCCGGTGGTACGCCCGTGACGAAGAGGGCGCGATCGATGCGTGGCGGCAATCCCTTGCCGCCAAGGAGAATCCCTGGGCTCTGCGTAATCTCGCGATCGCAACCGGCAACCAGTCGCACTGGGAACGCGCGGTCGAACTGAACTCGGCAGAGCTGCCGCAGTTGCTCGCCGAGGCGGTGAACGCCTGTCTGGAGTCCGGGGGAGCGAAGGGGATCTTCGCGCAGGTAGGAGGGACCCGGACAGACCCGCGGGTCCGCGTCGCGCAGGTCCGCCTGCTGCTGCGGACCGGCGACCCGGCGGGCGCGGAAGCCCTGCTGGACGAGGGAATCGAGCTGCCCGGACTTCGCGAGGGAGAAAACGACTTGGCCTCCCTGTGGCAGGAGACCCAGCGCCGACTCGGCACGAACCGACCGGTCCCCCGAAAGTATGAATTCGGCATGTTTGGTGACGACTGAGGACTCATTTGCCGGAATCGGGGAACTGGCGCACCCCAGCTGGCGTCGAACTGGTGTGCGGCAGATGGCCGCGCGGAAAGTTCGAGAACGACGACCGCCGTAGCGGGCGGCACGTCGGGGGTGAGTGCCATGTTGACTGTCGTTGTATTCGGTGGATTCGGCTTGGTGCTGCTGGTCACGGCATGCATCGTGGCGGACGTGGTCGCGGGAGTGAGGCGTCGCGATCACACCGGAGAGGAAAGGACCGCAGGCCGGGTCATCCGGGTTCGGGGACCGGTCCGTGGTCTGTCGGGAAACGGTGCGCCGGCGGCGTACGTCGAGGTCACCGTCGAGTACTACACCCGGCACGGCGAGGGGCCGTTCGAGGTCCAGCGCAGGATGCCGGCGAACAGCAGGAACATCTACGCCAAGGACGATCGGGTGATCGTCAGCTATGACGTCCGGGCGCCGCGCAGGGCCCGGGTCGCGGGCCGGGTCAGCCACTGGCCGCAGGGCGGCCCGCGATCATCGACGCCGATCCCACAACCTTAGACACGTCCCAGAGACTGCTCTGAGCCGTCTCTGAGCCGCTGCTCGTATCGATCCCTCGCCTCGAAGGCGGGGGCCTTCTGGTTCTCGGGACCTGCCTCAGGGCAGGTGGGGCTCCAGCAGCCGGTGCAGCGTCGGCCGCCCTCGGGACAGCACGTACTCCGCGTCCTCGGCCGGCAGGCGATCGGCCAGATGCGCCAACGCCTCGCCCATAGCGATCGTCAAGGTGACGGTCATCCGGAACTCCCGGCTGTCGCGGGCACCGAAACGCAGACTCAGCAGTTCCGCGAACTCGCCCGCGTGCTGGTCGTCGAACTCCCCGGGCGTGGCCTCCAGTTCCGGATCGCCCAGCCCGCTCAGCACCACAGCGTGGAAGCCGGGATCGGTGCGGTGCATCTCCCGGAAGGTGTCCAGCGTGACGTCGACGGCCTGCCGCCAGTCCTCCACCACCGCGAGCCGCTCGCGGACCGTCTCGGTGTAGCGGCGCTGGTTGCGGCGCTCGATTGCCTGGACCAGGGTTCTCTTGTCCGGGAAGTACCGGTAGACGCTGCCGACCGCGATCTCCGCACGTTTGGCGATGCTGCTGGTCGAGGCCGCGTCGTACCCGCGCTCGACCACCTCGGCACAAGCCGCGTCGAGGATCCGCTCGACCTGACGGCTGGCCCGGTCCTGGGTCGGCGTCCGCCGCAACGGGTAGGCGGCCTCGCCCCCCGCTCCCTGCGCTTCCCCAGTAGAAGTGGTGACCATGGGGTCATTGTGCCCCGCTAGGGGGACAACGTTGCCAATTCGGCCTTCGTTCATTTCGAGTCATTTCGAAGGGCTCTTCGCGATGACCTCCGAGGGTCACCACGGACTTCCAGGTGGCAGGGATAGCCGCACGGACGACAGCGACTTCGTCGCCCAGTTGCCTGGCCACACCCCCGTACGATGCAACCCGGTGGTAGGACCGGTCTGGTGCCGGTGAAGCAACGTCCTGGAGAGGTGAGCGCAACATGTCGGAGCACGTGGTCGATGTCAGCTGGAGTCGTGGTGAGCACGAGTTCACCTACGACACCTACAGCCGCGATCACCACTGGCACTTCGACGGCGGTATCACCGTGCCCGGGTCCGCCAATCCGGCGTACCTGGGCAATCCGGGGCCGGTCGATCCGGAAGAGGCCTTCGTGGCGGCGCTGTCGTCCTGCCACATGCTCACCTTCCTCGCGATCGCGGCGAAGAAGCGGTTGGTGGTCGACTCGTACGACGACCATGCGGTAGGGGTGATGGCGAAGAACGAGGCCGGGCGGCTGGCGATCACCCAGGTGACGCTCCACCCGAAGATCACGTTCGCGGGCCAGACCCCGGACGCTGAGGCACTGGAGCGGATGCACCACCGGGCGCACCTGGAGTGCTTCATCGCCAACTCGGTCACCACCGAGGTCATCGTCGCCGGCTGACACGTCACGGCGCCGAACAAAAAGAAGCCACCCGGCTGGCTGCCCTGAGCCTCGCGCAATCGGCGTCAGGACAGCCAGCGGGTGGTTCGGTGTCCCGCTCCCGCGCGGGACACAGGGGTGACGGAGCAGACGGCGCCTCGCATCAGGGCGCCTCTTGCGTCATGCGACGTCCGTGCGGTCTACCTCGGTGGGGAAGACCGTCCGGGTGCGCCGCCTGCCCGTCCGTCCGGTTCGCGCCTCTACTGCTCGGCGGCGGCGTCGTTCCGGTCGTCTGCAAGGGCCTCTGAGGCCGGGATTTCGCGTGGGTCGTCGCCGCGCAGGCGGACCTGCTCCGAAGCGATGACACTCATCAGTCGGTGGATCGTCATGCCTGTGAGACGCACCGGCGACCCGGCTATGACGGGGATTTCACCAAAGAATCTGGCGTGACCTACTTCTCATCCAGCCCGTCGTGCCGGAGCGGGACCAGTTCGCGCGCTTCGTCGTACGACGTACCGGTCAGCTCGAGCAGGTCCACGATGGTCGAGCGGATCTGGCCCAGCATCACCACGGCGGACAGTCCGGAGGGAATCGGCATCACGGCGGTCCGGCGGCCCAGTTCTCCCAGGACGCGGTGCGCGGCGACGTCGGCGGCGGGCTCGAAGAGGGATTCGGCGATCAGGCGGGTGCCATCGGCCAGGCGCTCCAGCAGCGCCGGGTACTCGTCCGGGATCTGCTCCTCCCGCCAGACGGAGACGGCCGCCCGGCGGACGAGGACCCGGATGTTCCGGATCGCCCGGTCCAGGGGGATGACCAGGTCCGCGACTTCCTGCACGCGCCCCCGGTGCCGACGCCGGAAGGGCGACATCCGGACGACGGCCACGCCCTCCTCGGCGGCGCTGCGGAGATCGTCCAGTAGGGACTCGCTCGACCGGGCCCGCCGCAGGGCATCGGTGACCAGTTCCGGGTCCTTGGCGCGGAGGCCTTCCGCGGTCTCGACCAGGATCGCCGCCAGCTCGTTCAGTACTTCGGCCGCTTGTTGCCTCGGGCGACGGATCGGGGCGGCCGGCGCGATGGTTGCCGCGGCCAGCGCCACGAGGCCGCCGAGAGCCGCGTCGAGCCAGCGGCTGAAGCCCGCGCCGGGATTGGGCAGCAAGGTGGTCACGATCGCGGCCTGCACTCCGGCCTGGGTGGTCATCAGGTTGCCCGCGCCGAGCAGGACGGCCACGCTCATCGCCAGGGCGACCACGATGACGATCTGCACGATGCCGGTGCCGAAGAACCTCACGAACAGGTCGCCCACCCCGACCCCGACCGCCACGCCGACCATCACCTCGGCGACCCGACGTAACCGCTGTCCGAAGCTGAACCCGAGACAGACCATGGCCGCGACGGGCGCGAAGAACGGTTGCGGGTGACCCACGACGTACCGGGCCAGTGCCCAGGCGGTGCCGGCGGCGAGGGAGCACTGCGCGATGAAGAAGGCCCGATTGCGCCACCTGTCGATACGGCGGTGGAGGGAGGCTCTGGACCGGCGGGCAGCCTGCGGTGCTACGTCGTCCCGCAGCTCGCGCAGCTGCTCCAGCGTCAACCGGACCGGATCCATCACCCCATCATCGGGGATGAGCCGGTGCCCCGGCAGCCGGACACAGCGGGCGCCCGACGTGCGCTGCCTTGATTCACACCGCCGGGACGTCCAGGGTGGGGTCATGACCGAGAACAACCGCGAGGACTACGGCAGCTACAGCGTCGACGACGAGGACCAGCCGGGCGCCGAGGACACCCTGGACGACCGCGGTCTGGACGACCCGCTGGACGAGGGCTATTCCCCGCCGGAGAAGTGGTCGCCGGCCGAGAAGTACGGCAACACCGCCGATGAGCAGCTGCAGGGCGAGACCCTCGACCAGCGGATCGCGCAGGAGGAGCCGGATATCGACCCTTACGCCGAGGACGAGGAGAACGTCGGCGGTCCGGAGGTCGGCGGCCCGCGGTCTGGCCGCCTGGTCGCGCCCGACGAGGGAGCCCACCTCGACGAGGAGAAGGACCTGGTCGCGGAGGACGTCGGTATCGACGGGGCCGGTGCCAGCGCCGAGGAGGCGGCCGTGCACGTGGTCGACGAGGACGCGCCGTTCGAGCTTGACGACGAGGACGAGACCGACCTCCAGGATCTCCGCGACGTGGACCTCGGCGACGTCGGCGACCCGGAGGACTGAGCACAGCCGCCGAACGCGGACCGAGCGCCGCATCGAGGCCCAGCGCCGCATCGAGGCCCAGCGCCGCGAGACAGGCCTAGCGCCGCCAGACAGGCGACAGGCCCAGCGCCGCGAGACAGGCCCAGCGCCGCGAGACAGGCCTAGCGCCGCGTCATCAACACTTCGCAGCCGCGGGACGGGACCAGGGTCACGTTCCGCGGCTGTGCCGTTTCCGGTCTGGGACGGACGGCGTGGACGTCGTACCGGGTGAGCGCCGCGCGGAGGATCTCGGTCGCCTCCAGCAACGAGAACCCGGCGCCGATGCACCGTCTGGCGCCGCCGCCGAACGGGATCCAGGTCGCCGGCGCGGGCGGGTTGTCGGACAAGAACCGCTGCGGGCGGAAATCACCGGCGCCGGGGAAGTGTTCCTCGTCCGAGTGAACGAGTCCGATCGCGGCCATCAACGTGGTCCCGCGCGGTAGGCGATAGCCGGCCACCTCCACCGTCTCGGTCAGCCGCCGGCCGACCTGGTAGATGACCGGGTGCAGACGCATCGCCTCCTTGGTGATCGCCTCGAGGTAGTCGTCATCGCCCTCGTCCGCGGCGACCTGCCCGGCCCTCAATTGATCAGGCCGCCGCGCAAGCTCATGGAACGCCCAGGCCAAAGCCGTCGCGGTGGTCTCGTGCCCGGCGAGCAGCAGAGTCACCAACTGGTCGCGGAGCTCCACGTCAGACCAGGTGCCCGCGGCAAGCAACCTGCTCAGTACGTCGTTGCGCTCGGCAAGGTTCTGCTGGTTCCGCCGGGCCCCGATCTCGTCGTACAGGATCTCGTCGACCTGGCGCTGGGTCTCCAGGTAGGTGCGCCAGGGCGGCAGCCGGAGCAGGCGCGGGTAGAAGCCGCCGAGCATGATGACCGGCCGGACGGAGACCACCTTTTCGACCAGTGGGCGGAGTTGCGCCAGCCGGTCCTGGTCAGTGACGCCGAAGACGACCTGGAGGATCACCTCGAGGGTGAGGGTCCGCATCCGCTCGTGCAGTCGGAAGGGTTCGCCGACCGGCCAGGACTCGACCTCCGCGCGGGCGAGGTCGGCGATCATGCCGGTATAGCTGCGCAGGGCGTGGCCGTTGAAGGCGGGCATGAGTTGACGCCGCATCCGCACGTGGTCGTCGTCGTCCAGCAGCAGGAGCGAGTGGTCACCCATGATCGGGGCGAGCACGGTGTTGCCTTCGCCCGCGTGGGCCACCGTCGGCGGCGTACCGAAGACCTCGCGGATGTGGTCCGGACGGCTGAGCACCACGACGACCCGGCTCGACGGGACCAGCCGGATCGTGAAGACTTCGCCGTAGCGTCGTCGCAGCTTCGGGAAGTACGTCTTGCGATGGCTGGCGAACAACACCGTCTGAACGAGGGTCGGCAACCGCGGACCGGGCGGCAGGGCCCGGGCGGTCTCCCGGTCGAGCGTGCGCGCTCCCAACAAGGGCGTCTGTGACATGCCACCTCCTGTGGGCTCCACGCTACGTCAGCAGTGTGAACACCGGCAGAGCTTCAGGTAGCGCGCTTCCTTGCGTCCGAAGAACCCGGGGTCGTGCCCCACGGTTCTTCGGACGCAAGTGCGTTGGGTCAGGCGCGGGTGAAGCGGAGGGTGAGGATCTGGAACGGGCGGAGCTCGAAGGTGACGCCGCCGTCCTTCAGTTCACGGTCCGCCAGGTGTCGCTCCAGCAGGTCGACCTCCGTCGCCGTGGTGGCGGCGAAGCCCGGCGTGAGCGTCGCGCGGGAGCGGCCGCCGCTCGACTCGTACAGCCGGACGACCACGTCGCCGGACTGGTCGTCGGCCAGCTTGACCGCCTCGACGATCACATTGCCGTTGTCCACGGCAACGATCGGGTCGGACCCGGTCGCACCGCTGACGACGCGCTCCGGCAGGTTGATCCGGTAGCCCTCCTCGATCGCCTCCGGGATGCCGGCGCCGACTACCAGCGCGTGGTTCACCACGTGCACGCCCTGGTCGGTGTGCGGGTCGGGGAAGCGCGGCGCCCGGATCAGCGAAGTGCGGATCGTGGTCGTCGTGCCACCGTCCTGGCGGGCGGTCCGGTTGATGTCGTGCCCGTACGTCGAGTCGTTGACCACGGCAACGCCGTAGCCGGGCTCGCCCACGTGCACCCAGCGGTGTGCGGCGATCTCGAACTTGGCCGCGTCCCAGGAGGTGTTCTGGTGGGTCGGGCGGAAGATGTGCCCGAACTGGGTTTCCGAGGCGGAGCGGTCGGCGTGCACGTCCACCGGGAAGGCCGCCTTGAGGAACTTCTCCGACTCGTGCCAGTCGACCGAGGTCTCGATGTCGACCCGCTTGGCGCCGGGCCGCAGCCGCAGCGTCTGGGTGATGCTGGACCGGTTTAAGGAGCGCGCCACCACGACCGTCGCGACGCCCTCCACGGTGCTGAAGTCGACCGTGTCCACCTCGGTGACGTCGCGGACATTGTTCTTGTAGAACGAGTCGACGTCCCAGGCGTCCCAGTGGTTCGGGGTGTCCACGTGCAGCTGCAGCAGGTTCGCCGCGCTGCCGGGTGCCAGCACCTCGCGGTCGGCGGCCACGTCGTACAGGGAGGTGATCAGGCCGCGGTCGTCGATCGTGACCCGGATCAGCCCGTTGTCCAGCACGTTGCCGTCGATCGTCGCCGCCTGGCCCTCGCCGGCGGTGATGCCGGCGCCGAGGCCGGGGACTCCCTCGCGGCTGTGCGGGGCCGCGTTGAAGACGATCTGGTTCGAGCCCTCGCCGGCGAGCGCCTGCTGCGCCTTGGCGATGATCGCCTCGAGCTCCTCGGCCAGCCGCGCGTACGTCGCCTCGGCCTCGCGGTGCACCCACGAGATCGAGCTGCCCGGCAGGATGTCGTGGAACTGGTTCAGCAGCACGGCCTTCCAGATCCGGTCGAGCTCCTCGTACGGGTAGGTGTCGAGCTTGCCCGCCACCACGGCCGCCGCGGACCAGAGCTCGGCCTCGCGGAGCAGGTGCTCGCTGCGCCGGTTGCCCTGCTTGGTCTTCGCCTGCGAGGTGTACGTCGCGCGGTGGATCTCCAGGTAGAGCTCTCCCGACCACACGGGCGCGTTCGGGTACTCCTCCTCGGCCGCGCTGAAGAACTCGGTCGGGGACTCGATCGTCACCCGCGGCGAGGACTCCAGGTTGGCCACCCGGCGGGCGGTCGCGACGAACTCGCGGGTGGGGCCGCCACCGCCGTCGCCGTAGCCGAACGGCACCAGCGAACGCGTCGCCGCGCCGTTCTCGGCGAAGTTGCGCTGCGCGTGCGCGAGTTCCCGGCCGGACAGGTCGGAGTTGTACGTGTCGATCGGCGGGAAGTGGGTGAACACCCGGGTCCCGTCCAGGCCCTCCCAGAAGAAGGTGTGGTGCGGGAACTTGTTCTCCTTGTTCCAGGAGATCTTCTGGGTCAGGAACCACTTCGAGCCGGACAGCTTCACCAGCTGCGGCAGCGCCGCGGTGTAGCCGAACGAGTCCGGCAGCCAGACCTCCTGGGTGTCGATCCCGTACTCGTCCAGGAAGAACCGCTTGCCGTGCACGAACTGCCGGGCCAGCGCCTCGCCGCCGGGCAGGTTGGTGTCGGACTCGACCCACATGCCGCCCACCGGCACGATGGTGCCGTCGGCAACGGCCTTCTTCAGCCGCTCCCACACCTCGGGGTAGTTGTCCTTCACCCACGCGTGCTGCTGTGCCTGCGAGAACGCGAAGACGAGCTCGGGGTACTCCTGGGCCAGCGTGGCCACGTTGGACACCGTGCGGGCCACCTTGCGGCGGGTCTCGCGCAGCGGCCAGAGCCAGGCGGAGTCGATGTGCGCGTGGCCGACCGCGGACAGCTGGTGCGCGCTCGCGTGCGCCGGACGGCTCAGTACGTCGGTCAGCTCGGCGCGGGCGTCCGTCGCGGTACCGGCGACGTCCTCGTAGTCCAGTACGTCGAGGGCGCGGCTCAGCGCGCGCAGGATCTCCCGGCGGCGCGGCTCCTGCGGCGACAGCTGCTTCTGCAGCCCGTCGAGGGACTCAAGGTCCAGGATCAGGTCCCAGACCTCGGCGTTGAAGACGGCCAGGTCGGCGCGGGCCAGCTGGTAGATCGGCTTGCCGCCCGGCTCCGGCTTGCTGCCGATGTCGGTCGGGGCGAAGGCGTTGGATCCCAGTACTTCGGGGTTGGCCGCGGCTTCGACGTAGAACTCGATGTGGTCGCCGGCCGAGGCCGCGGTACCGTCCGGGCCGAGGATCGACAGCGGCGCGTAGGTCTGCCGCGGGTGCAGGCCCTTCAGGGGGACGCCGGAGGTGGTGTGCACCAGGCCCTCCGCGGAGAAGCCCGGACCGCCGCTGAAGCCGAGGTCGATCACGGCCTCGATCTCACGGCCGGCCCACTCGGTCGGCACCTGGCCGCTGAAGTTGAACCACGCGGTGCCCCACGCGGGACCCCAGGGCAAGCCGATCTCGGCCGCCTCGTAGCTGGCAACGAGGGCCTCGGCGGGGGACACCGGCTCACCAGGCGCGTGCCACACCTTGATGTCCAGCGGGACGGCCGCGCCGTAGATCGCGGGGCGGATCCGCTCCCGCAGGGCGCGCTGGAGCCGCTCCTCGATGAGTTGTCGGTCGTCGTGCACGGAATCATCCTCCGGGTTGTCGCGGCTCTCTCGGCCGCCTGCATGACAACGCTGTCACATACCACCCGGGCGCGTCCAGACTCAGCGCCTTACGGCACCCTCAGTAGCAGCACGATGCCAACTGTTGCCGCTAGCTCAGCACTACCGGCACTGGGACTCAGCACCGCCGGCACTGGAGCAACTACCAGCACGGACCGCTGGACCTCTAGGTTGTCCTCTATGGATCGTCCCCGCCTGCTGAATCGCCGGAGCGTGCTCGGAATGGGAGCCGCGGCTGCGGCGGCGCTGGTGACACCCGGATGTTCCCGCGGCCGGTCCCAGGAACCGGCCCCGGCCGGACCGGCCAGGTTCGCCACCGGCAACACGGGCGGCGTGTACGCCATCTACGGTGCTGGGCTGGCCAAGCTGGTCACCGAGGTGACCGGGGTGCAGATGACCACGATCCAGACCGACGGGTCCGTGCAGAACCTCCGGATGCTCGCCGCCGGCACTGCGGACGTCGGCTTCAGCCTGTCGGACTCGGCCCTGGACGCCTGGGACGGCGCCGCCGACACCAGTTTCGCCAAGGGTGCGCTGCGCTTCACCGCGCTCGCCAGGACCTACGACAACTACGTGCACGTGGTGGTGCCGATGTCCTCCGACATCTTCAACATCGGGCACCTGGCCGGCAAGCAGGTGAGCGTCGGTCCGGTGAACTCAGGCACCCGGGTGGTCGCCGAGCGCATCCTGCAGGCGGCCGGAGTACAGGTCCGGAAGCGGAACTACAGCCTCGAGCAAGCGGCGAAGGCGCTGCAGGCCAAGGCGAAGGACGAGAAGAGCCCGAACGGGATCGACGCACTGATCTGGAGCGGCGGCCTGCCGACGAAGCCGATCCTGGACCTGCAGTCGACCATCGGCTTCCGGCTGGTCGACATCGGCAGTTTGGCAGAGCAGATCGCGCTGAAGCGTTTCGGCGGCTACCTCCTCTCCTCCATCCCACCCTCGGTCTACCAGCTCTCGAGCTCGGTACCGACCCTCGCCGTACCGAACTACCTGCTGGCCCGGCGCGGCCTGCCCGACTCGTGGGCCTGGTGGACCCTGAACACGATGTTCCGCCGCCAGACCGACCTGATGGAGATCCACCCCGAAGCAGGCTCCCTGGACGCCCGCTCCGCCATCGCCACCATGCCGATCCCGCTCCACCCAGCCGCCGAACGCTGGTACAGGAACAACCACATCTGAGTCCCGTACTCCGACCGCGCCCGGCTCCTGCGTCGCACTCCGCCCAGCTCCTGCGTCGCAACCCGGCCCGGCTCCTGCGTCGCACTCCGCCCGGCTCCTGCGTCGCAACCCCGGCCCGGCTCCTGCGTCGCAACTCCGCCCGGCTCCTGCGTCGCAGCCGCGCCACCCGCAGCGTTCGCGGCGCGCCCACCTGCAGCGTTCGCGGCGCGCCCGCTGCCGGGTTCTTCGCCCACTGGCGCCAAAATAACGCGCTACCGGCCGGATATCCCGCCACTGGTCCCGACCGGATATCCCGCTACTGGTCCCGACCGGGCATCCCGCCACTGGTCCCCACCGGGCGCACACGGCGCGCTCGGCGCGGGATCACCTTGGGCTGGGTGAGATGGCTGCGGCTACCACCGTGGCAGGGGAGTACGGCGCCTTGCGTGGCCCAACCCTCATAGGAGCTGCGCAGGGAGCGGCGTACCAGAGGTGCTGGAGCGGCGCACCAGGGGTCAGCGGCGTACTAGAGGTCGTAGTCCTCGATGAGGGGGACGCGAACCTCGATGACCAGGCCGCCGCCGATCGGGGGGCGGGCTACTACGCGGCCGCCTACTCGGGCGGCCTCTGAGCGGACGATCGCGAGGCCCAGGCCGGTGCCGGGCATTTCGCGGTGATGGGCGCTGCGCCAGAAACGTTCGCCGACCTTCTTCAGGTCCCGGGAGCCCAGGCCGAGGCCGTGGTCGCGGACTGACAGGACCACCTCGGTGCCGTCCCGCAGTACCGAGACCTCGACGGGCGGGGCGCCGTACTTGGCGGCGTTGTCGAGGAGCACGTCGAGGATGTCGTCCACCTCGAGCTCGGAGGCGACCCCGCCGGGGACCATCTCGCCGATGATGAGTTCCAGGTCGTCGGCGGCATACACGGCCTTCCAGCCGACCAGCCGCTCCTTCACCGCCTGGGCCAGGTCCAGCGGCGGCTCGTTGCCGTCGGCATCGCCGGGACGGTCGGAACCGGCCAGTCGGGACAGCCGCTGAACGATCCGGCCGAGGCGGTCGATGTCGCTGAGCGCGAACCGCGCGGTCGGGGACAGCCGTGAGAGGCCCTCGATGTGGATGCGGGCCGAGGTGAGCGGGGTCCGCAGTTGGTGGGACGCGTCGGCGACGAACTCCCGCTCGCGCTGCCGGGCCTGGTGCAGGCTCAGGGCCATCGAGTTGAAGCTGTCGCCCAGCCGGCGGAGCTCCGGCGCACGACCGTCGGTGGAGACCCGGGTGTCGAGGGCGCCGCGGGTGACCTGGTGGGTCGCGTTGTCGAGGTCGTTCAGCGGCCGCAGCACCCAGCGGGTCACCGGGCGGACGATGCCGATCACGACGGCGCCGATGCTGATCAGCAGACCACCGAGGAGGAGCAGCAGGCCACGCTGGACCTGCTCGCGACTCCGCTCGGTCGGGACCCGCAGTACTGCGGCGCCGAGCACGCGGCCGTTGTTGACGACCGGGCGCGCCACCACCATCTCGCCGGAACGCCACGGCCACAGTGCGGGCGGTTCCGCGGGCAGGCGGCCGGCCAGGGTGCTGTCCAGCGCGTTGTCCAGGTCCGGCTCCGTCACGACGACGCCCGATCGTGAGGTGGCGATCACCCGGCGGTCGACGTCCACGACGAACACCGGGGTGTTGTAGAGCTCGTGATAGCGGACGGCGAGCTCGCGCAGGCCGGCGATGTCACCGGACTGCAGCGGCGACTCGGCCATGGTGGCGAACCAGTCGGCGTCGTTGCTACGAGACAGGAAGAGCGTGCGCGACGCACTGGTCGCGATGTAGTTGGCCAGCGGAACAGCAGCGACGACGGCGAGCACGATCACCATCGGGACGAGGGACTGCAGCAGGCGACGGCGCAACGGTCAGTCCGAGCCCAGGCGGTAGCCGACGCCGCGGATGGTCTGGACGAGCTCCGGTCTGCCGAGCTTGGCCCGCAGGCTTGCCACGTGCACGTCCATGGTCCGCGACGAGGCCTCGAAGACGGACTGCCACGCGTAGAGGGCGACCTGTTCGCGCGGCACCACCCGGCCGTGGTGAGCGGCCAGCACAGCGAGTACGTCGAATTCCTTGCGGGTCAGGCTGATTGGTTTCTCCGCCACCTGGACCGTCCGGGCCTCGATATCCACGGTCAGGTCACCGACCGTGACCCGCGGTCGAGGCTGCAGAAGGCCGGTGCGCCGCAGTACGGCGTCGATGCGGGCGAGTAGTTCGGAGATGGCGAAGGGTTTCACCACGTAGTCGTCCGCGCCGCTGCGCAGGCCGCGGACCCGGTCCGCCGCCTCGCCTCGGGCGGTGACCGCGATCACAGGGACGTCTGACACCGTGCGAATCTGCCGGCACACGTTGATGCCGTCGCCGTCGGGAAGCCCGAGGTCCAGCAGAACGAGGTCCCCGGGGTCGGCGGCGAGGGCGTCCGCGGCCGTCCTGACGTGCGTCACCATCAGCCCGTACCGCCGCAGCGCAGGTATCAGAGCATTGGCGATATCGAGATCGTCCTCGACCAACAGAATCCTGACCGCGCCACTCATGTCCGTGATCGTAGGGCAGGAGGCGCTCATGTGTGTCAGATCTTGGTAAAGACGTAATCACGCGACTCCATGGAGTGGTCGTCGACACTAGCCTTCGACGACAGGAGGGAACCGGTCGATGACTGTGGGTGTTGGTACGGGGGCTGGCTCTGCCGCGCTCTCCGAGTCCGAACTAGCCGAGTACGAGCAGGAAAAGCCCGCTCGGCGGCTGCATCCTGCCCTGGACCTGGCGGTCTCCGCCTGGTGCGCGGTGGTCAGCGTCGGCGTTCTGCTGCAGGTCTTCTTCCCGTTGTCGGCCGGAACCCAGTTCTATTTAGTGATCTTTCTCGCAGCCACCCTGCCGGTCACGTTGTTGTGCTACCGGGGCTGGCATGTGCCTGCCTTCGTGAATCCCTTCAAGGCCCGGGCAGGCGACAACCCAGGCATCACCGACTGGGTGCTCGCCGTGATCGCGCTCGTCGTCTGCGTCTATCCGCTGTTCGACTTCGACGGCTTCCTGGAGCGACGCCAGGCTCCGACCACTCTCGACGTGTTCGCCGGTGCCGTGCTGCTGGTGCTGCTGCTCGAAGCCTGCCGCCGTACGACGGGCTGGGTGCTGCCGCTCGTCAGCGTGCTCTTCATTGCCTATGCGTACTACGGCGGCTACCTGCCGTACACGTGGTCCCTGGCCCACCAGGGCTTCAACTTCGACGCGATCGTCGCGCAGTTCACCATGGGCACGGCCGGGTTCTACGGAACCCCGCTGAACGTGGCAGCCAGCTACATCGTGCTGTTCACCATCTACGGCGCGGTGCTCGATTACTCCGGCGCCGGCAAGTTCTTCATCGACCTGTCCTTCGCGGCCTTCAAACGAAGCCGTACCGCGCCCGGCCGGACCGTCACGCTGGCGGGTTTCCTCCTGGGCAGCGTCTCCGGCTCTGGTACGGCGACGGCAGTCTCGTTGGGCACGGTGTCCTGGCCGATCCTCCGCCGCGCGGGCTACCCGCCTGAGCCCGCCGGCGGAATGCTCGCCGCGGCAGGTATCGGCGCGATCCTGTCACCGCCGACACTGGGTGCGGCCGCGTTCATCATCGCGGAGTTCCTGCAGGTCAGCTATCTGACCGTGCTCGGCTACGCGGTGATCCCGACGATCCTCTACTACCTGGGCATCCTGCTGGCGATCGAGATCGACGCGCGACGGCATGGAACCATCTCGGCCGAGACCTCCACCCAGTCCGCGGGGAAGTTGCTGCTGCGATTCAGCTACCACTTCCTGTCGCTGTTCGTGATCATCGGCTTCATGGCGGTGGACGTGCCGCCGTTCAAGGCCGTCGTGTACGCCGTGATCATCCAGTTCGCGTTGTCGTTCCTCGACCGCGAGCACCGGTTGACCGCTGGGCCACTGTTCAAGGCCCTTGCCCAGGGCACCCGTTCGGTGCTGCCGGTGGTGGCCACCTGCGCGACCGCCGGGGTGATCGTCGCGGTCACGACCCAGACCGGACTGGGGCTGAACCTGGCCGAGATCATCGTGGACGCGGCGAAGGGCCTGACGGACAACCCGACCGTCGTGCTCATCCTGACGGTGGTGCTGTCCGCGTTCGCAGTACTGGTGCTCGGGTTGGCGGTGCCGGTGACGGCGTCGTTCATCATCGCGGCGGTGATCATCGCGCCGGCGTTGGTCCACCTCGGCGTGACGCAGGCCGAGGCGTACATGTTCATCTTCTACTACGCGGTGCTCTCCGAGGTTTCGCCGCCGACCGCACTGGCCGCGGTGGCGACGTCCGCGATCACCGGCGGCAAGGTGATGCCGACGATGTGGCAGGCGTGGAAATACACGCTGCCTGCGTTCCTGGTGCCGTTCGCGTTCGTGCTGACCGACAACGGAGCTCACCTGCTGGGCCAGGGCAGCCTGCTGGACATGCTGTGGACGCTGGGTGTTTCGATCCTCGCCGTGGCTGCGCTGGCTGTCGTCACCGGCGGCTGGATCGTGATCGCCACTGGATGGCTCGAGCGACTGCTGTGCGTGCCGGCGGCGTTGCTCTTGCTCTACCTCGCGCCCGTAACCATCGCCGTCGGGATCGGTTTGCTTCTTGTTGCCGTGGTCATCAATCTTCTCCGGCGGCAACGCGGTACAGATGCTGACCCCACCCCACCACCCCGGTCAAGTGCCGGATCAACGGAAGGAACCTTCACTTCATGAGAAGCCGTCGCCTCCCCGCCGCCGTGGTCGCGCTCGCCGCCGCTGTCTCATTGGTCGCCTGCGGAGGTCAGCGCGAACCAGAAGCAGGCAAGGCCGGTACGGATGGCGGCCGGCTGACGATCGCCACTGGCAATACCACCGGCGTGTACTACCAGCTCGGTGGCGCGCTGGCCTCGCTGATCTCGTCGAAGGTGGAGGGCTACCGGGCAACGGCGAGTGAGACCGGCGCCTCGGTGCAGAACGTGCAGGGGCTGGTGGCGGGCAACTACGACATCGCGTTCTCGCTCGGTGACACCGCGGCGGACGCGGTCAAGGGTGAGCACAGTTTCAAGTCGCCGCAGGACGTGGTCGCGCTGACCCGGCTCTACCCGAACTACACGCAGGTCGCGGTCCGCGCGTCCGCCGGCATCACCAAGATCGCTGACCTGAAGGGCAAGCGGGTGTCCACCGGATCGCCGAACTCCGGCACCGAGGTGATCGCTCGCCGGCTGCTCGAGGCGGCCGGCCTGGACGCGGCCCGCGACGTCACCGCCCAGCGGCTCGGCCTGCCGGAGTCGGTGGATGCGATGAAGAGCGGCTCGATCGACGCCCTGGTCTGGTCCGGCGGCCTGCCGACCGGCGGCATCACCGACCTGACCACCAGCTTGGGCAAGGACGTGAAGCTGATCCCGATCACGGACCTGCTGCCCGCACTGCAGAAGACATACGGCACTATTTATGCCGAGGGCGCGATCCCGGCCGCGACGTACAAGCAGGCGGGGGACGTGGCGACGATCATCGTGCCGAACGTGCTGCTGGTCCGGAAGAACATGTCGGACGAGCTGGCTGAGAAGCTGACCAAGGTCATCTACGACAACAAGGACGCGCTGGTCCAGGTGAATGCCGCCGCCAAGGGCATCACGGTGGAGAACGCGGCCAAGACCGACCCGGTGCCGCTGCACCCGGGCGCGAAGAAGGCGATCGACTCCATGAGTTGACCCCACGATCCGTCCTCCCCCGCACACCAGGCGCAGCGGGGGAGGGCGCAGGGTCCCACCTCCGCACACCAGGCGCAGCGGAGGCGGGAACCAGGCCCACCCCCACAACCAGGCGCAGTGGGGGAGGGTTTCAGGCCGGGCCCGCGCTGCCGGAGGCATCCGGCGGTGTCGGGTCCGGCCGTTCTACATCTTCTCGTCGGGCGGCCGCGGAGCTGTCGCCGCGTCGTCTCCTGTACCGCGGGCCGTGGCCGGCGGATTCGGTGCCTCGGGGTTCGTTGCCTCGGGCATCAGGGTGCCGTAGAGGTAGTGCGACAGCGCCGAGTCGCGCTTGGGGTGCTCGCGGTACCTGGCCGGGACCACGCGGCCTTCCGCGCTGTCCCAGGCGGTGTCCGCGAGCCGCCACATCCGGTGCGCGAGCCGGCCGGCCGGTCCGGTGTGCGGTGAACCCGGATGTGCCCGCGTCGGGGCCTTCTCCTCGGCGGTCAGCAGGTCTTCGGTCAGGCTGCTGACGTCGTCGCCGGCGAGCTCCTCGGCGAGGAGCCGGCAGTACTCGGCCTCGAGCACCTCGTGCTGGGCGAGCAGCCGGTCCACCTCCCGCCAGACCTCGTCGTGCCGCAGATGCTGGATCCGGGCGTCGCCGTAGATCCGGCCTTTGAGGAACCGCAGCGATCGCTCCAGTTGCCGGGCATTCTCGACGTACGCCGAGACCTTCGTCCGGCCGTCGGGTAGTCGACGCACTCGCGGGAGGAGGACGTCTTCGGCTGCGGCCAGATGCTGGGCCGCGATCGCGTAGAACCGGTCGGTCTCGTGCCGCCGGTCAGGTCTGGCAGCCGCCTGCTCGTGCGCCGGCCCCGCTAGTTCGCGGATCCGGGCGTGTTCGAAGCCGACTGCTTGTTCGAGCGTCGAGACGGTCATCGTGACCACCTCCTGGGAGGGTTGGATCTCCTCCCAGAGTGCGCCCCGGGCTGTGCCGGCGCAACCGCACCAGCACAGTCCGTGACCAACCTGTTCAGCTGTCGGAACTCTTCTTCCACAAGTTGATGCCGGCCTCGACGGCGTCCGCGTCGATCGCGTCCAGCTCGTCCTTGGTGAAGGAGAGGTTCTTCACCGCGGCGAGGTTGTTCTCCAGTTGGGCGACGCTGGAGGCGCCGATCAGCGCGCTGGTGACGCGGTTGTCACGCAGCGTCCAGGACAGCGCCAGCTGGGCGACGGACTGGCCGCGCTGCTTGGCGATGTCATTCAGCGCGCGGACGTGCTTGAGAGTCTCCTCGGTCAGCATGTCGGTGCTGAGCGACTTGCCCTGCGCCGCTCGGGAACCCTCCGGTACGCCGTCCAGGTAACGGTCGGTGAGCAGGCCCTGCGCCAGCGGGGAGAAGGCGATCACGCCGACCCCGAGCTCGCCGACGGCGTCCAGCAGGTCCTCCTCGATCCAGCGGTTCAGCATCGAGTACGACGGCTGGTGGATCAGCAGCGGCGTGCCGAGCTCGTCCAGGATCCGGGCGGCCTCGCGGGTCTTCTCGGCCGAGTACGACGAGATCCCCGCGTACAGCGCCTTGCCGGAGCGGACGGCGGCGTCGAGCGCGCCCATCGTCTCTTCCAGCGGGGTGTCGGGGTCGAACCGGTGCGAGTAGAAGATGTCGACGTAGTCCAGGCCCATCCGGCCCAGCGACTGGTCGAGCGAGGCCAGCAGGTACTTGCGGGAGCCGCCGCCCTGCCCGTAGGGGCCCGGCCACATGTCGTAACCGGCCTTGGTGGAGATCAGCAGCTCGTCGCGGTACGGCTTGAAGTCGCGCGCGAAGTGCGTGCCGAAGTTGGTCTCAGCCGAGCCGTACGGCGGGCCGTAGTTGTTCGCCAGGTCGAAGTGGGTGACGCCGAGATCGAAGGCGCGGCGCAGGATGTCCCGCTGGACCTCGAACGGCTTGTCGTCACCGAAGTTGTGCCACAGCCCCAACGAGATCGCCGGCAGCTGGAGTCCGCTGCGGCCACTTCGCCGATAGGTCATCTGGTCGTCGTACCGGTCCTGAGCAGCTACATAATCAGTCACGGAACCCCAGTCTGCACCATGGCGGGAAATGTCCGCGAACCCTTGTTTTACGGTAGAACCGGCGTCGATCAGTGCAAGTGGCACACCTTCTGACTGGCGCTGCCGTTCAGCCCAGTGCGGACCAGGGGTCCGGTGGTGACGCGGCGTAGAACCGCAGTACGCCGAGCAACCGGCTGGCGGGCGGTGCCGTCCAGTGCCGCTCGTGTGGTTCCGGCGGCCGTGGTGGCTTGGTGATCCCGCTCAGTCCCCAGCTGAGGTGGTACCAGAGGGCGGCCGCCTCCATGCCCTCGCGGTGGTGGCCCGGCTGGTCTCGGTACTGGCGGTTGTAGCTGGGCAGGGTCGCGGCCACCTGGTCCAGCGGCAGCTTGGCGAACTCCATCCCGGGTGGACCCCATGCCGCATCACCCCAGTCGATGAGGGCTCCGAGGTGACCGTCCTCGATCAGGAGGTTCTGCGGAGCCAGGTCGCCATGCAGGAGCACGTGCGGCTCGTCCTGGGGGAACCGCCTTGCCAGTCTGTCGAACCACGCGAGCAACCAGTTCGCAGTACCGGCGTCCAGGTAGCCGTCTGTGGCCAGGCGCTCGACTGTGGGGCGTGGGTCCCCACCGCCGTCGTCGTGTTCGACGCCTTCGAGTGGGGTTTCCTGGCTGACCCTGTGGAGCAGGGCGACCTGGCTGCCCAGGTCCTGCCACAGTTCGTGACCGGCGTCTTGAGTTGTGCTGAGATCGGTGGCGTGGACTCGCTCGACGACCAGGTACGGCGCGTCGATCAGGGTGCGGGTGGCGTCGAAGTCGACAATCGCGGGAGTCCGTACGCCGGCAGCCCGGGCGACGGGGATGACCGCGACCTCCTTGCGCAGATCGCGTGCGAAGGCCTCGGCGCGGGGGATCCGGAGGAACAACCCGTCGCCGAGGACGAAGGCGCGGTTGGCGACGCCGCCCGGAACCTCGCGAACCGCCTCGAGCCGTACGCCGTACCGGCTCGCGAGCGCGGCCAGGACGTCGGCGGTCGGCGCCGCCGTCATGCGCTCAACTCTGGGGACCTTGTCATCGAAGGGGATTCTCGCGGGGGTTCGTTGCCGCGGTCCACCGAATTCACCGCCACGGCGGATCGGGCTTGTCGATCGGTCTGCCGGTCGGCCGTTGGGGATGGGCAGGGATACTTGCGGGCGTGCGAAGGGATCTGGATCCGGAGACGGTCAGCAGTAGGGACTTCTACGCGGTGCTGAACGCGGTGGTGGTGCCACGGCCGATCGCCTGGGTGTCGTCCTTGTCGGCGGACGGGGTGCTGAACCTGGCACCGCACTCGTTCTTCACCGTGGCATGCGTGCGGCCGCCGATGGTGCAGTTCATGTCCGTCGGGCGCAAGGACAGCCTGAACAACGTCGAGGCGACGGGCGAGTTCGTGGTGAACTTCGCGGCCGAGCCGTTGTTCGAGCAGGTGAACGCGACGGCGACGAACTTCCCGCCCGAGATCTCGGAGTTCGCGGCGGTCGGGTTGACGACCGAGCCGGCCGCGACGGTCGCGGTTCCCCGGGTTGCCGAATCGCCGGTCGCGATCGAGTGTGGGCTGCACACGACCCTGGAACTCGGCGACTCCACCGTCGTGATCGGCCGGGTACGCCATATCGCGATCGACGAGGCGGTCCTGGACGGCGACCACCCGGAGATCACCAAGCTCCGGCCGCTGGCCCGCCTCGGCAAGGACGAGTGGTCCACCCTCGGCGAGATCCGCTCCATCAGCCGAATCCGCCACACCGACTGGCCCGGTCACTTCACCGCGCCCACCACCCCCAACGCCGGCTGAACAGTCTTGGCGGACGTGGCCCGGGGGCGGGCGATCAGTCCGGGAGCCTCAGGTGCCCGCGGGCGGCGGCGACAGCGATCCAGGGGACGGCGGACAGGCTGCCGATTCCGAGTAGGAGCAGGGCTGGCCTGAGCCCGAGGGCAACCCCACGAGGCCGCCTGCGAGCCCGCCGAACGGGCCTGGTCCCCACTCGACCAGGCGGATCACCGCGCCGACCCGGCCCAGTAGCCCGGGCGCGACCTCTCGCTGCAGCATCGTCGACCGCACGGTGATCAGGTAGACGACACCGAGGCCGAGCGGGAACTGCCCGCACGACCCGAGCACAGCGACAGCGAGGTGTGGTGTCACTGAGACTGGCAGGAAAGTCCCTGACGGGGTAACGCCTTCTTGGGGCGCCGTCCTCGGGGCGGAAACTTTCTCGGGGATCCACCTATCCGGGGCATTGGTCGGTCCGAAGCACCGGCATGACTTTGACGAGGCGACTTCGGGCCAGGGCCGCGCTGGGAGGTGTGCTCGCCGCGGGCGCTGGACTCGGCCTGGGTGAGCTGACCGCCGCGCTGGCCGGTGGTACGTCGCCGGTTGTCGGGGTCGGCACGCAGCTGATCGACCTGGCTCCCGGTCCCGCGAAGGACTGGGCGGTCAAGAACCTCGGTACTGCGGACAAACCGATCCTGGTCGGGGCAGTTCTCCTCGCCGTGACGGGTTTCGCCTTGCTGGCAGGGGTGATCGGGGCCTCGAAGCCGCGGGTGGCCGTAGGGATGACGATCGCGCTCGGGCTGCTCGCGATCCTCGCCGCTGCCACTGGGCGAACACTTGCGGCCAACCACTTCGTCCAGGTCCTGCCGGGGTTCGTCACGTTGCTAGTAGCAACAATCGGCATGTTCCTGGTTTTGCGTTCTCTCAACCTGAACCCCTTCGGCGGTCGCCGGGGCCGGAAGACCGCGGCCGCCGAAGGTTCCACCCGCATCGTCGGCCCGTCTCCGACCAGGCCGAACGACAGGACCGCCGACCTGGACGCCGTGACCGTTGGCTCGGGTGGCTCGGGTGGCTCGGCTGCAGCGGGTGCCGGGGGTGCTGAGTCTGGCGAGCGTGAGACGCCCGCAGGGTTTGATCGGCGCGGGTTCCTGGTCACGGCAATCGCGTTGGGGGCGGCCGGGGTAGGGGGGTTGGCGGTTTCGCGGGTGCTGCCTGGTGGGGTGGACGACGCGACCAGGGCCGCGATCAAGATTCCGGCGCCGGCGAGTCGGGCGAACGCTTTGCCTGCGGGGGTTTCCGCGGACGTGGCTGGGGTCAGCCGGTTCGTCACGCCGAACAAGTCCTTCTACCGGGTCGACACGCTGCTGACCGTTCCGAAGGTGGATCCGCGGAACTGGGAACTGCGCGTCCACGGCATGGTCGATCGCGAGCTGCGCTTCAACCTCGCCGATCTGTTGGGCCGGCGGTTGGTCGAGCGCGACATCACCCTGACCTGCGTGTCCAACGAGGTGGGCGGCCCGTATGTCGGCAACGCCCGCTGGATCGGCGTACCGATCGCGGACATCCTGCAAGAGGCCGGAGTCCGGGCCGGCGCCGATGCGGTGAAGTCGACCAGTGTCGATGGCCTCACCATCGGCACGCCGCTGAAGGCCCTGGCCGACGGGCGGGACGCGATCTTCGCGGTCGCGATGAACGGCGAACCGTTGCCGTTCGAGCACGGCTTCCCGGTGCGGATGGTGGTGCCCGGCCTGTACGGCTACGTGTCCGCGACCAAGTGGATCGTGGATTTCGAGGTGACCAGGTTCGAGGACTTCAGCGCCTACTGGACAGACCGCGGCTGGTCGGTCGAGGCGCCGATCAAGACCTCGTCCCGGATCGACGTGCCAAAGGGCTTCGCGCGGATCAAGGCAGGCCCGGCCGTTGCCGCCGGTGTCGCCTGGGCGCAGAACCGCGGCATCGCCAAGGTCGAGGTGCAGGTGGACGAAGGCCCTTGGCAGGAAGCCACTCTCGCGCTCGAGGACACCATCGACACCTGGCGGCAGTGGACATTGCGCTGGAACGCGACGCCGGGCAACCACAGACTCACCGTCCGGGCTACCGATGCCGACGGACAGGTGCAGACCACCGACCGTGCAGCCCCACGCCCGAACGGATCGAGTGGGCTGCACAACACGGTGGTGATGGTCGAGTAGCCGGCGCCCAAGGACAGCTGCGGATGACCCGCAGACGCAGTCGAACCGAAGTAAGTACCAGTACCCATCACCGACGTAGTAGAAATCCATCCGAAGGAGAAGGATCGTCATGTCCCACACCATCAAGCGGGTCGCACTCGCCGCCTCGGCCGTCTCGTTGCTCTTCGCCACTGCCGCCTGCGGAAGCAACGACGGAACAGCCAGCAGCAGCAACCCGTCCACCAGCACCTCGTCCTCGGCGCCGGCCGAGACCCCGAGCATGACGCCCCCGATGAGCAACGCGTCCGGCCTGGTCGGGCCTGGCTGCGCCGACTACGCGAAGGCCAACGCCACCGGCTCCGGCTCGATCGACAGCATGGCGGCCGCACCGGTTGCCACTGCCGCCTCCGGGAACCCGCTGCTGAAGACCCTGGTGGCCGCGGTGTCGGGCCAGCTGAACCCGAAGGTCGACCTGGTGTCGACGCTCAACGGTGGCGAGTTCACCGTGTTCGCACCGGTCGACTCGGCGTTCGCGAAGATCCCGGCCGCGACGATCAACACACTGAAGACCAACGATGCGCTGCTGAGCAAGATCCTGACCTACCACGTGGTGGCCGGGCAGCTCGATCCGACCGCGGTGGTCGGCAAGCAGACAACGGTCGAGAAGCAGCCCGTCACCGTCACCGGTTCGGGCGACAACTTGATGGTCAACAACGCCAAGGTCATCTGCGGTGGCGTCAAGACCGCCAACGCGACGGTCTACCTGATCGACACCGTCCTGATGCCGCCGGCAGCCTGATCACCTCCTGATCCTCCGACCGCAAGCCAGGCCAGGATCCTGCACGGACTGGGCGGCGCCTCTTCTGCCGGGGCGCCGCCCAGTCGCATCAACCAGTTCGTGCGGCGAGGATTGCCTGGACTGAGCGGTCGACGTCGGGCTCGGTGGTGAGGTGGTTCGAGACGGAGATGCGCATGTAGCGGCGGCCTCGCCAGGTGGTGCCGCCCATCCAGCAGACGCCGCCTTCCTGCACAGCCGCGATCACCCGGTCGGTCTCGTCGTCGCATCCGAACGCCACGAGCACCTGGTTGAGCACCACCTCGTTCCCGATCTCGCACCCCGCCTCGCCCAACTGCTGGGCGAATCTCCGCGCCAGCCGGCAGCACCGGTCGATCACCTCGGTCACACCGTCGCGACCGAGCTCCTGCAGCCCGGCCCAGACCGCCAGCCCGCGCGCCCGCCTCGAGGACTCGATCGCGTAGTCGCCCGGCTCCCGCTCTCCCGACTTCACAAGGTACGACGCGCTGTACGCGAGCGCAGCCACGTGAGCCTCGGGGTGCGCGGAGAACACGAACCCGCTGTCGTAGGGCAGGTTGAGCCACTTGTGCCCGTCGCACCCCCATGAGTCAGCGAGCTCGAGCCCGTGCACCTGGTCCCGCAGCTCCGGGCTGGTCGCCGCCCACAGTCCGAAGGCGCCGTCCACGTGCACCCACCCGCCGTACTCGTGCACGATCCGGCAAGCAGGTCCGACCGAATCCGAGGCCCCGGTGTTCACGTTGCCGGCCTGCAGGCAGACGATCAGCGGGCCTTCGTGGCCGTCCAGCCGGGCTCGCAGGTCCTGCAGATCGATCACCCCGTTCGCGTTGGTCTGTACGAGTTCCAGCGAGCTCGATCCGAACCCGAGCAGCCGCAGCGATCGGTCGATGGTGGCGTGCCGCTCGTCACCCGCGAGGATCCGGACCCGTGGTGCACCGATCAGCCCGTCCGCCTCCACATCCCAGCCGGCTAGGGCGAACACGTGGTTGCGGGCCGCCGCGAGCCCAACCGTGTTGGCCGCCTGAGCTCCGGTGACGAACCCGGCCGAGGCGGTCGGCGGCAACCGCAGGAGCTCCTTGAGCCAGTCGCCGGCAGCCTGCTCGGCGGCCGCCGCAGTGGGGGAGAGCACGCTGTTCCAGGCGTTCTGGTCCCACCCGGCAGCCAGCAGTTCGGCGGCGGTCGCGGCGGGCAGTGCACCACCCACCACGAATCCGAAGTACCGCGGCCCCGCAGTGGCGACCAGTCCGCCGTCCGCCACGCTCACGAGTTCGTCGATCACCTCGGCAGCCGGTCGCCCCGCGGCCCCGAGTGGCCGCTGGAAGTCCGCCCGAACCTCGGCCGAGCTCTTCGCCGACCGGACTGGTCGCTCGTCGAGGGATTCCCGGAAGTCCGCAGCGTGGTCGGCCGCACGCCTGAACAGATCCCGGAGCTCCGACGATGTCTGTGCCATGCCCCGACTGTGCCACGCGGCCCGCTTCGGCTACTCCAGTTGCCGGAGTTCGTCGACGAGGGCCAGCATGCGTGGCGTCAGCCGGAAATGGAGATCCTCATCGGGCTCCGAGGCCGTCGCCGGATGCCAGCCATCCTTGTCGACCAGATAGACCCAGGGGCTCAGCGGACCCGGCTCTTCCGCATGGGCATGCCCGGTCAGGTGCAGCATCATGCTCAGCGCCGTGATCACCGACAGGTCCTGGATCACGTGCACCAGCAGGAGATGACGCACCGGCAGCGCCACCAGCACGCCGTACTCTGGGTTCTCGACGTGGAGGGATTCCCGCAGGACCGTGTCGAGCACGAGCGCTCGGGAGGCGGCGAAGCTGGATCCGCTGAGGACTGCGACCCGGACGTCGCCGTACTCGGCGTAATCCACGGTGTCGGTCAGGCGCCGGAGGTTGGCCAGGCCGATGCGTTGCGCCTCGGGCCAGGTCATACCGAAGTCCGAAGGGTCCAGGTGCATCGCGACCATGCCGTTCTCGTGGGTCGCGGGCACTGACAGTAGGCCGGGAAGGAACTCCGGCGCGGAGGCAGTCCACTCCGGTGGCAGAGAACGTGCCGCCGCAAGTCGCAGGAAGAGCTCCCGCTCAGGGTCTGCCGGTGGTGGCGGCGGGCCGTGCAGGAGGCTGCTCGCCAGGTGTGCGAGGTGTTCCTCGACCAGTTGTGGCCAGCGGTGCCTGGAATGGGCCGACACGGCCCTGGCCAGATTCGTCAGCCCGACCACGATCTCTGGCCCGCTGCCAGTGAGGGCGAGCTCGGCCGGTGGGGTGACGACCATGGCGCCGGCGCCGTCATAGGTGGCTGGGAAACCCTGTGCGGCGGCGGCCGTCAGGGCGAGTCGTATCAGGTGGGCCGCCTCGGTGAAGGTCAGCGGCGAGAACAGGGGATGCCGGGAGTCCGGATCGTTGCTCAAGGCCCGTTCGGTGGGATCGTTGTGCTGGATGGTCATGCTGTCCACCTCCTCGGCAGAGAAAGTACGAGCGAACGGCCCCTCGCCCGCCAGGCAATTCCGGCCCTGTGGACAACCGCCGGATATCCTGCGTCAACCGCCGCGCTCAGTACCCACCCGACCTCCTGCTAACCGCCAGAATTTCCGATCACCCCCAGAACCTCCCGCCCGACCGACCAGAAGATCCGGTCCGACCGACAGCACACCCGCCAACCGAGTGAAGGTCACCCGACCACCAGACAGCCGTCCCCGAGGAGCACACCGCAGATGTCCGACACCCCGTCGTCGCGTCCGACCTCGGCGACCCGGGGGGAGGTCACGCCGTGAGCATCGTCGGCAGTGCCAGGCGGCATCCCTCGGCCATCTTGCTCGTCGTCCAACTGCTCGGCGTACTGGTCTACCCGGCGATGGAAGGTTCGCGCACCGGGCGTGTCGCCTTCGAGATCCTTGGCATCGTCGTGCTGGTGCTCGCGGTGTTCTCCGTCCGGTCCACGCCCGGCCTGACCTGGGTCAGTATCGGTCTGGGGGTCCCCGCTGTGGCGCTGTCGCTCGTGGACGCCTTCCGTCCGACCGACGTGATCGTTCCGATCTCGGGCGCGTTCCACGCAGCGTTCTACTTCTACGCGGCCTACAGCCTCTTGCGGTACATGCTGTCCGATCACGACGTGAGCGCGGACGAGCTGTATGCCACCGGCGCCACCTTCACCTTGGTGGCCTGGGGTTTCGCCTACTTGTTCGTCTTCGTACAGGCACTCAAGCCGCAGAGCTTCATCGCAGCGGTCAACCCGGCCATGGATCGCACCTGGATGGAGCTGCTGTTCCTCAGCTTCACGACGCTGTCGAGCACGGGCCTCAGCGACATCGTTCCCGTCACGTCCTGGGGTAGATCAGTGGTGATGCTCGAGCAACTCGCTGGCCTCGGCTACGTCGCCATGGTGGTCTCGCGCCTGGTGGGCCTTACGGTCGCCCGCCGCACATAGCCCGGCGCTCCTAGACCCGTGGCCAGGCTGCCAGCAGATCGGCAGCGGCCCGGTGAGCCACCTCGGGTGCGTGCTCCATCGCAGCCACCCGGTAGGTGACCAGCGCGCCCTCGTGGAGCAACAGTAGACGGTCAGCAAGTTCACCCGTACTGCGGAAGCCGGCCAGCTCCGCCTGCGCCACGAACTCGGCCCGCATCCACTGCTTCTGCGCAACGATCGTCGGCATCGCAGGGTGGTCCGGCGCTGCCAGTTCCACACTCGCGTTGATGAACCCGCAGCCGCGCCGCGACTCGGCCATCCAGTCGGAGAGCGCCGCGAACAGTGCCAGGATCACTTCTTCCGGCGTCTGCGGATCCCGGGCGTCCAGCTGCTCGTCGAGGAAGCGGTGCCAGCTCCGGTTCCGCTCCTCCAAGTACGCCGCGATCAGCTTGTCCTTCGAGCCGAACCGGTCGTACAACGTCTTCTTGGTCACCTCGGCGGCGTCCGCGATCGCATCGACACCCACTGTGCGGATCCCGCGCTCGTAGAACAGCGCCGAAGCCGCCGAGAGGATGCGTTCACCTGCCGGGGTCAGCCGCTTCGCCTCCAGCTCGCCGCGATCCATCAGCAGTCTCGCCTGCCGAACAACCATACTGACAGTATACCGACCGGTGTGGTTACTTGGGTCGTATGACCGCCGAAGCCTTGGAGACGACCCCAGTACGGCGTACCGGCCGGCCGAAGGCCCTTCCACTGCTCGCGGGAGCGGGATTCGTCGTCTTCTGGAGTTGCGGCTTCATCGGGGCCCGCTGGGGCACGGAGTACAGCTCGGCCTTCGATCTGCTCGCCTGGCGCTTCCTGCTCGCGGGGAGCCTCGCAGCGGCCGTTCTGGCCATTCGCAGACCGCGCATCAGCAGGGGAGACCTCGTCACCCAGGTCGCAATGGCCTTCCTCACCCAGTGTGTCTACCTCGGCTTCATCTTCAGCGGGATCGACCACGGCATCAGCGCGGGGGTCACCGCACTCATAGGTTCACTGCAGCCGATCCTGATCGCCACGGTGGCCGGGCCGCTCCTTGGGGAACATGTCAGCCTGCGCCAGTGGGTCGGCCTCGTTGTCGGGGTTGCAGGAGTCGGGCTGGTCGTCGCGGACGACGTGAACGCCGGGCACGGCTCGCCCTTGCTGTTCCTGCTGCCGTTGGCCGGCTTACTCGGTCTGGTAGCCGGCACCTGCCTCGAGAGGAAGCGCAAGCCGGCCGTCGCCCTCTTGGATGCCCTTTGCCTGCAGAGCCTCGTCTCAGGCGTGTTCTTCGTGGGCATGGCCGCGGCGACCGGACAACTGACTATCCCGCACGAGGCCGGGTTCTACGGCGCCGCGCTGTGGCTGGTCGTACTGGCCACTGGCGGCGGCTGGGGCCTCTACCTGGTCAACTTGAGGCTGTCCGGCGCGACCCGGATCAGCAGCCTCCTGTACCTGGTGCCGCCGACCACGATGGTGCTCGCGTTTCTGCTGTTCGACGAGACCATCGGCGCGCTCGCTGTGGTCGGTATGGTCGTCTGTGCCGCCTCCGTAGTCCTCTTCCGGTTCAGGGATCGCGGCCGGCCGACGTGACGGCTCGCCGAGCCAGCATGAAGGCGACGATCTGGTTACGCTGCGGCCATGGCGGAACCGCGATGGCTGGACGAGAAAGAGCAGCAGGCCTGGCGAGCGTTCATTGCCGCCCAACGCGTGGTCAACACAAGGATCGAGCAGCAGCTACAGCGCGACGCCGGCATGCCGCACACGTACTTCGAGATCCTGGTCCGGTTGTCCGACGCGGCCGACGGCCGGCTGCGGATGAGCGAGCTCGCCGTCTCCACGCTCGGCTCTCGCAGCCGTCTGTCCCACGCGGTGAACAGACTGGAGCAGGTCGGCTGGGTCCGCCGCGAGGGCATCGAGTCGGATCGCCGCGGCCAGGTCGCCATCATCACCGAGGCCGGACGGCAGAAGCTGAAGGAGACCGCAGCCGGCCATGTTGAGACCGTCCGGCAAGTGGTGTTCGACGCACTCACCGAGGAGCAGGTCGAGCAACTGCGGGACATCTGCGCGACCTTGGCCCGGCACTCCGGCGGGACCTACGACAGCGCCATCTGGGAGTCCCACTGACCCGGTCAGCAAGAATCGCCCCGATGAACATCATCGGTCGGGCCACCCCAGCAGCGGCCGTGCTCGTTGTCGCAGCCTTTGTCCTCGGAGGCTGTGCGGACAGCTCGTCGCCCACCGCCGGTCCAAGCACCGTCCCGTCGTCGTCCGTGCCGACCACGCCGACCACTGCGCCTACGCAGACGCCAAGCGACACTCCGAGTCAGACGCCGTCGAGCCCACCAGCGACGCCGCCGAGCACACCCCCGGCCAGTTGCGTGGACCGGAAGCTGCAGGAGCTGACACTGCGTGAGCAAGCAGCTCAGCTGATCATGACCGGCATCAGCGCCAACGGCATGACCTCGGCGCAACGCTCCACGGCCAGCGCCCAGAAGCCGGGCGGCCTCCTGCTGCTGGGCAGCGGCGGCAGCGCCTCACATACCCGTACTGCGATGTCGACCGCGACCGCTGTCGCCACCCTGAAGGAGATCCGTCCACTCGTTGCCGCGGACCAGGAGGGCGGCCAGATCCAGCGCCTCAAGGGCTCCGGCTTCGACCGCATCCCTGCCGCAACCGTGCAAGGCACCTGGTCCACGGCCAAGCTGACCGCAGAGGCGGCGGGCTGGGGTAACCAGCTAAAGCGGGCCGGGATCAATGTCGACCTCGCGCCGGTGGCAGACGTCGTACCGGAGTCGCAGCGCACCACGAATGAGCCGATCGGCAAGTTGGACCGCGAGTTCGGCAGTACCCCTGGCCCAGTCGGCCAGCACGTCGCCGCGTTCATCAACGGCATGGACGCGGCCGGTGTGATGACGTCGGTCAAGCACTTCCCCGGGCTCGGCCGCGTGCGCGGCAACACGGACTTCTCTTCCGGCGTGGTGGACAACGTCACGGTTCGTGGTGACGCCGACCTCGCTCCGTTCGTGGCCGGGGTCCGGGCGGGCGCCGACCTGGTGATGGTGTCGACCGTCACCTACACCAAGATCGACCCGAAGAACCGCGCGGTGTTCTCGCCCACAATGATCCGGGGCATGCTGCGCGGCGACCTCCGGTACGGCGGGGTCGTGATCACGGACGACGTCGGTGCCGCGGCCGAGGTGGCATCTGTGCCGGCAGGCGAGCGGGCGACCCGGTTCGTAGCAGCAGGCGGCGACATCGTGATCACGGCGAGGGCCTCGCTCACTGCCACGATGGTGAGCGCATTGGTCCGGGAATCCCAGCGGGACAAGGCATTCGCGGCCCTCCTGCAGAGCAGCGTGCGGCGGGTGCTCACCCTGAAGCAGAACCACGGTCTGATGAGCTGCGGATGACCACGCCGCCGCCGGACGACGAGCCGGACTACCGCTTCACCCTGGCCAACGAGCGGACGTACCTGGCCTATTTGCGGACGTCACTCGCCTGCTATGCGGGCGGTTTGTCCGCAGTACAGTTCCTTGATCTGGGCGGTGCCCGTTGGCTCGCCCGGGTCATCGGGGTCGTCCTGGTGACGGCGGGGATCGTCACCACCGCGGGCGCGTTCCGCCGCTGGCAGGTCAACCTGAGCGCGATGCGTCAGGGCGCGCGGCTACCGGTCACCCGGCTGCCTTTGATGCTGGGGGCAACCGTCGCGGTGGTCGGCCTGATCGGGCTGCTGCTCAGCCTGCTGCGATGAGCACGCCTTCTGGCCTGCAGCCGGAGCGCACGCTGCTCGCGTGGCGGCGGACCGCGCTTGGCCTGGTGGCCAACGGCGTCCTCCTGCTTGCCTCCGGTCTTGGTGGATCGGACGATCGGGGCGCCTCCGACGTCCGGCTCGGACTCGGCATCGTGGTCACCGCGCTGGCTTTGTTCTGCTGGGCGGCGGTGAGTGCCGTCTACCGAAGGGCTATGCGCTTTCCGGGTGGACTCGGGTCCGATCGGGTACTGAAGGTGGCGGCCGGATTGGTCCTGCTGGTAGGGCTGTTCGACCTCTACGCGGTGGTCACTCGCTGAAGTCTTCTCGTCACGGACCGGTTGCGCTGAGTCTATGTATTCATCATCTCGCGGTACCGTGACCAGGCGGATGCGCTGTCAACGGTCCGTTGCCCCTAGCATGTTCACGGTTTGTCCCTCGTTCACCCGGAGCTTGAAGTGCCGTTACGTCTGCGTCCGAACGACCCGACGTTCTACGACCTTTTCACCGAATCCGCCAATCATCTGGTCGACGGGTCCCGCATCATGGCCGAGTTGCTGGGCAGCCAGGCCGGATCGGGGCTGGCGGCCAGCCATCAGATCGCCAAGCAGATGAAGGACGCGGAGCACGCGGCCGACGAGACGACCCACTCGATCATCCGCCGCGTCAACTCGACCTTCGTGACGCCGTTCGACCGGGAAGACATCTACCGGCTGGCGTCCGACCTGGACGACGTGATGGATTACATGGAGGAGGCGGTCGACGCCGTTCACCTCTTCTCGCTGGCCGAGCTGCCGGCCGAGGTCGCCGAGCAGATCGAGGTGCTGCAGCGGATGGCCACGCTGACCGCCGAGACCATGCCGCGGCTGCGCACCATGAAGGACCTGGCGGAGTACTGGATCGAGATCAACCGGCTGGAGAACACCGGTGACGCGGTGCACCGGCGCATCATCGCCAAGCTGTTCAGCGGCGAGTTCGACGCGCTGACGGTGATGAAGGTGAAGACCGTGGTCGACCTGCTGGAGGCCGCCATCGACGCCTTCGAGCACGTCGCCAACACGGTCGAGCAGATCGCCGTCAAGGAGAGCTGAGCGTGGAGTTCGCGCTCGTCATCGCGGTCATCGTCATCGCGCTGGCCTTCGACTACACGAACGGCTTCCACGACGCCGCCAACGCGATCGCGACCTCGGTCTCGACCCGGGCCCTGACGCCGCGGGTCGCGCTGATCATGGCCGCGGTGATGAACTTCCTCGGCGCCTTCCTGGGCACCGAGGTCGCCGACACCGTCGGTAAGGGCATCATCACCGCTCCGGCCGGCCAACACGGCCTGGTGATCGTGATCGCCGCGCTGATCGGCGCCATCACCTGGAACCTGATCACTTGGTACTTCGGTCTGCCGAGCTCGTCGTCACACGCCCTGATCGGTGGTCTGGTCGGCGCTGGGATCGCCTCCAGCAGCGTGGTGCTCTGGAACGGCATCCTCGACAAGGTCGTCATCCCGATGGTGCTGTCGCCCGCGATCGGCTTCCTCGGCGCGTTCATCCTGATGACCGCGATCCTGTGGATCTTCCGGCGCAGCAATCCCGGCAAGGTGACCCGCGGCTTCCGGCTGGCGCAGTCGCTGTCCGCGGCGGCGATGGCACTCGGGCATGGTCTGCAGGACGCGCAGAAGACGATGGGCGTGATCTTCCTCGCTCTGCTCACCACCGGGCACGTGCAGGCCGGCCAGGGCATCCCGGCCTGGGTGAAGATCTCGGCCGCCACGGCCATCTCGCTCGGCACCTACTCGGGCGGCTGGCGGATCATGCGGACGCTGGGACGCCGGATCATCCACCTGGATCCTGCCCGTGGCTTCGCCTCCGAGGCCGTCGCGGCCACCGTGCTCTACGTAATGGCGATCGGGCTGCACGCGCCGGTCTCGACCACCCACACGATCACCTCCGCGGTGATGGGCGCCGGTGCGACCAAGCGACTGTCAGCGGTCCGCTGGGGCGTGGCGAAGGGCATCATCATCGCCTGGATCCTGACCATCCCGGCCGCCGGCTTGGTGGCCGCCCTCTGTTATGGCATCGCCCACCTGATCCTGGAGTGATCCGTACTACGGCCCGCCGCGCGCCGCCAATCGCCGCGATGTTGCGTCCGAAGGGGAGCGGGGCAGGACCCGCAGGTGTTCGGACGCAGGCGGGGGGTTTCGGCGGCGGATGCGGTCAGCGGTTCCAGCGGCGGACGGCCTTGGCGATGTCCTTGGGCCGGACCGTGCCGACGACGTCCTCCCAGTTGCGGTAGAGCGACTCGCCGAGCAGGGTAAGGCTCAGGAAGGCCTGCGGCCGGACAGCCATCACCCAGGTCGCCGCTGCCGCGTGCCCCTGCTGGAAGAGCAGGTGGTTCGCCGTGGCCCCGATCCTCGCCTTGTCCGCGCCGTACAGGTCGATGGTCGCCCAGGCCTCGACGATCGCCGGGTCCTTGGCCGTCATGCGAGCCAGATAGGTCAGCGGGCCGCGCCAAAGGCCCCGGCTGCCGATGCTGTCCAGGCTCTCCAGCGGGAACCAGCCGTTCTGGCACCGTCGGCCGTTCACAGCGGACTCCAGCTCGCGGGCCTGGTCAGGCCGCAGCGCCTCGGTGGCCCATGCGATGAAGAACCCGCCTACGTCCGGGATCTGTTCCTCGACGTGTGCCGGGATCGTCAGCGTTCCCGGCTCGAAGAGGTGCAACTCCTCGTCAGAATCAAACAAAATCTTCCCCCGACCCGGTGACAGCCGCTTGGTGCCCCCGTGCTGGAGCCGTGCGGCCTGCGTCGAGAGGGACCCCCCAGGTACCTGCCTCGACAACAACAGAGGATCTTAGTACCCCCGGGTCAGCGTCCGGTCAAGACGTTGTCCGGATTATGACTCACGGAGTTCAGTTCTTCGGGCGTTCCGCGCGGCGGCGCAGTTCCTCCTGGTCGAGGCGTTCGGCCTCCTCCGGGGTGGGCGCTCCACCCCCGTACGACGCCGGCAACCACCAGGCGCCGGGCGGCTGCTCGTGGTAGTCGCGGATGGTCGTGTCGAGCAGGCCGGACATGGTCTTGTGCAGGTGCTCCGTCGCCTCGGTCGCGTCGTCCGCACGGGTGACGGTGATCGGCTCGCCGACCGTGATGGAGACCCGCTGGTGCCGGGAGAAGTCCCGCGGGTGATCCTTGGTCATCATTCGCTGAGTGCCCCACAGGACCATCGGGATCACGGGCACGCCGGCCGCGGCCGCCATCCGGATGGTGCCGGACTTGAACTCCTTCAACTCGAACGACCGGCTGATCGTCGCCTCCGGGAAGACCCCGACGATCTCGCCCTCCTTGAGGTAGCGCAAAGCCTCCCGGTAGGAGCCGGCCCCTGCGCCCCGGTCCACCGGGATGTGGTGCATCCCGCGCATCAGCGGCCCGGAGTACCGGTTCCGGAACAGCACCTCTTTCGCCATGAACCGGACCAGTCGCTTGCTCGGTTGCGCGCCGAACCCGCCGATCACGAAGTCCACGTAGCTGATGTGGTTCAGCGCGAGCACCGCGCCACCGCTGCGCGGCACATGCTCGGTGCCGGTCAGCTGGAACTTCAGGTCGAGCACCTTGAAGGCGGTCTTGGCGAGGCCGATCACCGGCGGATACAGGATGTCGCGCATCCCCTGACGCTACCGGCTCCGGCAAGACGCCACACCGGTTCGAGCCGTGAGACTCGCCGCTCGGCTCGGGTTGGACGGGCGGGAGACTGGCTCAGGACGTGATGCGCCACACGGATCCAGTACGCAGTACGCAGCGCTTGGCTATGGTTGCTCACGACAAGTTGATACCGCGGGAGCTCGCGCTGTAGTGGGCTGAGAGGGCGGCTGGACTGCGCACCCCTGGATCCGGGAGACCGGCCAGGTCGGGCGAACCGGCGCCGCCGACCGCCGAACCTGTCCGGGTAATTCCGGCGTAGGGAGCAGCATCGTGACAACCATCGACAACAGCGCTTTGTCACAGGTCCGCCCGAGTGTCACCACCGGCCCGATCTCGGGGTCGGAGAAGATCCAGCGCGGCGAGTTGGGGGTTCCGGCCAGGCGGGTGCACCTCACGAACGGGGAGCATCTCGACCTGTACGACACCTCCGGCCCGTATACGGACGCGGCGGCGCGGATCGACGTACAGACCGGTCTGCCGGCACTGCGGCGAGACTGGATCGCCGGCCGGGAGCCGTTGACGCAGCTGGCGCACGCGCGGGCCGGCGCCATCACCGAGGAGATGCGGTACGTCGCGGTCCGGGAGGGGGTGGATCCCGAGTTCGTCCGGGCCGAGGTCGCCCGCGGCCGGGCGGTGATCCCGGTGAACCGCCGGCACCCGGAGTCCGAGCCGATGATCATCGGGAAGAAGTTCCTGGTGAAGGTGAACGCGAACATCGGCAACTCCGCCGTCAGCAGTTCGATCGAGGAGGAAGTGGAGAAGCTGGTCTGGGCCACCCGGTGGGGCGCGGACACGGTGATGGACCTGTCCACCGGCAAGAACATCCACGAGACCCGCGAGTGGATCCTGCGGAATTCGCCGGTGCCGATCGGTACGGTGCCGCTCTACCAGGCACTCGAGAAGGTGAAGGGCGACCCGACCGAGCTGTCGTGGGAGGTCTACCGCGACACCGTGATCGAGCAGTGCGAGCAGGGCGTGGACTACATGACCGTCCACGCGGGCGTGCTGCTGCGGTACGTGCCGCTGACCGCGCAGCGCATCACCGGAATCGTGTCGCGCGGTGGTTCGATCATGGCCGCCTGGTGCCTGGCGCATCACCAGGAATCCTTCCTGTACACGCATTTCGCCGAGCTCTGCGAGATCCTCCGCCAGTACGACGTGACGTTCTCCCTGGGTGACGGGCTTCGTCCCGGCTGCATCGCGGACGCGAACGACGCGGCCCAGTTCGCGGAGCTCCGGACCCTGGGCGAGCTGACCAAGATCGCCTGGGAGCACGACGTCCAGGTGATGATCGAAGGCCCCGGGCACGTTCCAATGCACAAGATCGCGGAGAACGTCCGGCTCGAGGAGGAGCTCTGCGGCGAGGCGCCGTTCTACACCTTGGGGCCGTTGGCAACGGATGTGGCGCCGGCGTACGACCACATCACCAGCGCGATCGGGGCCGCCCAGATCGGTTGGCTCGGTACGGCGATGCTGTGCTACGTCACGCCCAAGGAACACCTCGGGCTGCCGGATCGCGATGACGTGAAGACCGGGGTGATCACCTACAAGATCGCCGCCCACGCAGCGGATCTGGCGAAGGGGCACCCGGGCGCGCAGGACTGGGACGACGCATTGTCGAAGGCGCGGTTCGAGTTCCGCTGGGAGGACCAGTTCAACCTCTCCCTCGACCCTGACACGGCCCGGTCCTACCACGACGAGACGCTCCCGGCCGAGCCGGCGAAGACCGCCCACTTCTGCTCGATGTGCGGCCCCAAGTTCTGCTCGATGCGGATCACCGCCGACATCCGCAAGTACGCCGAGGAGAAGGGGCTGACCTCCACGGAAGCCATCGAGGCGGGCTTCGCCGAGATGTCCGACACCTTCAAGTCCAACGACAACAAGGTCTACCTCCCCGTCGTCGACTGACCCTTTGATGCCGCGCTTGCGTCCGAAGAACCGAAGGGCTTGCCCCACAGTCATTCGGACGCAAGCGCCGGGCGGCCCACCACCCCCGGCAGCGGCGCGCCCGCGCAGCGGCGCACCCCCGGCAGCGGCGCACCCCGGCAGCGGCGCACCCGCGCAACGGCCCACCCCGCAGCGCCGCACCCCGCAGCGCCGCACCCCGGCAGCGGCCCACCCCCGGCAGCGGCGCACCCGCGCAGCTGATGCCGCGCTTGCGTCCGAAGAACCGAAGGGCCTGCCCCACAGTCATTCGGACGCAAGCGCCGGGCGGCCCACCACCCCCGGCAGCGGCGCACCCCGCAGCGGCGCGCCCGCGCAGCGGCCCACCCCGCAGCGGCTCAGCCGCATCCCCGCCGCCGGTAACGGGTTCTTCGACCGGTACCGCCTTTACTTGGCGCTATCGGCCGAAGAACCCGCCAGCCGACCCCACCAGCGCGCAGTCCGGACCACCCGTACGGGGGGAGTGGCGGTTCAGTCGTCGACGAACGGGAATCGATTGTCGGCAACAAGACTCCACGCCGAGCGCGTCGATGGAGCTGGGACCTGGCTGGTCGGGAAGGTGTTGTTGCCTACGATGGGGTCGGCAGGTGATTCGTCATGAGGTTTGTCGTTGTGGGGGCTCTCGGCGCGGCTCTGTTGCTGCTCGGCGGTTGCGGCAACGAGTCCGATTCGCCCCCGTCCACCGGGCAGGAGAACACTGTGAGCCCTTCCGCGACACCATCTAGCGGTGGGTCGAGTACGCCGGCGCAGGGATCTGTCGAGCAGGCGAAGTCGGATCTGACCGGGCGCCTGAGGATTGGTGCCGAGCAGGTCACTGTGGTCAGCTCCGAGGAGGTGACTTGGCGGGACGCAAGCCTTGGTTGTCCGCAGCCGGGCATGCAATACGCCCAGGTCCTCACCAACGGCAGCCGGATCGTGCTAGAGGCAGACGGCAAGCGGTACGAGTACCACTCGGGTGCTGGGCGCCCGCCCTTCCTATGCACGAACCCGCAGCCGCCCCTGCGAAGCGGCGGTTGACAGCGGCGGCTGACTCACCGCCGAGCCAGAGCCGGCGGCCGGTTGACCGGCGAGCCAGAGCCGGCGTTGACCGGCGAGCCAGAGCCGGCGTTGACCGGCGAGCCGGAGCCGGAGCCGGCGGCCGGTTGACCGGCGAGCCAGAGCCGGCGGCCGGTTGACCGGCGAGCCCCGCCCGCGTCGTACCGCTTGAGACCCGAGCGAAAGCTCCCTGACTCGGAGTGAGGGTGGACGGTGAGTCGATCCGCGAGCGGGCCCGAAACCAGCGGAGAGGGCGAGATCGGCAGTCGACAACCCGATCACTTTGCGTGATCGAGGGAACCGATTCAGGTTCTGCCCTTCACCCTACGTGAATAAGGCTGTAGCCTTAATCATGCGTCGGGAAGGAGGTGCAGGGCGATGGTCTTCGTTCTAACGGTAGATCAGCGAGCCAGTCGGTCCACGCCGGATGTGGTTCCCGACCTGCTGACCTCGCTCAACCGACGGCCGCGGCGGACCGGGTTGCTGCGCAGGTTCGAGCGGACCGCGGGTGATGAAGTGCAGGGCGTGCTGTCCGAAGCACGCGCCACCATCGACGTGATCGTCGAGCTGCTCCGGGCTGACCGCTGGTACATCGGGCTCGGATTCGGTGAAGTGGACGAACCGCTGCCGCGTAGTACCAGGGCGGGCAGCGGCCCCGCGTTCGTGAACGCGCGGGAGGCCGTCAACCGCGCCAAGTCCAGCCCCCACCACGTGACCGTGATCGGGAGCAACGCGCACGCCGCCGAACAGGTGGAGACCGTGCTCTGGCTGATGGCTTCGGTACTGCGACGCAGGAGCGAGCGTGGTTGGGCCGTGGCCGACCTGCTCGCCGAGGGACTCACCCGCAGGGAGATCGGCGTGAAACTGGGAATCAGTCAGTCCGCGGTGACCCAGCGGGCCCAAGCGGCCGGGTTCACCGAAGAACAACGCGGCCGGGTGCTCGCGGCCGAGCTGCTCGACGCGGCCGAACTGCTCGAGTCGGGCGACGCTGCATGACGGCACTCGTCCTGTCGCTGATCGCGGCCGGGCTGATCCTCGCCGTACTGGCGTGGACGCTCGAGTCCGGGTCCACCCTGGAGATTGTGCTCAGTGGAGTGACGCTGGCCTGCCTGGTCGCAGTAGGCGTCATCCTCCTTGCCGGCGACGGGGTCGTCGGCTGGCGCGAGGGCTGGTGGAACGTCCTGCTGCTGTTGGCAGGCGCATTCGCGGTAGCCGGCGGCGGCCCGCTGACGACATCGGTGCTCGCGCTGGTCGACCGCGGCAACACCCGGTCCCAATCGACCCAGCAGGCCGGGGAGGTCTTGCGCGGGGGCGCCTTGATCGGAGCGCTGGAGCGTGGCGCGATCTTCGCGTCGATCGTGGCGGGCTGGCCGGAAGGGCTGGCGATCGTGCTTGCGATCAAAGGGCTGGCCCGGTACCCCGAGTTGCGGAGCCCGGACCAGCCTGCGTCGGTGACGCCTCAGGCGGTCGCCGAACGCTTCATCATCGGTACTTTCACCAGCGTCCTGTGGTCCGTGACCTGCGCCGGCGTCCTGCTGTCGCGCTAGCTCAGACCTTGATGACGTAGGTCGACATGACCTTGTCGTGCCACGTCTGCTTCTGCTCGTCCCACAACGGCCAGAGCGAGTTGAGGAAGCAGGCGCTGTCGAAGATGACGCGCAGGACCTCCCGCAGCAGGGACCTCGCGGCGCCGATCGGCTGGAAGGTGTCAGCGGCAACCAACTTGATGTGCAGCGCGCTCTTGCCGACACTCTGGCCGGTGTTGCCCTGGCGGATCACCCGGTTCCAGATCCAAAGACCGAGGCTGGCGAGGATGCCGATCAGGAAGACGATGGTCGCGCCCGCTGTCGGACGATCATCGGGATAGGCGTTCTCCGATCTCGAGATGAGGTTGGCGATGAACACCGCGTAGCCGATCCCCGCCGGCACCCAGATGATCAAACCATCGATCAGGGCGGCGCCGACGCGCGATCCCCAGCCGGCCAACTCGGCGCCACCGGGACCGTCATAGCCGTACCCGTACCCGTACGGATACGGGTACGGCTGCCCGAAACCCGGTTGCCCGTGCGGAGGCTGGCCATACGGGACCTGCCCGTACTGTGCCTGGCTGGGCTGGCCGGGCTGCGGTTGCCCATACGGCGGTTGCCCGTACGGCGGTTCGCCGTACGGGGGTTGCCCGTATGGCGGTTCGCCGTACGGGGGTTGCCGGTACGGCGGCTGGCCGTACTGCGGTTGGCCCGGGACCGGCTGGTTCGGGAAGCCTCGCTGGCCAGGTGGGTTCTCCCCGTTCGGCGGCTTACCCTGCGGTCCGGACGGCTCATCCTGCGGGTCGTCGCCCGGGGGTGGTGTCGGAGTACTCATGCTGTGTCCATTTCCACTGCAGCTGGGTCTACCTTGGTGCAATGACCCCTTCGGCCCACGCTATCCTTCTCCGCCCGAGCGGGCCGGTCGAGCCTGTGGACCGCCGGGCGCTTGGTCTGGCTGCCGCCGGGGTGGGTGGACTCGGTGTCGCTGCGGTCTACCAGCTTTCGGGTGGCCGGATCGGCATCCCCTGCGTACTGCACGCGACGACCGGGCTGAACTGTCCGCTGTGCGGGTCGACCCGGATGGCAGCGTCACTGCTGCGCGGTGATTTCGTCGCTGCCTGGAACTTCAACTGTGTAGTGCTGGTGCTCGGGCCTCTGATCGGCCTCGGTGTCGGCTATCAACTGGTTGCCTGGGCGCTGGAGTGGATCAGGCTGGTCAAACTTCCCCGGCTCCGGATAAGTCCGCGCGCCGTGAACTGGTCGGCAAAGCTGGTGGTCGCCGGTCTGCTGCTGTACGGGGTTCTGCGGAACCTCAATTGACGCTGGGCGCTGGACCTGCTCTGGGCAAAATGAACCGGAATGATCGTGGTCCGCCAGCAGCAGAGCCTGGGTTGCCTCAGACCAGACCGGCCCGGCGCCAGGCGGCCGTGACGAAGGTCGGTACCACCAGGTCCATCCGGCGGTTGAAGGCCACCTGGTTGATCAGGACGTCGAACCAGGTCGGCCGCGGCGTGCAGAGCTTGTACTGCTCCTCGCCATAGGCGAGCACTATGCCGTCGTGCTCAGTCCACATCCGGGTCACGGTCGGCATGCCGAACGTCTGTGGCCCCACACGACCGAGCATCAGCACGCGGTACTGGGTCAGAACCGCGGTGCCGTTATCGATGCTGCGCCACTGAGCCGCTGCGGCGTGGCCTTCGGAGCTTCCGAAGGCCAGCCGCACACCATCGAATCGTCGCACCTCGCAAGGCTCTATCGCGTAGCAGAGCTCACCAGGATCCAGCTGCACCGGTGGGGGAAGGGGCTGTGGCTGCAGGCCCTGGTTCAACGCATTCCACAGATTCCATGCGTCCCACCAGTCCCGCTCGTGTGGCTGCAGCACAGCGCCTCCCGTCACTCATCTCGTCCCACCGGTCGACTATCGCAGGCTGATGACCAGAGTGTTCGCTGCCTTGTCGTGCCAGCCCTGCATCCGGCCGGAGCTGTCGAACAGCGGCGACAAGTAGACCAGGATCTGGCCGACAAAGCAGATGAGCGCACCGATGATCGGCAACAGCCACCGCATGAACGACGGGCCGAAGCCTGGCACCTGGCCGTCGCCGGAGCGCACGACCTTGATGCCCATCATCATCTTGCCGAGCGTCTGACCCTTGACCGCGGTGAGGACCACCTCATAGGCGATCGTGAGCGCTACTGTGATCAGGAAAGCGGCGAAGAAGGCGCCGATGATGCCGCCCGCCGCGCCGTCGCTGACGGTTCCGTCCGCATTGGTGACCGCCGCTGAGGTGCCACCGAGGATGACTGCCCAGAGGATGTAGACGACAACGGTGAGGATGACCGAGTCGATGATCCGGGCGAGCGCCCGGGAGCCGAGCGTCGCGATCTTGACGGTCCCGACACCGGGAATCTGCACGAGCCCGCTCTGGGCCTGCGCGACTTGACCGTAGTCCGGTCCTTGTGGTCCCCCGGCAGGGCCGTAACCAGGACCGCCGTACTGGCCGGGCTGACCCGGGTAGGGCGGCATGTTGGACTGCTGAGGCTGGCCGTACTGAGGCTGGCCGTACTGACCGGGTCCGCCTGGCTGCTGTCCATACTGGCCGGGCTGCTCGCCGTACTGTCCCGGAGCGCCATACCCTGGCTGCCCGGGCGGCATCGAGCCGGGACCAGATGGGCCTTGTCCCGGACCCTGCGGACCTTGCCCGTACGACGGGGGTCCGCCGGCGTTGCCCGGCCCCTCGTTCGGGCGGTCCTCCGGTCCACTGCCCGGGGGCACGTTTTGGTCGCTCACGTTGGTCCTTTCGTCACAGTTCGACCCGGGCTCTGGTGGACCGCCGGAGCCCGGAATTTGCGTCGAACTGCCGCCGGCCCGCCCGGAGTCCCGGGTTTCCTGGGCAAAGGCTAGCGGTCAGAGGGGTTCTGCGGCGGCCTTCTGGAAGGCGAGCCGCCGATCTGTGCATGCACTGCAGCAAGTGGCAAGTGGGCCGATCGCAGGATCGACAACTGTCACCCGGCATTGGATGCCGGAGGCATCAGCCGAAGCGGCCGGTGATGTAGTCCTCGGTGGCCTTCTCGCCCGGGTTGGAGAAGATCTGCTTGGTCGGGCCCATCTCGATCAGGCGGCCGGGCTTGCCGGTCGCGGCGAGGTTGAAGAAGGCGGTCTGGTCGGAGACCCGGGCCGCCTGTTGCATGTTGTGCGTCACGATGACGACGGTGTAGCGGTCCTTCAGCTTCTCGATCAGGTCCTCGATCGCCAGCGTGGAGATCGGGTCCAGGGCCGAGCAGGGCTCGTCCATCAGGATCACCTCGGGCTCGACCGCGATCGCCCGCGCGATGCACAGCCGCTGCTGCTGGCCACCGGACAGTCCGGCGCCCGGCTTGTCGAGACGGTCCTTCACCTCGGTCCACAGGTTCGCGCCCTTGAGGGACCGCTCGACCACCTCGGTGAGCTTCTTGCGGTCCTTCACGCCGTTCAGCTTCAGCCCGGACGCGACGTTGTCGAAGATCGACATGGTCGGGAACGGGTTCGGCCGCTGGAACACCATGCCGACGACCCGGCGGACCGCGACCGGGTCGATGCCGGGCCCGTAGAGGTCCTGGTCGTCGAGCACGACCTTGCCCTCCACCCGGGCGCCGGGGATCACCTCGTGCATCCGGTTCAGGGTGCGCAGGTAGGTGGACTTGCCGCAGCCGGAGGGTCCGATGAACGCCGTGACCGAGCGGGGCTCGATCGTCATCGACACGTCCTCGACGGCCTTGAAATCGCTGTAGTAGACGTTGAGGCCGCTGACCTCGATGCGCTTCGCCATATCGACTCAGAACCTCTCGACTATTTGGACTTGACGGCGCTGAACCGCGCGATCACGCGGGCCAGGATGTTGAGCAGTAGGACCAGCAGGATCAAGGTGAGCGCTGCCGCCCACACCCGGTCCGCGGCCGGCTGCAGCGCCAGTTCGGTCCGGTCCTGGTTGATCATCGTCGGCAGCGCTCCCATGAAGCCGCTGAACGGGTTCAGATTGATGTTCTTGGAGTAGCCGACCAGGATCAACAGCGGGGCCGTTTCGCCCATCACCCGGGCCAGACCGAGCATCACGCCGGTGATGATGCCACCGAACGCGGTCGGTATGACGACCTTGAGGATGGTCTTCCACTTCGGCACCCCCAGCGCGTACGACGCTTCGCGGAGCTCGTCGGGCACCAGCTTCAGCATCTCCTCGGTGGAGCGCAGCACGACGGGAAGCATCAACAGCACCAGGGCTAGCGAGACCGCGAAGCCGACGCGGTTGAAGCCGAGCACCGTGATCCAGACGGCGTAGATGAACAGCGCGGCCACGATCGACGGGACACCGGTCAGGATGTCGATCATGAAGCTGACCACCTTCGCGGCGCGCTTGCCCTTGCCGTACTCGACCAGGTAGACAGCGCCGAGGACGGCGATCGGAACCGCGATCACCGCCGTGATCAGGGACATGATCAGCGTGCCCATGATCGCGTGGTACGCACCGCCGCCGACCCGGCGTACGGTCACACCGCGCTGCGACTGGCCCCACCAGTTCGCGTCCAGCAGCAGGTGGTAGCCCTTGCTGACCACGGTCCACAGGATCCACAGCAGCGGGATCAGCGCGACCAGGAAGCAGAGCACGATCAGCACGGTGGCGAGGGTGTTCTTGAACGCCCGGATCCCGGACTTACCGGTCAGGTCGAGCGCGCGGCCGTCGTAGGCCGGGCGGTTCGCCGCGAGGGTGGTCGTCACGGGGTAGCTCCTTCGATCTGCGCGGCCTGATCCTTGTCACCGACGCGCCGCACCTTGCGCGTGCGTTTGCCGCCAGGGGTACTGCGGGCCACGATGAGCCGCGCGGCCGAGTTGACCAGGAAGGTCACCACGAACAGCACCAGGCCGGCAGCGATGTAGGCGCCGGTCTTCTCCGGCGAGTCGAACTCCGCGGCGTTGTTGGCGATCTTCGAGGCGAAGGTCTCGCCGCCGGCGAAGATGGACGAGACCCACGGGTCGTTGCCGTTCGGCACCGACAGGATGATCAGCACGGCGACGGTCTCACCGAGCGCGCGGCCGAGGCCGAGCATCGAAGCGCTGACCACGCCGGACCGGCCGTAGGGGAGCACCGCCATCCGGATCATCTCCCAGCGGGTGGCGCCTAGCGCGAGTGCGCCCTCGCGGTGCGCGATCGGGGTCTGCGCGAAGATCTCCCGGCTGATCGCGGTGACCACCGGCAGGATCATGATCGCCAGCACCACCGAGGCGGTGAAGACGACGCCGAGGTCCGCGGTGCCCGGCTTCGCGAACAGGGGGATCCAGCCGAGCGCTGAAGCCAGGCCGTTGATCACCGGCCGCAGGATCGGCGCGAAGAAGAGGATGCCCCACAGGCCGTAGACGATCGAGGGGACTGCCGCCAGCAGGTCGATCGCGTACGAGACCGGGCGGGCCAGCCGCTTGGGTGCGTAGTAGGTGCTGAAGAGGGCGACACCGACCGCGATCGGGACCGCGATCACCATCGCGATGATCGAGCTGATCAGGGTGGTGTAGAAGAGGGCCGCGATCCCGAACTTCGGGGTGTCGCCGCCCGGCTGCCAGATCCGGGAGAAGAGGAAGCTGCTCTGGTCCTTGGCCAGCGCCGGGATCGCCAGCGCCAGCAGGAAGATGCCGACGAACGCGACGATCAGGACCACCAGACCGCCGGAGCCGCGGGCGAGCCCGGCGAACAGCCGGTCGCCCAGGTGTCCGACCGGTCCGAGATCCAGCTTCGGCCCGGGAACGCGGTCGGTCGGCCGGTCCGGCGGTGCCGTGCCGTCTGTACTACTCATGGGTGGTGCTCCAAGTGACTGGTCGAGGTGCCGGCTTCACGAGGTGGAGCCCCGGCCGCGTCCGCTGTGGGGACCGGCCGGGGCTCGCATCACTTCGTACCGCGGATGTCGCAGGTCAGCTGATCGCCTGGATGGCGGCGTCGACCTTGGTCCGCAGCTCCTCCGGGAGCGGCGCGTAGTTCAGTGCCGTCAGCGCGCCCTGGCCGTCGGCGCTCGCGAAGTAGCTCAGGAAGCTCTTCACCAGCGCGGTCTTCTCAGCCGGGAGGCCCTTGCTGCAGGCGATCTCGTAGGTGGCCAGGATGATCGGGTAGGTGCCGGCGGCCTTGGTCGCGTAGTCCAGCTTCAGCGACAGGTCGCTGCCGGTGCCGGCCGGCTTGGCCGCGGCCAGTGCCTTCGAGGCGGAGTCGGCGGTCAGTTCGATGGGGCTGCCGGAGCCGTTGTCGATCTGCGCGATGCCGAGCTTGTTGTCGATCGCGTAGGACCACTCGACGTAGGTGATCGAGTTCTTGGTGCTCTTCACGCCCTCGGCGACACCGGCCGACTTCTCCTTGCCGGCGCCCGTGCCGGTCCACTTCTTGGCCGGCTTGCCCTTCCAGGCGCCACCGCCCGCGGCGGCCAGGTACTTGGCGAAGTTCTCGGTGGTGCCGGAGTCGTCCGAGCGGAAGAAGACCGCGATCGGGGACGACGGGAGGGTCACACCGGGGTTCAGCGCGGCGATCTCCGGCGCGTTCCAGGTCTTCACCGTGCCCTGGAAGATCTTCGCGGCGGTCGGGCCGTCGAGGATCAGCTTGCTGACGCCGTCGAGGTTGTAGGAGATCGCGATCGGGCCGATCACCATCGGCAGGTTCAGCGCCGGGCTGCCGCCGCACCGCTTCTGGGCCGCGGCCGCCTCGGTCTCGCTGCCGTCGGTCGACACGGTCTTCAGCGCCGAGTCCGAACCGGCGAAGTCGACCTGGTTCGCGTTGAACTGCTTGATCCCCGCGCCGGAGCCGGTCGGGTTGTAGTTCACCGTGACGTCGGCGCACTTCGCGTTGTACTTCGCGATGACTTCCTCGATCGCGTTCTTCTGCGCCGTGGAGCCCTCGGCGTTCAGGGTGCCCTTGGGGCAGTCGGCTGCGCCGGTGGAGGTCGAGGTGGAGCCGGAGGGGCTCGAGGAGCCGGACGGCGTCGGGTCACTGCCACAGGCGCTCAGTGCGAGGACGCCGAGGGAAGCGACGGCGACAGTGCCGACGCGGAGCAGGCGGTTGACGGACACGAGAGTGTTGCCCTTCTGCGGGGATCAGACTTCTTGAACTTCCACAAAAGGTAGGGAGAGCAGGTGACCGGGCGGTCCGTCGCGGGTGAACGGGTGGTGAACGGTTCCGGTAGCGATCGCGACATCTGGCATTCCGCCAGGCGGCTATCAGGTGAACTGAGTCACCTGCCGTGACTCAGTGTCATTCCAAACGCCTGTTGGTCACAGCCCGATATCGCTCCCGTGGCCCGGCGGGTTCGATGTTCAGGCCCCGGTCTCGCCGGGTTCAGCAGCCGATCACCGAACCACGAGGACGATGCTGCCCGTGGTGATGCCGGCGACCGGAAGGCCGTTGTAGGTGGTCGGCGGTACGACGAAACGGTAGGCGGTGTTGCCGCGGCCCGGGGCCGGGAAGGTGTAGCGGGCGACGCCCTTGGTCAGGTAGACCCACTTGATCGAGACCCAGGCCTTGCCGTCCCAGCGCTGCAACGTGGTTCGCACGTTGTTCGCCGGGCCGACCGCCAGCGCGATCGTCGCAGGCTGGCCCGGCGCGACGGTCGGGTCGTAGAACTTCGCCGTGTTCACCTGATAGCGCGTCGTCAGGGTGGTCGCGGCGGACAAGCCGTGGAAGGTCGCGCCAGTGAGGCCGCTGGCGACCTGGATCTCGCCGGTGCCAGGCGCGAAGATGCGGTACTGCCGGGTGCCGAGCGGCCTGACGTCCACCACGAACCGCCCGGTCGAGGGATTGGTGTAGATGCCGCTCGCCACCTGCACCCACGGTGCGATGGAACTCGAGCGGGCCTGCAGAGTGAGGTAGGTGCCGCCGTACGGGGTGCGGACGGTCGGTCGCGGCTTCCCGTCGACACACGCGCCGGGCCGGATCAGTTCGAGCTTGCCCTGGAGCGTGACCGGATGGTTGAAGGCGCCGAAGGCCGGCAGGGTCGTGGTGACCGCCTGGTCGTCGATTTCCCACTGCATCGAACTGTCGAGCGAGCCCCACTCCTCGTTGGACCGGATGCCCAGCTTGTACGGCCGGGGGCGGCTCGCCAGCGTTGTGGCGGCTGGTGAACCCGGCACGGTTGCCAACTGCTCCCAGCCGCAGCCGGTCGGCGTACTGGCGATCGGGCCGCCGGCATGGCTGATCGCCAGGTCGAGCGGGTCGGCGGCGTCGTCGGGCTGACCTGTGTAGATCCACTCCAGGGCGAGCGTGCTGTTCGTGTTCGGCTGGAGCTTGCGGATGAAGCCGTCGAAGCGCACGTCGGTGTCGAACACCGCGGACGAACCGACCGTGGTCGTCGTGGTCGGAGACGTCTTGGCACGCACGTCGATCCGGATCCGGTGATTCGCCGGGAAGGTGGTGGTCGGGATGTCGACCGTGTCGGGTCCGGGCGCGGCGGTCTCGACGTCGTAGATGCCGACCCCTTCCCGGATGACGTAGACGATGTTCGCCTTGTCGTCAGTAGGCCAGCTGACCCGTACGGCCTTGTGGGTACTGTCGGCCCAGCTCAGGGTGACCAGCGGATCCGCGGCCAGAGCCTGCGGCGCGGTGAGCGCGCCGGCCAGGAGGGACAAGGACAGTACGGCGAGCGCGGGCCTGCGCATGATGGAACCCCCAGGAAGGACGAGTCTGGCGATCACCCCGACGCCAGTGTCGGTCGAACCTAGCGCATCGCGGGGTCAACCCGGCAGCCGATCGCACCTGCTGCGGGGATCAGCTGGAGAAGTCCTCGGGCGCGACGCCGTCGAGGAAGCGGCGGAAGCGTTCCAGCTCGGCCTGCTCTTCCTCCGGGGTGGCCACGCCTGCTTCGCGCAGGACCTGCTCGGTGCAGCGGATCGGCGTCCCGAGCCGGACCGCGAGGGCGACCGAGTCGCTCGGACGGGCGGAGACGCGGACGCCGTTGCCGAGCACCAGTTCGGCGTAGAAGACGGCGTCGCGCAGTTCGACGATCTCGACGGCCTCGATGTGGACGCCGAAGGCCTCGATCAGGTCGCGCATCAGGTCGTGGGTCAACGGTCTCGACGGGCGCAGACCTTGCTCCTCGTAGGCGATCGCGGTGGCCTCGACCGAGCCGATCGAGATCGGCAGGTAGCGGTAGCCCTCCGTCTCGCGCAGCATCATCACGGGCGCCCGGTCGGGCGACTCCATCCGGATACCGATCAGAGTGAGTTCTCGCATCGTCGTCATGGTGCGCCCTGAACCTCTCCGTGAGCCGGCGCCCGGTGGGACGCCCCTGCTGCAGCCTCGGTAGGAACATACCCGCAGGAACTGGCGTAACTCCGACGACTGTCCCGAAACCGGACACGATCGAAGGCAACCTGATCCCTGTCCGTAGGCAGGACGTTACTATCTGTCTCGAAACGATTGACGATGGGTAGTCGGTCACCTACTTTTCCAGAGGTAGTCCGCAAGTGGTGAGGCGCTGCGGGCGCGACGGCGAAGAGGCTGGGGGCCGCAATGCCGCAAGGTCTGGGGTTGGTGCTGTCCGGGGACGTGTGGACCCGGGTGGTGATCGTGGTGCCGAACCCGGTGGTCCGGGCCGGCGTACGGACCCTGGTGGGTGATCAGACCGGGATCGAAGTCGCCGGTACTACGGAAGCGGTCGCGGGCGTGGCTGCGGCGGACCGGCCGGACGTGCTGCTCGTGGACACCAAGCTCAGGCAGGACATCCTGGAGCTCGTCCGGCGACGCGATCCGGCGCTCAAGGTGGTCGCGCTCGTCACGGCTGAGGTGCCATCCGTGGCCGAGCTGCGGGAGTACGTCGCGGCCGGGGTGGACGGGATCGTGTCGACGGCCGAGGACATCGGGGACAGCCTGCTGGCGATCCGGTCCGGCCGGGCCCCGGGTGGCTGGATCAGCCCGACCTTGGGCGCCGACATCCTGCGCCGGGGCGAACCGTCGTACCGGCAGGCCGAGGCGGGCAGCAGCCAAGGCCAGGGCGCCGTGACGCCGAGCGAGCACCTGGTCCTGAAATTGGTTGCCGACGGCCACACGGACCGGGAGATCGCGTCGCGGCTGCAACGCAGCGAACGGGTGGTGAAGTACCACGTGTCCAACCTGCTGGCGAAGCTGCAAGCGCGGAACCGGGCCCACATCGTCAAGCTGGCCGTTCGGTCAGGTCTGCTGCCGACCACCTGTCCGTGCGGACAGGGCGCAGGTGTCCGAACGACACGGGACCTCGTGCAGTAGCTCGGATTGACTCTTCCCCAGGGCCGCGAAGGCGGTGCCGGACTTCGATCACAGGGAGAGGGATATGCGCGCTATCACGAGGATCGTCGGGGGATTTGCGGTGACCGCGGCGCTGGCCGTCGCGGGTGGCACGATGGCCAGCGCCGACAACGGCGACGGCCTGCTGGCCTGCAACTCCGGTGAGATCTGCTTCGCCGAGCACGCCGGCGGCGGTGGCGGCCAGCGGCACTTCTACTACGGCTCGTCGGCTCACGGCAACGAGGGCAACTTCTCGTCCGGGACGCCCTTCTGGCACAACGCCAGCTCGATCAAGAACCGCGACACCGTGAGCGCGGTGTGCGTGACCGAATCCGGTGACTGGGTGAACGACAGCTGGCAGTTCCCGTCGAGGTCGACCACGTGGTCGAACTTCGCGAATGACCTGAACGACGAGAACAACAGCCACAAGCGCGCCGCCTGCTGAGACGTCTTGGGACGCCGTCGGGGACGCGGGCGCCGGCTGGTACCCGCGTCCCTGTTCGTCAAGCCTGGTTGAGAAGGGAGCAAGGGCATGCGCAAGGTTGCGCTGGTGATAGCTGTGCTGGCCGCCGTTGTCGGTTGCGGTGCTCAGCCCGTACCGCGGGCTGCCGAACTGCCGCCGCTGCCGGCCGGCGCACGTCCCTTCGACCTCTATCGCCGGGCCGACGTCATGCTGGTCGAGAAGGCCGATCTGTCCTTGTTCAACGACTGTCTGGCCGAGGCCGGCTATCCGCAGGAGCGGGCGCTCGGCGCAGAGCCCGACCCGGTCGTGCCTGCTCTCTTCGAGCCCGTCATCAGCCCGCGCACGGAGGCGGAGGCCCGCAAACACGGCTTCGGTACGCCGAAGCGCGCGCAGCGGGCGGTGATCGACAGGAAGGAGCCGGCCTTTCTCGACGCGGCCGCGCGGTGCGAGAAGTCCGCCCGCGAGCCGCTCGGTGATCCGCACGAGGTCGGCGCCCTGCGGGACCGGTACGCCGAGCTTGGCAACGCGCTCGTCCAGGATCGGGTGAAGAAGGTCCAGGCGATCATGGTTGCCCATAGCAAGGGTCTGACCGGGTGCCTGGCCGGTCGGGGATATCCGCTGAAGCCGGGCGAGGAGTTCAGCGTGCGTGGTGACCTGAGTCAGTTCGGGATCAAGCCCGGCTCCTATGCGCCGGCGCGTCCCGTCCCGGTGGTGCGGCCTGCCGGACTCCCCGCGAGCGCGGCGGTCGTTCCCGCAGTACCGGCCCGTGAGTACAAGCCGAGCATGGCCGAGGCCGCCTTCGCGATCGCCTTCGTCCGCTGCGGCGACTCGGTCGGGTTGTTCGCCGCGTTGGACCAGGCGGAGATCGCCATCCAGCAACAGATCGTGGAGCGGCACGTGTCCGAGTTCCACGGGCTCAATCCAAGGATCGAGGCGCTCGCCTCGCGAGCCGGGGAAGTGCTCAGGGGGCGTTGAAGCGTTCGTGGACCATCCGGCCGTTCGGCAGCCGGTGCGCGACCACGAAGGCCCCTGGGGCAAAGCGTCCGACCTTGAGGCCCAACTCGCGGGCCAGCGCGGGCAGGACCGGCCGATGCGAGCAGACCGCCGTGACCTTGCCGCGCTTCCAGGCTCGCTCCGCCATGCCACGCAGAGCCTCCGGGTCCGCCTCGTACCCTCGCTCCGAGATCTCGGGGTAGAGGTGGACCTTCTTCCCGATCGCAGCGGCGTACGGCGCGACCGTGGCCACGCACCGCTCCGCATCGCTGCTCAGCACGCGATCGACGCCCAGCGCGGCCAGGACGCCTACCAGTCGCTGGGCCGTGGCCTCTCCCTCTGCGGTCAGCGGCCGAGCTGTGTCCTCGCCGTCCCAGTCCTTACGTTTCATCGCCTCCGCATGCCGGATGAGAACCAGGCTGGAGACGACCGGGACCTTTCCCTCCAGGGAGTCAAGGATGTCCACGTCGCGGGGGTAGCTGAGCCGGTTCCGGGCCTTCTCGACGTCGAGCCACTCGAGCAGGTCGACCTCGTCGTTCGGCTCGAACCCGGTGTCGCGTCCCGTGGGCGAGGCGGCCCAGTAGTGCACGAGTTTCGGCACCGTGCCGCCGTTCTTGCGGACCTGGTAGCGCTGCACGCCGAGTGGTGGACCCAGGATCACGCGCCGACCGGTCTCCTCCTCGATCTCGCGCCGGGCGGCCAGCAGCACATGCTCGTGCGGGTTCAGCTTGCCCTTGGGCAGGGACCAGTCGTCGTACCGGGGGCGGTGCACCAGCAGGACCTGGCGGGCGCCGCGCCGGTCCCGCCACACGACACCACCCGCGGCGATGACCGTCGCCGGGTTGCTCATGGTTTCAAGCCTAGGTAATAGGTTCTGCTTGCCGACGGCGGCCACGCGTGGCGATCAGCCGTTCTTGCAGATCGCGCAGCGGCTGGCCGTCCGGCCCGGTCAGCCGAGCCTGCCAGGTGTCGTCGGGCTGCAGCCACCAGGAGCCGGTGCCCTCGTCGAATCCCAGGTCGAACAGGTCGCCCAGTTCGGTGACGTGGTCCTGCTCCTTCAGTTGGACCAGCACCTCGACGCGGCGATCCAGGTTTCGGTGCATCAGATCGGCGGACCCGATCCACACCTCCGGCTCACCGCCGTTCTCGAACCAGAAGACCCGGCTGTGCTCGAGGAAGCGGCCCAGGATGCTGCGCACGCGGATGTTCTCGGACAGCCCGGGGATGCCGGGCCGGATGGTGCAGATGCCGCGGATCCACAGATCCACCGGTACGCCGGCCTGCGAAGCGCGGTACAGCGCGTCCGAGAGGGCCTCGTCGACCAGGCTGTTCACCTTGATCCTGACCCTGGCAGGGCGCCCTGCCAGGTGGTGCTGCACTTCTCGCTCGATCCGGTCGAGCAGGCCCCGGCGTACGGACTGGGGCGCCACCAGGATGCGACGGTAGCCGCTGGTGCGGGCGAACCCGGACAGGTGATTGAACAGGTGCGCGACGTCCTCGGTGACGACCTTGTCGCTGGTCAGCAGGCCGAGATCCTCGTAGACCCTTGCTGTCTTGGGGTGGTAGTTCCCGGTGCCGATGTGGACGTAGCGCCGCAATCCGTCCGGCTCCTCGCGGACCACCATGGACAACTTGCAGTGTGTCTTCAGCCCGATCACGCCGTACACGACATGGCAGCCGGCGTGCTCGAGCTGGCGGGCCCACTTGATGTTCGCCTGCTCGTCGAAGCGGGCCTGGATCTCGACCAGCACCAGCACCTGCTTGCCTGACTCGGCGGCGTCGATCAGCGCGTCCACGATCGGGGAGTCACCCGATGTGCGGTAGAGCGTCTGCTTGATGGCCAGCACGTGCGGATCGGCCGCGGCCTGCTCGATGAACCGCTGGACCGAGGTAGAGAACGAGTCGTACGGGTGGTGCACCAGAACGTCGCGCTGCTTGAGCGCGTGGAACATGTCCGCCGGGTTGGAGGTCTCCACCTCGGCCAGGTGTGGGTGGGTCGACGGCACGAAGGCCGGGTACTTCAGCTCGGCCCGATCCAGCGCGGCGATCGCGAACAGCCCGCGCAGGTCGAGTGGGCCCGGCAGCTCGAACACCTCGGCCTCGCTGACGCCGAGCTCCGACACCAGCAGCGCCCGGACCTGCGGGTCGATCGACTCCTCCACCTCGAGGCGGACCGGTGGACCGAACTTGCGCCGCAGCAGCTCCTTCTCGAGCGCGGCGAGCAGGTTCTCCGCATCGTCCTCCTCGACCTCCAGGTCCTCGTTGCGGGTGACCCGGAAGGTGTGGTGCTGGGTGACCTCCATGCCGGGGAAGAGCTGTCCCAGGTGCTCGGCGATGACGTCCTCGAGCGGGACGAACCGGCCTTCGGCCACCTGGACGAACCGCTGCAGCAGCGGCGGCACCTTCACCCGGGCGAAGTGCTCTCCGCCGGTGTCGGGGTTGCGGACCACCACGGCGAGGTTGAGCGACAGGCCGGAGATGTACGGGAACGGGTGGGAAGGGTCGACCGCCAGCGGTGTCAGCACGGGGAACACCCGGTCCTTGAAGAACTGGGTCATCGCGTCGCGCTCGCCGGTGTTCAGCTCGTCCCAGCGGAGGATGTCGATGCCCTCCTGGACCAGCGCGGGCAACACCACCTTGCGCCAGTTCTCGGCCTGCCGGTCCATCAGCTCGCGGCTGCGGCTGAGACTCCGGTCGAGCACCTCGCGCGGCATCAGCCCGCTGGCCGCGCGGACCGCGACACCGGCCGCGATCCGCCGCTTCAACCCGGCGATCCGGACCATGAAGAACTCGTCCAGGTTGCTGGCGAAGATGGCGAGGAACTTGGCCCGCTCGAGCAGCGGCACCCGGTCGCTCTCAGCGAGCTCGAGCACCCGCTGGTTGAACGCGAGCCAGCTCAACTCCCGGTCCGAGAACCGGTCAGGCGGGAGATCGCCGGCCTCCGCGATGTCGTACGGGGGCTCGACGTCGTACTCCCGGTTGTGCGACGCCAACAAGTCTCCAGCCACGTTGTCCAGCATCCCATCCCCAGGTGAACGGGAGGTAGCCCGCGCGGCGAGGCAATCCCAGTTGCTAGCGTCACTCCTTGTGAACCGACGAGTGGACACGCTGCTGCGGACCGCGCTGGGTACGGTGCAGGGCAGCGCCCTGAAGCCGGTGACGGTCCTGCCCGCGATAGTTCGGCGCCGCCTGGCCGGCGCTCCGATCCAGATCGACGGCAACGTCCTGGACCCCGATCTCCAGCTGCTGTTGCGGATCGAGCGCTTGTTGCCCTCGACGATGAAGTCGTCGGTCCCGGCGGCACGCGCGAACCTGCTGGCGATGTCGCACCTGGTCGCCGGGCACCCCCGCGAACTACAGCGCGTGACCGAGCTCACCGTCCGCGGCGCCGACGGCCAACTGGGCGCCCGGCTCTATGTGCCGCGCTCGGCCGGACGCGGCCTGCTCGTCTTCTTCCACGGCGGTGGTTGGGTGCTGGGCGATCTGGAAAGCCACGATGCTTACTGCCGCGACCTGGCTGAGGAGGCCGGGATCCGCATCCTCTCGGTCGAGTACCGCCTCGCGCCGGAGGCCGAGGCCCCTGTCGCCGCCGAGGACGCCATCGCCGCCTTCAGTTGGGCAGTCGAACATGCCGAGGACCTCGGTGTCGATCCGGCCCTCGTCGGGGTCGGCGGCGACAGCGCCGGCGGCAACCTGTCCGCAGTTGTCGCCCAGCAATGCGTACTACGAGGCCTGCCGGCGCCGGCTCTTCAGGTGCTGATCTACCCCGCGGTGGACCTGGTCGGCAGGCGGCCCAGTCGTGATCTTTTCGGGGCGGGGTTCTTCCTGACCGAGGACGACATCAACTGGTACCGCGACCACTACGTCCCGGACCCGGCGGCCCGCTCGGACCCGATGGTGTCGCCGATCTTCGGCAAGGACCTCAGCGGGCTGGCTCCGGCTATCGTGGCGACGGCAGGCTTCGACCCATTGCGCGACGAGGGCAACGAATACGCCTCCCTGCTCGCGGACGCAGGTGTCGAGGTCACCCACATCTGCGAACCCGGCATGGTCCACGGCTACGCGAACATCCTCGCCATCGGCGGCGAGACCCGCGCCGCCCAACTCAGGATCGCGCAGCACATCCGCTCAGTCCTCAACCCCGGCTGAGCACTCGGTCCAGCCGGTCGTCGAGAGCCTGCCCGTCAGGCTGCGGGGCCGCGCAGGTCCATCCACTGAGCGCGGCGGGGTCGAAGGCCTGTCCATTCAGCGCGGCGGATCGACCAGCACAGGTACAGCTTCTCGAACCAGCAACACTGTCGGCGGCCCGGCAATCGGCACAGTGCCGTCCACGTACTGCCACCCCGTGTCAGCAACGTTGAACCGCGCCGCGTAGTTCGTAGTCAGCGTGACCTTCGTCGACCCACGCTTCATGTACTTGTGCGTGATCTCCTTCGCCGGATACGGCTTCCCCGGCGTACTCGTGATCAGCACAGGACCCCCGTCCCCGAAGTCCCAGCTGTAACTCATCGGCGTTGCCTCAACCACCACCGGAAACCCCAACAACGTAACGGTTTTCGTCGAGACCCGGCTCTCATCCGTGTACACGATCGTGTCCAGATTCACCAACGTCCGCCCCGCCGGCTGTACCTTCACCCCCAGCTTCGGAAACAGCACCTCCTTGTTCTCAGTGAGGATCTGCTCCCACCGGACATCCTGAGGCTGCGGCAGCCGCCGCACCACCACCTGAGTAGGCGGCACCGGCCGCCCCGGTCCAAAGGGCTGACACCTCTGAGGCCCTGGCACAGTCCCGTCAGGCCCAAGCCGCCCACAGATCCCCACGTTGAGTCGAAAATCTCTCTTCTGGCTAACGACCGGAAGTGACGGTGCGGATGGAACCTGGCGAGACGGTTCTCCGGTCTTCTTGGGCGATGGCTTTGGATCTCCTGTCTTCAAGCGTCCATCGGCCTTTTTGCTTGCGCCGGCCTTGGCGCCTTCCTTCGTCCCGCCGACTACGACAACCGGTGGGGGCGTCGGTGTCGTGACGGAGTTATTCCAAGCCGCCGGAGCTTGGCTCGCGTTCGCCGTCGTGACCGCCTGCCAGCAGAGCGCGCCGCAGACCAGCACCACCCATACGGGAACGAATCTTGACGACTTCATCGACTTTCGAGTTTCAGTTCGTACATCACCCAGTTACTGCCGCTAGGTGAGAGCGCGATCTGCTCGGTGTACTCGGCCGCTTTGCTGACTATCGGCTTTGTTGTTGGCGTCGCCTTTGTCGTGTAGTTGCCAACGGTGACGATCGCTGACCCGCCGACACGTCCGCTGGATCCTCGGACGAGCTCCGAAACTTCCTTCACCCGCTCCCGGTAGTCACCGGTTAGACCGCCGTTGGCCTCGTTGACCTTGGCGACGAAGCTTGCGTACTCCTTGCATCGCTCGCAGCCGCTCTCGCTGGCCGCCAACAAAGGAGCGGTCTCGCCGGTCTGCGAGGCATAGTTCATGAGATCGACATAGTGCCGGTAGAACGCCTCGGCTGCGGATAGCGTCAAGCCCTCAGCGGTGGTTGGGCGGACAGGTGGTCCGGAAGGTGTCGCGCTGGGTCGGGACGGGGTGATTGAGGAGTTGGCAGTTGTAGACGGCGGAGCGCTGTCGGGCCGACCCGCGTCGGGGGAGGATCTGCAGGATGCGAGGAAGAGGGTGGCGGTTAGGCAGGCCGCTAGTAGGGCGGTCGTCCTGTTGCGGTAAGTCACGGTTGTCACCCCTCAGTAGTCGACCCTGATCGTAACTGGGTGAGGGAGCGTCGCGCCCGGCGTTCGGGGGAGGCATGTGGATAACCGGGTTGGCGGCCAGGAGCCGCCCGGCTGGGGGGTAGAGGCGGACGGCTCCCGGTTAAGGGTGAGACGGGAGACCGACCCGCTTATGACGCCAAGTGAGCGGATGATTCCGGTGTGACACCGTTCACAAGGATTTTGGGGCGAACTGGACGTCCAGGGCCGCCGTGGTGAAGCCGAGCTTTTCGTAGAGGGCACGGGCGGCAGTGTTCGTCCCGTCGACGTACAGGACGACCGATGCGAGCCCCCGGTCCTCTTGCAAATGGCGAACCCCTTGCAGGGTGAGTGCCTTGCCTAGGCCGGAGCCCTGCTGGTCGGGGGATACGCCGACCACGTACACCTCGCCGTACGGGCCGTCGCCTTCGTCCTCGTGCACCTTCGTCCAGTGGAAGCCGGCCACTGCCCCAGTGGAGTCCACTGCTAGGAAGAAGCCGGCCGGGTCGAACCACGGCTGCTGCAGGCGATCCGCCATGTCGGCCTGCGTCCAACCGCCCTGCTCCGGGTGGTGTGCGAAGGCTGCCGCGTTCACAGCGAGCCATGCGGCGTCGTCCTCGCCTGGGACAAACGTGCGCACCGTGATGCTGGACGGCCAGGCAGGCTCGGCCAGCGGAGCAGTCGGCCTGCGCAGGAAGTACAGCTCGCGGGTCACCTCGAGGCCTAGGCGAGCAGCGAGCTGATCGGATCCCGGCAGTCGGCCGTGCGCCCAGACAGCGAGCTTGGAGCCGCCGTGGTCGAGCAGCACTCGCAGCAACGAGGTGCCGAAGCCCTGACGTCTGTACTGCGGGGCAACTACCAGCTCGGCTGATCCGTCTGGGCCTAGCGCGGCGTATCCGGCGAGGTCACTCGTCCCCGGCTCCCCGGCGTACGCGAGCACGTGGACGTCGCCAGGGTGTTCGCCGTCCAGGTGGAGCAGCGTGTGTTCGGAGAGCGGGTGGACTCCGTCGCTCTCAGCAGCCGAACGGGCGAGCTCGGTGACGAGGGCGGCAGTAGCCGAGGGCAACGGGGAAGGTACGGCTTCGAGTGTCACGTAAGTACCGTAAAAGGTCCTTGCCAGTTCGTAGTCAAGGCCTTGGTGAGGCGCGCCGGGTCGGGTAATTTTCGCGGAACCGCGCACCCGCGGTATCGAACCGACGACGGAGAAGACATGGCCTTCACAGGACGAGACAAGACGTGGCTGAGGGGACCGCGGGCCGTTGGCCTGCTGGCAGCCGGCGCCGCCGTGGTACTCGGCTTGGCCACGGGGGGAACCGTGACCCAGGCTGCGCCGGCGAAACCCAAGCCGACGCACACCCAGATCCAATTGCTCTCGATCAACGACTTCCACGGGAACCTGGCGCCTAATCCGGCGACCAGCTCGAGTGGCAACGTCAACGGAACGCCGGCCGGCGGCGCCGAGTACCTGGCGACCCAGCTGGAAATGTTGCGGGCGTCCGCCAAGGCGCAGGGGCAGGAGACTGCCACTGTCGCTGCCGGTGACCTGATCGGCGCGTCCCCGCTGCTGTCGGCCGCGTTCCACGACGAGCCCACCATCGAGGCCATGAACGAGATGGGCCTGGACGCCACGTCGGTCGGCAACCACGAGTTCGACGAGGGCTGGCACGAGTTGCTCCGGATGCAGAAGGGCGGCTGCCTCAACGACGGCGACGGGCAGAACAACCAGAACTCCTGCCCGGACCCGAAGAACGAGTTCAAGGGTGCCGACTTCGAGTACCTGTCCGCGAACGTCTTCTACGAGAACACCAAGAAGACGCTGTTCCGGCCGTACACGGTGAAGAAGTTCAAGGACGGCCAGAAGGTCGCCTTCATCGGGATGACGCTGGAGAACACCCCGAACATCGTCACCAAGTCCGGCATCGCGGGGCTCACCTTCACCGATGAGGTGGCGACCGCCAACGCGCTCGTGCCGGAGCTGCGGAAGCAGGGCATCGAGTCGATCGTGGTGCTGCTGCACGAGGGTGGTTTCCCGTCCGACCCGAAGGCCTACAACAGCTGCCCGGGCATCTCCGGACCGGTCACCGAGATCGCGAAGAACCTCGACCCGGCGATCGACGCGGTGCTGACCGGGCACACCCACGCGGCGTACAACTGCTCGATCAACGACCCGGCCAACAAGCCGCGCCTGGTCACCAGCGCGTCCTCCTTCGGCAAGATCGTCACCGAGGTCCGGCTGAGCATCGACAACGCCACGCACGACGTCGACCGGCTGAACACGCTGGCGAACAACAAGATCGTCACCCAGGACGTGCCGAAGGACCCGGCGCTGACCAAACTGATCACGAAGTACCAGACGCTGGTCGCGCCGATCGAGAGCAAGGTGATCGGCCACATCACCACCCCGACCGTGGTGAGGACGAACGATGACTCGCTGGAATCGCCGCTGGGCAACCTGATCGCCGATGCGCAACTGGCGGACACCTCGGCCGTGACGAACGGCAAGACTCCGGTCGTCGCCTTCATGAACCCGGGCGGCATCCGGGGCGACCTGGCGTCCAACGGTGGTGCCGTCACCTTCGGCCAGGCGTTCACCGTGCAGCCGTTCAACAACTACCTGGTCTCCATGGACATGACGGGCACCCAGATCAAAGCCTTGCTGGAACAGCAGTTCTCCGGCCTGAACGGTCCGGAAGCCCCGAAGTTCAAGGTGCTCCAGGTCGCAGGGATCACGTACACGTGGAACCCGGCCGCGGCGGCCGGCTCCAAGGTGGTGCCCGGCTCGATCAAGATCGCCGGTCAGCCGCTGGTCGACAGCACGACTTACCGGATCGTCACGAACAACTTCCTCTCCGACGGCGGTGACGGCTTCCCGGCCTTCACCACGGCGACGGACAAGTTCTTCGGCGGTCTCGACATCGACGGCTTCGCCAACTACCTGACCGCGCACGACCCGTACACACCGGTCGCGACCGACCGCATCAGCATCGGTTCCTGACCCGTACTGCGCTGTGCCGCGTGCCCGGGTCGCTCCTGATCAGGAGCGACCCGGGCGTCGCGGCGTCAGAGCAGGAACTTCAGGATCACGAAGGTCAGGGCGAGTCCGGTCGAGAGGGCGGCCTTGCCCGAGCCGAGGCCGCGGCGCAGGGCGGTGCCGAACACGGCGACCGTCAGCGGGACCAGCATGATCAGCAAGGTGACGCCGGCAGCGTGCACACCGACGTGGGATCGGCCGACCAGGACGAGGCCGAGGATCTGGGCGAACGTGAGCCCGAGCCAGGTTGTCGTCTGGATCGGCCCGTCGGCGGTGCGATCACCGCGATGGCCTGCGCGGGTCGCGCGGCGGTGCGAAGTCGGAGCAACGTGCGCCATCGGTCACCTTCCGTGAAAAGACCGAATACGCACGGTAGCAGCAAAAACAGCCGTTGGTCCATGGTGAATAGCCCGCACCGGTCCAGGCCGGAATCCGCCTGAAAGCGTCCAAACCCGAAACCGCCCCGGTGGCCGGACAGGCGAGCCAGCCGCAGGACGGGTCTCACGGCGCAGCCGCCGCGGCGCGGCAGGATCAGACTGTGACGTCGGCGGATTCGCGCTGGGTGGAGGGCGGGATGACGAAGCGGTAGCCGACGTTGCGGACGGTGCCGATCAGGGATTCGTGCTCGGGGCCGAGCTTGGCCCGCAACCGCCGGACGTGGACGTCGACCGTTCGGGTGCCGCCGAAGTAGTCGTAGCCCCAGACCTCCTGCAGCAACTGCTCCCGCGTGAACACCCGGCCGGGGTGTTGCGCGAGGAACTTGAACAGCTCGAACTCCTTGTAGGTCAGGTCGAGCGCGCGCCCGTTCAGCTTCGCCGTGTAGGAGGCCTCGTCGATCACCACGTCACCGCTGCGGATCAGGGTGGTGTCGGGGTCCTCGTTACGGGCCGCCGCGAGCCGGCCGATCACCAGCCGGAGCCGGGCCTCGATCTCGGCCGGACCGGCCGTGTCGAGCAGGACGTCGTCGGCGCCCCAGTCGGCGTTCACCGCGGTCAGACCGCCCTCGGTGACGACCAGGATCAGCGGTACGTCGATGCCCGTGGTGCGGATCAGCCGGGCCACCCCGCGCACGTTGACCAGATCGCGCCGGGCGTCCAGCAGGACCGCGTCGGCGTCGGGGGCGTCCACGAGGGCCGCGACCTCGGAGGGCAGGATCCGGATCTGGTGTGGCAGCAGGGCGAGCGAGGGCAGCACCTCGGTAGAGGCCTGCAACGCGTTCGTCAGCAGAAGCAACGTGCTCACGCTGTCTCCTTGTGCTGGTAGTCGGATCCTTGGTGGGTGATCCGGTCCTTATGCACGTCAGGCCCCGACGGCGTCATTGCCGGGGGCCCGAGACACACTGGTTTGCAACAGCAAGATGACACAATACCGGAAGACTTAACCGATTAGTGAGGCTGCTCCCACATGCCGGAAGTGACCATCAGGTATTTTGCCGCCGCGCGCGCTGCCGCAGGTGAGTCCACGGCGACCGCTGAGGCGGGCTCGATCAAGGAGCTCGTGGGCACGGTCTCAGCCGACCGCCCCGAGCTCGCCCGGGTCCTCGGCATCTGCACCTTCCTCCTCGACGGCGAGCGCGTCGAGGCCGACGCCACCCTCAACGACGGCGCCCTCGTCGACGCCCTCCCACCCTTCGCCGGCGGCTGAGCCCCGCATCTGCCGCCCTCTGTCCTTCCTGACTAAGCGTATCCGCCGGGCCCGTTGATCAGCCCGCGTTATCCACAGGCAGCCTCGCCGGTCAGACCCGAACGACCGCTGCGGCGAGGAGACCTTGGTCCGACCTTCTGGCGCGGTAGATTTCGGGGCTGTGGCACAGGAATCGGGGGATCTGCTCACTACGGTCGGGCGAGCTGGGGCGCTCTTCGGGAGGGCCTGGCCGCGGTTGCTGGCCGTCTTCCTCGCTGCGCAACTCGCTCACCGCGGGGTTGCGTGGGTCGCGGTACAAGCGGGAGCCAAGGTTCAGGCAGCGGGAATCGCCGTGCTCGCCCTGCTCGTACTGATCTCCCTTGCCATGTACGTCACGATGTTCCTCGTGCTCCGGGGCGAGCTCCCGTTCCACCGTAGGGCTGTCGCCGAGGGCGTGCTGGCGCCTGACGGGATGGAACCCGGCAAGGAGCACCGGCCGATCGACGCCCTGGCCGCCGCGCTGCTGCCGTTTCTGGCGTTCTACGCGGCCTACAAATTCCTCCAGGCGGAGGCGTACCAGTACGAGTACGACCTGGCTGTCCACAAGCTCAACGCGGACGCGGCCACCATTTTCGGCGGAGGCACAGTCGCTCAGCAGTCGACGGGACTCCAGTCGCTGTCTACATGGTTGTTCATCGGCCTGGGCGTCACGGCGTATCTGCTGCGGCTGCTCTTCAAGAAGCGTGGCGACCGTAACGCGGGCGGCCCGGTGCGCAGGTTGTTCGTCACCTACCTAGAGGCGCTGTGGATTTTCGTGGTGGCCTACCAGGCGACGTCGTTCATCCCGTCGCCGAAGGGCTGGCTGAAGGAGCGCCAGGTCGCTGCCTGGGTGCAAGACGGGTACGGCTGGGTCCTCGACCACGTACTCGGGGTCGCGACGGTCCGCGACATCTGGGACACGGTGACCGGGTTCCTTGCCGCAGGCATCGGTGATCTGTGGAGCGCCGCCGTGCTGCCCCTGATGTGGATCACGATGACCGCGGTGATCTATGGACGGGCCGTACACAAGGCCGAGAAGGTCCAGCCGCGCTGGCGGTTCGACCGGATCACCCAGCGTTGGGAGCGCACGCCGCGCATTGTCCGGAGCGCCGGGAAATCGGTGGTCTCGGACTGGAAGGACCGCTGGACCCCCGTGGTGGCGGCGTTCCGGTTGGTGGCCCGGTCCGGGATCCGGCCGATGCTCGGCTACTTCCTGGCGTGGGCTGTGGTCACGTACTGCGCCAGCGAGGTGTGGATCCTGATGCGCGACTACGTGCTGGGTCCGCATTCGCTGCAGTTCTGGCAGGTGGTCGACGAGCCGCTCAACCTCGTCACCGAGGGCCTCAAGATCATGCTGCAGATCAGCCTGCTCGCCGCGGCGTACGACCGGATGGTGGGCGGGCTGGCCGGCTACCTGCGCCCGCGGACGAAGCCCGCGGCCGGGGATCAGCCGGAGGACAAGGGCGTCACGGACCTGACCGCGGCTACCTCGGGAATGCCAGGTACTGCGGAAGTTTCGTAGGCCAGGTGATCGTCGGCTGGGCCGTCGCCGCCACATCGGTCGGTACGACGAATACCGCCACCGTCTCGAACGCCTTCCCCGCCTGGGGTTTCAGGTAGTACTGCGCTGTCCCCGGCGCGCGCCAGGTCTGCGGCTTCTCGTCGTAGCCACCGGTGCATCCCGTCGGGCGGTCCTGGAAGTCGTCCTCCAGCATCGACTCGTCCCACGTCCGCCCGTCCGGCGCCCGGAGGTGGATGCTGCAACCGCCGAGCTTCTCCAGCTTGGCCACGTCGTCCACCTGCAGGCGGAAGTACACCCGCACGCGGGTGGTTCCGGTCGGCAGGGCTCCCGGCGTATCGGTGCTCCGCTTCGGCTCCGGATCCACCTCGACGCTCGCGGCGTACCAGGTGGCATCCGTGTACTGCGTACCGCCGGCCGCGACAACCACGGGATCGCGCGGCTCGTCGTCGTACCAGGACTTGAAGTCGGCATGGGTGAACCACCAGCCGGCCAGCGGGACACTGATCAGAAGCGAGGCCAGTGCAGCGGCGTTCGCGCGGAACCAGCCGCGCCTGGCGCGACGGGCGCTGCTCATGAGGCGTCCGTGGAGGTCAGGATCGCCACGTCCTTCCGCAGACCGGCCAGTTGCTCCTTCTTCACGTCCAGCGGAATCGTTGCCTGCGGCTCGAAATCGGTGAAGATCTTCTTCTCCGTCACCAGCAGGATCGCGCCGGGCAACTTGTCGGCCGGCATCTCGATGACGAACGAACCCCGCGCCGGGATGTCGGGCGCGAACTGGAAGCCGGTCAGATCTGCCAGGTCCAGGCCGTTGCGGTTCGCGCCGAGGTAGGTCACGCCGTCAGCGGTCCTGATCTGCACCAGGCCCAGGTGGATCGGCTCCCGCGTCGCCTTGACCGTCGCGTCGACCACCACGAAGTCCGTCAGTGTGTCGCGATCCGGGGTGGTGCGCGGGACCCGCAGCTTGTTGCTGATCCGGATGCCGTCGACGGTCAGGTCGAAGCGGGGAGTGTGCACGGGCTTGCCGACCGCGCCCTTGACCGCGACGGGCTGCTGGATGTCCTTGAGGGTCGGCGTCCAGCGGTAGAGCGCGACGATCGCGACCAGCACGACAAGGGTGAGCCCGACGTTGACCAGCTTCCGGGCCGTCATTTCGTGTTGTCCTTGACCGCGGCCATGCCTTCAGCAGCGACTTTGTCCGGCATCCACTTCTCGTGGTGGTCGAGCACGGAGTCGTCGATGTGTTCGAAGTGCTGCACCGTGAGCTTGACCTCTTTCGGCAGCTCCGTGGCCTTTGGCAACTTCCAGACGTAGGCGACGTCCTCGCCGTACTCCGGGGTCAGTACCGGGCTCATGGTCTGGTCGCGCAGACTGGTGGTGCCGATCGGTGGGTCGTCGTCCTTGATCCCCGGCACTCCGATCAGCCGGATCAGGTCGCTCGGTGGCGTCACCCCGGTGTCGTCGGTCACCTTGAGCTTGGTCACCACGCCGATCAGCGCGCCGCCCTCGTCGGGACTGAACAGAGGCTTCAGATCGGCCACGACGACCACCCGCTGGATCGTCACCTCGAACTGGCCGGCGTCGACGGGTGTCCCCGCGGTGACCTGCGGAGTCTCGTCGGCGGCTTTCTTCAATCCCCCGAACGCGGCCGAGATCGCGAGCGCGACGACACCCGCGCCGACCACCCAACTGCGCAGCGACCGCCCGCGCACCTTGACATCCTGCAGATCCGGCAATTCCTCCCGGTCCGCGTTCCCCGTTTCCTGCACGGGCAGAAGCGTAACGAGCCGAGGGGACCAAACCTGGCCTCGCGCCGGGCTGTGTGACGATTCAGTCGATCGGGCGGTTGCGGAGCCGCTTGGTCTGGCTGCGTCGCTTCTTGTCCTCGGCCCGTCGCCGGATCGCGTTCTTGCTCGGCCGGGTCGCGCGCCGCGGTCGCGGCGGCGCGGCGATCGCGTCCCGTAGTACGGCCGCGAGCCTGGTCCGCGCCGCCTCCCGGTTCCGCCACTGCGACCGATGCTCGGAGGCGGTCACGGTCAGTACTCCGTCGACGAGGCGCGACCCGAGCCGTTCCAGCGCCCGAGCCTTCAGTACTTCGTTCAGCGCGGTGGTCGCCGCCACGTCAAAGCTGAGCTCGACCCGGCTGTCAGTGGTGTTGACGGACTGTCCACCCGGCCCGCTGGACCGCGAGAACCGCCACTCCAGTTCCGAATCAGGGATCACCACCCCTGTCCGCACGACCAGCCCACTCTCCATGGGCTCCATTCAATCGGATCGGGGCCGCCGACCGCCTCCTGATTGATCATCCCCGACCGGCGGTGGTGAGCCGACGAGGGCGGCGTGGAGCAGGGACTGGGCTGACCATTTCATCAGGCGGACGGCCTCGGGCTGGGGAAGTTTGGCTACGTCGGTCAGCCAGGTGAGGGCCTCGATGCCGACCGCGCTGCGGATGGCGATGGCGAGTTGATGGACAGACCGCTCGGGGAGCTGGTCCCGGAGAGGCTCCAACGCTTCCTCGATCCAGGCGATGGCCCTGCCCTGGCGCAGCGGGAGAGCCGCTCGCTCGGCGGGTGCGGCCTCGAGCGAGAGGCGGAGCATCGTGCGCTGCTGGTCCTCGGTCTCGATGATCAGAGCGGTGAAGGCATCGAGCACTGCAGCGAGGCGATCGGCGGCATCAGCGGGGGGATCTGCCGGCAGCAGCGACGAGGCAGCGGTCTCCGGATGGGCGGCCGCGAGCAGAGCGCGCTGGTTCGGGAAGTAGCGGTAGGCCGTCGGGCGTGAGACCTCCGCTGCTGCCGCGGCCTGCTCGACTGTCGGCGTCACCCCGGCCGCGACCAGTTCGCGCGCCGCAGCCACGAGGGTGTCCCGGGTCCGCTGCTTCTGCCTGGTACGACCGCCGGCCTCGTAGGGGATTGACACAGGCCAGATGATACCGCAGTCTCGTGTTGAGACATCAGTCTCAGGAACTCGAGAAGGTGGGCGGAGCGATGGGGCGAGATCCGATTGTCAGGAGCGCGGATGACGGTGACTTGCGGTGGTTCGCGGGTGGCGGGGTGCACCGGTGGCTGGCCACCGCGGCGGAGACCGACGCGAGCTATCTGTTGTTCGAGGACCAGCTCGAGCAAGGCAAGGTGACGCCGCTCCACCTGCATCCGGAGGCGGACGAGACCATGTATCTGCTGGAGGGCGAGATCCTGATCCACCTGGACGGTGCTGAGCACCGGATCGGTCCGGGCGGGCTCGCGATGGCCCCGCGGGGCATGCCGCACGCCTTTCTGGTGACGTCAGAGACGGCGCGGATGCTCTGCTTGATCACGCCGGGGATCGGCCAGGATTTCTACTTCGGTGCCAGCGAGCCACTCGACGCGGGCACGGCCCACAGAGTCGACTTCGACCGGATCCGGGAATCAGCCCGCAGCAACGGCGGCATCGAGATCCTCGGCCCACCCCCGTTCGCCCACCTGACGCCGGCCGGGGTCCAGCCGACTTCAGGCGTGTAGTCAAGCCGCTGACGGGCTCGCAGGGTCCAAGGGATGAACGACCGTTTGAAGGGAATTCCTAGCGACGTAGTCTGGATTGCTGTGAGCTTGGGGATCGTAGTGCTGGTCTGTGCAGTCGCCGTCGGCGTCCTGCTCAGCGTGCTCAAGGCCCGGTTCGACGGCCGGTTCCGGGGCACCCGGCCGGTCAAGCGGAGGGGCCCAGCTGAGAGGGCGGCAGTGGAGACGGCGAAGGCCGGCGTGGACCGGGTGACGGCTGAGGAGATCGGCGGCGACCTCGGTTCGCGGGCGACCTTGCTGCAGTTCTCTTCCGCGTTCTGCGCGCCCTGCCGAGCGACCCGACGGACCTTGGCCGAGGTCGAGTCGATGGTGGAGGGAGTCCGGCACGTCGAGCTGGACGCCGAGTCCCACCTCGACCTGGTACGCCGCCTGGACATTCTCCGCACCCCGACCGTGCTCGTGCTCGACAGCACCGGCGCCATTGTCACTCGAGCCAGCGGCCAGCCGCGCAAGCCCGATGTGATCGCCGCCTTGGGTGCCGCGGTGGATCGCCAGCCGCGCTGAATTGTCGTCGGGCTGATTGTTCAGACGACCTTGTCGTGCGGGATGCTGTGCCGGTGAGCTTTCCGCATGGCTGGTACGACGATCCGCAGGACCTGAGTCAGCAGCGCTACTGGGACGGCACGGCCTGGACGGACCACCGTCGGCCCCGACCCGGCCCCCCGCCGTACCAGGGCCAGTTCGGCCAACCCCAGCAGACCCAGCCCCAGCAGACCCAACCCCAGCAGGCACCGCAGCACTATGGGCAGGGCCAGCACTACGGGCAGGGCCAGCAGTATGGACAGGGTCAGTACTACGGCCAGGGCTACTCGCCGCAAGCGCAGGGGTTCGGGTACCGGCCGGCCGTACCTGCCACGCCGGACGGGGTACCTCTGTCGGGATGGTGGAAGCGGGTCGGCGCGCGGATCCTGGACGCGATCGTCGTGCTGATCGTGAGCCTGCCGCTCACCGGCTACTTCTGGTACCACTACTTCCAGGCGGCGCTGGACTACGAGCAGGGGCTCCTCGACCGCGCGGTGGCCGGCGACACCCAGTTCAGCTTCACACTGCCCTGGGACGTCTACAAGTGGGCGCTCGCGGTGACGCTCATCGCGCTGGTGGTGAACTTCGTGTACGAGGTCTACTTCCTCACCCGCAGCGGCGCGACCCCGGGAAAGCAGGCGGTCGGTATCAGCGTCCGGTTGCGCGACGTACCCGGCCCGCCGCCCCTGTCGGCGGTGCTCAAGCGGTTCGGCCTCTATGCCGGGCTGAGTGCACTGGGATCCATCCCGACCTTCGGGAGTCTGTTCGGGCTGCTGGGACTGCTCAACATCGTCTGGCCGCTGTGGGACCAGAAGAAGCAGGCACTCCACGACAAGGTTGCCGCGACCAACGTGGTGCTGGGTCCTCAGCCGCCCCGCTGACAGGCCGGCTCTCCTGCCCGGATAGTGATCAGTTGTCTCGATAGGTGGGACAAAGTCTTTTCGGTGGGCGCGGTTTCCGTACTCTCGGTGGCGTGGAGTACACGACATGGCTGACCAAGCGCAGGGCAGTGGACAACTGCCGGATGCGCTCGTCGCTGTGTCGTCCCTGCTGACCAGGCGGCGTCACGAGCGCTCCGGGACCGGTAGCTGAGCACGGTTCCCAGTACGTCGCCTCCCGCACCTCGGGCGGGCCCGGCTCGATCCAACTCCTTCCGGGAGTGGTCATGTCCAGTCAGACGGCAGCACAACCCCAGGTCGACCCGCGCGGACTCCGGTTCGCCGCGGGTGTCACCACGGTCGTTCTCGCGCTGACCCTGGTGCTGAACAACGCCTGGCCGCTCGCGGTCCAGGCTGTGGTCTTCGCGATCTCGGTCGCGTTCGGCGTCCAGGCCTCGCCGTACGGGCAGTTCTTCAAGCGGCTGATCCGGCCCCGGCTCGGTCCGCCGACGGAGCTGGAGGACGCCGCGCCACCCCGGTTCGCCCAATTGGTCGGCCTGGTCTTCGCAGTCATCGGCCTGATCGGGTATCTGGCCGGCGTCGAGGTGCTCGGTGTCGTCGCCACCGGGTTCGCCCTGGTCGCCGCGTTCGTGAACGCCGCGGTCGGGCTCTGCCTCGGCTGCGAGGCCTATCTGCTGATCCAACGCATTCGTACGCCCAACACCGCTACTACCAACTAAGGAGCAGCACACATGAGCAGGGAATCCGCGCTCGTCTCGGCCGACTGGGTCGAGGAGCACAAGTCCGACGGGAACGTCGTCCTGATCGAGGTCGACGAGGACGTCTCGGCGTACGATGCCGGCCACATCGCCGGTGCGATCAAGCTGGACTGGAAGGAAGACCTCCAGGACCACGTCCGCCGGGACTTCGTCAACCAGCAGCAGTTCGAGGCGCTGCTGTCCGAGCGTGGCGTGAAGAACGACGACACCGTCGTGCTCTACGGCGGCAACAACAACTGGTTCGCGGCCTACGCGTACTGGTACTTCAAGCTCTACGGCCACGGTGACGTCCGGCTGCTCGACGGCGGCCGCAAGCGCTGGGAGCTGGACAGCCGCGAGCTGACCGACGAAGTCGAGAAGCGCGAGGCCACCGAGTACACCGCGCAGCCGCAGGACAAGAACATCCGCGCCTTCCGCGACGAGGTCGAGGAAGCCATCGGCGTCAAGAACCTGGTCGACGTGCGCAGTCCCGACGAGTACGCCGGCCGGCTGCTGGCCCCGGCGCACCTGCCGCAGGAGCAGGCGCAGCGCGCGGGTCACATCCCGACCGCGGCCAGCATCCCGTGGAGCAAGGCGGCCAACGACGACGGCACCTTCCGCTCCGACGACGAGCTGAAGACCCTGTACGCCGACGCGGGCGTGGACTTCGGCAAGGATACCATCGCGTACTGCCGGATCGGCGAGCGCTCGGCGCACAGCTGGTTCGTGCTGCACGAGATCCTCGGCCAGGAGAACGTCAAGAACTACGACGGTTCCTGGACCGAGTGGGGTTCGCTGGTCGGCGTACCCGTTGCCCTCGGCGACGAGCCCGGGCAGGCCTGACATGTGCGGAGCGAAGAAGGGCGGCCTCGATCTCAAGGGCGTCGACATCGACAAGGAAGCCGTGATCCAGGGTCAGGTGCTGCGCGGTGAGGAGCCGGTCGGCGGCGCCTACGTGCGGCTGCTGGACTCCACCGGTGAGTTCACGGCCGAGGTGCCGACCTCGGCGACCGGCCACTTCCGGTTCTTCGCGGCGCCGGGCACCTGGACGCTGCGGACGCTGGCTCCCAAGGCCGAGCCGGTCGACCGCAAGGTCGTGGCTCAGTACGGCGAGGTCGCTGAGGTGGCCGTAGCCGTCTGAGCGCGGCGTCGTTGAGCAGGTAGCAGCAGTCAGCAAGACCCCCGAAGGGCCCGGACCTTGCGCGTCTGGGCCCTTCGGCCTGCCCGGAATCCCCTTGTAGTACTGGGGTTTGCTGCGGGAACAAGTACCTCGCTGATTCTCGATCGCACAATCGGGGAGTTACGCACAAGATCGCGTTTCTCACGGGTCGGCTGGTTGTGTAACAGTTTGATCTCGGAGCATCACCTCCTCGTTACCTACTGCAACCGCCTGAGTTGTGTCTGTGTCCTGGCCCGCTCTTAGGGTCACGTCATCACTCAGGGAGGAGGGGTCATGAGACCCCGCATCGGATACAAGAAGCTCGCTGCCGTGGGTGTTGCCGCGGTTGTCGGCGTGGCTTCCACGATTGCGCTGACCTCGGGCTCGGCGTCTGCCGCGCCGGTGTTCGGCTACAGCGGTTACGCGTTCGGCACCGACGTCAAGACCGGGATCGCGAACAGCGGCCCGCAGGTGGTCAGCCAGATCAGCTGCACCACGGACTCGAGCCGCGCGGACAAGAACGACCTCGCGACCGCGAACGTGAACGACCAGGCCATCGCGCGCACGGTCACCACCGACACGCACGCGTTCAACGACGCACGCGGCAACGGTGTCACCAGCAACGCGACCGCCGCCGACATCAAGCTCGGCAGCCTGCTGTCCCTCACGGGCGCGAAGACCACGACCACCGCGTGGTACAAGAACGGCAACCTGTACTACACGGGCAGCACCACCTTCGCCAGCGTCAAGATCGGCAACCTGTCAGTGCCGAACCTGCTGAAGGCGAAGCCGAACACCAAGGTCGCGATCCCGGGCCTGGGTTACATCGTGCTGAACCGCGTCGGCGGCGTGAAGACCAGCTCCGGCATCTACTCGTACGCGCAGGCGGTCGTGCTGCACGCGACGGTGAAGAACCAGTACATCCCGGAGGGTGTCGACGTCGCGGTACTGAAGACCCGCGCGGAGATCACCAAGCCGGCCATCGCGATGGTCATCGGCGACGCGTACGGCACCAAGGCGAACGTGGACAAGCTGGTCACCTCCGGCCCGACCTCGTACCAGGCCACGTGCCAGGGCACCGAGGGCAAGACCATCCGGAACGCCGTCGCTGAGGTCGTCATCCCGAAGGTCGCCTACGTCGGTGCGGTCTACACCACCAAGTACGGCGTCGTGGGTGCCGACAAGGCCTCGGTGAACTTCACCTCGCACGTCGCCGGTGTCAAGGTCGGCAACCTGTCGATCGGTGCCATCGAGTCCTCCGCCTCCGCGTGGAAGACCAAGGACGGCAAGATCGGTCTGGCCTCCGACTCCAAGGTCGTCTCGGTGACCGTCGGCAAGAAGGTCTACACCGTGCCGAACAAGCCGAACCAGACCCTGGAGATCCCCGGCATCGCCAAGCTGACCTTCAACCAGGTCCTGCGTCAGAGCCGCTACATCTCCGTCAACGCCCTGGTGATCGATGTCTACAGCCTGAACACCAAGGTTGTCGTGGGCCACTCGGCCGCCGGTGTGGTCGGCTGATCCAGCCAACCACCCCTCCCACTCTGAGTCGAACCTCACCGACCCAGACGGGTAACCCCCGGGCCTCCGGCCGGATCCACGCGATCCGGGCGGGGGCCCGGTTCTTCATTGCCTTGCGTCCGAAGGGCCGCGGGGCAGGCCCCCGGCTCTTTCGGACGCAAGGGAGTTGCTAGGCGTCGAGGATGAGAGTCACCGGGCCGTCGTTGACCAGAGCGACCTGCATCAGCGCGCCGAAGCGGCCGCGTTCGACCTTCGCGCCAAGTGCCTCCAGGGCTGCGCAGAACGCGTCGTACAAAGGTTCGGAGACCGGCCCCGGGGCCGCGGCGCTCCAAGAGGGTCGGCGGCCCTTGCGGGTGTCGGCGTACAGGGTGAACTGGCTGATGGCGAGGATCGGAGCCTGCTCGTCGGCGCAGGACCGCTCGTCGCGGAGGATGCGCAAAGTCCAGATCTTGGCAGCCAGAGCGGCCGCCTTCTCCTCGGTGTCGTCGTGGGTCACCCCGAGCAGGACCATCAGTCCGGGCTTCTCGATCGCCCCGACGACTTCACCCTCGACCGTCACCGACGCCTGGCTCACGCGCTGCACTACTGCTCTCATGGCGCCATCCTCTCAACCGGTCGCACGACCTCTCCGCGACGGGAGATCGTCCGGCTCTTGCGCCGCTCAGCCGCCGAATGTCCCGTTCGAGGCCCGCATCTGGCACGATTCGTTCATGACGTCGACGTTGATCACTGTTGCTCCGACCGGTGCCGAGACCGCCAAAGCCGACTGTCCGGCGCTGCCCACCACGCTCGACGAGCTGGTGGAGACCGCCAAGCGCTGCGAGGCCGCCGGGGCCGCGATGATCCACATCCATATCCGCGACGCCGAGCACCGGCCGACGCTGGACCTGGGCCGGCTCGCTGAGACCGTGACCGCGGTGCGCGAGAACACCGCGCTGATCGTGCAGCTGTCGACCGGCGGGGCGGTGACGGACCCCTTCGAGCACCGGCTGCGCGTGCTCGACGCCGCGCCCGACTCCTGTTCGCTGACGATGGGTACGGTCAACTTCGGCGACGACGTCTTCATGAACCCCTGGCCGTTCGTGACCGAGCTCTACCGGCTCACCCAGGAGCGCGAGGTGGTGCCGGAGTTCGAGCTGTTCGATCTCGGCCACGTCGCCGCGCTGCACCGGCTGCTGGACAAGTTCGGTCTCCCGTATGGCGGCAAGGTGCACTGCGACCTGGTGATGGGCGTCCCCGGCGGAATGCCCGGTACTCCGGACGCGCTGGTTGCCGCGGTCAACGGTCTCCCCGAGGGCGTTACCTCCTGGTCCGCCACGGGAGTCGGCCGGACCACCATGCCGGTGGCGCTGGCCGCACTCTCCAAGGGCGGTCACCTCCGCGTCGGCATGGAGGACACCCTCACCCTGGCCAAGGGGCAGCCGGTCACCCACAACGCCGAGCTCGTCGAGCGGGCCGCGTCGCTGGCCACGCTGGCTCAGCGTCCGCCGATGTCCCCGGACGAGGCTCGCGACCTCCTGAACGTCAAGCGCCTGCACTGAATCACCAGCACCAGTACGCCGATCAGCACAATCGTCGCCTCTAGCAACAACCAGTCGCGCCAGTAGTCGCGTTTGCTTGAAGGGGAAGGGCCACGGATACCACTGGCGCGTGTTCAGGAAGCCGGTGAACAGCTCCAGGGCCGTCGCGGCTTACTGCTCGCGAACGGCCGACTGCTCAGGGCGTCAGTAGACGATCGCCTGCGCGTTGTCGGCGAGGATCTCCTCGGTGAAGGCCGGCGCCCCGGCGATCCGGGTGCCCGGGAAAAGATCGGGTTGGCCGAGGTCGCGGCGCTTTGCGCACTGCGTGCAGACTGTCAGCTGCCCACCGGTCAGTACGGCGTCCACGAGGTCCGCCAGCGGTGCCGCATGCGGCAGCTCGACCGCCTCCGCCTTCCCCGGTACGGCGAACCACACCGCGTCGCCGGTCAACCACAGTGACACCGTGGCCCCGGAAGCCACCGCGGTCGCGGCAACAGTGAAGGCCTGGTTCGCGCGTTCGGGTTCTTTGGCACCTGCGGTCAGCTTGATCACCAGCGTGCGGGACATCACCCCACGGTAGCTCAGGCGCCTGCCGGCATCCCCTAGACTGACGAACGTGCTCCATGTCATCTTCACCACCCTGCTGGTGCTCGTCACCCTGTTCATGGGCTGGTTCTCGGCATTCGTCGTCTACCGGCTGTACCGCGGCCGCAGCGCGAGCTGAGACCGTGGCCTTCGAGATCCCGCAGGACCTGCACCCCGACCTGATGCCGCTGGCCTGGCTGCTCGGCCGGTGGGAGGGTCGCGGACACGGTGACTACCCGACGATCGAGAAGTTCGAGTTCGGGCAGCAGATCGACTTCAGCCACAACGGCAAGCCCTACCTGCACTACGTCAGCCAGACCTACGTGGTCGGCGAGGACGGCACCAAGGAGCGCCCACTGGCGGTCGAGACCGGGTTCTGGCGCCCGAAGCCGGACAACAAGCTCGAGGTGGTGCTCGCGCATCCGACCGGCATCGCGGAGATCTGGTACGGCGAGATCGAGGGCGCCAAGATCGAGATGCGCACCGACGTGGTGGCCCGCACGGTCACCGCGAAGGAGGTCAGCGCCGGCCACCGGCTCTACGGCCTGGTCAACGGCGAGCTGATGTGGGCCTACGACATGGCGGCCGAGGGACAGCCCCTTCAGCCCCACCTCTGGGCCACCTTGATCCGGGCCTAGCGCCCCGTGTCCGGGCACTAACTCTCGGAGACCCAGGAATACTCCACCTTCGGCCGTCCGCTGCGGCCGTCGTACCGCTGGGTCCGCAGCGCCTGCCCCTGGTCGGCCAGGTGCTCCAGATACCGCCGTGCGGTGATCCGTGAGGTCCCCAACGATGCGGCGACCTCCTCGGCGGTCCATCCCTCGCGGTCCCCGAGCAACGTCACGACCCGGTCCAGCACGGACCCGGCCAGTCCCTTCGGTACTGACGAAACCGTTGCTGGATGCAACAAGCGGTCCACCTCGTCCTGGTCCGCGACCACCTGGCCGGACTCCACCGCGCGCCGCTGCCGTGCATATGCGGTGAGCCGATCCCTCAACGTTTCAAAGGCAAACGGCTTCAGCACGTACTGCACGACCCCGATCCGCGCTGCCGCCTGAACCGCCGCCACCTCCCGTGCGGCAGTCACCATCACCACGTCTGTCTGGTTGCCCGCAGCACGCATCCGCCGTACTACGTCCAGTCCGTGGCCGTCCGGCAGATTCATGTCCAGCAGAACCAGGTCGACCTGGTCCCGGCTGAGCACCTGCAGCGCGCGGGCCGCAGTACCGGCTATTCCCATGCAGATGAAGCCGGGCAGGCGGTCGACATAGGTCCGGTGGGCTTCCGCGGCGACCGGGTCGTCCTCGACGACCAGGACGCGAAGCGACTCAGGCACCGGCGCTCACCGCCCGGGGGAGGCGGACGCGGACGGTCAGAGCGGGGACTTCGTCCAGCTCGGAGTCGGGGTCGACCATCAAGGTGCCCTGCCAGCGTTCGACCGCGCTGCGCACCAGGACGAGGCCGAGTCCGTGCCCTGGTTCGGATTTGGTGGTCCAGCCGCGCTCGAACAGCCGCGCCAGTTCGGTGGCTCCCAGCTCGGCGCCCGTGTTGGTGACCGCCAGGTCGATCGCGTCAGCCGTAGTACTGGCCTTCAGTTCGACGCGGCGCGGGGCTGGTCCGCCGCGGGCGGCCTCCATCGCGTTGTCGAGCAGGTTGCCGACCACGGTGACCACGTCTTGCGCGGGCAGTCGGGTGTTCAGGGCCTCGGAGCCGAGCTCCAACGTCAGCAGCACGCCGCGCTCCTGCGCCTGGGCCAGCTTGGCGAGCAGCAGGGACGCGAGCACCGGATCACCGACCGTACCGACGACGCGATCGGTCATCGCCTGCGCGAACTGGAGTTCGGACACCGCGAACTCCCGGGCGCGTTCGGGCCGGCCGATCTCGATCAGGCTGACGACCGTGTGCAGCCGGTTCGACGCCTCATGGTTCTGCGCCTGCAACGACTCGGCCAGACTCCGCACGGCGTCCAGCTCACCGAGAAGGGCCTGCAGCTGAGTGTGGTCGCGCAGGGTGATGATCCGGCCGGACCGCGCCGGCTGCTGGTTCACCACCACGACCCCCTCAGCGCCGAGGTGCAGTTCGTCGTACGCCGTCCGTCCGGCGCCGAGCAGTTCCGACAGGGCAGCGGGTAGGTGGAGGTCCTCGATAGCGGTGCCGGGTGGCACCTGTTGCAGCCCAAGCAGGCGGCGGGCCTCGTCGTTGACCAGCTGGATCCGGCCGTGCGTATCCACCAGCAGCAAGCCCTCGCGAGCAGCACGCAGGACTCCTTCGTAGAAGTCGAGCATCCAGGCGAGCGACTGCGTTCCCATCCCGCGGGTGGCCCGCCGGACCCGCCAGGTGACCAGCGCGTTGCCGGCGATGGCCACGCCGAGAATCAGGCTGGCGATTCCGAGCATCGAGCGAAGGTCGGGCTCGATCACGTCCCACCAGCCGGCCGGCCGCACCCCGGCCGCGGCGGCGTCCCGGTCGGCCTGGGACCGGGCCCGGCTGATCAGCGTGATCCAGACCATCGTGATCAGCACCATGACCGTGACGGACTGCAACCAGAGCACCTGGCGCCGCAGCTCGGACGGCCGTCGTTTCATGCCGACATTCTGCACACCAGTGCCCCCACTGGTCGCCGCGCGCCGTGATGCGGCTGACGGCCACGAACGATATGAACGAAATACGCAGTTCCGCTGTGCGTCACGTCACAGTTACTGAGAACCCAGCCGCCCGCTCTGTTCCAGCTGTCCCCCTCAGGAGCAACCATGTCGAGCACGACCGCACCCCGACCGACGCCGGTCCGCAACGACCGGACCCACTTCCTCTACATAGCCGTCATCGTCGCCGTACTCCTGGGGATCGGCGTCGGCTTCCTGTTCCCGGACTTCGCAGTCGAGCTGAAACCGCTCGGCACCGGATTCGTGAACCTGATCAAGATGATGATCAGCCCGATCATCTTCTGCACCCTGGTGCTCGGCATCGGCTCGGTCCGGCAGGCCGCCAGTGTCGGGAAGGTCGGCGGTCTGGCGCTCGTCTACTTCCTGGTGATGTCGACGGTCGCGCTGGCCATCGGCCTGGTGGTCGGCAACCTCGTCCAGCCCGGGGCCGGCCTGAATCTGACCGACAAGCTGCGTCAGACCGGCCAGCAGCAGGCCGCAGGCGCGCACGAAGGCACCACCGACTTCCTCCTCGGGATCATCCCCAAGACGATCCTGTCCGCGCTGACCGAGGGCCAGGTGCTGCAGACCGTCTTCGTGGCGCTGCTGATCGGCTTCGCCCTGCAGGCCATGGGCCGCAGCGGCCAGCCGATCCTGAACGGCATCGGCCACATCCAGCGGCTGATGTTCAAGGTGCTGTCCATGATCATGTGGGCCGCGCCGATCGGCGCCTTCGGTGCCATCGCGGCTGTTGTCGGCGCGACCGGCTGGGACGCGCTGGTCAGCCTCGGCAAGATCATGATCGCCTTCTACATCACCTGCCTGCTCTTCGTGATCGTCGTCCTCGGCACCATTCTCCGGCTGGCCACCGGGATCTCGATCTTCCAGCTGCTGAAGTACCTCGGCCGGGAGTTCCTGCTGATCGTGTCCACCTCGTCGTCGGAGACCGCGCTGCCAAGGCTGATCGGCAAGATGGAGCACCTCGGCGTCTCCAAGCAGGTGGTCGGCATCACCGTCCCGACCGGCTACTCGTTCAACCTGGACGGCACCGCGATCTACCTGACGATGGCGTCCTTGTTCATCGCGGAGGCGATGAACCAGCCGTTCTCGCTCGGGCAGCAGATCTCCCTGCTGGTGTTCATGATCGTGGCCTCGAAGGGCGCGGCGGGGGTCACCGGTGCGGGCCTGGCGACGTTGGCCGGCGGGCTGCAGTCGCACCGGCCGGAGCTGCTCGACGGCGTCGGGCTGATCGTCGGCATCGACCGGTTCATGTCGGAGGCCCGGGCACTGACGAACTTCGCTGGCAACGCGGTAGCGACGGTGCTGGTCGGTCACTGGGTCGGCGCGTTCGACAAGGACCAGGCCAAGCAGGTCTTCGCCGGCGAAGACCCGTTCGACGAGGCCGCCTTCGCCGCCGGCGACACCCACGCGGGCGACGTCCCGGAGACCACTCCGGCAACCGCCGAACCCGCGTCCGTCGACGCAGGCCCGGCGGCCCGCTAGTCCACCTGTCCCACCCCTCCACGCTGCCTGTCAGCTCCCCCTTCCGCCGGGAGCTGCCGGGCAGCGTGCTTTCTGTCCCACGACCAGCCCGTACTGCTGGCCGGACGGCCCCCACGACCAGCCCGTACTGCGGGGCGTCCGGCTCCACGACCAGCCCGTACTGCGGGGCGCCGGGCCGCGGCGGATTCCCTCCGCGGGTTTCACTGACCGGCGAGCTTCTCCACGACCGGGGCGAGTTCCTCGAGGTAGGTCGAGTTGACGCTGATGTAGGAGGCGCCGAACTCGTCACGGCGCCGCAGCAGCTCGTCCGCCATCTCCTGCGGTGTTCCGCGCAGCAGCATCAGCGAATCGCTCGCGGCGAGCGTGGCCGCATCAACGCCGGCTGCCTGCTTGGTCCAGGGCGGCAGTTCCCCGTTGCCGGCGGCGAAGAGGTTCATCGCCAGCTCGATGTCGTCTGCTCGCGGTCCCGCCAGCTCGCGGAGCTCCCGCGCCAACTGGACGACCTCCTCGCGCGGTGTCATCGCTGCCTTGGCCAACGACACGATGTCGGCCCGCGAAGCAGCCAGTGCGAGGGTCCGCGGTCCGCCCGCGGCCAGCATGATCGGTGTGTGCCGGTCGCCGTCCAGCTTCGCCAACTGGTCGAGCGTCTCCCGGACCTGGTCCCGGCGTTGTTTCGCGGACCCGAACGGCAGGCCCAGCTCAGCCGCGAACTGCTCGACCACCGGCCGGCCTGTGCCGATGCCGAACTCGAACCGGCCGTTGGTGAGCACCGTCAGCGTGTGGGCATCCCACGCAGCCGCTCGCGGTGGGCGTAGCGGGGCCGCCGCGACGAAGGTGCCGACCCGGATATCCGCGGTGGTCGCGGCCATTGCAAGCGACGGGAACGGCGACAGCAGTTGGAGTCCGTCCGGCATCAAGATGGTCGAGTACCCGAGCTCGGCAGCCCGGCGTACGGTCGTCTGCCAAGCCTCAGGGCCGCGGTCCGGACTCGCGACCACACCGAACCGGAATCGCCTGTCAGTCATCGTTGTCTCCTCTTGCTGGTAGTGCTTCCAGCCTGGTCCGGCCCGGGGTCGTCCACATCCCACCAGCGGAGGCGTTCGGCCTACGCCGATGGACGTACTCTGGTGATATGTCACTGAAGCGCAGCCCCCTGCTGGATCTGCCGGGTGCGGTCGAGGCCGACGGACTCGACGCCGGGGTGGCCGCCCACTACGGGTCGGATCTCCGCGAGCAGCGTGCCCTCGCCGCGGGCCGGGGCTTTGTCGACCTCTCGCACCGCGAAGTGGTCACCATCACCGGCCCGGACCGCCTCACCTGGCTGCACGCACTGACATCCCAGTACTTCGAGGGCATGAGGCCTGGCACGTCGACCACGGCCCTGCTGCTGTCTCCCACCGGACACGTCGAACACGTCATGTACGGCATCGACGACGGCGAGACCTTCTGGCTGCACACGGAGCCGGGCGCCGCCGCTGCGCTGGTGGAGTGGCTGCAGAAGATGATCTTCATGTCCCGCGTCGAGATCACCGACGTCACCGACGACTACGCGATCGTCTGGCGTCCGGGGCCGGCTCCGGCTGACGGGCCGCTGACCCGCAGCGCCGCGGATTCGCTCGGCGGGCATGAGCTCTTCCTGCCCCGGGCCGAGTTGGCTGCTCTGGAGGGCCCTGCCGCGGGCGTCTGGGCATATGAGGCTTTGCGGATCGAGGCCGGTGCGCCACGACTCGGGCTCGACACGGACGAACGCACGATCCCGAACGAGGTCACCTGGATCGGCGTCGGGGTCCACCTCGAGAAGGGGTGCTACCGAGGTCAGGAGACCGTCGCGCGGGTGCACAACCTGGGTCGGCCGCCGCGCCGACTGGTTCGCCTGCACCTGGACGGATCTGTGGATCACCTTCCTGCGCACGGATACGCGGTGCGGGCGGGTGACAAGCAGGTCGGCTTCATCGGCTCGGCCGCACGGCACCACGAGTTCGGCCCGATCGCGCTCGCGCTGGTGAAGCGCTCGGTGGATCCCGAGGCGGTCTTGGAGGTCGTCGCCGAGGACCGGCCGACGGTCACCGCCACCCAGGAAGTGCTCGTCGACCCCGAGGTCGGCCTGCACGTCCGGGCCCGGATGTGAGGTAGACCACCTTGTGCCGTGGCCTTTCTGGACAGCGGGCTTGGAGTCAGCCCGGGTCGCCTAGGGTACGGCCGTGACCGAACCTGTGATCGTCGCCGATGTCGTCCGCAGCGGATTCGTGGAGGGCCATCACCGCGGCTCTGTTGTGGTGACCGCCCCGGACGGGACCGTCGAGTGGTCGGTCGGCGTGGTGGACCAGCCGATGTTCCCGCGCTCGTCGAACAAGCCCATGCAGGCACTCGGCATGCTCCGCAGCGGACTGAACCTCGAGGGCGAACTCCTCGCGCTGGCCGGTGCGTCCCACTCGGGCGAGGAGTTCCACCTCGACGGCGTACGGCGGATCCTGGCGGGCGTCGGCCTGGACGAGTCAGCCCTGCGCACGCCCCCGGCGTACCCGATCGACGAACAGGCGCGGGACCAGTGGGTCCGGGCCGGTCACGTCGTCGAGTCGATCACCATGAACTGCTCCGGCAAGCACGCTGCGATGATCGCCACCTCCGTGCTGAACGGCTGGCCGATCCACGACGACGCGCTGGCCAAGAGCCCCGACGCGGTGTGGGGACGTGACGACTACCGCTCGCCGGAACACCCTGTGCAGAAGGCGATCCGGACCGCGATCGAGGACTCGGCCGGTGAGAAGGCCTCGTATGTCGCGGTCGACGGTTGCGGGGCTCCGCTGCTCGCGATCAGCCTGGCCGGGCTGGCCCGTTCGTTCGGACTGTTCGCCTCGGCGGCTCCCGGTTCGCTGGAAGAACGGATCGCGACCGCCTACCGCACGCATCCCGAGTACGCCAGCGGGAGTAGGCGTGACGAGGCCGCCCTGATGCGGTCGGTGCCCGGCCTGTTCTGCAAGGCGGGTGCCGAGAGTGTCTACGCGCTCGGGCTCGCGGACGGCCGTGGAATCGCGGTGAAGGTCGAGGACGGCGCCTTCCGAGCCCGCGCCGTCGTGATGGCGGCGGTGCTGAAGCACCTCGGTATCGACAACGAGGTCATCGACACCCAGGCCCAGCTGCCCCTCCTCGGCGGCGGCATCCAGGTCGGCTCCGTCCACGCGTCCCCAACTCTCTTCGGCTGACCAACCACCGCCGGCCGCTTTCCGCACCAACCACCGCCGGCCGCGCTTTCCTGACCAACCACCGCCTGCCGCGCTTCCCCTGCACCACCACCACCGCCTGCCGCGCTTTGCTGAACCACCACCGCGGGCCGGTCTTCGCTGATCGACCAGCAGGGGGCGCGTCGCCGACAAAGCAACCGGCCACGCAGCGTTCGTAGTACGGGTGACTGGCCTCACGCGGTGGCTGCTTGCAATTGCAAGCACCTTGCTAGCACACTGGGGGCATGGCCAGATTGGGTGATCGTGTCGGTTCGGTGGGGGAGTACCTCGCCGAGCAGCGTCGGCACGCTCAGCTGTCGTTGCGGCAGCTCTCCGATCTGGCAGGTGTGTCGAACCCGTATCTCAGCCAGATCGAGCGCGGCCTGCGGAAACCGTCGGCCGATGTGCTGCAGCAGCTCGCGAAGGCTTTGCGGATCTCCGCGGAGACCCTGTACGTACGGGCCGGCATTCTCGATCCGGACGACAGCTCGGACGGCGCCCGGCGGGCGTCGGGAGTGGTCGACGCGGTGCTGCTCGACCCGGCGTTGAACGAGCGGCAGAAGCGCGTCCTGCTGGACGTGTACGCCTCGTTCGTCCGTGAGAACACGCCCGACACCGCGGCCGCCGCGACGCCTGCGCAGGCCGCAGCCGCCGAAGCAGCCGCCCAAGAGACTGTCGGCAAGGCCGCCACCGACCAGGCTGAGGCAACCGCGAAGGCCGCACAGGCGAAGAAGCCGGCCGCCAAGAAGACCCCTGCAAGAAAACGCACCACCAAGTAGTCGCACCACCGAGTAGTCGCAGTACCCGATAGGACAGACCCCGCTGAAACCAATGTTCTAGGAGATGCCTGATGGCAACCCGTACCTCACCGCTGTACGTCATCGCCGGTGCCGGCGACCTGGCCGTGGAGAAGTTCCGCGCGGTCAGCGACGACGTGACCAGCCGCGTCGCCAAGCTGGACCAGAAGACGCTGCAGTCGACACTGCAGACCGAGCTGACCAAGCGCCAGGCCGAGCTGAGCAAGCGCCTCGAGGCGCTCGCCGCCGACGCCAAGACCGTGCCCGCCAAGCTCCGCGAGCTGCCGGCCGTCGCCCAGGCCGGTCTGACCACCGTGCTCGGCCAGGCCGAGGAGACCTACGACGACCTCGGCGTCCGCGGCAAGGAGATCGTCACCCGGATCCGCAAGCAGAAGGCCACCGAGGACCTGGTCGCGCAGGCCAAGACCACGGTGAGCAAGGCCAAGGCCACCCGCACCACCGCGCGCAAGACCGCCGACACCGCCACCAGCAACGTCAAGGCAACGGCCACCAGCGCCCGCAAGACCGCGAAGACTGCAGGCAAGGCGGCCTCGACCGCGGCCTCCAAGGTCGGCGACTGAGAGTAGTTCCGCGGCCCTCGGCCGTGACACCACCGGCGCGGGTGGTCCAGATCTGCCACTCGGCAGCGGTGGGCCACCCGCGGCCTGCGTTAGGCTCGTAGGCATGCTCCCACTCGCCACGTTCCCGACCCTGTTGCATGGGTTCGCGAATCCGATCGACGTCATCTGGTGGGTGCTGCTCGGCCTGAAGCTGGTCGCGTTGCTCGATGCCGCCTTCCGCCCCCGCGCAGTGTTCGTCGCCGCCGACAAGCTCACCAAGCCCGGCTGGGTGCTCATCCTGGCCACCTTCACCCTGTCGCACATCTTCCAGAGCTGGTTGAGCTTTTTCGGCCTGATCGGAATCGTCGCGGCCGGTGTCTACCTCGTCGACGCCCGCCCGGCGCTGCGAGCCGCCGCCGGCCGAGGCCGGGGCGGCTGGGGCGCGATCCGCCGCCGCCGCGGCCCCCGCCCGCTCTGACAACCTCCTGCGTCCGAAGATCCACGGGGCCTGCCCCACTGGTCTTCGGACGCAACTGAGAGAGGCAACCGCCAGCCGCAACTGAGAGCCGCAGCCGCGAGCGACGCAGCCGCGAGCGACGCAGGTTAGAGCTAGGAGCGGTAGACGACGACCTTGTCGCCGACGTGGACCTGGTCGAAGAGGACCTTGATCTTGGTCAGGTCGCGGACGTTGACGCAGCCGTGCGAGGCACCGCTGTAGCCGCGGGCGGCGAAGTCGGACGAATAGTGCACGGCCTGGCCTCCGCTGAAGAACATCGCGAACGGCATCTTCGAGTCGTACAGCGTGGAGACGTGGTCGCGGCTCTTCCAGCCGACGGTGAAGCCGCCTTCGCGGGTCGCCGTTGCCTTGGCGCCGAAGCGGACGTCCATCGTCAGCTTCACGGTCCCGTCGACCACGTACCGCAGCTTCCGGGTGGTCTTGTCGATGCACAGGGCGACGCCGGTCGCGCAACGCTGATCGAGCTTCTTGCCGTCGACAACCGGCGCCGGCGGGAACAACTCGGTCTGGGTGGGCTCGTGGGTGGCAGTCGTGAGCTTGGTCAAGGTGTTCTGGTCGACGTAGCCCAGCGGCGGAATCCCGTGGCTGGTCTGGAACTTCTTCACCGCGGACCGGGTCATCGTGCCGAACGAGTTGTCCAGGTACTGCTTGTCGAGCAGCTTCAGCTGGATCAGCCGCGCCTCCACCTTGCGCACGTCCGCACCGCTGGAACCGTTGCGCCACAGGGCCTTCGGGTAGATCGGCAGTTCGCCGCTCACCTCGAACGGCACTGTCTTCAGATCGGCGGTCGAGGACGGCGTCGCGGAAGCAGCCATTCCGGTCCCGGTCAGCCCGGCGATCGCAGCCGTGACGACGGCTGCGGCCAGCACGTGACGGACGGCCAGAACCCTGCGGAACAAGCGTTGCGCGCGCATCCGAACCTCTCGTGGTCGATCTGTCCCCTACAGCGAGTGGGACGCCCTCACAGACCTGCTGGTTGGCCCCGGGCGGGTGCCGTCACCAGACTGTATCCCGGCGGGGGCGCAGCGTAAGTTGCAGAACACAACAGGGTCACCCGCTGTGCGCACTTCGTGACCTGATCCACAGCTCTAGGGAGAACGTCGATGGAGATCGTGCTGAGCACCGCCGACATCACCACCGTGCCGACGGATGCGATCGTCAACGCTGCCCATCATGCCCTGCGCGGAGGCGGTGGGGTGGACGGCGCGATCCACCGCGCGGGCGGGCCGGCGATCCTGGCCGAGTGCATCGCGAGATACCCGCACGGCCTTCCGACCGGCCAGGCAGGCTGGACGACGGCGGGTGACCTGCCCGCGGAGTACGTGATTCATGTGGTCGGGCCGAACTACACGGCCGGCCAACGCGATCCTGCCCTGCTCGAGTCCTGCTACCGCAACGCGCTGCGGGTAGCAGACGAACTCGGCGTACGGCGGCTGTCGCTCCCCGCCGTTTCGGCCGGAATCTATGGCTGGCCCGCGCAATCGGCGGCCGACATCGCAGTACAGACGCTGCTCGGTACGCCGACCGAGGTGCGGGAGGCGACGTTCTGTCTGGTGGAACCACGGCTCTACCAGGCATTCTCGAACGCCCTGGCGTAAACGAAACCGCGGCGGCCGGGAGAACCCGACCGCCGCGGACGTACTTCTGCTGTTGCTCAGGCGTTGTAGACCAGGACCCTGTCGCCGATCTTCACCCGGGCGAAGATCCACGCGATCTTGTTCTTGTCACGCATGTTCACGCAGCCGTGCGACGCGCCGTTGTAGCCGCGGGCGCGGAAGTCGGCCGAGTAGTGGATCGCCTGGCCACCGCTGAAGAACATCGCGTACGGCATCGGCGACTTGTAGATCGACGAGACGTGGTTCTTCGACTTGCGGTAGACCTTGAACATACCGTTCCGGGTCGGCGTCCGCGCAGCGCCGAAGCGAGCGTCGCCGACCGCGAGCGGCTTGCCGTTGACCATGAAGGCCACCTTGCGGGTCTTCTTGTTGATGCAGATGATCCGGCCGGTCATGCAGCGCTTGTCCAGCCGCAGCTTGCCCGGCACGAGCACGGTCGCTGCCGTCGACTTCGTCGCGACCTTCGGCGCCACGACAGCCTTGGGCGCTACCGCCGCAGCCTTGGCGACGGGTGCCGCGGCACCAGCCGTTGTTGCGGCGGTGAAGACCCCCACCCCCAGCATCGCGACGGCCGTCGTGGTGGCGCCGAGCTTCCGCAGAATGCCCATGTCCTTTTTCCCTTCCCCCAACTGTGTGCTTTTCACTAGGTAGACGCCGTGGCAGTCCACCCGGTTGGTAACGATCCGAAACTTTCTCCCCGCCGGATCGACCAATCGGGTCAGCAACCACCGATCAGGCTTTGCTCTTGCGGCCCAGCTTCGCGCGCTCGATCTGGGTCAGCGCGACCTTACGCATCCGGATGGCATCCGGGGTGACCTCGACACACTCGTCCTCGCGGCAGAACTCCAGCGACTGCTCGAGCGACAGCTTGCGTGCCGGCACCAGCTTCTCGAACTCGTCCGCGTTCGAGCGGACGTTCGTCATCTTCTTCTCGCGGGTGATGTTGACGTCCATGTCGTCGGCGCGGGAGTTCTCGCCGACGATCATGCCCTCGTACACCTCGGTGCCCGGCTCGCAGAACATCGTGCCGCGCTCCTGCAGGTTCACCATCGCGTACGACGTGGCGGCGCCGGTCCGGTCGGACACCAGCGAGCCCGACGGGCGGGTGCGTAGCTCGCCGAACCACGGCTCGTAGCCCTCGAAGACGTGGTGCGCGATACCGGTGCCGCGGGTGTCGGTGAGGAACTCAGTGCGGAAGCCGATCAGGCCACGCGCCGGCACCAGGAACTCCATCCGGACCCAGCCGGTGCCGTGGTTGGTCATCTGCTCCATCCGCCCCTTGCGGACCGCGAGCAGCTGGGTGACCGTGCCGAGGTACTCCTCCGGGCAGTCGATGGTGAGGCGCTCCACCGGCTCGTGCCGCTTGCCGTCGATCTCCCGGGTGACCACCTGCGGCTTACCGACGGTCAGCTCGTAGCCCTCGCGGCGCATCTGCTCCACCAGGATGGCCAGCGCCAGCTCGCCACGGCCCTGGACCTCCCAGGTGTCCGGACGCTCGGTCGGCAGCACCTTGATCGACACGTTGCCGACCAGTTCGCGGTCGAGGCGGTCCTTGACCAGGCGGGCGGTGACCTTGGTGCCCTTGACCCGGCCGGCCAGCGGCGAGCTGTTGGTGCCGATGGTCATGGAGATGGCCGGCTCGTCCACGGTGATGAACGGCAATGGCTTGGGGTCGTCCGGGTCGGCCAGCGTGTCGCCGATCATGATCTCCGGGATGCCCGCGATCGCGACGATGTCACCAGGCCCGGCCGAGTCGCCAGGGACCCGCTCGAGCGCCTCGGTGACCAGCAGTTCGGTGATCTTGACCCGCTGGATCGAACCGTCGTGCTTGCACCAAGCGACCTGCGCGCCCTTCTTCAGGGTGCCCTCGTGCACCCGGACCAGCGCGAGCCGGCCGAGGAACGGCGAGGCGTCCAGGTTGGTGACGTGCGCCTGCAGCGGCGCGCCCTCCGTGTACTCCGGGGCCGGCACGTTCGCGAGGATCGTCTCGAACAGCGGCTCGAGGTCGTCGGAGTCCGGCATGCCGCCGTCCTCCGGCTGGTTCAGCGAGGCGCGACCGGCCCGGGCGGACGCGTACACGACCGGGAAGTCGAGTGCGCTCTGGTCCGCGTCGTGGTCCAGCAGGTCCAGGAACAGCTCGTAGGTCTCGTCGACGACCTCGGCGATCCGCGCGTCCGGGCGGTCCACCTTGTTCACCACCAGGATCACCGGCATCTTCCGCGCCAGCGCCTTACGCAGTACGAAGCGGGTCTGGGGCAGCGGGCCCTCGGAGGCGTCCACCAGCAGCACGATCGCGTCCACCATCGACAGACCGCGCTCGACCTCGCCACCGAAGTCGGCGTGGCCGGGGGTGTCGATGATGTTGAGCGTCATCTGCTCGCCGTTGGCCATCTTGTGCCGGACCGCGGTGTTCTTGGCGAGGATGGTGATGCCCTTCTCCCGCTCCAGGTCGCCGGAGTCCATTGCGCGCTCGTCGACGTGCTGGTGGGCTCCGAACGCGCCGGACTGCCACAGCATCGCGTCGACCAGGGTGGTCTTCCCGTGGTCGACGTGGGCCACGATGGCCACGTTGCGCAGATCATTACGGAGGGGCATGCGGAAGCGCTCCAAGCAAAATTGATGAGGTAGCCAGGCGGTGGCTGCGGCGGTTGTACCTGCCAGTCTGCAGAGCGCAGCCGCTCCATGGTACCGGTGACAGACGGTGTTCCCGAAACCGGTTGAGCCTTTGACATTCGTTCGCTGTCCGTACAGTCTATAGACGGGCCCGAATCCAGTGGTCTGCGTCGGGGGAGTGGGGTCGACCCCGGGGTTGCCGAGTGTCCGTGGGGGGTTGCTCGGCCCATCCCGGGGGCCTGGCCCGGAACGAAAGGGCAGCGATCAGCTTGCCACGCTCTGTCACGGCAAATCAGGAACTGCGGGAGAAGTCCCGCGAACGCATCCTCTCCTCGGCCCTGGAGGTCTTCGCCGAGAAGGGGTACGAGGCCGCGTCGATCTCGGATGTCACCGAGCGGGCCGGGGTGTCCCGCGGGCTGGTCACCTATTACTTCACCAGCAAGGAGCGGCTGGCTGCGGAACTGCTGGACCGCTGGCTGGACGGCATCGCCGCGATCCTCGACCTCCCGGGCACCGCGGACGAGCGGCTCGCGGGCATCATCGATGGCGCCCTGATGGCGGCGGCGACCACTCTGCCCGTGCAGCGGCTGGCGATCTCACTGATGATGCAGCCGGCCACCCACCCGGTCTTCGCCCAGGTCGAGGCGGACAAGACGGTCCGGCTGTCCCAGGTCGAGGACGCGATCCGCGCCATCTTCGCCGAGCGCGGCGCCGCCGATCCCGCCGTCGAGGAAATGTTGCTCAGGGCAACCTTGGAGGGCGTCACCGTCAAGATGACGATCTACCCTGGAACCTTCCCGGTCGAGTCCATCCGCCGTCGCCTGCACCGCGGCTACAACCTCCCCGACCCCGCCACGCCCCTCCCCATCTCGTCCCCACCGGTAACCCGCCTCCGCGCCGAATAGCCCGCCCGACCGTCCGCCCCCGGAGCGCAAAGCAGCCGAACCCCTTTGGTCCGGCGGAATGACGCGGGGGAGGCCAGAAGACGTGGGTTCGGACAAGGACGCGGGACCTCGGACAAGACATTTCTTGTCCACGGTCACCAGTTCCTGTTCACGGACCCCAGTTGTTGTCGGCGGTCCCGCGTCTGTCGTCCCGGGCCTATCTACTGGACGCGGTGGACCTTGTGCTGGGCGGCCTGGGCTCGAGGGCGGACGGTGAGGCGGTCGATGTTGACGTGGGCGGGACGGGTGGCGACCCAGGCGACGATGTCCGCGATGTCGTCGGAGGTGAGGGGTTCCGCGACGCCTGCGTAGACGGCCTCGGCCCTGGCCTGGTCGCCTTCGAAGCGGGTGAGGGCGAATCCCTCGCTCTTCACCATGCCCGGCGCGATCTCGCAGACGCGGACCGGCTGGTCGTACAGCTCCAACCGCAGAGTGTCCACGACTGCCTTGACCGCGTGCTTGGCCGCCACGTACCCGCCACCGCCTTCGTAGGCGACCTGGCCGGCGGTGGACCCCATCACGATGATCTGGCCCTCCCCGGCGATGAGGGCCGGGAGCAACGACTTGGTGACCGCGGCGACACCGATCACGTTCACCTCGTACATCCGCCGCCACGCGTCCAGGTCCGCCTCCGCGACCGGCTCGAAGCCGAACGCGCCGCCCGCGTTGTTCACCAGCAGGTTCACCTGGTCGCCGACCGCTTCAGCCAGCGCCGCGACATCCTCGGCGGACGTCACGTCGCACTGGATGGCACGGCCGTCGATCTCCTTCGCGAGTGCCTCGATCCGGTCCAGCCGGCGGGCGGCGCAGACCACCTCGAAACCCTCCCGGGCGAGTCTGCGGGCCGAGGCGGCCCCGATCCCGCTGCTGGCTCCGGTGACGACGGCGAGTGGACGGTCAGTTGAAGACATACCCCTGAGTCTGGCAAACCTGCTGCCCTTCCCGGCAACCCGTCTCACGCCCGAACGCCGTCAGGGCGCCGGAGTTACGCTGACCACGTGACTCAACCCTCCGCCGACCGTCCTCTCCGGCGGGTCGCGATGATCAGTTTGCACACCTCCCCGCTGGACCAGCCCGGCACCGGTGACGCGGGCGGGATGAACGTCTACGTGGTGGAGTTGTCGAAGCGCCTCGCGGATCTCGGTATCGAGGTGGACGTCTTCACCCGCGCGACCTCCTCGGCGCTGCCCGCGAAGGTCGAGCTGCTGCCCGGCGTCACCGTCCGCAACGTGGCCGCCGGCCCGTACGAAGGCCTGTCCAAGAACGAGCTCCCGGCCCAGCTCTGTACGTTCGCCCGCGCCGTACTGCGCGCTGAAGCGATCCGCGAGCCCGGGTACTACGACGTGATCCACTCCCACTACTGGTTGTCCGGCCAGGTCGGCCTGCTCGCCCGGGACCGCTGGGCCGTGCCCCTGGTGCACACCATGCACACGATGGCGAAGGTGAAGAACGCCAGCCTCGCGGACGACGACGTACCAGAGCCGGCGGCCAGGCTGATCGGCGAGGAGCAGGTCGTCGAGGCCGCCGACCGCCTGCTGGCCAACACCGAGGACGAGGCCCAGGAACTGATCACCCTGTACGGCGCACAGCCCGCGAAGGTCGGGGTGGTCAACCCAGGGGTCGATCTGGACGTGTTCGGCCCGGGCGACCAAGCGGCAGCGCGCCGAGCCGTCGGGGTGGCGGAGGACGCGATCGTGCTCGCCTTCGTCGGGCGGATCCAGCCGCTGAAGGCGCCGGACATCCTGATCAGGGCGGCGGCCCGGATGCTCCAGCGGGACCCGTCGATCCGGGACCGCCTGGTGGTCGCGATCATCGGCGGACCCTCCGGCAACGGCATGGAACGCCCCGAGTCCCATGAGGAACTGGCCCGGGCGCTGCACGTCGACGATGTCACCCGGTTCGTGAAGCCGATGGCACGTGCCGGGCTCGCGGACTGGTACCGGGCCGCCTCGGTCGTGTGCGTACCGTCGTACTCCGAGTCTTTCGGGCTGGTCGCCTTGGAGGCGCAGGCCTGTGGGACGCCGGTGGTCGCGGCGGCCGTTGGTGGGCTGACGACGGCGATCTGCGACGGCACCACCGGGCTGCTCGTGCGGGGCCACGACGTCGACGACTTCGCCGACGCGCTGCGACGGATCGCGACGGATCCGTCGACCCGCGAGAGCATGAGCCAGGCCGCGGTCAAACACGCCCGGGGGTTCGGCTGGGAGCTGACCGCCGAGAAGACCCTGGCGGCGTACCGGACGGCGCAGGAGACGATGGCAGCGGAGCTGGCCGCGGAGGCGGTCAGATGAGTCCCCCGAGGGAGAGGTAGGCGGATGAGGGTGTCGGCCGCGGACGTGATCCGCCAGGTGCTGACCGAGAACGACCTGGATTTCACCGAGGCGACGCCCGGCGCGTTCACCGCCGACCTGCCCGGGGAGCGCAAGCTGAAGACCACGGTGACGCTCACGGTGGGTAGCCAGGCCGTCCAGGTGCACGCGTTCGTGGCCCGGCGGCCGGACGAGAACCACGAGGCCGTGTACCGCTGGCTGCTCGAGCGGAACCTGAAGATGTACGGCGTCGCCTTCGCGGTCGACCACATGGGCGACATCCACCTGGACGGCCGGGTCCCGCTGCACGCGATCACCCCGGTCGAGGTGGACCGGCTGCTCGGCGCGGTGCTCGAATACGCCGACTCCTCGTTCAACACCATCCTGGAGCTGGGGTTCGCCACGTCCATCCGCAAGGAATACGAGTGGCGCCTGTCCCGCGGCGAGTCCACCCGGAACCTGGACGCGTTCAAGGGCTGGTTGGAGCCTCGATAGGCTGTCGCTATGACCTACCGCCTGATCCTGCTCCGTCACGGCCACAGCGACTGGAACGCCAAGAACCTGTTCACCGGCTGGGTCGACGTCGACCTGAACGCCCAGGGCGTCGAGGAAGCGCACCGCGGCGGGCAGTTGCTGCTCGAGCGCGGCCTGCTCCCGGACGTCCTGCACACCTCGGTACTGCGTCGCGCCATCCGCACCGCGGACATCGTCCTCGAAGAGGCCGAGCGCCAGTGGATCGACGTCCGCCGGTCCTGGCGGCTGAACGAGCGCCACTACGGCGCCCTGCAGGGCAAGGACAAGAAGCAGACCTTGGAGGAGCTCGGCGAGGAGCAGTTCATGCTGTTCCGCCGCTCCTACGACACCCCGCCGCCGCCGATCGAGCGCGGCTCCGAGTTCGACCAGGCAGGCGATCCGCGGTACGCCGGACTGCCGCCTGAGTTGCTGCCGGCAACGGAGTGCCTCAAGGACGTCGTCGAGCGGATGCTGCCTTACTGGTACGACGCGATCGTGCCGGACCTGCGCGCGGGCCGGACCGTCCTGGTCACCGCGCACGGCAACTCCCTGCGCGCGCTGGTGAAGCACCTCGACAACATCGACGAGCAGACCATCGTCGGGCTGAACATCCCGACCGGCGTGCCGCTCTACTACGAGCTCGACGAGGACTTCCACCCCATCACCAAGGGCGGCGAATACCTCGACCCGGAGGCCGCCGCAGCCGCCATCGAAGCCGTCAAGAACCAGGGCCGCTGAGCCCCTTCAGGACAGCAAGAAGCCCTCGACGACCAGCTGGTTGCCGAGGGCTTCCTTGATCGAGCTGCTCAGTTGCCGTTCGGTGCTCACTTGCCGTTCGGGGAGGGGGCGGACGCGCCGGCGCCGGAGCCGGCCGCGGTGCCGCCGATGGCGACCGGGAGCTCGCCGGTGACCAGGTAGACGACCCGGCGGGCCATCGAGACGGCGTGGTCGGCGATCCGCTCGTAGTACCGGCCGAGGAGCGCGATGTCTACCGCGACCTCGACGCCGTGCGGCCAGGAGTCGTCCATCATCAGCCGGAACTGGTTGCTGCGCAGCTTGTCCATCTCGTCGTCGACGGCCTCCAGCTTGGCGGCCGCGTCGATGTCGCGGGACCTGATCACGTCACCGGCGCCGTCGACCATCCGGCCCGCCACGGCGCCCATCTCCTCGATCACGCCGTTCAGCTCGGTCGGGATCGCGGGCGCCGGGTAGCGCAGCCGGGCGATCTTCGACACGTGCGCGGCCAGGTCGCCCATCCGCTCGAGATCGGCGACCATCCGCAGCGCCGCCACCAGCATCCGCAGCTCGTTCGCGACCGGGGCCTGCCGGGCCATCAGCTCGAAGACCTTCTCCTCGACGCCCTCGCCCGCCGCGTCCAGCTCGATGTCGGCGGCAATGACTTCCTCGGCCCGCCGGATGTCGGCCTGCAGCAGCGCGTTGGTCGAACGTCGTACGGCGGTGGACACCGTCCGGGTCATCCGTTCGAGCTCGACGAGGATGTCGTCGAGCTGCTCGTGGTAGGTGTCGCGCATCGTGTCTGCTTCCGATCTGTGGTGTGCGGTCCTGCTGGCGGGCGGGCGCTTCCTGTGCCCACCCGTGGCAAAGTACCCGCCCACCGTGGAAGTCACGCCCGCTCACCGTGGACGGTAGGCCGCCCAGGTTGCCGGTTGGCGACGAGTGGTGAACGGCCGATGAACAGTTAGGTCGTGTTCCGGTCATCCGGTGCTCATTCGGTCTTTCCCTGCTGGTTGCCCGCGTAGCATCAGTGCCGTGGACCCCACGCTGGCTGCGGTGCTGGGCGGCGTCATCGGCGCGGCCCTGGCCCTGCTTTCGCTCGGTGCGCTGATGCTCAGCGAACGTGCTCAGCACAAGGTGCCGGAGTCGCCGGACCCGATCGTGCCCACCGGAGTGGCGACCGTGCTGTCCGTACTGCGGTCGTCGGCCGTGGTGATGGGCCCCGAGGACCAGGTGCTCCAGGCAAGCGCCCCCGCGCACGTGCTCGGGATCGTCCGGGGTGAGCGGCTGGTGGCCGACGACCTGCTCGACATGGTCCGCGCGGTCCGCCGGGACGGGGAGATCCGCCAGCGCGACCTGGAGATCGTCCGCGGCCGGCTCGGCGCCACGCAGTACGTGAGTGCCCGGGTGGCTCCGCTCGGCAGCCAGTTGGTCCTGGTGCTGGTCGAGGACCGGACCCGGGAGCGCCGGCTGGACGCGATCCGCCGCGACTTCACGGTGAACGTCAGCCACGAGCTGAAGACCCCGATCGGCGCGCTGATCCTGCTGGCCGACGCCGTCTCGGAGGCGTCCGACGACCCGGAGGCGGTGCAGCGGTTCTCCCGCCGGATGCGGGTCGAGGCCTCCCGGCTGAGCCGGCTGGTCAAGGAGATCATCGAGCTGTCCCGGCTGCAGGGCGACGACCCGCTGGAGAACCCCGGCCCGGTCGACGTGACAGCTGTGGTCGAGCAGGCGGTGGACCGCTGCCGGGTGGACGCGGAGGACCGCGACATCAACCTGGTGGTGAAGACCGACCCCGCTCTCGAGGTGATGGGCAGCGAGGACCAGCTGGCCATCGCGATCGGCAACCTGGTCGAGAACGCGGTCAACTACAGCCCCGACGGGACCCGGGTGGCGGTCGCCGCGCACCCGATCGGGGACCTGGTCGAGATCACCGTCAGCGATCAGGGCGTGGGGATTCCGAGCAGCGACCTGGAACGCATCTTCGAACGGTTCTATCGGGTCGACCGGGCCCGGAGCCGTGAGACGGGTGGGACCGGACTCGGCCTGTCCATCGTCAAGCACATCGCCTCGATCCACGGCGGCGACGTGCGGGTCTGGAGCGTCGAGGGCCAGGGATCCACCTTCACCGTCCGACTCCCGTTGCGGCTGGACCCCGCGACCGGGGAACCGACCGACTCTTCCATCCAGGGGGAGCCGGCCATCTACCTGACGCCGACCCCGTCAGAGCACCAGCGGTCTACAACCCAGGAGGCAGCTTCGTGACCCGAGTGCTGGTCGTCGAAGACGAAGAAAGCTACAGCGACGCGTTGTCGTACGTCCTGCGCAAGGAGGGGTTCGAGGTCGCCGTCGCGGAGACCGGACCGGACGCGCTGGACGAGTACGACCGGGCCGGCGCCGACATCGTCCTGCTGGACCTGATGCTGCCGGGACTGTCCGGCACCGAGGTGTGCCGGGCGCTGCGCAGCCGCGGGAATGTCCCGGTGATCATCGTCAGCGCCAAGGACACCGAGGTGGACAAGGTGGTCGGGCTCGAACTGGGCGCCGACGACTACGTCACCAAGCCGTACAGCCCGCGCGAGCTGCTGGCCCGCATTCGCGCCGTACTCCGTCGCGGCCAGGACGTCGAGCTGCTGCCCGACACGCTGGAGGCCGGGCCTGTCCGGATGGACGTGGAGCGGCACGTGGTGACGGTGTCAGGCGCCGAGATCCGGCTCCCGCTGAAGGAGTTCGAGCTGCTCGAGATGCTGCTGCGCAACACCGGCCGGGTCCTCACCCGCGGCCAGCTGATCGACCGGATCTGGGGCGCCGACTATGTAGGCGACACCAAAACCCTCGACGTCCACGTGAAGCGCCTCCGCTCCAAGCTGGAGAAGGACCCCTCGAACCCAGCCCACCTGGTCACCGTCCGCGGCCTCGGCTACAAGTTCGAGTCCTGACCCGTATCCCGATCCGCACGATCCGCACGCAGAACCCACCAGCGGGACTCCGACGGCATTTCCCACAAGGCCGCGGCCAGGTGAGTCGGCGCTCACACCCTCCGGCGTGAGACGGAGGCACCTACTTAGCTTAGGCTGTCCTTAGTTGAGGTAACAGCAAGCTAAGGAGATCCGTCATGTCCTGGTCCCGTACCCGAATCGCCGTGCTCGGGGTGGCCACCGTGCTGGTCGCGACCACGTTGGCCGCGTGCGGCACTGATGCCGACGAGCAGGCCACGCCTGCCTCGGGTGCGTCCGCCGGGTTCCCGGTCACGTTGAAGAACACGTTCGGCGACACCACGATCGAGAAGAAGCCCGAGCGGATCGTCACGCTCGGGTGGAACGCCCAGGACGTCGTGTACGCGCTGGGGGAGACGCCGGTCGGCATGCCGAAGGTGACGTACGGCCCGACGCCGGCGGGTACGACCGCGTGGGACACCGAGCACTTCGACCCCGCCAAGACGACGCTGCTGGACACCATCGACAGCATCCCGTTCGAGAAGGTCGCCGCGCTGCGCCCGGACGTCATCCTGGCGCCGTACGAGGGCTTCGACAAGGCGACCTACACGAAGCTGTCGGAGATCGCGCCGACTGTCGCCTACCCCGGCGCCGCGTGGCAGACCACCTGGCAGGACCAGACGACCCTGATCGGCAAGGCGCTGGGCAAGTCGGCCGAGGCGGACAAGCTCGTGCGCGGGATCAAGGACCTCACCGCCAAGGCTGCGGCCGAGCACCCCGAGTTCAAGGGCAAGACGCTGTCGATCGTGTCCTACGGCGCCGACGACTACGTCTACATGCCGGGAGACCCGCGGGTGCAGATCCTGAATGAGCTGGGGTTTGTGAACTCGCCCGGCGTCGACGCGCTGGAAGCCAAGAACGCCAAGAAGGAGTTCGCCGTCACCATCAGCAAGGAGAACCTCACCGATGTCGACGCGGACGTGGTGGTCGGCTACATCGACGGCTCCACCCCGGAGAAGTTCGCCGCCGACCCCGTCTACGCCTCGCTCGGTGCGGTGAAGAAGGGCAGCGCCTACCTGATGACGGACCAGCAGGTCATCTCGGGGATGAGCGCGGTCAGCGTGTTGAGTGTCCCCTGGGTTCTGAACAAGATCCTCCCGGGCCTCTCCAAGGCCGCCCAGGCCGCGTCCTGACCCCACTGCCCCGTACTGCGTACCGCCTGCCGCGAACTACGGGCGGTGCCACCCCAG
>NZ_BAAANE010000005.1:0-86716 GCF_039529635.1 Kribbella alba | reverse complement strand
CTGGGGTGGCACCGCCCGTAGTACGTCGTGGTGGTTTGTCAGCCTTCGCTGGAGGTGCTGGGGCGCGGCGAAGGGGAGTAGTGGTCCAGGGTCAGCACCGGCACCGCGGCGGTGATCGGGGCAGCCTTGGCGAAGGTGATGGTCAGCTTGATCATCTGGCCCGGCTTGCCGCCGGTGACCGTGATCGGCTGGCCGCTGGCGGGCGGCAGGGTCAGCAGGCTGCCTGCCTTGAGGGTGACCCTGCGGACGTTGCCGACGGTGACAGTGGCAGGGGTGTCGGACGGCACGTCGCCGTTCTGGACCGGGGCGTTCGCCGCCGCGCCTTCGATCGAGACCAGGGTGTCGTCCTCGGTGCCCTGGTTCACGATCCCGGCGTGGAGTTCGCCCTTGCCGTCGTCCGAGGCCAGCACCAGCATGTTCCGGACCGCGATGGAACCCGAGCTCGCGTTCGTGCCTTCGGCGGCCTGGTAGGGCTTGGAGGTCTGCGCGTTGAAGCCCGCGCCGCAGGCCGCCACCACGATGCTCAGCGTGATGGTGGCGCCCGCCAGAGTGACGCGCCGGAAGGCCTGCGAGGACAACGTGATGGGCACTGGTGTTCCCTCTCCTACAACCCGGTGGATGCCGTCAGGCTTGGGCCTCCGGCGGAGCAAAGCGTAGCGAGAGCAGCGGCCGGACCCGACGGCGACTCCACCTTTCAGTGATGTCACCGGCAACCATCTCGGGCGGCCAAGGCACGCCGGACAGCGTTTGTCAAGGCGAGAATAGGCCCCTGACCAGCGCAAACGCCCCGACCGGACCACCGACCGCGTGGTAGGATAGAACTCGGAAAGGGGCACGTGACATATGACTTTCACAGTCGGCGAGACGGTTGTTTACCCCAACCATGGTGCGGCCGTCATCGAGGACATCGAGACCCGTCAGATCAAAGGTGAGGACAAGACCTATCTGGTCTTGAGGATCGTCGCTCAGAACGACCTGGTCGTCCGGGTCCCCGCGTGCAACCTCGATCTTGTCGGCGTGCGTGACGTCGTGGATCAGGCTGGTCTGGAGCGCGTCTTCGACGTGCTGCGGGCGCCGCACACGGAGGAGCCGACCAACTGGTCGCGTCGCTACAAGGCGAACCTGGAGAAGCTGCACTCCGGTGACGTGATGAAGGTGGCAGAGGTCGTCCGCGACCTGTGGCGCCGTGAGCGTGACCGCGGTCTCTCCGCTGGTGAGAAGCGGATGCTGGCGAAGGCTCGCCAGATCCTCGTCTCCGAACTGGCCCTGGCCGAGCACACCAACGAGGACAAGGCCGAGGCCATCCTCGACGAGGTCCTCGCCTCCTAAGGCTGGAGCGCGTGACCGAACCGCCTTGCGTGGGCTCCTTGTGAGTACCGCGGTCATCATCCCGGCGGCCGGTCTCGGGTTGCGGCTCGGTGGTGAGACACCAAAAGCATTTCGAGAGGTCGGTGGCGAATCGCTGCTGGTCCACGCAGTGCGTGGACTGAAGGCAGCGACCGCCGCCGACCTCGCTTGTTTTGTGATCGCCGTGCCCGCCGGCACCGAGGACGTCGTCTTCAAGGAACTCGAGCCGTACGTCGGGGCTGCCCGGCTGCGGGTCGTCGCCGGTGGTGCCGAGCGGAGCGATTCCGTCCGGGCCGCGCTGGAGCTGGTCCCGATGGACGGGATCGACTGCATCCTCGTGCACGACGCAGCCAGGTCGTTCGTGCCTCCTGAGGTGATCGAGCGGGTGGTGGCTGCCGTGCGTTCCGGTGCACCTGCGGTGGTGCCGGTGATCCCCGTCACGGACACGATCAAGCGGGTCGACCCGGGCGGCAAAGTGGTCGAAACCCCCGACCGGTCCGTGTTGGTCGCAGTACAGACTCCACAGGGGTTCGAGCCCTCGTTGCTGCGCCGGGCGCATGCTGTCGAGGTGGTCGGGGTGACCGACGACGCGATGCTCTGCGAGCGGCTCGGGGTCGCCGTGCAGACGGTCGAAGGCTCCGAGGAAGCATTCAAGGTGACTCGGCCGCGGGACCTGTTGCTGGCCGAGTGGATCCTGGCTGAGAGGCGTTCTTCGTGAGGATTCCGCGGGTAGGCACGGGCATGGACGTGCATCCGGTGGAGGCGGGGCAGCCGATGTGGCTGGCCGGGCTGTTCTGGCCCGAGGAGACGGCCGGTCCGTCCGGGCATTCCGATGGCGATGTGGCGGCTCATGCGGCTTGTGACGCCCTGCTCTCGGCCGCGCGGCTGGGTGATCTGGGATCGAACTTCGGGACCTCCGAGCCCGAGTGGGAAGGCGCCTCCGGAGCCTCCTTGCTGGCCGAGGCCGCGCGTCGCGTGCGGGCGGCCGGGTTCGAGATCGGGAACGTGTCGATCCAGGTGATCTGCAACCGCCCGCGATTCGCAAGCCGCCGCGAGGAGGCCGAGAAGGCGCTCAGTGCGGCCTGCGACGCCGAGGTGTCGGTCAGTGCCACAACCACCGACGGACTGGGCCTGACCGGCCGTGGCGAAGGCATAGCAGCCATCGCCACCGCCCTCGTCTACTGACCGCTCTGCCGCTGCGCCTCGCGTGTGGCGCCTCTCCTGTTGCGTCTCGCGTGTTGCGTCTCACGCGTTGCGTCCGAGGGACCGACGGTCCTGCCCCGCAGTTGTTCGGACGCAAGGGCTGGGGGCGGCGGTCAGGGCTGGGGGCGGACGGCGATGACCTCGATCTCGACCAGGGCGTCGCCGCCGAGGCGGGCGCCTGCGGTCAGGCGGGCCGGGTACGGCGAGGTGAGGAACTCGGGGAAGACCGAGTCGTAGGCCTGCCGGTCGCGACCGAGGTCCTGCAGAAACGCGGTCAGCTTGACCACATCGTCCAGTGAGGCGCCTGCCTCGGCGAGGATCGCGGTCAGGTTCCGGAAGATCTGACGGGTCTGCTCCGCGGCGTCGCCCGCGCCGACGAGCGCGTTCGTCGCCGGGTCGAACGCCAGCACGCCGGCCGTGAAGATGAGGTCGCCGACGATCCGCGCCTGCGAGTAGTGTCCGCGGGGAGCCGGGGCGGCATCGGTGGAGACGGCAACTCGGGGAGAAGTCATACCCGCGAGCTTAGTTTCCCCCGACGCCAGGTCAGCGCCGACGGCCCGCCCGGGGTAGGGGCGGCAGCTCAGGCGAGTCGAGCCAGGCGGCGAAGAGATCCCGTACTGCGGCTGCGTCGCGGGCGAAGGTAGTGGCCAGGGAGATGAAGGCGTCCGTGGTCACCGAGCCATGGCGGTTCGTCCGGGTCCACGTGCGCAAGAGCTCGAAGAAGGCGTCGTCGCCCAGCTTTTGGCGCACCAGGTGCAAGGTGATCGCGCCCCGCTTGTAGAGGCGGTCGTCGAACATCAGCTCCGGCCCGGGATCCGAGAGCACCAGGTCCTGGGCGAGACCGGCCAACCGGTTGTACGCCCTCGACGCGTGCTGCGCCGCGGTCGGTCCGCCCGACTCCTCCGACCACAACCACTCGGAGTAGCAGGCGAAACCCTCGTTCAGCCAGATGTGCTGCCAGGTCGCCGGGGTCAGGCTGTTGCCGAACCACTGGTGCGCCAGTTCATGGGCGACCAGTCGCTCTGCTCCCCGGCGGCCGTCCACGTGGTTGCTGCCGAAGACCGAGATGCCCTGCGCCTCGACCGGGATCTCCAGCGGATCGTCCGTCACGACGACCGTGTAGCCGCCGAACGGGTACGGCCCGAACAACCGGCAGAACAGCTTCATCATGTCCTGCTGCCGTCCGAAGTCGGATCGGAAGTCCCGCACCTGTGACGCCGGCAGCGCGGCCCGCTGCGTCACTGGCGTGGACGCGAGCTCCAGCACCTCGTACTGGCCGATCTGCACCGTCGCCAGGTACGTCGCCATCGGTGCGGCCTGGTCGAAGACCCAGGTGGTGCGGCTGGCCTTCGTACGGCGTGAGACGAGCCGTCCGTTCGCGACCACGTGGTACGGCGAGTCGGTGGTGATGGTGATCCGGTAGTGCGCCTTGTCGCCGGGGTGGTCGTTGCAGGGGAACCAGGTGGCGGCGCCACTCGGCTGGCTCGCGACGATCACGCCGTCGGTGAGCTCCTCCCAGCCGAGCTCGCCCCACGGGCTGTCGGCCGGCTTGGGATTACCCGAGTACTGGACGTCCACCACGAACTCGGCGCCGTCGACGATCTCGACCGCCGGCCAGACGTGGAGTTTCCCGGCGCGATGCGCGTAGCGCCCGGCCCGGCGGCCGTTGACGCTGACCTTGGCCACGCGCAGGCTGTCGAGGTCCAGGCTGAAGCGGGACAGAGCCTGGGTGGCGACCGCCGTGATGGTGGCTTTGCCGGTCAGCCGGTTGCTGTTGACGCGGTAGTCGAGGTCCAACTCGTACGACTCGACCTCGTAGCCGCCGTTGCCGTGGCTCGGGACATAGGGATCCCCGGCCGTGTCCGCACCAGGGTGGCCAGTCATTCCTTCCCCACCCCGCCGCCCCGGTCGGTCAATTCCTTCCCCACCCCGCCGCCCCGGTTGGTGCCACGGGCAACCATCAACCCCGCCAGGGCGCGATCGGGTTGCCGGCCCAGCGCGAACCGGGCGGAACGCTCTCACCACGCATCACCAGCGACACCGGACCGATCGTAGCCCCCTCCCCGACCGAGGCCGCGGGCAGGACGATGCTGTGCGGCCCGAGGGTTGATCCCGGCCCGAAGGTGACGGTGCTCATGGACATCACCCGATCATGGAACAGGTGCGTCTGCAGCACGCAGCCGCGATTCACCGTGACACCGTCGCCTAGCGTGATCAGGTCAGCCTCGGGCAGCCAGTAGGTCTCGCACCACACGCCCTTGCCGATCTTGGCGCCGAGGGTGCGGAGCCACAGCGTCAGCACCGGCGTACCGGCGGCCGCGTTCGCGAACCACGGCGCGGCGACCAGTTCGACGAAGGTGTCGACGACCTCGTTCCGCCAGACGAAACTGCTCCACAGTGGGTATTCGACTGCCTTCGTCCGGCCGATGATGACCCACTTCGAGATCGTGGCCATCGCGCCGGCGACCGCACCCGCGGCGAGGATCACCGCGCCGGAGAGCAGCAGCGTCGGCCACGGCCCGAGCCACAGGTCGAGCGCCTGCAGGCCGAACAGGACGCCGAGCGCGATCAGGACCGTGCACATCATCGGGACGAACCGGCACAGCTCTACAGCGGCGCGGGCGAACTTCAGCCGCAGTGGCGGGTTGAACGTCCGGCTCTGGTCGCCGTCGACGGCCTGCCGACGCAGCTTCACCGGCGGGCTGCCGAGCCACGACGTGCCGGCCTTCGACTTCTTGGGCGCTGCCGACAGCACGGCAACCAGACCGTTCTTCGGCACCGAACGGCCGGGCGCGGTCATCCCGGAGTTGCCGAGGAACGCCCGCTTGCCGACCTTCGCCCCCGCCACCCGCAACCAGCCGCCGCCCAGCTCGTACGACGCGATCATCGTGTCGTCGGCCAGGAACGCACCCTCACCGACCGTGGTCATCTTCGGCAGGAGGAGAACGGTGGACGCCTCGACATCGCGGCCGATCTTCGCCCCGAGCGCGCGCAACCACCATGGGGTCAGCAAGCTCGCATACAACGGGAACAACAGCGTCCGGGCCGAGTCGAGGAGGCGCTCGGTCGCCCACACCTGCCAGCCGATCCGGCTCCGCACCGGGAAATGCCCCGGCTTGATCCCGAGTCCCAGCAGCCGGACTCCGATCAACGTCAGCACCGCCAAGGTCAGGAAGCCGACCAGGGTCATCAGTGGAATCGCCCACAACGCCTGGACTGCAGCGTCCGCGAGCGAGGCGGTCCCACGAACCGCACGACCCAGTACGACGATGGCGGCCGCGGCCGCACCCAATGGCAGGAGTGACATCAGCGCGGAGGCAGCGCCGTACGCGAGGACCCACCAAGGGGCGCGCGCAGGGCGCTCCTCGGGCCACGGGCGGCGGGCCCGGCCGACCCGGGTGGCGGGTGATCCCGACCAGCGCTCCGCTGGGGGGACCTTGCCGGACACCGCCGAGCCGGCGGCGATCTCAGCGTTGCGGCCGATCTCTGCGCCGGGCAGCAAGGCGCTGCGCGATCCGACGACGGCCTCGGCGCCCACGGCCACTGCGCCGACGTGCAGGCGGTCGCCGTCGATCCAGTAGCCGGACAGGTCGACCTCTGGTTCGATCGAGGCGCCCCGCCCCATCGTGAACAGCCCGGTGACTGGCGGCAGCGTATGCAGGTCGACACCTCGACCGATCCTCGCCCCGAGAGCCCTTGCGTAGTAGGTGATCCAAGGGGCTCCGGCCAGGTTGGCGGCTCCCGCGGCATCCGCGAGGTTCTCTGCAGCCCAGAGCCGGACGTGCACGTTGCCGCCGCGCGGGTAGGTCCCCGGTTTCAGGCCGCGCAGCAGCAGTCTCGCCCCGAGCACAGCGATGCCCATGCGGCCAGCGGGCGTGATGAGGATCAGCCAGCCGGCGAGGATCCACCACCACGACACTGTGCGCATCCACGGGTGTGGGCTGCTGGTCAGGGCGAGCAGGTTGTTCAGGGTGAAGAGCCAGACCAGCCAGCGGACGCCGACGACTGTCTGCAGGACCAGCGTCAGCGCTGTCTGCAGGAGTTGCGTCCCAGCTGGCGTCGGGCGGACTTCACGGATCTCGACGGGCTCCACCGTCGCGGTGAACGAGTCCAGCCGTTCCGCGAGCGCGCCAAGCCGTGGGTAGTCGTAGATGTCGGCGACAGTGGCCTCTGGATACCGCTCGCGCAAGGTGGACACCAGTTGCGCGGCTGCGAGGCTTCCACCGCCGTGCAGGAAGAAGTCGTTGTCGGCACCCGTCACTTGCGCGCCCAGCACCTTCGTCCAGCGCTCGGCGAGCCAGCCGGCGGTTCCGTCGAGCTCAGCGGCGGGCGTGTCCGTCTCCATGCCAGGCAGCGGCCACGGCAGCGCCGCCCGGTCCACTTTGCCGGAGGTCCGTGTGGGCAGAGTGTCTGTCAATGCCAGCAACGGAACCAACGCGGCCGGTAGAGCCTCGCGGAGTCGTTCGGTTGCAGCTTGCTGGTCGAATGTCTCGGGATCATCCGGTACGACGTACCCGACCAGCAGCTGATTCCCCGCGGCGCTGGCGCGAACCGCGGCGGCCGCCCCGGAGACCCCGGGCAAGGCCTGCAACGCGGCATCCACCTCACCCAGTTCGATCCGGCGGCCACCGAGCTTGACCTGCTCGTCGGCCCGGCCCATGAACACCAGGCCCTCCGGCTCGTTGCGGACGAGGTCCCCACTGCGGTAGGCGCGATCCCAGCCGAGGGACGGCATCGGCGCGAACTTCTCCGCGTCCTTGGCGGGATCGAGGTATCGCGCCAGGCCGACCCCACCGATGATCAGCTCGCCGACTCCACCGTCGGCAATCTCGTTGCCAGCGGCATCGACAACGGCCAGATCCCAGCCGTCCAAGGGTAAACCGATCCGCACTGGTCCTTCACCGCTGAGCTGCGCACCGCAGGCGACCACCGTTGCCTCGGTCGGACCATAGGTGTTCCAGACCTCCCGACCGTCGACCGCCAGGCGTTCGGCCAGCTCGGGCGGGCAGGCTTCGCCGCCGAAGATCAGCAGCCGGACCTGGTCCAATGCATCCGGCGGCCAGAGTGCGGCGAGGGTCGGCACGGTCGAGACGATGGTGATGCCCTGGGCAACCAACCAGGGACCGAGGTCCATCCCGCTGCGGACCAGCGAACGTGGCGCCGGCACCAGACACGCGCCGTACCGCCAGGCGAGCCACATCTCCTCACAGGACGCGTCGAAGGCCACCGACAAGCCGGCCAGCACCCGGTCGTCCGGCCCGATCGGCTCGTGCGGCAGGAACATCCGCGCCTCGGCGTCGACGAAGGCGGCCGCCGAGCGATGGGTGACCGCGACACCCTTCGGTACCCCGGTCGACCCGGAGGTGAAGATGATCCACGCGTCGTCGTCGGGGGTCGGCGCCCCGTCGCTCGTGGAAGAGCCACCCGCGCCGGCGCCCGGCGTACGGGGTGGAGCCGGTGCGTCGAGTGCGGCGGAGTCCATTCGGGCGGAGTACGGGAAGTCGTAGTAGCCGTCGGAGTTTTCGAGGGAGAGCTCAGGACGGGTCGAGGTGATCTCGAGGTCGTCGGTGACGACGGCGGCCACGTCGGCCTCGCCGAAAACCAGTTCGGCCCGCTCCTCGGGATCGTCGGCATCGACCGGAACGTACGCAGCGCCCGCCCTCAGCGTGCCGAGGATGGCGACGTACAGGTCGTTGTGACCGGACGAGATCCGTACGCCGACACGGTCGCCCCGGCCGATGCCGTGATCGGTCAGTCGGAGGGCGAACTTCGTCACCTGCGCGAGCAGTTCGCGATAGCTGAGGCTGACGCTCCCGTCGTCGAGGGCCGGTTCGTCCGGGTGGCTCGCCGCCGTCGCCTGCAGAATGTCGACCAGCGTTCGCTCGGGTGGCGCGCTGTCCCCCCGTCGCAAAGTCACGCGCCGGATGATACGCCGCTCAGCTGACTTCCCCTTGAACTCGGCGCCACGTGGACACCACCCACTAGCGTCCGAACAACTGTGGGGCGGACCCCACAGTTGTTCGGACGCAAGCATCACGGTTCGCAGGAAGGGGTGGGGCCTTGGTAGCCGGGGCGGGAGGTGTCGTCGATGCCGACGTAGCACCCGATGTCCTTGCTGACCGTGTTCTTGCCGATCCGGGCGTCGGTGGAGTGGATGGCCAGCCCGATCGCCTTGTCCGGCTTGGCCGCGAAGGTGTTTCCCTCGACCACCAGCTTCTGGATGTCCTCGATCATCAACGCCTGCGAGGCATCGAGGGTTTCGCAGTAGTTGTTGCGCAGGGTGAAGTCCGAGCTGTGCCCGTTGCCGTCGCCCTCCCCGTCGTTCGGGCCTTCGGCCATCAGGCACATGTTGTCGATCTGCTCGCACCGGTTGCCTTCGATCAGTACGCGCTGGCTGGCAGGGGTGCCGTCCGCGAAGGTCTGCATGCAGTCCGCGTGCCTGCCGTCGGTGTTCCGGGTGCCGCTGATGGTGTTGTTCAGGATCTTCAGGTCGTTGCCGAAGAAGCGCAGGCCGTCGCCGTCGCCGCCCTGCGGGCTGGTCACGGTCACGTTCTGCAAAGTGATGTTGTCGCCGGTCAGTTCGACGCCGGGCGCGCTGGGCTTGTCTGCCTTGTAGTTCTGTACGACTACGTTGTCGGCTTCGACCGTGATGCCCTGCACGGACTGGCCTTTGCCGTCGTAGACGAGCGGCTTCTCCTTGGTGCCGCCCTTGGTGATCTCCAACCGGCTCGCCGATGCGGCCGCTGGTTGCGGGACGTCCGCAGGTTTCGGGATGTCGTGGCCGACGCCGAAGACGGCTGATGCCACTGCGGCGGTCAGCGCGAGGATCTTGAGGGTCATCTTGTGCTCCTGCTCCAAGCGGGGGGACCTTGCTTGCTTGCCGCGAAGCTATGACCGAACTGCCGGGACCCCTCCCGAGCTACTCGTCCAGTACGTCGACGTCGGCCGGCACCAACGTTGTCGACAGCAACAACTCCGTGAACAGGTTGTCGTTCAGCGCATTGCCCACCGGCTCACCGACTTCCTGCCGGGTCAACGCCGGTACGCCGGCCCGCGAAAGGCGGTTCCGCACCCCCGCAACCAGGTGCTCCACGCGTTTGGCGGTCCACCCTGCCGCTGGCTGGAGCTCGGCGAGCTGGTCCGCCGCCAACCGCCAGGACAACGGCAGCGGATGCAGTTCGTGCAGCAGGTACCTCTGCCCGACCACTGTCAGTGCGAGCTTCTCCTCGGGCGACAGCTGCCAGACCCGTGGTGGTTGGGTCGGATCCTGGTGCCGCGATACCGGCCTGGTCCCGCTCTCCCCGGTGACGTACACCTCCAGCAGATGCTCCCGACCGCTCGACCCCTGCACGAACAGCGGGGTGTACCCGGCAGCCAGTGGCACCGCCGCCTCGTCCGGGAACAACCACTGCACCTTGGGGAGCCGGATCGGCAAACGCCCGGTGGTGCTCACCCACCACTGCCCTGCCTGGAAGGCGATCTGCCCGTGCGTCCGGCTCACCCGCTGGTCGTCCTCGCCGACGCACACGTGCACCTCGGGCCGGTTCCGCCCGAACAGGATCGCGTGGCCCTGGCGCGGGCCGACCGAGATGCCACCCGCCACGGTCAGTACGAAGATCGTGCCGGGCGCGGCGGACGGTACGCCGTACGCGAGGCTGGTCTGGTCCTTCGGTAGGACGCGGCCCAGTGGTTCCATCTCAGCCCCAGGGGAGCCGGCCGGCGGCGGCGCGCGCGAGCTCGGTGGTCAGGCGGCAGAGCTCGGTGGTCGTGCCAGGGCCGGACACCATCAGTTGGACCAGCTCGACGGCGGCTTGGTCGTCCGGGTCCGCGTAGGTCCGGTGCACCACCTTCACGACGCAGGTGCCCGGGCCCTCGCCCTCGCGCTCTACGAAGGCGGAGCGGTTGCCGTATTTCGTGGGCTGGCCGTCCGCGGCAGTCAGCGGCTGGTTCCGGTCGAACCGCAGCTGCACCGAGGCGTTGCTGGTCGTGCTGTCCCAGTCGCACTCCCAGTTGCCGAATCCCACCTCCGGATTGCTGACGTCGAGACCCGGCACGATCGACAGGGCCTTCGCGTCGAGCAGTGAGCAGGCGTCGACTCGCGCTAGTGACGCGGCGTCGAGCGGCTCGGTCCGGCGGGGGATCGGGCCTGCCGAGAGCACCGAAACCGCCTTCTTGGTGGCGGTTTCGGCCATTGTGCACAGGTCGCCACCGGAGCCTTCGGTGTAGCGGGCGGCGACCCGGATGCGGTTGTGGTCCGACAGCACGAGCACGCGCTCGCATGCGTCGTCCTCTTGCTTCTGCCGGGCCACGGCCGTGACGTTCCCGGTGTGCTTCTCGACAGGGCCGGGCGGCGGGAGGTCGGGCGTGGGTTGCGCCTCCAGCTCAGCCCGTACGTCGACTTCGCGCTGCCCTGACTGGACGACGACGTCGCAGCGGCCGAAGTTGCCGTAGTCGGTGTCCACAGTGGTCTCGCCGAACCGCTCGAGCGGCTTGGGATCAATCAGTGCGCAGGGATCGACTGTCAGGGCATCGCCTACCGGGTCCAACTGTGGTGCTGCTGTAGTTGGCGGAGGTCCCGGAATCGGCTCGGCCCGGGGCTGCTGCCGTGCCGTACCAGAGAAGGCGTTGGTCATCACTAGTGCGACCACTACGACGGCGGCTCCTGCTGCTGCAGCTGCGATCCACCAGGGCCGCTTGGGGGTTTGCGGTGGCGCCGCAGGACCGCCCAACTCAGCAACAACCTGTACTGCGGTTGGCCGGGCTGCGGGGTCGACGCGGAGCATGCGGGTGATCAGCGGGGCGAGTTCACCTGCTCGGCGCATCGGCAGGATCTCGCCGCGCGCCGCTTTCCGCAGTACGGCAAGGGGGTTGGGGTCTGTGCCGAAGGGGGAGTGGCCCTCGACGGCTGTGTAGAGCACCGCGCCGAGGGAGAACACGTCCGAGGCAGCGGTGGGCTCGTCACCGTTCGCCACCTCGGGGGCCAGCTGCGCGGGGGTACCGACGGTCGAGCTGTCCGTGAGAGTGGCCTCGGCCCACAGGCGCTGGGAGATGCCGAAGTCGGCTAGCTTGGCGGTGCCGTCCTCGGTGACCAGGATGTTGCCGGGCTTGATGTCGCGGTGGATCACCTTGGCGGCATGCACCGCCTGCACGGCCTGGGCGATCTGCAGCCCGATGCGGGTGACCTCGGCGGGCGGCAGCGTGCCGCGCTGTTCGATCAGCTCGGAGAGGGTGCGCGACGGCAGGTATTCGAGCACAAGCCAATGGTCGGCGCCGTCGGTCACCACGTCGAAGATCGTCACCACGTGCGGGTCGTGCAGGCGGGCGCCGATCTTCGCCTCACGGCGCAGCCGGCGGCCGTCCGGATCGTCGAGGCCGGGATGGGCCCGCTTCAGCGCGACCACCCGGCCCAGTTGCTGGTCGGTCGCGCGCCAGACGGATCCCATCCCACCGCGGCCGAGCGGCTCGGCCAGCAGGTACCGGCCCGCGATCAGTCGCTCTGTCGCGGCGGGGCCGTCCTGCTGGTCCATGCTTCTCCCAACCTCAGTGGTCGGGGTCCATCATGACCCGCGGTGACGACAACTTCGCAACCCGTGTCCTACTTCACCAGGTTGGGTTTGACCGCGAAGGTGTTGCAGGCCTTGTTGTCACCGATGTTGAAGCCGTTCTCGATCCAGAAACCCTGGCTGGTGGCCAGACCGTGTGTCCGCTCGTCCGCCGGAGTATCCGGGGTCTCGCCGAAGCTGTTGGAGGCCTGGAACCGGAACTCCTCCAGCCGGTTCGTCAGCGGATAGGACTTGGCGACGGCCTTGCTGAACACCCCGCCCAGGCAGGACGCCTGCAGCTCGTTGCGGCGCGAGCTCTCCAGCTTCTCGTCTGGGTGCTCCTGCACGTAGACGGCCCGCGCGTAGAACAGCCCGCTCACGCCCTGCACATGGTGGCCGTACTCATGGGCGATCGTCAGCAGGTAGGCCAGGTCCTCCTTCGGCCCGAACGCCTTGTTCATCTGCTTCACGTCGGTGTACATCACCGAGTTGCCGTAGCAGTAGAAGGCCAGCACCCGGCCGGACAGCGGCTTGAAGTTGCCGCACGGCGTGTTCACCGGCTGGTCGAACACGACCAGGCCGGGGTCGGGCGGGTTCTGACCCAGCTTGGCGAACACCGGCCGCCAGGCGTCGTTGAGACAGTTGAAGAGCTTCTCGTAGTACCGCTTCTGTGCCGCCAGGCTGCCGTCGGCCAGGTCCTCGGCCGGGCAGTTCAGCTCGGGCAGCGCGCCGGCCTGGTAGAGCGGGCTCTTCAGCAGGTACTCCTCGGCGGATCCCTGCTGCGGGTTCGTGCTCGCGGTCGGCACGATCGACGGGCCGGTCACGCCGGGGTCCGCGGTGGGGTTCGTGCTGCCGCCGGCCAGGATCACGGCGACCACGGCCAGCGTGATGCCGAGGAACGCGATGATGGCGAACGTCAGCAGGATGACGCGCCCTGCACCGGACTTGCGCCGCTGGGGCTGGAAGCCGTTGAACTGGCCCGGGTGCGGCTGCGCCCACTGGCCGGGGTACTGCGCCTGCGGGTACTGCTGCTGCGGGTACTGGCTCTGCTGGTACGGGCCCTGCTGGTGGTACTGGCCCTGCTGCCATGGGGCGGCCTGAGGGGGCGGCAGTACGCCGGGCGGGGGAGCGGGCCGGTCTTGTGGCCGGCCGCCGTACCCGTACGGGGTGCTCACGTGTCGTTGCCCCTTCTTGGCTGCGTGATCCTGGGGTCATTCTGCGTCACTATGGGTCATTCTGGGTCACTCTGCGTCACTCTGGGCCGCTCGAGCGGGGTCGCTGGACGAACCGGCACGAGACTACTCTCGACCCATGTCACTGATGCGCCGCCTCCTGCCGGCAGCCCTGTTCGTGTCTGCATCGACCGCGTTCGTTGCCCTAGGCACTGTTCCCGCCCACGCCGCAGACGACCGGATCACCGCGTACTCCGCCGAGGCCACCCTGACCCGCGACGGTGTCCTGCAGGTCAAGGAGACGGTCGAGCTGACCGCTGGCAGCGACACCTTCCGCCGCACCCTGACGAACCGGGTCCGGTCGGACGCCGATCGGGATCGCATCTACGACATCAAGGATGTCTTGGCCACGGTGAACGGCAAGCCTGCCGAGGGTTTCGAGAACGCGGGCGTCGACAACGGCCGGCAGCTCAGCCTGAAGGTGCCGGGCCAGGCGAAGATCGTCTACAGCTACACGGTCGACAACGTGGTCGCGGATTCGACCGAGGGCCGCGAGGTCAGCTGGCCGGTCGTGCAGGGCTTCCCCACGGTGGTGCCGAAGGCCGCGGTGACGGTCAACGTCCCGTTCGCGACCTGGGTGACCTGTTTCGCCGGCCGGGTCGGCTCCGGCATGCCCTGCACGTCCTCGCAGTTGGCCGAGTCGGCCGCGCTCCAGATCGAGCAGAACGGCGTCCCGGCCGGTGGGCGGTTGACCTTCCTGACCGGGCTGAGCGACCAGGCGACGGTCCAGCCGAACGCGCAGTTCAAGACCCGCTGGACCCTCGGCCATGCGTTCACTGTCGACGGAGCCACCCTCGGGCTGAGCGGGCTGCTGCTGGGCCTCGGCGTACTGGCGGCCGCCGCGCTCTGGTTCTTCCGCGGTCGCGACGCGGGCAAGACCACCTCGGCTGGTCCGGAACGACCTGTGCTGGATGCTGCCGACGGTCCGCAGTTCGCCGCTCCGGACGGCATCCGCCCAGGCCAGCTGGGCACCGTGGTGGACGAGACCGCGGACGTCGTGGACATCACCGCGACCCTGCTGGATCTTGCCGTGCGCAACTACCTGACGATCGAGGAGTTGCCGCGCGAGACCCAGTTCGGCAAGCTGGACTGGCGGTTGCAGCGGCTGAACGCGGGTGGACCCGAGCTGCTCTCGTACGAGAAGGCCTTGCAGGACGCGGTGTTCGCCGACGGTGACAACGTCCTGGTGTCCGAGCTCGGCCCGGCGTTGCGCCCGCGCCTCGCCCTGGTCCGCGAACAGCTGTACTCCGATGTCGTCACGCAGGGGTGGTTCGCGAGCCGCCCGGACGCGGTGCGGAACCGCTGGACCACGGCAGGCCTGGTGCTGCTCGGTGCCGGCGTGGTGCTGACGATCGTGCTGGCCGTCGCCACGAAGTTCGGCTTGGTCGGGTTCGCCGTGATGCTGGCGGGCGTGGCGTTGACGCTGGCCGGTCAGGTCGCACCCGCGCGCACGGCACGCGGCGCCGCAGTACTGGGGCGGGTCGCCGGGCTGCAGCGGTACCTGACCGATCAGACCTCCGCGGATCTGCCGCAGAGCCACCGGCTGGAGTTCGCGTCCCGCTGCCTGCCGTACGCCGCAGTACTGGGCCTGACCGAGAAGTGGGCGCTGGAGATCGCGGCCACGGATGACGACGATGACCCGGACGCGGGGATCGGCTGGTACTCAGGTCCTGAGAGCTGGCACCTGTCGGACATCGGCGAGTCGCTGTCCAACTTCGTCACCGCGTTCGGCGGCACGCTGACCACTGCCCGCAGGTTGTTCTGAGCTGAAACGAGGGCCGGGGTCCCCACGCTGGGAACCCCGGCCGTCGCCGTCGGTGCTAGTAGGTGTACTGCGGTGGTGAGGTGAAGGTGTTGCAGTACTTCGGGTCCTTGTAGGTCATGCCGCGGGTGGACCAGAAGTTGTGGTTCACCTTCGCGCCATGATCGCGGACCTTCGGCACTGCGAACTCGTCGCCGGCGTTGGCGACGACGAACTTCCAGCTCGTCTGCAGCTCGCCCTTCAACGGGATGAACTGCGCGTCGGCGCCTAGGTAGGCCGAGCCGAGGCAGGACGCCTGCAGTTCGCGGCGGCGGCTCTCCAGCAGCCGCTGGTTCGGGTCCGCCATGGTCGCCTGCCGTGCGAACGACGCGCCGAAGATGCCGGTCAGCTGCTGCACGTGGTGGCCGTACTCGTGCGCGAACGTGTTGAGCATCCACGCGCGGGTGTACATCGGGTTCACCTTGTAGTTCTTGTAGTCCACGTTGAACGGCATGTAGATCGCCTCGTTGGCGCCGCAGTAGAAGCCGCGGGTGCCGCGCTCGACACCGCAGGGCGTCTTGACGGTGTTCGCGTACACGATCACGTGCGGTGCCCGGAACGGCTTCCCGATCTTCTTCATCGCCAACCACCAGGTGCGGTTCAGGCACGGAAGCATGCGGTCGTAGTAGGCCTTGGTCGCCGCGAACGTGGTCGGCCGATTGGGCGGCTCGGGGCATTTGGAAGCCTGCAGTTGGCCGACCGCCGTGTAGACCTTGTTGCGCGATACCAACTCGTACGCCGTGGGCTGCCGCGGCTTGGGCGTCGGCTTGGGCGTCGCCTTCACCGTGGGCGTCGGGGTCGGACTAGGCGTCTCCGAAGGACTTTCGGACGCGGTCGCGGACGGTGTGTCGACCGCCACCGGCTGAGTGCCGTCGCCGCCGGTGTTGCGCAGGGCATAAGTGACGCCCGTGCCGACGACCAGCACAGCGAGCACGACTAGCCCGATCAGCAGCCCCTTGGGCGTACTACGCGGCTTGCTCCGACGGCCGTTGCCGGGCGGCTGCGGGATCGGAATCGGCGGATACTGCCAACTCGGCTGCCCAGCGGGCGGCGGGAAGCTCGGCTGTCCACCGCCTGGCGGGAAGCTCGGCTGTCCACCGCCTGGGTGACCGCCTTGCTGGTACGCCGGGTAGGTCCCGGGGGCCGCCGCTGACCACGGGCTGCTCGGCGCGCCGGCCCCTGGTCCCTGCGCGCCGGCTCTGCCGCTGTGCCGAGGTCCGCTCGGAGGCGGCGCCGCGTGCTGCCCACCGGGCCGCGCAGCACTAGGCCCACCAGCACTAGGCCCACCAGCACTGGGCCCACCAGCACTTGGCCCACCGGCGCCGGGCCGAGTCGCGCCGGGCCGGGCTGCGCCGGGCTGGGGTGTACCGGGGGTCCCAGCGCCAGCCTGCCCGGGGCCGGGGTGCGTGGCACCAGGTTGGGAGGTGCCGAATCGGCCGGGACCACGCTGCGTAGTACCGGGCTGTGCGGCGCCGGGTTGCGCGGCGCCGGGGCGTGGTGGGCTGCTCAGGGGTGGGCGGGCAGGCGGGGGCTGGGTGCTGTAGGGCGGGCGGTCCCAGGCCGGGTTGCTCCAGCCGCCTCTCTCGCCGGGCCTGCGCCAGCCGGAGCCGCTCCCCCCGGCTCCGCTCTGACCGGCTCCGCTCTCGCCGGAGCCGGAGCCGGAGGTGGACCCGGAGTCGGGCTGGTCTGATTCAGGTTCGTCCGAGGCGCTCGGGGTGGGCGGGCCCGCGGGTGGACCGGGTTGCAGGTACTCCTGCGGCTTCTCGGTGGACTCGGTCCACCAGAGGGGCGACTGGCCATCCCGGCGGGACGAGTCCGGGCGCTCGGTGGGCTGTTCGCCCTCCGGCTCGGACGGGTCCCGAGGGGGTGGATTCCAGTTGTCCGACATCGATACTCCTCACGAGACCTTGCTGGCCGAAGCCGTGAATGTGTTGCAGTTGGTGCTGTTGAGCGTGTTGAAGCCGCGCTCGGTCCAGTACTGATGACTGGTCCGGGCGCCGTGGTCCCGCGGTCCCCCGCGGTTGTTCTCGTCCCCGGTCTGCGCCTCGACGTACCGTCGGTAGATCGTCAGGTCAGAACCGGTGATGCCGTACGTGGACTTGTTGGCACCCATGAAAGCAGTGCCGAGGCAGGACGCCTGGAGTTCGACCCGCCGGCTCAACTCGAGCTCGGCTTGGCGGTTCGGCGCTTCGTACTCGAGCCTGTTGGCGGCAGGCAGGATGCCGGTGAGTTGCTGCAGATGATGGCTGAACTCGTGCGCGACCGTGTACGTAGCCCACATCCGGGCGAAGGCCCGGTTGGCGCTGTCGGCCGAACGGTTCCACAGCTTGATGTCGTCGGAGTACTTCAGGTAGAGCGTCTGGCTCGCGCCGCAGTAGAACGAGACCGGGGAGCCGCCTGCGCAGGGCGATTGCGTCGTGCCGGACCAGAAGATCACCCGCGGCGCCGCGAACTTGTCCTGGCCGGCCTGCACCTTCGGCGCCCAGGCTTTGTTCAGGCAGCCGACCAGGTTGGTGTAGTACCGCTGGACGGTCGCCTGGCTGTTCAAAGCGACCTGCGGTTGGCGGCAGCCGACTCCGCGTTGGGCGCCCGTGGCGTAGAACGCGTCGGCCGTGACGATTTTCTCACTGTCCTGCGAGGACTGTCCGCTCGCCGGGGTTCCAGTGCTGTCGTCGGGCGGCGCTGTCGGCGCCGTCAGGGCCGGCCCGGTCGCAGGGGCGACAGCGGCAGAGCCTCCGTCACGCAGAGCGAGTGCCGCGATCACCAGGAGCGCGGCCACGCCGCCGAGGAGCAGCAAGCTGACCAACAGGTCGTTAGTGCTTCGCTTCGGGGGCGGTCCGATGTGCTGCCGGTGGTGGTGCTGACCGCCGCCGAACTCGGAGCCCCAGCCGACCTGCGGCAGCGGCGGCCCGCCCCCCGGCGTACCGGGCAACGGGTGGCTGGCATATACCGGTATCGAGCCGTCGGGCAGCGGTCCCGGCGGCTGATGCGGCCCTGATGGCTCGCTCCAGTCCTGGTTCGACACGGTTCTTCCTCATCCCCCCGGCGACGCACGGGGCGTGATCCGGACGACCAGGCTAACCACCAGGACCGCATTCCGTCTGCACATGGGGTGCGGCGCCTGCCCGCCGGAGCGTTACCGCACCTTCCCGGAGGTCGCGGTGAACGTGGTGCAGACCGTGCCCACCGCGCAGGTCAGCCTGCGCGGACCGACTGTTGCGCTGGGCAGCGGACGGACCGTTGCGTTGGGCATGAGTCGCGATATGGTGCCCCCTGGCATGACTCAGCTCGACCTGCCGCGGCCACCCGGCTGCTCGGCAGGGGCCCGGTGCGGGCCGATTTCAACTGACCCTCTCGATACGGTGTGATTGGGCGATGCGTCTACGTCTCCTCGGGGTGCCCCTGTGTGCCCTCGGCTTCCTGGCCCTGACCGGGATCTGCGCCGGAACCGCCGGTGCGACCACCGGCGCCGGCACGGCGGACCCGGTGGTGACCAACTACGACAGTGAGATCAGGGTCGAGCGCGACGGCCTGCTCAAGGTGTCCGAGTCCTGGAAGCTGAGCAACGTGTCCGGGACGTTCACCCGGTTCGTGGTCACCCGTGACCACCTCGCCGACGACGTCGACCACGTGCAGAAGATCGAGGACCTGCAGGTCAAGTCCGGCGGGCAGGCGAAGCAGAGCGAGCAGACCACGTCGGGCGACATCACGTCCATCGCGGTCGCGAACGTCTCCGGGGACACCCAGCTCGACTTCACCTACACCGTGCGCGGCGCGGTCGCCAAGGTGCTGAACGGCACCGAGGTCCGCTTCGCCCCGCTGACCGGTCTGGGCCTCACTGTCCAGGACGCGAACGTCGTCTTCAGCACGCCCGAGGTCTCGCACGTCTCCTGCTTCGCCGGTGCGCTGGACAGCAACACCCCGTGCACGTTGGCCCAGATCGGCGAGACCGCCGGACCGACCTTCCGCCAGCAGGGCCTGCCGCCGGGCAACACGGTCCGGATGACGATCGGCTTTCCCGACGGTCAGATCGCCGCGAACTCGATCGTCGAGTTCCGCAAGACCTTCAAGCGCGCCTTCTCGACCGACTCCGCGCAACTGCTCACCGCGCTGCTGGTGCTCCTCCTGGGCGCCGCCGCCCTGCTCGCGCTCTATCGCCTGCGCGGACGCGACCAGGTCGACGCGCGCCGCGTAGTACCGGCTTCGCTGTTCAGCCTCGGCCAGGACACCCGGATCGAGTTCACCCCGCCGGCCAACCTGCGGCCCGGCGAGGTCGGCACCCTGATCGACGAGCGGATCGACCCGGTCGACGTGACCGCCACGATCATCGACCTCGCGGTCCGCGGCCACATCACCATCACCGAGCTCGAGCGCGAGACCGAGTACTCGCGCCCCGACTGGGAGCTGAGGCGCGTCGCGAACGCGCCGTCCGAGGAACTGCAGCGCTACGAGAACGTGCTCATCCGGGCCATCTTCGGCGACGTCGACTCGGTACTGGTGTCCGAGCTCGGCCAGCAGGTCCGGGCCAACCTCGGCGAGGTCCAGGACGCCTTGTACGACGGGGTCGTCAAGCGCGGCTGGTTCACCGAACGCCCCGACCGCACCCGGTCGCTGTGGGCGACCATCGGCATCGGCGTCACCGTTCTCGGCGTCGCCCTGACGGTCCTGCTCGCCCTGTTCAGCACTTGGGGCCTCCTCGGCCTCGCAGTGACAGCAGTAGGCGTCGGGCTCCTCGTCATCGGCCGCCACATGCCCGCCAAGGCACCCGCCGCCGGCCGCGTTCTTGGCCAGGTCGCCGCGATCCGGGGCGAACTGCTCGAGATGGACGTCAGCGAACTCCCCACCGACCAGCACGCCGAACTCTGCTCCCGAGCCCTCCCGTACGCCGTGGTGCTGGGTGGTTCCGAGCGGTGGATCGACGCCCTGGTGGAGACCGACGCGAACGACGACGAGGACGAAGGCTTCCCCTGGTACCGCGGCCCCCGCGGCTGGCACCTGCAGTACCTGCCGGACTCCCTCCGCAACCTCACGACCAACCTCACCGGTGCCCTTTTCACCCGCTGAGTTTTCCTGTACTTCGACGGCCCGGTACTGCGACGGCGTACTAGCTGGTGATCAGGACGATGCATGGGATCAGGGAACCGCCCGGTAGGTGAACGCCGGAACCAGGAAACGGTGGTCGTAGCGGCCTCGCCGGGTGGTGGCGTCGATCTGTTCCATGATTGCCTTCCGCGAGAGGCCGGAACCGCCGGGACCGTCGTGCATCTTGAAGTACACCTTCGTGGCGATCGGAAGCGGGCGGAGCCCGCACGACAAGGCGCTCACCGAGCTCATCGGGGAGCTGTCCACCCGCACGAGGTGTTCCGCACCCGCTGGTCCGCGCACAACTTTCGCTTCCACCGGACCGGCGTCAAGAAGCTGCACCCATCCGGTCGTCGGGCAACCTCGACCTGAGCTTCGAGGCGATGGAATTCCCGTCCGACCCGGGACTGACGTTGTTGGTCTATAACGCAGCGCCGGGCACATGGACCGCTGCTGTGCTGCAAGTTGCTGGCCAGCTGGTCCGCCGCCCAGGACCACCTGGATCAGCAGCAGTTGTCGCCCAAGCCCGCCGCCCAGTCCGACAAGGAATGAGCACGGCCGAAACACGCCGACGCCAATTTGCAGACCCGATCACTCGCATCGTGCCTGCACTGAGCTGATTGATTCTTAGGCGCTCTTTGCGTCCACAGGTCGAGCGTTGCTGTGGACAACTTGGCGGGTTTTGGTGCATCACGGAATCCCTTATCTATAACGGGTTCTCGGCACAGGAACTGTCGGCGGGCACCTCTAGAGTCTTGGGTATGGATCTCGTGGAGATGCGGCCGGTGTGGTCGATGAGTGGCAGCGAACAGCTGACCGCCCTCGACGCGCTGTACGACGAGATCGCCCGGCTGGAAACCTACCGGCTCCAGGTCCTGGCCGGCTTCGACGCCGGCGGCCACGCCAAGGAGCTCGGCGCCCGCGACACCGCCGAACTCGTGTCGTTGCGGCACCGCCTCAACAAAGCCGACGTCCACCGCGACCTCAAACTGGCCGCCTCGCTGCCCAAGTACGAACTCGTCTCCGCCGCCCTGCCCACCCCCGGCCTCGACGGCGACGAGCCTGGCAGCGAGCGCGACCCCGCCGCACCAGACAGCGACCAGACCGGCGAGGACCAGACCACCGGTGACGAGCAGGCCGACGAGGAGAACGCCGACGGCGCCGCGGGTGGGGACGTTCCGGTGCTGCTGCACCTGGCGCAGGCGAGGGCGATCGTGTCCGCGCTGGAAAAGGTGCCCACGACGGTGCCGGTCGAGGATGTGGTCGCGGCGGAGGAGCAGATGGTGCGGGCCGCGCGGCACCTGCCACCGGGTGACCTGCGCGACCTCGGCCGACAAATCCTGGAGTTGCTCGACACCGACGGACCCGAACCGGCCGAGGACAAGGCCTACGCCCGTGAGGCGTTCTGGATGAAGAACGCCGACCACGGCCTGAAGTTCGGCGGGTTCCTCGCCAACGAAAACGCAGAACTGCTCAACACCCTCATCGACGCCAACGCCAAACCCCACAAGACCATCGACGGCGAACAAGACCCAAGATCCCGCGACAAGCGCCAAGCCGACGCGTTGACCACGGTGCTGAACGCCGCCGCCGGTGCCGGCACCACCGGCCACGGCGTCATCAAACCCCACATCACCGTCACCATCGACCTCACCGACCTCCAAAACGCCGTCGCCGCCACCGGGAACGCCCGGAACGGCCGGAACGCCCAAAGCGGGAACGGCGCGAACGATGGTCTCGGAGGGCTCGGCGCGAACGGCGCGAACGATGGGCTCGGCGGGCTCGATGGAAACGGCGGGCTCGCTGGGAACGGCGGGTTCGAGGGGTTCGAGGAGCTCGCCGGGCTCGGCGGGCCGGGCGGGTTTGATGGGCTCGGCGCCCTCGACCACACCAACCCGGGATTCGGCCGGTTCGTCTACGGCGGCAACCTGTCCGCCGCCGCGGTCCGGCGGCTGGCCTGCGACGCCGGCGTCGTCCCCATCGTTTTGGGCTCCGACTCCGAACCTTTGGATGTGGGGAAGGAGGAGCGGTTCGTCAACCGGGCGATGCGTCGGGCGTTGAACTTCCGTGACAGGGGCTGTGTCGTGTGCGGTGCACCGCCGATCCAGTGCGATGCCCACCACCTGATCCACTGGATCGACGGCGGACCGACCGCGATGTGGAATCTGGTCCTGCTCTGCCGGGCCCATCACATCCAGATCCACCACGGCCACTGGACCATCACCATCACCGGCGGCCGCGTCAACGTCACCCGGCCCACCTGGGCCGAACCCGGCCGCCTCCCACGCCTCAACCGCCGACGACCACCCGCCACAACCGACACACGCGACGCACGCGGTTCAGCCGGTTCAGCCGGCGCGCCCGACTCTCCCGGCGACGAACAACCACCCGGCGACGGGGGGCCACCCGGCGAGGAACGGCCGCCCGGCGACGAGGGATCACCGCGCCTTGCCCCGGCCTGGCCGCACACCAGCGACATCCCCTGGATCACCGCCGAGGAAACCGCACGCCTCAACCCCTGGGGCGACGAACCCCACCAGACCACACAGACACGCACCCTGACCCAACCGAAGAACGACACCACCTGGAAATCCCCATGGGACGACGACCACAGCACAGCGGCAGCGGGGCCGTAACCCCACCCGACCAAGCCGCCGGCCGATTCACACTCCGCGACAACACCGGCAGGGCAGCACCCCGCTCCTCCGGCCGACCGGTCCCGCGGGGGATGTCGGGGACGATCACGGCCGAAGGCGACGAAGGGCTCCGAGGGTAGCGGGACCATGCCGGCCGTCGCGTCGCAACCTGGCACTTGGTCGAACTGCCAGGAACGCGCCGCCGTACCAGCGGTGTGGGGGTCCGACAGCTAAGAGCAGCGTGAGTCATAAGACCTCCCGGGCCGTCGCACCATCACGTCGAAGCCACCGGACCCGACCGGACCCGACCGGACCCGACCGGACCCGACCGGACCCGACCCGACCGGACCCGACCGGACCCGACCCGACCGGACCCGACCCGACCGGACCGGACCGGGGCGGCGTGCGGCCTACCAGTTGTGCTGCGCAGGTTGTGGCGGGAGGAGCGTTGAGGCCGGGTGGACGACGTAGACGAGGCCGCCCGAGTGGGGGACCCAGGCGTTTTCGAAGGCCGCGCGATCGTACGTCGTGCGGACCTCGTCATTGCTCTTGATCAGGTGGGAGGCCGGGTCGTTCACCACTACGTTGCCGGCGGCATCGAAGCCGACGATCACCATCAGGTGGCCGTTCGTCCCGTAGCCGGCGCCCGGTAGATCACCCTTCTTGAACGACAAAGACGCGATCAGCGGGATGCCGGCCTTGATGAACTGCTCGGCCTCCGTCAGCGACCTCAACCGCGTGACGAACGCGTCCAGCCCTCGCGTACCGGCGTACGCGGTGTTGAACGGCCAGTTCCCCGCACCGTCGTACGAGTAGTCGAAGACAGACCGGGCAGCATGGTCGACCTGCGGGTCCGCGTCGGTCGGGTCCACCCAGGCGGTTTCCGCCGGGGTCGGTCCAGCGCCGTAGTAGTCGAGCACCATCGCGGATGAGGTCGCCGAGCACCAGGCTTCGCCGCCACCGTCCCACTGCGGGTAGTGCCCGATATGGGTCTCTTGCGAGTACGTCGGTACGTCGAGCACCACGCCCTCCGCACCGCCCAACGGACTCGCGGCCACCTTCTTGTCGGCCGGGAGGCGTGACGCCATCGCGCCGACTGAGCGGACTGCCGGCGTCTGGGTGGTGCCGGCGAGGCGGTAGAGCGTCACCTTCAGCTGCCAATTGTTCAGCGATCGGCCGGTGGCTGCGACAAAGGTGTCCACGGCAACGGATCCGTTCGTGTCGCCCTGATTCGGCACGGAGGTCCGGTGGATGTCGCCGGCCGCGGTGTCGTCGCCGCTGGCCCACCGGCCGAGCACGTACCACTTGGTGGTCGTGCCGAGGTCGGTCTGGCCGGCCATCGCTACTTCCACCCAGGTGCCCGGCGGAGTCGTGGCATTCCACGAGCCGACCAGCTCGGTCAGGCCGAAGCCGGTCTGCACGACCGGTGAGGTCCAGCTGGCCTGGTCGTAGCTTCGAGCCGAGCCGTCGCCGAACGGGTCGACGTACGAGGTGGTGCCGGTGGGGGCGCCGATCGTGAGGCTGTCATCGGCGACGGTGGTGCCCTGCGGCGTCCCGGCGGCGAAATCGGCCGACGTGGTCCAGGCGTGGTAGGCGATGTCGCGGACGGCGGCCGGCTTGGCGGCGAAGGTCGGTGCGGCCGCTCCTGTCAGGACGATCGCGGTGGACAGCGCGGTGGTGACGATGTGGGCGGCGGTCATGAAATCGACGGTAGACGGGCCGCTGTGCTCTGTCGCGGTGAACGCGTGCCGCGAACCGTGTCGATCCTGTCAATTACTTTCGAGCCGTCTGCCACTCCTCGGCGAGGATCGCGAAGACGAGTTCGTCGGTCCACTCGTCCTTGATGAATTCGTTGCTGACGAAGTGGGCCTCCTGGCGCAGGCCGAGGCGCTTGAGCAGGTTCGCCGACCCGGCGTTGCGCGCATCGAGGCGACCGATGATCCGGTGCATGCCGAGCTCTTCGAACCCGACGCGCAGCAACTCGGCTGACGCCTCGGCGGCGTACCCGAGACCGTGGTAGTCGGGATGGAAGACGAAGCCGACCTCGCCCGAGCGGTGCTCGGTGCTGTGTACGAACAACGTCACCTCGCCGACGTGCTGCCCGGTCTCACGCAGGATCACCGCGACCGTCAGCGCCTGGCCGTCAGCATCCATCGGTACGTCGGTCAGTCGCAGGGCAAGGGAGTTCCGCACCTCTTCGGGCGTCTTCGACTCGTACAGCAGAAACCGCGTCACGGCGTCGTTCGACTGCAGCTTCAGCAGGTCGTCGTAGTCGGTCTCGAGGTAGCGGCGAAGGGTCAGACGGTCAGTCTCGATCGGCAGGAAGTAGGCCACCTGACGAGCCTATGAGCACCGCGCAACCCAATTACAGAAGGCCTCCCGCCCTAGCAGCGGGAGGCCTTCGGAGTGTTATCCGTTGGCTAGGGCAACCAGTCTGGTCTGGTCACCGTTGAACCGGTCCTGGTCGATCGGGCTCGAGCTGTACTGCCAGATGGTGTGGAACGGCCAGCCGCCGGGGAGGGTGCCCGGAGCCGAGGCGTAGCGGGCCACCCAGAGCGGGTTGGTGGCGTTGAAGGCGGTGCTGTTCCCCGTGCAGCGGGTCCACCAGTCCAGGTTGGTGTAGATCACCGCATCGCGGCCGGTGCGGGACTTGTAAGTGTTCAGGAAGTCGCGGATCCAGCTCACCATCGAGGCCTGGGTCAACCCGTAGCAGGTCGCGCCGTACGGGTTGTACTCGATGTCGAGGGCGCCCGGCAGCGTCTTGCCGTCCCGGGACCACGCGCCGCCGCGATCGACGAAGTAGTTCGCCTGGTTGGCGCCGCTGGAGTCGTTCGGGGTGGCGAAGTGGTACGCGCCGCGGACCATGCCGACGTTGTAGGAACCGTTGTACTGCTGGCCGAAGTACGGGTTCGAGTAGTAGTTGCCTTCGGTCGCCTTCGAGTAGGCGAACCGCTTGCCGGCACTCCACTGCGAGGCCCAGTCGACGTTGCCCTGGTGGCTGGATACGTCGATGCCTTCGACAGTGGCGGCCGGGGCCATCGACGACGGGGCGGCTGCGGCAGTGGTGGGCTGACGCCAGCCCATGAAGGCTTCGCCGGCCTTGGAGATGCCGTGCTGCCGGGCCTCGGCGGTCGGTTGGTGGGGGGCGGTGGGCTGGGCGGATGCGATGGTGCCGGCGACCGGGGCCAGGAGCAGGCCGAGGGTCACGGCGGCACCCGTGACGAGGGATCTCACGAGGAACCTCCACAGAGCGATGAGGGGCGGACAGAGCGCTCGGCGGAGGTTTTACCCACGCGTCAGTAAGAAATAACCATCGAATCAAGAATCAGTGTGAGAATTTTCCGACTCTGGTCGTCGGGACCCGGAAATCAGGCTCTGCCGAACTCAGGCCACCTGCGAGCTGGGGGCGGTGAAGGTGTTGCAGGCGGCCAGGTTGCGGGTGTTGTAGCCGCGGTGGAACCAGTAGCCGTGGTTCTTCTTGTTGCCGTGGATCCGCTGGCCGCTCGGGTCGTACTCGTCGCCGGAGTTGTTGGTGACGAAGTCCAGCTGCGTCTTCAGTTGCCCACCGATGGGGTAGGTGCCCTTGTTCGCGGCCAGGAAGACCCCGGCGAGGCAACTCGCCTGCAGTTCCATCCGCCGGTTGACCTCGAGCTTGGCGCTCTGCGACGAGGCGTCGTACCGCAGTTCGCCGTAGGCCTCCAGGACGCCGGTCAGCTCCTGGACATGGTGTCCGTACTCATGCGCCACAGTGAACGCCATGCCTGCCCGGTTGAAGGCCAGACCGGAGGCGGAGTTGCGGTACCGCTTGTATTCGGCCACGTCGTCCGCGCCGGCCATGTAGATCGTCTCGTTGGCCGAGCAGTAGTACGAGCTCGGGGCGTAGCCGCCGCAGGGCGATTGCACCCGACCGTTCATCACGATCGTCTTGGGTGCCCGGAACTGCCACCCTCCGCCGCGCACCTGCCGAGGCCAGCCCCGGTCGGCGCAGCCCTTCACGACCGAGTAGTACTTCACCGCGTTGGCCAGCGTGGTCGCCCGCGCTCCGGACTCCTTACAGCCGACGCTGCTCTGCGTACCGGTCCGGTAGAACTTGTTCCGGCTCACGACCTCGTACGGCGTGGCGCGGCGAGGCGGCGGTGGTGTCGTCTTGGTGGCGGTGGGTTTCGAAGTCGGCCCGCTCGTAGTCGTGCCGTTGGTGGGCGCCTCGGTGGGCGGGTTGGTCGGGTCGTAGCTGGAGCTGTAGGTCGGCTCCGGCGAGGAGTAGTCGTTCAGCCGGTTCTGTTTGGCAACGACACCGGCGATCCACAAGCCGACGATGCAGGCGAACCCCAGCACCACCGGCACCACGATCCACACGGCCTTGCTCTTCTTCCGCCGCGGCGGACCACCCGGCCCCCACCCGAACCCGGGACCACCCGGCGGCGGCCCGTAGCTCGCCGCGTACTGCGGACCCGGCGCAGACTGCTGCGGACCCGGCCCGCACTGCGGAGCTTGCGCGTACTGCTGGGGACCCGGCCCGTACTGCGGAGCACCTGGCCCATACTGAGGTGCACCCGGCGCGTACTGAGGTGCACCCGGCCCGTACTGAGGTGCACCCGGCGCATACTGCGGAGCACCCGGCGCGTACTGCGGGGGACCAGCCGGCGGCGGTCCGCCATACGGCTGCTGTGGTGCCTGATGCGGCGGGCCGAACGGGGGCTGGCTCGACAAGGGTTCCTCCATACAGCGGACGTGCGGGCGCTAGGCGTCGTCCCGGAATCAGAACCGTATCGGTCCGAGGGGACACTGCTCGCGCGGCCGGGTAAGGCCGGTTCGGGGGAAAATGTCAAGAGCAGTCTCGGATCGACTGGGGCGGTGGGGCGGGGAAGGTATCAAACACCGTTACCCTTGATCGGTGACACTTCGCTTGTATGACACCGCGACAGCAGCAGTGAGGGATTTCGAACCGGTCCAGCCGGGCAAGGTCGGGATCTACCACTGTGGGCTGACGGTGCAGGGTGCCCCGCACGTGGGGCACATCTACAAGGAGGTCGTCTTCGACGTCCTGCGCCGCTGGCTGGAGCGGTCCGGCTACGAGGTCACCGTGATCGCGAACGTGACCGACATCGAGGACAAGATCCTCGCCAAGTCCGCCGAGCGGCACATCCCCTGGTGGGCGCACGCCTACGAGTTCGAGCGCGAGCTGCACTGGGCCTACGACGTGCTCGGCTGCCGCCCGCCGACGTACGAGCCGCGCGCCACCGGGCACATCCCCGAGATGCTCGAGATGATCGGCGAGCTGCTCGAGTCGGGTCACGCGTACGTCGCTCCGGACGGCTCGGGTGACGTCTACTTCGACGTGAAGTCCTGGCCGTCGTACGGCGAGCTGTCGAACCAGCGGATCGACGACATGGAGGCGGCCGAGGACGCCGACCCGCGCGGCAAGCGGGACCCCCGCGACTTCGCGCTGTGGAAGGGACACGTCGAGAGCGTGCCGCTGACCGCGTCCTGGCCGACCCCCTGGGGCCGCGGCCGGCCGGGCTGGCACCTGGAGTGCTCCGCGATGGCCGGCAAGTACCTCGGCACCGAGTTCGACATCCACGGCGGCGGCCTGGACCTGCGGTTCCCGCACCACGAGAACGAGCTGGCCCAGTCGAAGGCGGTCGGGCAGAAGTTCGCCCGGTTCTGGATGCACAACGCGCTCGTCACCGCGGCCGGCGAGAAGATGTCGAAGTCGCTCGGCAACGGCGCGACCGTGCGCAACGTGGTCCAACGGGTCCGCCCGATCGAACTGCGGTACTACCTGGTCAGCTCGCACTACCGGTCCGTGGTGGAGTTCTCCGACAGCGCGCTGGACGAGGCTGCGACCAGCTTCCAGCGGGTCGAGGGGTTCATCGCCCGCGCGACCGAGGTGACCGGTGGGGTCGAGCCCGCCGCCGCACTGCCTGCCGACTTCGTGACCGCGATGGACGACGATCTCGGCACCCCGGCCGCGGTCGCGGTGCTGCACAACACCGTGCGGGACGGCAACAAGCTGGTCGCCGACGGAGATTCGCCTGCTCTGCAAGAGAATCTGGCCTCGGTGCGGGCGATGCTCGGCGTCCTCGGCCTCGATCCGCTGGCCGAGCCGTGGGTGTCTCGGACCGGGGTGACCAAGGAACTGACCGAGGTGCTCGACGGACTGATCAAGGCGCTGCTGGACCAGCGTCAGGCAGCCCGGGAACGCAAGGACTATGCCGCGTCGGACGAGATCCGCGACCGGCTCAAGGCGCTCGGCGTCGTCGTGGAGGACACCCCGCAGGGGCCTCGCTGGACGATCGCCCCGCACCAATCAACCGAAGGAAACTGAAGTGCCAGGCAGTAGTCAACGCAAGGGCGCCATCCGCAAGAAGCCGCGTGGGAACCCGACCGCCGGATCCGGTGGCCGGGTCCGTCGTGGTCTCGAGGGTAAGGGCCCGACCCCCAAGGCCGAGGAGCGCACCAAGCACCCCGCGCACAAGCGGGCGAAGGCGAAGGAGCGTGCCAAGGAGCGCTCCGGCGGTCGTCGCCCCGAGCGCCGCGACGTCGGCGAGTCCACCGTCGAGTGGGTGTACGGCCGCAACCCGGTGGTGGAGGCGTTGCGCGCCGGAGTCCCGGTCAGCGCGCTTTATGTTGCCGAGGGCACCGAGCGGGATGCCCGCCTGCGCGAGGCCCTGCTGATCGCGGTCGAGCACGGGATCTCCTTGCTCGAGGTGCCGCGGACTGAGATGGACCGGCTGACCAGCCACGGTGCCCACCAGGGCGTGGCCGTGCAGATCCCCGCTTACGAGTACGCACACCCGGACGACCTGTTGACCCGTGCGTACGACGCGGGCGAGGTGCCGCTGATCGTCGCGCTCGACGGAGTGACGGACCCGCGCAACCTGGGAGCCATCACCCGATCCGCCGCCGCTTTCGGCGCACACGGGGTTCTGGTGCCGGAGCGTCGTACGGCCTCGATGACGGCCTCGGCGTGGAAGACCTCCGCAGGCGCGGCTGCCCGGATCCCGGTGGCGCGCGCGACGAACCTGAACCGCGCGCTGAAGTCCTACAAGGACGCCGGCCTGCTGATCGCCGGCCTGGACATGGGCGGCGAGGTCGAGCTCCCGGACCTGCAGGCCGCCACCGAACCCCTGGTCCTCGTGGTCGGCAGCGAGGGCAAGGGCCTGGCCCGTCTGGTCCGCGAGAACTGCGACATCATCGTCTCCATCCCGATGACGAGCGCCACCGAATCCCTCAACGCCGGCATAGCCACCGGCGTAGCCCTCTACGAGATCTCCCGCCGCCGCAGCTGAGATCGGCGGAGAGGCACAGACGGCAAGAACTAGGGCCCTTGGACACCACGTCGGGACCTCGAACAGGGAATGCCGCCGCAGCTGAGATCGGCGGAGAGGCACAGACGGCAAGAACTAGGGCCCTTGGACACCACGTCGGGACCTCGAACAGGAAATAACCTGTCCGAGGTCCCGACTTGCTGTCCGAGGTCCCCACAAACTGCGCCGGTCAAGCAGCGATCGAGCGGGCGAGCAACCAACGCAAGCGCTTGCTGGTCTCGCGTGGGCGATCCAGATCTGCCCAGCCGACGCGCGCGAAGGAATATCCGAGTTCACGGAGCCGGTCCTCCCGCCACTTCTCCGCCACAATCACTTCTGCGGAGTCGTACTTCTGAACCCCGTCGAACTCGACAATCAGCTTCTGCATCACCAGGAAGTCGACGCGTCCGAGCAACTGCCCGGCCGAATCGCGGATCTCCACCTGAAGCTGCGGCCGCGGTAGACCCTCGTTCGCCATCAGAACTCGCAACCGCGATTCGCCGACCGACTCACTCAGACCATCGGCGAACGCAACGGCCGTACGGGCTGCAGGCGAACCAGCCCAACACTCGAAGCGCTTGGCAATCGCGATCAGCTGATCGCTGGTCACCAGGCCTTCCCGCAGGGCTGCGTCGGCCAGCACGACACCAACCTCGTACGACGAACCGCAGGTGGTTTCGACGATCGCGCGGGCGGGACTCGTGAGGCACAGCCCTAGCACCTCGCGGACATCGTCCGGTTCGAGTGGCGAGCGATGGACCTGCAGTGCGCGATCGGACCGCACTCGCCCGACGGATTTGGTCAGATGCACCCTCGCCAAGTCCAGTCCCCAGCTCGGTAGGCCATGCAGAACGGCCGCCGACTGATGGCTGATCGCCGCCCCCTCGCCCATGTGCTGGACAACGGCTCTGGCCAAGAGGAGGTGGAGCCGCCTTGTCCGCTCCCAGGGTTGCTCGTCCGCGGGCCATTCGCCGGGCTCGACGTGGCATCTCGGCAGAGTCGCGCCCACCGTCCGCCGCGAAGGCGCAGGCGAATTTCGCTGTCGCTGTAGCCGGATTCCAACGCATCGGCCCGAGTGAACCAGCCGCCTCGCTCGCCGGCCACCTTGCTCAATCTTCTGTTCACACCAGAGAACATGCAGCACGAACCCGATGAACCGACGCCAGACTTCATCCCTGTGGACAACCAGAAGCCGCGACCTCATCCAGGAAGCCGGACCTCGGGCAGGGAGTTGGGACTTCGGGCAGGGAGTTGGGACGTCGGACGGGGAGTGGGGACGTCGGACAGGGAGTGGGGACGTCGGGCAGGGAGTGGGGACCTCGGACAGGGAATAGCCTGTCCGAGGTCCCGACATACTGGACTAACCCACTACTTCAGCCCGGATTCAGCGCGGATCCAGCGCCGGATCCAGCGCCGGATCCAGCGCCGGATCCAGCGCCGGATCCAGCGCCGGATCCAGCGCCGGATCCAGCGCCGGATTCAGCCCGGATTCAGCGCTGGATCCAGCCCGGATGTCTGCCGTCAGTAGACGTCGACGTTGTAGGTGTTCAGGGCTTCGGTGACGGGCTGGAAGAAGGTCGTGCCGCCGGAGGTGCAGTTGCCGCTGCCGCCCGAGGTGAGGCCGAGGGCCGTGGAACCGTCGAACAGGGCTCCGCCGGAGTCGCCGCCCTCGGCGCAGACGTTGGTCTGGATCAGGCCGGTGACGGTGCCCTCGGCATAGTTGACCGTGGCGTTCAGGCCGGTGACGGTGCCGCCGTGGACGCCGGTCGTGCTGCCGCTGCGCTGGACGGATTCGCCGACCGTGGCGTTCCCGGCCGTGCTGATCTCCTGGAAAGACCCGTTGTAGAGATCCACGTTGCCGGGCGGCTGCGGCGTACCGGCCGGGTACTTCACCAGCGCGTAGTCGTTGCCGGGGAAGCTCGATCCCTGGGTGGTGCCGACCGAGGTGGTGTGGCCCGAGTCGGAGTACCAGGTCGACGCGATGTTGCCGCAGTGGCCGGCGGTCAGGAAGTAGTACGAGCTGCCGTCGGTGACGTTGAAGCCCAGTGAGCAGCGGTACTGGCCGCCGTAGATGGCGTCGCCGCCGCTGACCTTCTTGGTGAGCTTGCCAGGGATCTTCTGCAGCGTGACCTGGCTGTCGAACTGCTTGGTGACAGCGGTGAGTGCTGCCAGCTTCGAGCCGATCACGGTGTCGTCGTAGGAGACGATGATGCGGCCGGCGTCGTCGGAGGCCCAGGCGGTGCCGGGGATCGAAGCGTCCTGTGCCAGCGTGCTGGTGATGGTCTGCGCGAGCGCTAGCGGATCAGGTGGTGCGGCAGATGAGGCCTGTGCGGCCAGTAGGGCGGTTGTCGCAGCAAGACCGGCGGTTGCCAGCACTGCCACGGTTCGGCGGGCACGGGTGAGCTTCATGGTCAGCCTCCTCACGATGAGGACGCGTTCGGGGGCGGACGCGTCCTAGACATAACCGTGCGAAGGGATACCCAGACCCTCTGTCGGTATGCGGATTTCCCGGTGAGGAAAGGGACATCCTTCACCTGGCCCGGCCGGAGTTATGCCAACCCGGTACGCCGAAGTTATGACCCGCGCACGCAGATCGCCCCCTGACCGGGGGACCGGACAGGGGGCGACTGGTCACGCTGTCTGTCAGTGTCAGTAGACGCTGACGCCGTAGCGGGAGAGCGCCTCCGTGACGGGCTGGAAGTAGGTGGTGCCACCCGAGGAGCAGTTGCCGCTGCCGCCCGAGGTCAGGCCGAGTGCGATCGTGCCGGCGAACAGAGCGCCGCCGGAGTCACCGCCTTCGGCGCAGACGTTCGTGCGGATCAGGCCGCTGACGCTGCCCTCGGCGTAGTTGACCGTGGCGTTGGTGGCGGTGACGGTACCGCTGTGCACCCCGGTCGTGCTACCGCTGCGCTTGACCGCCTGGCCGACGGAGGCGTTACCGGCGGAGGTGATGTCCTGGGTCGACCCGTTGTAGAGGTCGACGGTGCCCGGGTGGTTGGTGTACGAGGTGGAGTACTTGACGATCGCGTAGTCGTTGCCGGGGAAGCTCGAGCCGAAGGTGGTGCCGAGCAGCGTGGTCTTCGAGGAGTTCGAGTACCAGCTCGAGGCGATGTTGCCGCAGTGCCCGGCGGTCAGGAAGTAGTACGTGGTGCCGCTGCGGACGTTGAAGCCGAGCGAGCAGCGGTACTGGCCGCCGTAGATGGCGTCACCACCGCTGATGTACTTCGTCAGCTTGCCGGGGATCTTCTCCAGTGTGATCCGGCTGCCGAACTGCTTGGTGACGCCGGTCAGCGCCGCCATCTTCGAGCCGGTGACGGTGTCGTCGTAGGACACGATGATCCGGCCGTCGGGCGAGGTCGCCCACGCGGTGCCCGGGATCGAGGCGTCCTTGCTGAGGGTGGCGGTGATGGCGCTGGCGGACAGGGTCGACGGTGCGACGGGAGCAGCCGAGGCCTGGGTGGCCAGCAGGGCGGTGGTGCCGGCGAGCCCGGCGGTGGCCAGGATTGCCGCGGTACGGCGGATGGACGGGAACTTCACGGTCAGCCTCCTCACGATGAGGACGCGCTCGGGGCGGGTGCGTCCTTGACTTAACCGAGTCCAGTACTACCCCAGATCTCGCTGAGTATTCAGATAAATCCGGAGGGTAGGGTTATCCTCCGAAAGTTCAAGGTCCGCTCCAGGCGCTGCCGACCCCGAAAAACCCCGGCGTGATCGACCTGTACCGTCCAAGCCTCGCCTGACACTGTGATCGTCATCACACCATTACCAAACCACGGTCCGTACGCCGTACGCCAGTCCGCGGCGACATCCCGCACCCGGGCGGACCGGGCCAGCTTGTGCAGGAGCGCGGTCATCAACCGGGTGCCGAGGAACCTGAACGCCAACTGGAAGTGCTTGCCGATCGGATTCCGGAACGGCGACATGGTCAGCTGGTGGATCGCAGTACCGGGGTGGTCCTCCGTTGTCAGCCGGGCCTGCGCCAAGTAGCTGCAGTGCACATCACCGGACAGCATCAGGACTGACGCCGGCGGGTCCTCGCCACGGACCAGGTCGGTCAACAGGTCGGTCACGTCGTCGAAGGACCTCCGGAACGAGGCCCAGTGCTCCAGGTCCATGCCCTGCCGGATCTTCTCGCCCATCCGGGCGCCCAGTGGACCCCAGGCGCCGGACGAGATCGCCTCGTCCCAACCTTCGAGGTGGTGCAACCCGGGCGGGAGCAGGAAGGGCAGCGTGGACGCGAACAACAGATGGTTGATCGGCTGGGTCGCGCCGACTGTGTGCCGGCGGACCCACTCCCACTCGTGCGCGTCGACCATCGCCCGTTCGCCGGGTTCCAAGTGTCTCGAGCAGCGTGAATCGACGGCGACCAGGCGGACGCCGAGGGATCGTGCGCCGAAGTCGCGGTAGAAGCTCCACCGGGTCGAGGCGGGGTCCTCGTCCGCCTCCCAGGCGAAGGCGTCGAGGTAAGAGCTGCGTTCGTCCTCGTTGTCGAGCGCGCGCATCGCGGCGTACGTCGGATCCTTCTCCAGCTGTTCCGGCGAGAGGTTGCCGAGGTGCTGATAGACCCAGTAAGACGCGTAGGCCCCGACGACCCGGTCATGCCACCACGGCTGCGACGTCACCCAGCGACGCCAGGTCATCGAGGTGTTCCAGTCGTCGCGCAGGTCATGGTCGTCGAGCAGCATGCACAGCGGCACAGTCGACAAGAGCCAGCGGACCGCGGGATTCAGCCAGGCGTCGTCGTAGAGCCAGGTGTACTCCTCGAAGTTGCCGATCTCGTCCTGCACCTCGGACCCCATCCGGCCACCGTGAGCCGCCCGCAGCTTGGCGAGCACGGCGTCCGACGGATCGTCGGCGTACACCTGATCGCCCAGCAGCAACAAGGCATCCGGCCACGCGACGTCGTCTCCCGCGGTCAGCGGGTCGGTCTCCTCTGCCATCCGCTCGGCCAGCGCGACCAACGCGTCCGGGCCGAACTCCTTGATGCCCTCCTCGTCGAACGGCGCCGACCTCCGGCAGGACCCGAACGCCAGCCGGAACGACTCGTCGGCCCGCGCCGTCCGGATCACACTCGGCCCGTACGGGTTGTTCTCCAGCGGCCACACCCGGTCACCGTTCAGTCGCACCTCGTACTCCGTGGCGCCGGCCGGCCGCAGTCCCTCGATCAGGACCAAGGCGTAGTGATGCCCATGCACAGACCAGGTCGGCGCCCTGTGCCCGAGGATCTCCACCTCGCACGGCCCACTGGTCTCCACCCACACGGTCGCCCGCGTCTCATCGACATACCGGAGAAGTGGTCCCAACCTCAGCTGCATCCCAAAACGCTAACCGCAACCCACAACTCCGGGAATCGGTGCGGGCCCGCGGTAAAGGTCAGTCGTGGCGAAGAGAGTGGAGAACGAAGGAGGCCAACTCCCGGTAGGCCTCAGCGTCGCTGAGTCCCGTGCGGCGCGCGATGTCGCCGCGCTGGATCGCCTGCATCGTGTGCGCGACCAGCTCCGCCGCGAACCCGATGTCGACCTGCCGGAAGGCCTTGCTGGCGATCCCGTCCTCGATCAGCGAACGGACCCGATCGGCCGCGATCCGGGTGTTCCGCTCGTACACGGACCGGGCCGGGGCGAACGTCGCCACGTCGTCCAGGAAGGTCCGGCTGGCCGGCCGCAGCGCGTCCGCGACGGCGTTCAGGTACGCCGCGATCCGCCGGTCGTGCCGGGTCTGCTTGGCGACCGCGGACTCCACTTCAGCGGTGGCATTCTTGAAGTAGTGCTTGACCACCTCGACGGCGAGCTGTTCCTTGCTCGGCGCGAGGGCGTACAGGGTCGTCTTGCTGCAGCGCAGCTCGGCCGCCAGGTCGTCCAGGGTGAATCGGCTGAAGCCCTGGGTGAGGAACAGGGAGAGGAGCCGGTCGAGCAGCTCGGACTGCCTGCGGGTGCGGCGCCCCGGGACGACGGTTGTCATATTGAGACAGCATAGAACGATACGGAGATTTAGTCTTCAGTATCAATAGGAGTATCATTTGCTCAGCCGTTGAGAGGGGCTGCCTGATGGCTGTCGATCGCCTGCTTCCAACCGAGGAATCCGTCGACCTGCTAGCGCTGGTCCGCGACCTGTGCGACCACGAGCTCGCGCCGTACGCCTCGAAGGCCGAGGAGTCGGAGACCTTCCCGCGGGAGGCGTTCCGCACGCTGGGCAAGGCCGGGTTGCTCGGCCTGCCCTACCCGGAGCAGTACGGCGGCGCCGAACAGCCGTACGAGGTCTATCTCCAGATGCTGGAGGAGATCGCCGCTGCCTGGATGTCCGTCGGCGTCGGGCTCTCCGTCCACACCATGACCAGCTACGCCGTCGCGACCTTCGGGACGCCCGAGCAGCGCGCGCGGCTGTTGCCCGACATGATCGGCGGCGAGTCGCTCGGCGCGTATGCGCTGTCGGAGCCACAGGCAGGTTCGGACATCAGTGGCATGACAACGAAGGCTGTCCGTGACGGCTCCGAGTATGTGCTGTCCGGCACCAAGTCCTGGATCACGCACGGCTCGCACGCCGACTTCTACACGACCTTCGCCCGGACGTCCGCCGACCCCAAGCACGGGATCTCCGCGTTCCACGTGCCGGCGACCGCGGCAGGGCTCAGCTTCGGGGCGCCCGAACGCAAGATGGGCCTGACCGGATCCACCACGACGCTGGTCAACCTCGACAACGTCCGCGTGCCGGCCGACAACCTGATCGGCGAGGAGGGCGCGGGGATGCGGATCGCGTTGTCCGCGCTCGACTCCGGACGGCTGGGGATCGCGGCCTGCGCGACCGGGCTGGCACAAGCCGCGCTCGACGTCGCCGCGTCGTACGCGTTGGAGCGACAGCAGTTCGGTCACGCGATCGCGGAGTTCCAGGGGCTGCAGTTCCTGCTCGCCGACATGGCCGCCGCGGTCGAGTCGTCGCGGGCGACGTACCTGCAGGCGGCCCGGCGGCGGGATCTGGGGAAGCCGTTCACGCAGCAGGCGGCGATCGCCAAGCTCATCTGCACGGACGCGGCGATGAAGGTGACCACGGACGCGGTCCAGGTGCTCGGTGGCTACGGTTACACCCGGGAGTTCCCGGCCGAGCGGTACATGCGCGAGGCCAAGGTGACCCAGATCTTCGAAGGAACCAACCAGGTCCAGCGACTGGTCATCAGCCGTGACCTGCTCAGAAGCGTTCGATGAAGCTCAGGAGTGTTCGATGAAGCTTGGCCCGACCGACGTCGCCCTCGTCACCGGGGGAGGATCCGGGCTCGGCGAAGCGACCGTACGCCGGATCGCAGCGACCGGTGCAGGCGTGGTGATCTGCGACCTGCCGACCTCGGCGGGCAAGAAGATCGCCAAGGAATTGGGCGACCACGTCATCTTCGTGCCGACCGACGTCACCGACGAGGTCGCGGTGGCTGCCACGCTGGACGCCGCGGCGGAGCTCGGCGCGCTGCGGGTGCTTGTCACCTGCGCCGGTATCGCCACGCCCGGCCGGATCGTCGGCCGTCAAGGCCCATTGCCGCTGGCAACGTTCCGGCAGGTGATCGAGGTCAACCTCGTCGGCACCTTCAACGTGCTCCGGCTCGCCGCTGAACGGATGCTCGACCTGCCGCCCGGTGAGGACGGTGACCGCGGCGTCGTGGTGATGACCGCCTCGATCGCCGCGTACGACGGTCAGATCGGCCAGGCGGCGTACGCCTCGAGCAAGGGTGGCATCGTCGGCCTCACCCTCACAGCGGCCAGGGATCTCGCCGACAAGGGCATCCGGGTGGTCACCATCGCCCCCGGCACGATGGAGACCCCGATGCTGGCCGGCCTCCCCGAGGACGCCCGCAAGGTTCTCGAGCAGCAGGTCCCACACCCCGCCCGCCTCGGCCGCCCCTCCGAATACGCCGCCCTGGTCGAGCACATCATCAGCAACCAACTCCTCAACGGAGAGGTGATCCGCCTGGACGGCGCCCTCCGCATGCCGCCCCGCTGAACCCACCCGCCTCTCGACCGAATCGCCGCCCAGCGGTCGGCCTGCCCCAACCCCGGCCCGGCGTCTGACGATGCACCTGAAAGTCGGCACATGGGCGGCCTGGTGCGCGAGTCGGCGACCTAGTCGACTTCGGAGACCGGCGGTGGCGGGAGAGTCAGCTTTTCGTCGGGTTTGGCGCTGAGGACGTTGTCGACGTAGGACCGGGCGGCGGCCATGGTGTCGATCTCGTGGCCGGCTCGTTCGGACAGGAACCAGCGGTGTTCGAGGACCTCGTGGAAGACCTCGGCCGGTTCGAGCTTGCGTCTGAGGTCGCGGGGCACCAGGCGGACCACCGGCTCGAACACGTCGGTCAGCCATTGGTGCGCGACGATCTCCTCGTCCTCGTTCTGCTGGTCCGTGGCCGCCGCGAAAGCGTCCAGGTCGTTCAGCAGGCGCCGCGCCTGGTTCTCCTCGACGTCGAGCCCGGTCAGCCGCAGCAGCCGCCGGCTGTGGTGCCCGGCGTCCACGACCTTCGGCTGGATCCGGACCTGGCTGCCGTCCCAGTCGGTGATGATGTCGATCTCGGCGACGTCGAAGCCGAGCTCGTTCAGCCGCCGGATCCGCGAGTCCAGCCGGTGCATCTCGTCGGTGTGGAACTCCTCCGGCGCGGTCAGCTCCTTCCACAGCGCCTCATACCGCGAGGTGATGGACTGGACGGTCTCCAGCGGATCGATCGACTCGTCGAGCAGGCCGCCCTCCTGCAGGTCGGACAGCTCGCCGAACAGGTTGATCTCGGCCGTGTAGAGGTCGTGCGCGCGCTGCCCGTCGGAGATGTCCTGGTGCAGCTCTCCGGTCTCGGCGTCCACCAGGTACGCCGCGAACGCGCCCGCATCGCGTCTGAACAAGGTGTTCGACAGCGAGCAGTCGCCCCAGAAGAAGCCGAGCAGGTGTAGCCGCACGATCAGCGCGACCAGGGCGTCGATCAACCTGTTGACGGTGTCGGGCCGCAGTGTGCTGGAGAACAACGCGCGGTACGGCAGCGAGAACTGCAGGTGTGTGGTGACCAGGATCGAGTCGAGTGCTTCGCCGTTGGCGTCCAGGCGGTCGGTGATCACGCCGACGGGTTCGACCGAGGGGGAGTCGAGACGTTCGAGGTCGCGGAGCAGCCGGTACTCGTGCATCGCGAGGTGTTCCATCACCTCTTTGATCGCATAGACGCTGCCGTTCACCCGGACGAAGCGCACCACGTGCCGCGAGATACCTCGCGGCAGCGCGACCAGCTGGTCCTCGGGCCAGTCCTCCAGTGGGACGTCCCAGGGAAGCGACAGCAGACCGGTGTCCGGGCGGGTGGCGACGAAACGAGGCACGGGTACCAGTGTGTCAGTTCCGGCTGACGGACGGCTGAGCCTTCAGCAATTCCCGTACTGCGAGGCGCCGCCGCCGCGGGAGTCGGGGCCGTGCCGCGGGATCCCACGCGGCAGCACGCGGGGGTGGAACACGAAAGAACGCAAGTGGACGCAAATTCTTGCGGGAAGTGGCGTAGTGTTTGCGTCATGACACGACGACTTGCTGAGGTTGCGAAGAAGGTGGGCGTCAGCGAGGCCACGGTGAGCCGGGTGCTGAACGGTAAGCCGGGCGTTTCCGAGGCGACTCGGGAGGCGGTGCTGACAGCGCTGGACGTGCTGGGCTACGAACGACCGACCCAGCTGCGGGGCGATCGTGCCAGGCTCGTCGGCCTGGTCCTGCCCGAGCTGCAGAACCCGATCTTCCCGGCCTTCGCCGAGGTGGTCGGCGGCGCGCTCGCGCAGCAAGGCTTCACCTCATTGCTCTGCACCCGGACCGTCGGCGGAGTGTCCGAGGCTGACTACGTCGACCTCCTGCTCCAGCAGCAGGTGTCGGGGGTGGTGTTCGCCGGTGGCTTCTACGCCCAGGCGGACGCGCCGCACGCCCACTACGAGCTGATCCAGGAGCGCCGGCTGCCGACCGTCCTGGTCAACGCGGCCGTCGACCACCTCGGTTTCCCGCAGGTCTCGTCGGACGATGTTGTCGCCGCCGAGATGGCGATCGGCCACCTGCGCGCACTCGGGCATCAGAAGATCGGCATGGTGCTCGGGCCCCGCGACCACATTCCGTCCCGGCGGAAGCTGGACGCGTTCATGGCCTCGCCGGAGGGCGATCTGGAGTTGGTCGAGCACACGATGTTCTCGCTCGAGGGCGGTCACGCGGCGGCGACCCGGCTGGTGAAGCACGGTGTCACCGGGATCGTCTGCGCGAGCGACATCCTCGCCCTGGGCGCGATCCGTGCGGTCCGCCGGGCGGGACTGTCGGTGCCGGAGGACGTGTCGGTGATCGGGTACGACGACTCCGCGATGATGAACTGCACCGATCCGCCGCTGACCACCGTCCGGCAGCCGATCGACGCGATGGGTCGTGCGGCGGTGGACATGCTCGTCGCCCTCATCGAACGTGCCGCCGTCCCCGCGGACGAACTGCTCTTCGAGCCCGAACTGGTGGTCCGCGCCTCCACCGCCCGCCTGAAGACGGCACCTGTGCCGGCCGCCAGCGCGAGCTGACAACGACAGACAACCAATCAAGGCTCTCCAGAACGGTCGGTAACCGCCCGATCACCTAGGGGCAGAGTGGCGATCTCGCCGCTCTGCCCCTTTGCTATACCCGCAAGTTCCGCTGTGGAGTCACGTTTTTGCAACTTGTGATCGAAGTATTGCGCTGATCCGGTCGCGTTGCCTACGGTGTGGCCCACATCAGAGGGGCGGGACGGGAATCGCCCTCGCACAAAGTGGGCCGGCTCAGACCGGCGCCGTTCGCAGCAGAAGGGCAGATCGATGAGGACAACGAGCCAGCGCAGGGCAGTCAGCCTGTTGCTCGTGGCAGGACTCGGACTGGCGGCCGCGTCCTGTGGATCCGGGAGCAAGGACGAGCCGGCTGCCCAGGGGTCAGCGGGTGCCGACGCCAAGGTGACCATCACCGTCGGCTGTCAGCCGCCGAAGAGCAACCCGAAGGAACGGGCCGGGTGGGACGAGGACGTGGCCGCGTTCCAGACCCTGCACCCGAACATCACCATCGTGAGCAAGGACGCCTTCCCCTGCATCAACCCGGACACGTTCCAGGCCAAGCTGGCCGGCGGTTCGCAGGAGGACGTCTTCTACGTCTACTACACGGACGTGCAGAAGATCATTAAGAACAAGCAGGCCGCCGACATCAGCCAGTACGTCGGCAGCGTCAAGGCGCTCGCCGATATCCGTCCTGACGTCCAGAGCGTCTTCAAGGACGGCGACAAGACCTACGGCCTGCCGCGCAACAACTACAACATGGGCCTGGTCTACAACCGCAAGCTGTTCACCCAGGCCGGCCTGAACCCGGACGCCCCGCCGAAGACGTGGGCCGAGGTGCAGGAGGCCGCGAAGAAGATCGCGGCGCTCGGCGCGGGCTACACCGGCTACGGTGAGTACAGCGCCGGCAACACCGGCGGCTGGCACTTCGCCGCCTCCCTGTACGCGCGGGGTGGCTCGATGGTCAGCGAGGACGGCAAGTCCGCGGCGTTCAACAGCCCCGAGGGCAAGGCCGTGCTGGAGAACCTCAAGCAGATGCGCTGGAACGACAACAGCATGGGCACCAAGCAGCTGCTGCAGTGGGAAGACCTGATGCGGATGATGGGTTCCGGCAAGTTGGGCATGATGATCGGCGCGCCGGACGTCGTGCAGTCGGTCAACAACGACTTCCAGGGCAAGTTCGAGGACTACGGCGTCACCGCGGTGCCGGAGTCCGAGGGCAAGTCGTCGCTGAGTGGTGGCGACGGGTACATGTTCAACCCCAAGGCGAGCCCGGAGAAGATCAAGGCCGGTCTGCTTTGGCTGGAGTTCCACGAGCTGACGCCGGGCAAGGGCCAGTTCAACTACGAGCGGGCCAAGGCGCAGGGCCGTCCGGTCGGTCTGCCGATCCCGGACCTGTACGGCGACACCGCCCCGGGCAAGGAGATCACCGCCCTCCGCAAGCAGTTCGCCACCGTGCCGGTCGACCACTTCACCCCGTACGTGAGTGTGCAGGGCAGCATCACCAACAAGCTCGAGCCGCCGAAGGCGCAGGAGTTGTATGCGGTGCTCGACGTGGCGATGTCCGCAGTCCTGACCCGCAAGGACGCTGACATCGACAAGCTCTTGTCGGACGCCGCCTCGAAGGCCGACAAGATCCTCGCCAAGAACAGCTGATGGCTGTATTGACCGCCAAACCGCCGGTGCGCCGTTCCCTTCCCCAGGGGGCGGCGCGCCGCGCGGTGGGCAGGAACCTCACGGCGTACGGGTTCCTTTGCGGCGCGCTCATCTGTTTCGCCTTCTTCTCCTGGTATCCGATGATCCGCGAGATCATCCTGAGCTTCCAGCAGACCAACTTCGTCGACCCGGCCCAGTGGGTCGGCTTCGAGAACTTCCGCACCGTCTTCGCGGACTCCGCGTTCAACGCGGCCTGGCTGAACACCGCCGCCTTCAGCGGCCTGACCCTGGTGGTCGGGTACGCCGTGCCGTTCCTGCTCGCGGTGATCCTGAACGAGCTGCGGCACATGAAGGCCTACTTGCGGTTCGTCGTCTACCTGCCGGTGATGCTTCCGCCGGCAGTCGGCGTGCTGCTCTTCAAGTGGTTCTACGATCCCGGCGCGGGCTTGTTCAACCAGATCCTCGATGTCTTCAGCATCCCGCCGCTGAGCTGGCTGGACTCCACCAGTACGGCGTTGATCTCGCTGGTGATCGTGTCCACCTGGATGAACCTCGGCACCGGCACGCTGATCTACCTGGCTGCCCTGCAAAGCATCCCGGGTGATCTCTACGAATCGGCCGAGCTCGACGGCGCCGGGTTGTTCCGTCGGGTCTGGCACGTGACGATCCCGCAGACCAAGCTGATCCTGCTGGTGATGTTGCTGTTGCAGATCGTGGCCACCATGCAGGTGTTCATCGAGCCGTACCTGCTGACCGGTGGCGGCCCGGAGAACGCGACCGTGACGGTGGCGTACCTGATGTACCAGTACGCCTTCAACTTCGGCGACTTCGGAGGCGGTGGCGCGCTCGGCCTGATGCTGATGGTCGTGCTGATGGTGTTCTCGGCGATCTACCTGCGCGTGTCGCGGGACAACCAGAACTAGGGGGATCCGATGACCACCACCTTGCAACCCCAGCCGTTGCTTGAGGCAACAACACCCGCGCCGGCGCCGCGCAGTACGAGTCGGAAGAAGGACAGGGGACGCACGTCCGACACTCGCAGCCTGGTGTCGCCGCTCTCGTTGAGGTCGTGGCGCGGCAAGCTGACCTACTGGACCGTACTGGTCGTCGTCGTGATCGGGTTCACCCTGGCCTTCGTCTTCCCGCTCTACTGGATGGTGACCGGGGCGCTGAAGTCGCCGGAGGAGCTGGCGCAGATCCCGCCGAGCTTCTTCCCGAAGCACTTCGACTTCGGCGTCTACCTCGACGCCTGGGACCAGCTCCAGCTCGGCGTCTTCCTGAAGAACACCGCCCTGTACGCCGGGGGCGCGTGGCTGTTCACCCTCGCGGTCGACGTGACCGCGGCATACGCGTTGTCCAAGCTCAGGCCGTTCTTCGGCAAGCTGATTCTCGGCCTGATGCTGGCCACGTTGATGATCCCGCCGATGGTGCTGCTGCTGCCGACCTACCTGGTCGCCAAGGATGTGCCGATCTTCCACTTCGACCTGCTCAACACCCCGTGGGCGATCTGGTTGCCGGCGGCAGCGAACGGGTTCTTCATCTTCCTGCTGAAAAGGTTCTTCGACTCGATCCCGCGCGAGCTACTGGAGGCCGCTGAGATCGACGGGGCGTCGCCGATGCGGATCCTCTGGTCGATCGTGCTGCCGGTGTCGCGGCCGATCCTCGGCGTCGTCTCGATCTTGTCTGTCGTGACCGTGTGGAAGGACTTCGTCTGGCCGCTGCTGGTGCTGCCGGAGACGGACAAGATGTCGATCAGCGTCGGCATCGCGTCCCTGTCCGCGCAGATGCCACAGAACGTGCTGATCGCGTCCCTGGTGATCGCCAGCCTTCCCACGATCCTGGTCTTCTTCGTGTTCCAGCGCAGCATCATGGCGGGTCTCACCGCCGGAAGCCTCAAAGGCTGATTCCCCCAACCCCCTAAGGAGAAGCGATGTCGGAAACCGGGACTGCTTCATGGTGGCGCGGAGCCGCGATCTACCAGGTGTACCTGCGAAGCTTTGCCGACGGCAACGGTGACGGGATCGGGGACCTGGCCGGGCTGCGGGCGAAACTCCCGTACCTGTCCGAGCTCGGCATCGACGCGATCTGGCTGAACCCGTGGTACCCGTCGCCGATGGCGGACGGCGGGTACGACGTGGCCGACTATCGCGCGATCGAGCCGAGCTTCGGCACGCTCGCCGAGGCCGAGGCCTACATCGCGGAGGCCCACGCACTGGGGATCCGCACCATCATCGACATCGTCCCGAACCACGGTTCGGACCAGCAGGCCTGGTTCGTCGAGGCGCTCGCGGCCGGCCCGGGTTCGCCCGAGCGTGAGCGGTTCATCTTCCGCGCCGGGCGTGCCGCCGGCCTTCCGCCCAACGACTGGCAGTCCATCTTCAACGGGCCGGCCTGGACCCAGGTCGCCGACGGGGAGTGGTACCTGCACCTGTTCGCACCCGAGCAGCCCGACTTCAACTGGCGCAACCCCGAGGTGGTGGAGGAGTTCCACGACATCCTCCGGTTCTGGCTGGACCGTGGCGTCGACGGGATCCGGATCGACTCGGCCGCAGTGCTGTTCAAGGACCTGGACAGCGTCGAGGAGTCGTACACCGACCACGACGACGTGCACGAGGTGTACCGCAACTGGCGTCGGATCACCGACGGCTACGAAGGCCGCTTCCTGGTCGGCGAGATGTGGATGCCGGACCAGGAACGGTTCGCGCTCTACCTGCGGCCCGACGAGATGCAGACCGCGTTCAACTTCGACTTCCTGTCCCGGCCGTGGCAGGCGGACGAGCTGCGCGCGTCGATCGACCTCACCCTGGCGACGCACGTCCCGATCGGAGCACCTCCCACCTGGGTGCTCTCGAACCACGACGTCACCCGGCCGGTCACGAAGTACGGGCGTCCTGACACCTCGTTCTCCCACCAGGACCGCAAGCACGGGATGGAGACCGATCCCTTACTGGGGGAGCGCCGGGCCCGTGCGGCCGCGCTGCTCGCGATGGCGCTGCCGGGTGGGCTGTACGTCTACCAGGGCGAGGAGCTCGGCTTGCCCGAGGTCGAGGACCTGCCGGACGAGCTGCTGCAGGACCCGTTGTGGGCAAGGTCCGGTGGTACCGACCGCGGGCGCGACGGCTGCCGTGTGCCGATTCCGTGGTCGGGCAAGGAACCGCCGTTCGGCTTCGGTTCCGGTACGCCGTGGCTGCCGCAACCCGCCGACTGGAAGAACCTCACCGTCGAGTCCCAGCAGGATGACCAGAACTCGATGCTGGCGCTCTACCGCAACGGCCTGCGAATCCGCCGTACGGAACTGGGCGACGGCACGCTCACCTGGCTCGACTCGGCCCCGGGCGTGCTGTCCTTCGCCCGCGAGAACCTGACCTGCATCGTCAATCTGACCCCCGAGCCGATCGACCTGCCGCAGTACGCCGAGCTCCTCCTCACCAGCAGCCCTCTCGACGAGGGCAAACTCCCCACCGACACGACCGCCTGGCTCCGCTGAGACGCCCTGCTCCACAGAGACGCCCTGCTCCACAGAGACGCCTTGCGTCCGAAGAACCGAGGTCCCTGCCCCACGGTTCTTCGGACGCAACGGCTCCGTCGCAACGGCTCCCTCGCAACGGCTCCCTCGCAACGGGCCCCGTCGCAACGGCTCAGTGGAAGCGGCGGAGGCGGAGGCTGTTGGAGACCACGAAGACCGAGCTGAAGGCCATCGCTGCGCCCGCGAGCATCGGGTTCAGCAGTCCCGCGGCGGCCAGCGGGATCGCCGCCACGTTGTAGGCGAACGCCCAGAACAGGTTGCCCTTGATCGTTCGCAACGTGCTGCGCGCCAACCGGATCGCATCCGCCGCCGAGCGTAGGTCGTCCCGCACCAAGGTCAGGTCACTCGCCTCGATCGCCACGTCGGTGCCGCTGCCCATACTCAGCCCCAGGTCCGCCTGCGCCAGTGCGGCCGCATCGTTCACGCCGTCGCCCACCATCGCGACCACCCGGCCCTCGGCTTGCAACTTCTTCACCGCGTCGACCTTGTCGGCCGGCAACACCTCGGCGATGACCTCGTCGATCCCCACCTCGGCCGCGACCTTCCGAGCCACCGCCTCGTTGTCCCCTGTCAGCAGGACCGGCCGCAATCCCAATGCCCGCAGCTGCTTGATCGCCTCGGACGAGCTGGGCTTGACCGTGTCCGCGACCACCAGCACGGCTCGCGCCTTTCCGTCCCACCCGACCGCGACCGCGGTACTGCCTTCTGCCTCGGCGTGTTCCTTCGCGTGAGTGAGTGCCTCGGGCAGGTGCTGGCTCCACTCCTCGAGCAGCCGCGTCCGACCGACCAGTACTGCGTGGCCGTCGACGATCCCTTGTACTCCGAGGCCCTCGACGTTGCCGAAATCCTCGACAGCGGGGAGCGCGCCGAGTTCGTCAGCCGCACCCCGGGCAACAGCCTGCGCGATCGGGTGCTCGCTGGAGTGCTCCAAGGCGCCCGCCAGCCGCAGTACCTCCGACCGCTCCTCGCCAGGTGCCAGCAGTACGTCGACCAGTGCCATCCGACCGGTGGTCACCGTGCCGGTCTTGTCCAGTACTACGGTGTCGACGCGCCGGGTGGATTCCAGCACCTCTGGCCCCTTGATGAGGATCCCCAGTTGAGCTCCCCGGCCGGTGCCGACCATCAAGGCAGTCGGCGTGGCCAGCCCGAGGGCACAAGGGCAGGCGATGATCAGCACGGCGACGGCTGCGGTGAACGCGACCTCGGTCGGCGAACCGTTGCCCAGCCAGAACCCGAGGGTCCCGAGGGCGAGCACGATCACGATCGGCACGAAGACCCCGGAGATCCGGTCAGCCAGGCGTTGCACTGCGGCCTTGCCGTTCTGGGCGTCCTCCACGAGCCGAGCCATCTGCGCGAGTTGGGTGTCGGCCCCGACCCGGGTGGCTCGGACGATCAGCCGACCGCCGGCGTTCACGGTGGCACCGACGACGGCATCGCCTTCGCCGACCTCCACCGGGACGGACTCGCCGGTGAGCATCGAGGCGTCGACCGCGCTGCTGCCGGTGACGATCACGCCGTCGGTGGCGATCTTCTCGCCCGGCCGGACCACGAATTCGTTGCCCACGGCAAGCTGGTCGGCGGGGATCCACACCTCGGCACCGTTCCGTAGTACGGCGACGTCCTTGGCGCCGAGCTCCAGGAGTGCCTTCAGGGCTGCGCCGGAGCGACGCTTGGCGCGGGCCTCGAAGTACCGGCCGGCCAGGATGAAGGTGGTGACACCGGCCGCGACCTCGAGGTAGATCTCCTCGGCGCCGCCGCCTCGCGACGGGATCAAGGTGAACGGCATCTTCATCCCCGGCTGGCCGGCCCCGCCGAGGAACAGCGCGTACAGCGACCAGAGGAATGCGCTGACGACGCCGAGCGAGACGAGCGTGTCCATGGTCGCGGCGCCGTGCCGCAGGTTGGTCCAGGCCGCCTTGTGGAACGGCCAGGCCGCCCACGTGACCACCGGTGCGGCCAGCGTCAGCGACGCCCACTGCCAATAGTTGAACTGCAGCGCCGGAACCATGCCCAGGGCAATGATCGGTACGGCGAGCGCGATGCTGGTGATGAGCCTTTCGCGCAACGGCTTCAGCTCATCGGGCGCCGTCGTCTCGTCGGCCGCCGGCGGCGCAGGGAGTGAGGCCGTGTAGCCGGTCGCCTTGACTGTCGCCACCAGGTCGTCCGTGCTGATGCCGTCGGCGAACGTGACCTTGGCCTTCTCGGTGGCGTAGTTGACGGTGGCGGTGACGCCGTCCATCCGGTTCAGCTTCTTCTCCACCCGCGCGGCGCAGGAGGCGCAGGTCATGCCACCGATGATGAGTTCGACGGACTTGCCGGGTTCTGTTGCTGGGCTGGCCATTCTGGTCCTCCTCTCGGTGTTCAGTGGCCGTGCGGAGTGGACTCGTGTCCGGGCGTCTCAGATGCTGTGCTGCTCGGAGCTCGGGTCGGGGAAGCAGTCGTGGCTGCCGTTGTCGCCGGCGGGACGATGGCGTTGCCGGTGGCGTTCACGGTGAACTCTGCGGTGTGCACCTTGCCCGCGTGCTGGAAGTCCAAAAACAGGCTGTAGGTGCCACCCGTCGGGAAGGTCGTGCCGAACTGGATCTTCGGGCCGCCCTTGCTGCCAGGTGTCGCCAGCTGGGCCGGGTGGTTGTGGAGGTACGCGAGGTCTCCGCTGCGGAGCGACACCAGGTGGCCGAAGGCCCCCAAATACGGCTGCAGGTCAATGACCGGCTGGCCGCCCTTGCTGATACTGAAAGTGAGCTCGGACTCCTTGCCGGCGTTCGGATTACCCGCCAGCGTCACGTCGTACCCGTCGACGCTGGTCACGGCCGACGGCTCGTTCAGCGGAACCGGGACGTAGAGCCCCGACACGTTGACGTCGGTGCCGAGCGTCAGCGTCTTACCGAGCGCGGCCGGCTGGAAGTCGGTGAACACCCGCCAGGTGCCGCCTGCGGTGAACGTGAACGGAATGCTCCACGCGCCGCTCGCGTCCCGCGTCGGATGCACGTGGTGGAACCCGGACAGGTCCCGCCGTACGACGATCAGGTGCAGGTCCTTCTCATGAGTCTTCGTGTACTGCGTGACGGGCTTCCCGTCGGGACCCTGGATCGTGAACTTGAGGGTCTGCTGCTGCCCCGAAGGGAAAAACGTGGTTGCTGGAAGCAACGTGTAGCCATCCTGGGACACCGCGAGCCCGGGTGGTTGCGCGCCCGGGTCGCTGTGTCCCGTCGCGTGCCCACCCGGCTCGTCGCCGGCCATCCCGTCGGTCATGCCCGGGGTACCGGCGTGCGGGGCGGGGTCGGCTGCCGCGATCGGGTCGGCCGCGGAGCCGAGTGCGAACGCGCCGGCGAAGGCGAGCAGCAACGCACCGGCGAACGCGGCGAGCCGGAGCGCGACAGCCCGGGTCATGAGCCGACCAACTCGTAACCGGCCTCGTCGACCGCCTCGCGAACCGCGGAGTCGTCGAGTGCGTTGTCGCTCTTCACATGCACCGCGGAGGTGCCGCCGGCGTTGAGGTCGATGGTGACCTCCTGGACGCCGTCCAGTTTGCTGATCTCCTCGGTGACGGCAGCGGTGCAGTGTCCACAGGTCATGCCGCTGACGGAGTAGGTCGTGGTCGTCATAGCGTTGCTCCTAGCTCGGGTTGGTTTGATCTGAGTCGGCCGGTGCCGGGTGGTTCGCGTGGCGCAACGGGCGTGGCTCGACCGGCGTGGCTCGACCGGCGTTGGTCAGCCGGCGGCGGTCAGCTGCGGACCAGGCGGGCGATGGCGTCGGAGGCCTCGCGGACCTTCTCCTCCGCCTCGGCGCCGCCCTTCTGGGCGGCCTCGACCACACAGTGCGAGAGGTGCTCGTCCAGCAGTTCCAGCGAGAACGACTGCAGTGCCTTCGTCGCCGCCGAGACCTGGGTGAGGATGTCGATGCAGTACTTGTCCTCCTCGACCATCCGCTGCAGGCCGCGCACCTGCCCCTCGATCCGCCGCAGCCGCTTCAAGTGACTGGACTTCTCGGACGTGTAGCCGTGCACCTGTCCGGTGCTCGATTCGGCGTTCTCTTCGGCGGTCATGGCGGTTCTCCTTCTCCACAGCTACCCCACCGGGGTATGCCAACGCCTTGAAGCTACCCCCTTGGGGTATCCAGCGCAAGTCCTCGACGCATACCGGGTGGGGGTAACGCGAACGGCCAGGCAGCGGACGCCGTACGCATCCTGCTGCCTGGCCGGTGAAAGTCGCCCGCGGCGAATCGCGGGCCGCGGTGAGCCGCGGTCGAAGTCGGAGCCGCCCTCAGGCTCAGCGCCGAACCCGGTCAGAGCCCGAGGTCGGTGAGGCCCGGGTGGTCGTCGGGCCGGATACCCGGTGCGTCCCAGTGGAAGAGGCGGTCGGACTCGTCGATGGCCTGGTCGTTGATGCTGGCCCGGCGGACCCGCATCAGGCCGTTCTCGTCGAACTCCCAGTTCTCGTTGCCGTGCGAGCGGAACCACTGCCCGCTGCTGTCGTGGCTCTCGTACACGAACCGCACCGCGATCCGGTTGCCGGTGAACGCCCACAGTTCCTTGATCAACCGGTAGTCCAGCTCCCGGGCCCACTTCTGGGTGAGGAACTCGACGACCTGCTGGCGGCCGTTGACGAAGACGTCCCGGTTCCGCCAGTAGGTGTCGGGGGTATAGGCGAGCGAGACGGCTTCCGGATCCTGCTTGTTCCAGGCGTTCTCGGCCGCCCGGACCTTCTGGATCGCGGTCTCCTCGGTGAACGGGGGCAGCGGTGGCCGGGCCTCCACGGCATCTCCTCAACTCTCAGTGCAGCCTGCGGATGGCTCACAGTATCCAAATCAGATTCGATCTTGTACTGCCTGTCGGCGAAAGGCGTGGCCCCGGATGGCCCAACCAACATGGCAGGGTGAGCGTCTCCTGACTCAAGGAGTATCCGAACAAAGGGGTGGCATGCCGGAGTTGGCTGTAAGTACACGGGGACTGCGGAAGACCTACCGCACTCGCCTGGGCAAGCGGGTCGTCGCCGTACAGGGCCTCGACCTCGACGTGCCGATCGGGGGAGTGCACGGCTTCCTGGGCCCCAACGGATCCGGCAAGACGACCTCGATCCGGATGCTCCTCGGCCTGGTCCGAGCCGACGCCGGCACCATGACGGTGTTCGACCAAGTCGTGCCGCGGCACCTGCCCGACGTCGTGGGCAGGGTCGGCGCGATCGTCGAGTCGCCCAAGTTCTTCCCGGCCTTCAGCGGCCGGAAGAACCTCGAGTTACTCGCCGACGCCATCGGCGCACCCCGCAAGCGGGTCGACGAGGTGCTCGTCGAGACCTCACTCGGCGAACGCGGCGAGGATCGGTTCAAGGGCTACTCGCTCGGTATGAAGCAGCGGCTGGCGATTGCCGCCACCCTGCTCAAGGAGCCCGACCTGCTGATCTTCGACGAGCCCACCAACGGTCTCGATCCGGCCGGTATCCGCGAGATCCGCGAAACCATGCGTCGCCTCGGCGAGCAGGGCCGCACGGTACTGGTCAGCAGCCACATCCTGGCCGAGGTCGAGCAGGTCGCCGATACGGTGTCGATCATCGGTCACGGTCGGCTGCTTGCCTCCGGCACCGTCGCGGAGGTGATCGGCGGTTCGGCCGGCACCACCGTCAAGGTTGCTGTCGACAACCATGAGGCGGCGACCCGGATCCTTACCGCTGCCGGCCTTACCGTGCGGGCCGATGGCAACTACCTGCTGGTTGACGGTGCCGAGCAGTCGTCGGACGTGACCAGGCGTCTGGCCGAGCAGGACTTGTACGTATCCGAACTGATCCCGGTCCGTGCCGACCTGGAATCGGTGTTCCTCGAACTCACCGCCGACGAGGGCCTGGGAGACGACCGATGATCCGCCTCACCGCAGTCGAGCTCCGTCGACTCATCGCCCGCCGCCTCACTGTCGCCGGCGTCGCCGCGGTCCTGCTGATCACCGGGATCGTCCTGGTGGCCACCTGGAACAACGCGAAGCCGCTGTCCGAGGCGCAGCAAAAGCAAGCCCGGGTCAGTTTCGAGCAGCAGCATGGGGAGTGGCTGGCGCACGGCGCGGAGTGGAAGAAGCAGTGCACGACGGATTACGCGTCGGCGCCCGATCCGAAGCCTTCGCTCGCGGAGTTCTGCAACTATCCCGAGCCCACCATCGAGATGTTCGGCAAGCCGCCGACGAGCTTCGTCGACACGATGCCGGACCTGCTGCTCGGATCGTCGTACCTGCTGGCCTTCGTCGCCTTCCTGATCGGCGCCAGCTTCGTCGGCGCCGAGTTCAGCAGTGGTGCGATCGGCAACTGGCTGACGTTCGAGCCCCGTCGGCTGCGCGTCTACGGCAGCAAGTTGCTGGGCGCGGCGGTTGGCATGGTCCCGGTCGCGGTGGTGGCGCTCGCGATCCTGCTGGCAGGCGCCTACCTGATCATCGATCAGCTCGGAACGACAGCCGGTACGACGGGCAAGGTCTGGGGTGATCTGACCAGCACAGCGGGCCGGGCGGTTCTTCTGACCGCTGCCGCAGGTGCTCTCGGCGGGGTCTTCGGGTTGTTGCTACGCCACACGGCTGCGGCGATCGGTCTGGCGATGGGCTACCTGGTGCTGATCGAGGGCGTGTTCGGCGGGTTCCTGCTCAAGGCCCAGCCGTGGCTGGTGAAGCTCAACTTCGACGCCTGGGTCAAGCACGACGCGAAGTACTACGTCGACAAGTGCGAGGTCATGACGGACGGCAACTACAACTGCACCACCATCGAGAAGACCCTGAGCTTCGAACACGGCGCCTGGTACCTGGGCATCATCGCCGTGGTTCTCCTCGCTCTCGGTGCCGCGGTCTTCAGCCGCCGCGACATCAACTGACAGGGCCGCTTGACCTGACAGGGGCTCGGGAACGATCCAGCCAGAACGAACGCCGGCCCCGGGTGGAGAACCACCCAGGGCCGGCGTCGCGTAGTACGGGAGATCAGGCGATGAGGCGCTCCTCGGTGGAAGCCGAGAAGAGGTGCAGCTTGTCCGGCTCCGCCGCCAGGTGGATGGTCGAGCCCTTCTCGACCTTCATCCGGGCGTCGATCCGGGCGACGATCTGCTGGTGCTCGTTGTTGTGCTCGGCGGTGCCGTAGAGGAACGCGTCGGCGCCGAGCTCCTCGATCACGGCGACCTTGACCGGCAGGCCCTGGTCGGCGACCTTGAAGGCCTCCGGCCGTACACCCAGGGTCAGGGTCTTGTCGTTGCCGGCCTTGGCCAGGATGTTCCGGTCGACCGGTACGACGTAGTCGCCCAGCTTGGCGCCACCCTCAACGAGGTCGGCGTCGAGCAGGTTCATCGCGGGCGAGCCGATGAAGCCGGCCACGAACTTGTTCTTCGGCGCGTCGTACAGGTTCAGCGGGGTGTCGACCTGCTGGAGCAGGCCATCCTTCAGTACTGCCACCCGGTCGCCCATCGTCATGGCCTCGACCTGGTCGTGGGTGACGTAAACGGTGGTGACACCGAGACGCTGCTGCAGCTCGGCGATCTGGGTGCGGGTCTGAACGCGCAGCTTGGCGTCGAGGTTCGACAGCGGCTCGTCCATCAGGAAGACCTGCGGGTTACGCACGATGGCGCGGCCCATGGCGACGCGCTGACGCTGACCACCGGACAGGGCCTTCGGCTTGCGGTCGAGGTAGTCCTCGAGGCCGAGCAGCTTGGCGGCCTCCTGGACGCGCTTGGCGCGGTCCTCCTTGGAGACACCCTGCATCTTCAGCGCGAAGCCCATGTTGTCGGCGACCGACATGTGCGGGTAGAGCGCGTAGTTCTGGAACACCATCGCGATGTCCCGCTCCTTCGGCGGACGGTGCGTGACATCGCGGTCGCCGATGTAGATGGATCCCTCGTTGACCTCTTCGAGGCCGGCGAGCATCCGGAGCGAGGTGGACTTGCCGCAACCCGACGGGCCGACGAGCACCATGAACTCGCCGTCCTCGATCTCGAGGTTGAGCTTGTCGACGGCCGGCGTTTCAGAACCCGGGTACACCCGGGTGGCCGCCTTGAACGAGACAGTAGCCATGACGATTCCTTCCTTCACCGGCAGGAACGTGCCGGACGATCCGAGTAAAGGCCCCCAGGCGGGGGTGCGCCCATCCTCACCTGACTCGCTCGTCCTGACAAGGGTGTACGGCGTGTGAGCTGTCCGTACTGTTCACGGACTGGACAACTTCGCGCACCGTGACCGACTGCTCAGTCTGCAAGATCTTGCATGGTTTGCTGCAAGGACAAGGATCGGTGGGTAGGGTGCGCCCGTGAGCAGTAGAGCGAGGCTGGCCGACATCGCGGTCAAGGCGGGGGTCAGCGAGGCGACCGTGTCGCGGGTGCTGAACGGCAGGCCGGGGGTCGCCGAGGAAACCAGACAAGCCGTCCTGACCGCCCTGGACGTGCTCGGCTTCGAACGTCCGACCAGGTTGCGGCGACGGTCTGCCGGCCTGGTCGGCCTGGTGATGCCCGAGCTGATCAACCCGATCTTCCCCGCGTTCGCCCAGGTGATCGAGTCGGCGCTCTCGCAGCGCGGGTTCACTCCGGTGCTGTGCACGCAGTCGCCTTCCGGAGCGACCGAGGAGGAATACGTCGAGATGCTGCTCGAGCGGGGCGTGTCCGGCATCATCTTCGTGTCCGGGTTGCACGCCGATACCGGCGCGGATCACGCCCGCTACCAGTCGCTGGTGGACCGGAACCTCCCCGTGGTGTTCGTCAACGGCTGGCTGCCCGGCGTCGAGGCGCCCTTCATCTCCTCCGACGAGTACGCCGCGATGGAGCTGGCCGTGTCCCATCTGGTTGCCCTCGGCCACCGGCGGATCGGGTTCGCCTCCGGACCGGAACGGTTCATCGTGGTCCAGCGGAAGCTCGCGGGCTACCGGACCGCGATGAAGGCGCAGCTCGGGCTGAACGACAACGACCTGGATCAGTTGGTGGAGCTCAGCATGTTCGGCGTCGAGGGTGGCGCCGCGGCGGCCCAGCGACTGCTCGATGCCGAGGTCAGTGCCGTTGTCTGCGGCTCCGACATGATGGCGCTGGGCGTCATCCGGGCTGCCAGGCAGCGCGGTCTCGCCGTACCCGCCGACATCTCGGTGGTCGGGTATGACGACGCCCCGATGATGGAGTTCACCGACCCGCCGATGACCACGGTCCGCCAGCCCGTCCAGGCGATGGGCCTGGCGGCGGTGCAGTCCCTCCTGGAGGAGGTCCGCGGCCACACCACCCCGCACACCGAGTTCCTCTTCCGCCCCGAGCTTGTGGTCCGTAAGTCAACCGGTCCCCACCGCCCGGGAAGCTGAGGACGGGGCGCCCGCGTTCGGCAGGCGCCCCGTAGTACAAGACAGAACTCCGGCTCGGAACCGTCCCCTGCCGGGCGGTTCCGAGCCAGAGGGTCAGGGATACCTTCTACTTGGACGTGTGGAAGGCAGCTTTGCTGCCGGCGGAGGCGGCGAAGCCGTTCGCCCAGAGGGAGTTGACGCGGGAGCGCTCGTTCGCGTCCGGGTACGCGTTGGTGCAGGACGGGCCGGGGCCGCCGCCGGACATCAGTTCGCTGCAGGGGCCGGAGTAGTGGTCCGGCAGACCGAGCACATGACCGGTCTCGTGCGCGGTGATCCGGGTCGGGTTGTACTGCTGGGCCTGCGCGTAGTCCAGGAAGACGTAGCCACTGCCGTGGCCGTCGGTGGACGCGTACGAACCGCGCGGGTCGTTGCCCTCGGTGTAGTAGAAGTCGTAGTTGCTGCCCTCGACCAGGCGCACGTTGCTGACCGACGAGTTCCAGACCGACGTGCTGGAGTTGATCTGGGACCGGAAGCTGGGTGCGTCCACCGCGTAGGTGACGGTGACGGCCGCGGCCTTGTGGCCGGACTTGGCCTGCTGTGCTTGCTTTGCGCTGGCGGACTTCATCACCGCGTCGTAGAAGGCCTTGGTGGCTGCTTCGTCCTGCGGCGAACCGGTGTACGCCGCGATGCTGGCCGGGGTCGAGGTGGTGACGGGGGCCTGCGCCGTGGGGGCGGCGGCGAAGGCGGGGACTGCCAGGGCTGCGGCGGCGAGCCCGGCTAGGGACGTCAGGAGACGGCGATGCGACATGGGAGGGCCTCACTCCGTGATCTGGTGGCGGAAAGCGACCGGCGGACTACTGATCGCTACAAGGCGGGATGTTGCCAAGCCTTGGGAAAATCCGCACCAGATCGGGAAAAAGGCAGGGGTTATCCCTCGTTCACCGCTGTGGGGCCTATGGCTGTCATAACTCGCCGGGGATGCCGACGTTCAGGATGCGGGCACCTGGTCCACGCTCGGCCAGCCGGTCGGACTTGTTGTACAGGTTGCAGCGCTGCAGGCTGAGGCAGCCGCACCCGATACAGCCGTCCAGGTCGTCGCGGAGCCGCTCGAGCTCGGCGATCCGGCTGTCGAGCCGGCTCCGCCAAGATTTCGACAGCTTGCTCCAGTCGGCCCGGGTCGGCGTCCGGTCATCGGGTAGCGAGTCCAGCGCGAGCCTGATTTCGGACAGCGCCAACCCGACTCGCTGTGCTGCCTGGACGAAGGCGATCCGTCGAAGCGTGCTGCGCTGGTACTGCCGCTGGTTCCCGGCGGTCCGCCGGGAGGTGATGAGGCCCTGGTCCTCATAGAAGCGCAAGGCCGACGCGGCGACGCCGGAGCGGCTGGCGATCTCGCCGATCGACAACCAGTGGTCCTTGCTGGGAATGGTGTCCTCCGCCATACCGCCACCCTAGGACCGTCGCACAAGAGCTAAACCGAACTTGAGCTTGGGCAGGCGGACCGCCAACACTCAGCTTCGCGCCTTGCGGGCGGTTCGAACGCTGTTGCCGAGCGGGGGAGCGAGTCGGCGCCGGTGATGCGATCGACGTTGGTGAGTGTTGGCGGTCCGCCCTCCGCCGGAGGGGAAGCGGGAGCGCCAGTAGGTGGCCGGTAGGGTGGGGGAGCAGTGGTCAGAGCAAGGGTCGTGGTCAGAGCAAGGGCCCGGACGGGGTATACTTTTCTCTGTCGGTGCGCGAGTCGCGTCACCAGAGCATTTCCCAGGCGCTCCGACCCGTCGGTTTCAGCATCCCGCTGATGTTTCCCCGGCGACATGGGTGCAACGCGATAGCACCCGCAGGTCGATGCCTAATCTCCTGCCTCGCACGACAATTCCGGCCATTTTCTCATGGCCGGCACTTGCGTGTGGGCTCCGATCCGGCATCGGGCCGTGACGTTGAGAGAGAGATTGCGTGTCCCAGCACCACCAGGACCAGTATGTTCCCGCCGACGGCAACGAGGCCGCCGACCGGGTGAAGAAGCCGCGGCACAAGAAGTTCCAGACCCAGTCCTACGGCGAGCGGATGGCCGCCGAGCTGGACGCCCCGAGCACCCCCGGCACCGACCGTAGTTCGGCCCGGGTGGAGAAGCCTGCCCAGGTTGAGCGCCGGGGTGGACCGAGCCAGTACTCCGACCGGGGCAGCCGTGGCTCCGACCGTCGGGACAACGACCGCCGTGGCGGCCGTGACGACGACCGGCGTAGCGGTAGCCGCCCGCCGGTGCGGGGTTACCGCGCGGAGCAGGCGAACCAGTCGCGCCCCGAGCGTCCGGCGTACTCCGAGAACCGGAGCAGCACCAGCCGCACGGACGGTTCGTCGTACCCGAAGAGCACGTACCAGAAGAGCTCGTACGACAAGAACACTCCGTACAGCAAGACCCCTTACACCAAGAGCCCTGCCGACAAGGGCTCCTTCCGCAACGACCGCACCGAGCGGACGGACCGCGGCTTCGATCGCCCGGACCGGAACGCCGGCAGCTCCGAGCGCAACGACCGAGGCTTCGAGCGCAACGACCGTGGGTCCGACCGCAACGAGCGGGGCTCCGACCGGGGTTACGAGCGGCGTGAGCGGACCGAGCGTCCCCAGGTCGAGGTTCCCGTCGATCTCGGTACCGTTGCCGAGGGCAATGGCTTCGCCGAGCTCGGCCTGTCGCCGCGGCTGGTGCAGCGGATGGCTCGCGACGGCATCACCAAGCCGTTCCCGATCCAGGAAGCGACCATCCCGGACGCGTTGGCCGGCCGGGACGTGCTCGGTCGTGGTCAGACCGGTTCCGGCAAGACCCTCGGGTTCGGACTGCCGACGCTGATGCGGTTGGCGGGCGGGCACACCGAGTCGCGCCGTCCGCGCGGCATGGTGCTGGTGCCGACCCGCGAGCTGGCGATGCAGGTGCACGACGCGCTCGAGCCGCTGGCGCACGTGATGAACGTGTCGATCAAGCTGATCGCGGGCGGCCTGCCGTACCCGAAGCAGATCGACGCGCTGCGGCGTGGCGTCGACCTGCTGATCGCGACCCCGGGCCGGTTGATCGACCTGTGCGAGCAGGGCGCTGCCGACCTCGGCGCGGTGGAGGTGGCCGTCCTCGACGAGGCCGACCACATGTGCGACATGGGCTTCATGCCGGCGGTCACCACGCTGCTCGACATGACCCCGGCCGGGGGCCAGCGGTTGCTGTTCTCCGCCACCCTCGACGGTGACGTCGACACCATCGTGAAGACCTACCTGAAGGACCCGGTCACGCACTCGACCGACTCCGCCCAGGCCGCGGTCACCACGATGGAGCACCACCTGCTCGTGATCGAGCCGGCGCACAAGCAGTCGCTGACGGCCGAGCTGGCCAGCCGCGACGGCCGGACCATCGTGTTCGTCCGCACCAAGCTGGGCGCCGATCGCGTCGCCACCCAGTTGCGCGACCGTGGCGTGATGGCCGCGGCCCTGCACGGCGGCCTGACCCAGGGCGCTCGGAACCGGACGCTGGACCAGTTCAAGGACGGGTCGGTTCCGGTGCTGGTGGCAACGGATGTCGCGGCTCGCGGTATCCACGTCGACGACGTCGGCCTGGTCGTCCAGGCGGACCCGGCGGCGGACCACAAGGACTACCTGCACCGCGCGGGTCGTACTGCGCGCGCCGGTGGCAAGGGTGCCGTCGTCACGCTGGTCCTGCCGCACCAGCGGCGTGGCATGATGCGGCTGGCCGAGTCGGCCGGCGTCAACACCGAGCCGGTCCGGGTTCGTCCGGGTGACGAGGTCGTGAACGGCCTGACCGGCGGCACCAAGCCGTCCGGCTACCCGGTCAAGCTGCCGGCCCCCAAGCCGCAGCGTGGCAGCGGTGGGTTCAACAAGGGTGGCAAGCGCTTCGGCGGCGGCAACAGCCGTCCGAGCGGCCGTGGCTACGAAGGCCGTGGCGGACAGGGCGGTGGTGGCTACAAGGGCCGCTCCGACCGCGGCGGCAAGTCGTACTCCCGCTGACCAAGCTCTAACCAGGAAGGCCCCCGGATCACCCGGGGGCCTTCCTGTTTTACAGGGCCAGCTTGATCAGTTGGTCGGCGAAGACCTCCAGAGCCTGTACTGCGGCCTTGGTGTCGCGGTCGACCAGCCAGCCGAGGGTGACGCCGTCGGTGATGGCGAGGGTCATTCGGGCGAGTTGGTCGGCCGGCAAGGACCAGGAGGCGCCGGTGGCGGCCGAGATCTCGTCGAGGATCTCCACGATGCCGGCGAGCTGACTCGCTCGTTGCTCCCGCGCGAGTGGTTCCGTCTCGGCGTTCCGCAGCGCCCAACTCGTCAGCTCGTAGGTCAGCAGTTGGGCGTCCGGCGTCTCCTCGACCAGTCCCCAGAATCCGAGGAACGCGTTCCGCACACTCTCCCGCACGTCCCCACCGGGAACGATGGCCGAGCGTGCGGCGACGACCTGCGCCTCAGCGATCACTCGGATCACCTCGTGGAGCAGTTCCTCCTTTGAGCGGAAGCAATAGTGCACGATGCCGACCGAGATGCCGAGCTCCTGCGCGATCCGCCGGGTGGTGGTCGCGGCGAGCCCCTCCCGGGTCGCGACCTGGATCGCCGCCTGGACCAGCTCGGCGCGTCGCTCGCTCGCGGGTACCCGTGGCATCGGACTCCTCTCGACCGCTCTCCCGTGCGATCACAGTACGACTTCTAGGTCAAGTGTCCAAGACTCTTGACCTAGACCTACTAGTGAGTCATCGTCAGTTTTCAGACGTTCCCTGCCGTCATCACCGCGACGATCTCCCAGGGAGGACCCCGTGACGCGCCGCCCCGCTCTACGTGTTCACACTGCCCGTGCTCACACCCACCGCTTTGCTCGTACGACGACCGCCGCGCTGGCCGTCACCGCAGTACTGGTCCTGGGCTTGTCTACGCCCAGCGAAGCCAGGCCGACGGCAACCCAGGCCGCTCCGCCGACCGACTATTGCGTCGGGCAGTGCGCGGACATCGTGCCACCCGGGCAGAACGGCAACGCGACCTTCGCGGATCTCCTTCTTTTCCAGGGATTCGGCACCCGCCCGCCGCATTTCAGCGACACCCTCAAGCCGTACGAGCAACTGGTCTGGAACTCGCAGGGCATCACCGACGACGGTCTTGATCCGTACTTCGACGACTCCTCGTTCGGGGTGAGACCCGATGACGTGGCGAGCACGTTCCAACCGCGCGCGGACGTGACGATCGTGCGCGACAAGTCTCGCGGCATCCCGCACATCACCGGGACCACCCGCGAGGGCACGATGTTCGGCGCCGGGTACGCCGGGGCGCAGGACCGCTTGTTCGTGATGGACGTGTTCCGGCATCTCGGCCGCGGCCAGCTGACCCCGTTCGCGGGTGGCGCGGCGGCGAACCGGGCGTTCGAGCAGGAGTTCTGGCGGATCGCGCCGTACACCGAGGCAGAGCTGCAGAAGCAGTTCGACGACGCCGACGAGCGCTACGGCGCTGACGGGGCCAAGATGCAGCAGGACATCCAGGCCTGGGTCGATGGCGTGAACTACTACATCAACACGGTCGGGGTCGCCTATCCCGGTGAGTACGTCGCGCTCGGCCTGCCGACGCCGCAACCGTGGAAGGTGACCGACGTGGTCGCCACGGCCGCTGTGGTCGCGGGCATCTTCGGCACTGGTGGCGGTGGTGAGATCCAGTCCGCGCTCGCGTTGCTCGAGGCGCAGGCGAAGTACGGAGTGGCGCAGGGCACCAAGGTCTGGGAGTCGTTCCGTTCGCAGAACGATCCTGAGGCGAGCACCACCGTGCACAACGGCACGACGTTCCCCTACGGCACGACGCCCGCCAACCCGGCCGGGCGCGCGATGCCGGATCGCGGGTCGGTCACCCCTGAGCCGGAGGTCGTCGACCAGACGGGATCCGCAATGACCACGACGGCAGCGCAGCCCAAGAGCAGTACCGGGATCAAACCGCCTGGAACTGCGCAGAGCAAGGAATCGCTGAAGGGCATCTTCGACGGCGGCGTCTTCCCGGAAGGCTTCGGTCCCAAGGGGATGTCGAACGCTCTGCTGGTCTCCGGGCAGTACACCGAGAGTGGCAACCCGGTCGCGGTCTACGGCCCGCAGACCTCGTACTTCGCGCCGCAACTCCTGCTCCGCCAGGAACTCCAAGGTCCGGGAGTCAGCAGCCGCGGCGCCGCCTTCGCGGGGCTGAACTTCTACACCCTGATCGGCCGGGGTGCCGACTACTCGTGGAGCGCCACCTCCGCCGGCCAGGACATCACCGACACGTACGCCGTGCCGCTGTGCGAGCCGGACGGTGGAACGCCGACGAAGGCGTCGACGCATTACGTCTTCCGGAACCAGTGCCTGCCGATCGAGAAGCTGGAACGGCACAACGCGTGGTACTCGAGCCTGGGCTCCTCCGAACCGGCCGGCTCCTACACTTTGGTTGCCCAGCGCACCAAACTCGGAATCGTCACCCATCGCGGCACGGTCGGCGGCAAACCCGTCCTGTTCACGAGCAACCGGTCGACGTACGGGAACGAGGCGGGCTCGGCACTCGGGTTCATGCTGCTGAACGACCCGGACAAGATCCACTCCGCGACGGACTTCAAGAACGCCGCGAGCAACATCGGCTACACCTTCAACTGGTTCTACACGGACAAGACGGACATCGCGTACTTCAACTCCGGCGACAACCCGATCCGCCCGGCCGGGGCCGATCCGAACCTGCCGACCTGGGGCTACCCGCAGTACGAGTGGCAGGGCTGGAACCCGGACACCAACCGGGCCACCTACACCCCGGCCGTGCAGCATCCGCAGGTGGTGAACCAGGACTACCTGACCAGCTGGAACAACAAGCAGGCACCCGGGTTCTCCGCTGCCGACGGCAACTTCGGCTACAACTCGGTGTATCGCAGCCAACCGCTGGACGACCGGATCAAGGCGGTGATCGGGTCCGGCCAGAAGTTCACCCGTGGCAAGCTCGTGTCGGCGATGGAAGACGCCGCGACGGTGGACCTGCGGGCTGATCAGGTGCTGCCCTATCTGCTGCGCGTCTTGAAGAGCGCGCCGATCACCGACCCGGCCGTCGCGGACGCGGTCGCCAAGCTGCAAGCCTGGCAAACGGCCGGGAGCCATCGGAAGACGCCCAACGAGGCGTCCAAGACCTACGACCACGCCGAGGCGATCCGGATCCTCGATGCCTGGTGGCCGCTGCTGGTTCCTGCCGAGTTCCAAGGCCTCGGGCCGGACCTGTACGACGCGCTCGTGCGTACGCAGAAGATCGACGAACGCCCGAGCGCACAGGGTTCCGCCTTCCAGAACGGGTGGTGGGGCTTCGTTCAGCGCGACCTGCGCAAGGTGCTCGGCGACCCGGTTAAGGCCGCGCAACCGGTGACGTACTGCGGTGCTGGTTCGCTCGCCGCCTGCCGTGGCGTTCTCGCGGAGTCCTTGCTGGCGGCAACCAAGGTGCCGGCGGCGACCACCTATCCGGCAACGCCCGACTGTACTGCGGGGGACCAGTTCTGCGCGGACCAGATCGTGCACCAACCGATGGGTGGGATCACCCAGGATCGGATCGCCTGGGTCAACCGGCCGACTTACCAGCAGGTGATCGAGTTCCCGGCCCGCCGCGGTGATGTCGTCAGCAACCAGGCGGTGGGCAAGACCGCGACCGCGAGCAGCTACGAGACGGGACTCTTCAACTCGCCGCCGTCCAGGGCCGTCGATGGCGACCCGGCGACCCGTTGGGCGAGCGACTGGTCCGACCCGCAGTGGTTGAAGGTCGACCTCGGCAGCGAGCAGACGATCCGCCGGGTGGTGCTCCAGTGGGAGTCCGCGTACGCCTCGGCGTACAAGGTCGAGGTGTCGCGGGACAACGTGAACTGGCAGCAGGTGTTTGCCACCAGCAACGGAAATGGCGGGGAGGACGTGGCACGGTTCGGGGCCACCGCGGCTCGCTATGTCCGGATCACCGGGACACAGCGGGCCACGTCGTACGGGTACTCGCTGTATGAGCTCCAGGTCTTCCGGCAGTGACGACAGGGGACGACCAGGGGACGACCAGGGGACTGCCAAGATGGCGGCATGAACCAGAACTTTCCCCCGAACCAGCCTTATCCGCCGCAGCAGGGGTACCAGCAGGGGCCGCCGCCCGGGTACGCGCCTGGCTACCAGCAGGGGCCACCACCGCCGGGCTACGGCCAGACGGGCTACGGGCAACCTGGTCAGGGCCAGCCTGGTTACGGCCAGCCTGGTCAGGGCCAGCCGCCGGCGGGTTACCAGCCGGTGCAGTCGAACGTGCCGCACATCGCGCCGCAGGGTTCGCCGTACCCGGTGCTTGTCTCGACCATGAACGACCTGCCGGGCTACACGGTCGAGCAGGTGTTCGGGGAGGTCTTCGGGTTGACCGTGCGGAGTCGCGACTTCGGCTCGAACTTCACCGCGAGCTTTCGTTCGCTGGGTGGCGGCGAGGTGCCGGAGTACACCCGGATGCTGGCCGAGTCGCGGCATGTCGCGGTGATGCGGATGTGCCAGATGGCGCACCAGTTGGGCGCCAACGCGATCCTGGCGATGCGGTTCGACTGCAACGAGATCGCCCAGACGATGAGCGAGGTCGCCGCCTACGGCACCGCGGTGGTCGTCCGCAAGATCGAGCCGCCGCGGCCCCAGGACGCGCCCGCCCAACCCGACGAGGATGATGCGAATGACAGCTGAGCCATTGGTCTTCGGCCCTGACTTCCGCTGGGGGGTGTCGACGTCGGCGTACCAGATCGAGGGTGCCGTGGCCGAGGGCGGTCGCGGGCCCTCGACGTGGGACACGTTCTGCGCCGAGCCGGGCCGGATCCTCAACGGCGACACCGGTGACGTCGCCTGCGACCACTACCACCGGTATGCCGACGATGTCGCCCTGATGGCGGACCTCGGGGTCGACACCTACCGGTTCTCCTTCTCCTGGCCGCGGGTGCAGCCTTCCGGGCAGGGGCCGGCAAATCCCGCGGGACTCGATTTCTACGACCGGCTGATCGACTCGTTGCTGGCGGCCGGGATCCAGCCCGCCCCGACGCTCTTCCATTGGGACACCCCGCAGGCGTTGGAGGATGCGGGCGGCTGGCTCTCGCGGGACATCACCTCGCGCTTCGCCGACTACGCCTCGATCCTGGCCGATCGGTTCGCCGACCGGGTCGCGCTGTGGATGACCATCAACGAGCCGATGGTGATCACGCTGATGGGCTACTCCCTCGGGGCGCATGCGCCGGGCAAGAAGCTGCTGTTCGATGCCCTGCCGGTCGCTCATCACCAACTGCTGGCTCATGGTCGAGCCGTCCAGGCTCTGCGTGCCGGCGGTGCGTCCACCATCGGGATCGCGAGCAACCACGCGCCAACCTGGCCAGCCAGCGACAGCGCGGAGGACGTCGCGGCAGCTGGGTTCTACGACGCGCTGGTCAACTGGTTGTTCGCTGATCCGGTGTTGCTGGGCCGCTATCCCACGGAAGATCTCGCTGCTGCGATGCCGGGTCCGGTGGCCGAGGACCTGGAGATCATCTCGACGCCGCTCGACTTCTTCGGCCTCAACCACTACGCGCCCATTCGCGTCGGTGCGCCGACCGGCAGCCCGGACACCTCCGCGACGGACGGCTTCACCATGCCGGCTGGACTTCCGTTCGAACCGCGAGAGCTCGACGACTACCCGAAGACGGACTTCGGCTGGCCCGTGGTGCCCGCTGCCTTCGGCGAGATCCTGCGCACCTTCAAGGACCGGTACGGCGACCGGCTGCCGCCGATCTACATCACCGAGAACGGCTGCGCGATCAACGACGGACCGGTCGACGGGGTGGTCGCGGACCAGCGCCGGATCGACTACCTGGACTCGTATCTGCGGGTGCTGAAGCAGGCGATCGACGACGGCGTGGACGTGCGCGGGTACTTCCAGTGGTCGCTGCTGGACAACTTCGAGTGGTCCGTCGGGTACTCCCAGCGGTTCGGCCTGGTGCATGTCGACTTCGAGACCCAGGCCCGCACGCCGAAAGCGTCGTACCACTGGTACCGCGACTTGATCGCCAAGAGCCGAGGATGACCACCGAGCCGACTGCCGCCGCCGACCCTGGCGCGGAGGCTGCCGCTGCGCTGGCTCTGGCTGAGCCGGTGGTGGCAGTGCAGGGACGGTGGACGGCGGCGGTGGTGCTGGCGAATGTCGGGGTGTTCGCGGCCTGGCTCGGCCCGATCCAGGTGCTGCTCGCGAAGCAGTCCGATGCGATTGCTCCAGGCAACAAGGAGTTCGTCTTCGGGCTGGTCACCGGAGTCGGAGCCGCCGTGTCGGTAGTCGCGAACCCCTTGTTCGGCGCGCTTTCCGACCGTACTGCGTCCCGCTGGGGCCGGCGGGTTCCGTGGGTGTTCGGAGGCGCGGTCGGCGGGGCGATCGGGTTGCTAGTGCTCGCTGGAGCAGGTGCCGTCGCGTGGATGTTGCTCGGTTGGTGCCTGGTGCAACTGTTCTGCAATGCGTTGCTGGCGGCAATCACAGCGGCGATCCCGGATCGGGTCCCGAAGTTGCAGCGAGGTGTTGTCGGCGGTTGGGTCGCGCTGGCTCAGACGCTCGGCGCTTTGGTGGGAGTGGGGTTGGCCACCGCCGTCGGAGGGGTCGGCGTTGGCTACCTTGCGTGTGCTGTCTTCCTACTGATCTCGGTGGTGCCTTACCTGCTCGGGAGCGGCGATCAGCGGTTGGCTTCCAGAACTCCCTTCGCCTGGCCGGAGTTCCTCCGCGGCTTCTGGGTCAGCCCGCGGCGCTTTCCCGACTTCGGCTGGGCCTGGTTGACGCGGTTCCTGCTGAACCTAGGCAACGGCCTCGGCACGCTGTACCTGTTCTTCTACCTACAGGACGCGGTGTCCTACGACAATCCGGACACCGGCGTACTGATCCTGACCGCGATCTACAGCGTCTGCGTGCTGCTGACCGCGGTGGCGTCGGGGAGCTGGTCCGACCGGCTGGGCCGCCGGAAGGTGTTCGTCACCTGGTCCGGCGTGGTGATGGCCGTTGGGGCGGTGGTTCTGGCGGTGTGGCCGACGTGGTCGGCGGCTGTGGTGGCCGCTGTGATCCTGGGCGTCGGGTTCGGGGTGTACTTGTCGGTCGACTTCGCCTTGCTCACCGAGGTGTTGCCGAGCGCACGCGACCGGGCGAAGGACCTGGGCGTGATCAATATCGCAAACTCCCTGCCCCAGGTGATCGCCCCGGCCATCGCCGCCCCCGTGGTGAAGTACGTAGGCGGCTACCCGATGCTCTATGGATCGGCCGCCGCCGTGACGCTGCTGGGCGCAGTACTGGTCCGTCGCGTCCGCGCAGTCGCTTAGTCTGCTGGCTATGCCGCTGTTTTCCTTCGAGGGCGTGAGCCCCACCGTGCACCCGGAAGCCTGGATCGCGCCGACCGCCACCTTGGTCGGCGATGTGGTCGTCGAGAAGGGCGCGTCGATCTGGTACGGCGTGGTGATCCGCGCCGATCTGGGCCGGATCGTCATCCGCGAAGGCGCAAACATCCAGGACAACTCGGTGATCCACGTCGGCGACGGCGGCGTCTGCGAGGTCGGCAAGAACGCGACCGTCGGGCATCAGTGCCTGGTCCACGACTGCATCGTCGGTGAGCAGGCCCTGATCGGCAACGGCGCGATCGTGCTGGACGGCGCGGTTGTGGGTGAGCGCACCCTGGTCGCGGCCGGCGCCACCGTCACGCCGGGTTCGGTGATCCCGCCTGAGTCGGTCGCCCTCGGGAGCCCGGCGAAGAAGATCATCCCGCTCGAGGGCACCGCCAAGCTGTTCGTCGACCACAATGCCGCCGTCTACCACGACCTCGCCCAGCGTCACGCGGCCACGGTCGAGCAGGTCGGCTAGCTCGTGAAGATCGAGACAGTCCAACGCTGGGTCGCCTCAGTCATCTTGATCCACGTGGGCGGCGCCCCCGCGGTCACCCTCGCCGCCTACAGCACCAACCTCGTCGACACCGACTACGGCAAGGGCGTCGGTCTCTGGGTGATGTCCGGCGTCGTCGGCCTCGTCACCGCCGGCGGCGTACTGCTGATCTTCCAACGCTCACTGCTGTCACCTTGGCTCGTACCCGGCATCCTTCCAACTGCGATCGCGGCCTTCTTCCTATTTTGAGCCGCGTACGGCGGCTAGTCTCCTGCCAAAAGGGAGGCCGGATGGCGACTCAGGTGGGGACAGCGGTTCGGAGTAGGTGGTCGGCGATCGGCGCGTTCGCGCTGGTCGGCGCGGCCACCCAGTTGGTCTGGCTCAACTTCGCTGGCGTCACCACTGTCGCGGCCGAGCGGTACGGCGTGTCCGAGAGCGCAATCGGGTGGCTCGCCCAGGTCTTCCCGCTCCTGTACGTCGTGCTGGCGATCCCGGCCGGGCTGATCCTCGACCGGTGGTTCCGCACCGGCTTGCTCATCGGTGCACTGCTCACTGCTATCGGTGCAGCCGTGCGGCTCATCGGTGACGACTACAGCTGGCTCCTAGTCGGGCAGTTGCTGGCCTCGGTCGCGCAGCCGTTCGTGCTGAACGCAGTCACGGGCATCACTGGGCGCTACCTGGCCGAGAAGGACCGCCCAACGGGGATTGCGGCCGGTACTGCGAGCGTCTTCGCCGGCATGGTGATCGCCTTCGTACTAGCCGCCGTGCTGCCCCATGCGGATCAGCTGCCCAGCATGCTGTGGTTGTCGGCCGGCTTCAGCGTGCTCGCCGCCGTACTACTGCTAGTTGCCCTGCGCAAGCCCGGTGAGCACAAGGTCGAACGGCGACGCCCTGATCGTGGTGCTCTGAAGGTCGCCTGGGGTGATCCGCTGATCCGGCGGTTGTCATTGCTGGCGATCTTCCCGTTCGGCGTGTTCGTTGCCATGACCACCTTTGCGCAGGCGCTGTTGGAACCAGCCGGAGTCAGCGGCGAGACCGCAAGCACGATCCTGCTGGTCAACGTGGTTGCCGGTGTCATCGGTAGTGCCGTGGTACCGGTCCTGGTTGTCCGTCGCCACGCCGAGTCCGCCCTGCTCGTGGCAAGCCTCTCCGTAACCGCCTTGGCCTGTGCTGCGCTGGCGTTCCTGCCTGGGGTGGTCATGGGGTTCGTGGCGATCACGGTGATTGGGTTCCTCCTGCTGCCGGCTCTACCGATCGTGCTGGAGCTCGTGGAGCGCCGTACGGGCGAAGCCGAAGGCACAGGCGCCGGGCTGATCTGGATGGCGGGGAACCTGGGCGGCCTGGTGGTTGCCACAGTGGTCGGGCTACTGGTGGATCACCCGCTGGCCGCATTCCTGGTGATGGCCGTCGTCGCGCTGATCGCAGTACCAGGGGCGCGTGCTTTGCGGCGGCCTATTGCCGAGCTCTCGTAGCCAGGGCAAGCGCGGTTGCGGCTGCAGCGAGGAGTCCACCCGCGCCTGCGGTTATGAAGGTGACCCGGGCGTTGGTGTGTTGGAGCAGTAGGCCGCCGAAGACGTACGAGATACCTGCAGCCAGGCCGATCGCGCCGTACAGGTTCCCGAACACCCGCCCGAGCATGGCAGCCGGTACGACGCGCTGCAGGTGCGTGTTGATCGCCACGTCGAGCGCGGCGATCCCTAGCCCGCGGATGGTCTGCAGCGCAAGTGCTGCCCAGATAGCCCAGGCCAACCCGGTGAACAGGTTGCCCGCGCTCGCTACTGCGAAGCCGATCACCATCAGGGGGAGCATGCTGAGCTTGTTGCCGAGTCTGGTCAGCAGGGCATAGCCGACGACGAGGCCGATGCCGACCCCGGCGTACAGGGTGGCGGCGGCCGAGTTCCCACCGTGCAGTTCGTCCTTGGCGAGGAACACCATCGCCACGTCGTCGACCCCGCTGAACGCGACCACGGCGAAGAACCCCAGACCGATCACGCGGACGACCTTCGTCCTCCAGATGTACCTCAACCCGGCTCGTGCGTTGCCGAGGAATGAGCCCCCGTCGGACTCTTCGCTGGGCGGCAGCGACGGCAGCCGGCTCAGGAGAACCGCAGACGCGAGGAAGGTCGCCGCGTCGATGAAGAGGATCCCGCGCACATCGAGGACCAGGAACAAAGCTGCCGCGATCAACGGCCCGACCGCCTCGAGCCCGTGCGTACCCGCCCCCAGCGCCGAGTTCGCCGTCTCCAGATCCCGATCGGGCACCAGCGCCGGTACTGCGCTCCGCGAGCTCGCCTGGAACACCTGCGCGACCAGGCTCCGGACCGCGACCAGCGCAAGCAACACCGGCAACGGCGGCAGGGTGGCAGCCATCACGACCACGAGCGCGCCTTGCAGGACATCGCAGGCGACCATCACCTTCCGGAGATCGAACTTGTCTCCGATCACCCCCACGAACGCTCCGAACAACCCCGGCGTGAAGTCCCCAGCCAACAACAGCAACGCCACCGCCAACGCCGCCCCGGTCTTTTCCTCCACATACAGCAGCAACGCGACGAGACTCAGCGAATCCCCGAGGAACGACACAGCCCGAGCAACCCACAACCGCCGAAACGGGACATTCCCCCGCAAGACCTGCACGGCCCCACTCCGGTGCACCGCCTCCTCGGCTCCCACCCCAACCCCGCTTCCACCCAGCAGACGCCCGTCCACCCCAGCCTGGCGCTCGGTCGCCCGCCCGCCCGGCCTGCCACCCAGCCCATGTCTGTCCGCCCGGGTTGCCGCCCAGGTCTGACCCGTCCACCACCCCCCGGGGCAACCTTTGCGACGTCCGGGGCTCAGGATCCTCTACGATGGTCCGGCACTCACGTGCACCCGCCGACGTGGCGCAATTGGTAGCGCACCGCTCTTGTAAAGCGGTGGTTAGGGGTTCGAGTCCCCTCGTCGGCTCTCTCACCAGGGCATATGCCTTCGGGCTCATGAACGAGGAGCCTCCTGCCCATGGTTTACCCCATGGTTTTGGTCTTCCCGGCTCTCCGGCATCGCCTTGGCCAGAGCATGCGCGGCCTCTGGATTCCGGGCTCGTCGGGCAAAGTAGACATCCTGGGTCATGGATGGGCGCGACTGACCGAGCTGGTCTGCTACCTGCCTTGCCGTTTGCCCGGCCTCGTCCAGAAGCGTCGCCGTTGTCTTCCGGAAGTTGTGCGATGTGACCCAGGCGAATTGGTCGGCGATCGAGGGCTCAGCCGCTCGAGCTAAGAGGTCGAGCAGGGATGTACGAACGGAGCGCTTTACTCGGTACAGCGCCAGGAGGGCTTCCGCTTCCGAGCGGTCCACGCGCACACGCGCGGTTCAATCAGGCTGAGCTTGTGCTTCGGCCATCCCAACCGCTGAGCAACGTCAGCTTGTAGAAGGCCGGCCTCGCGGCGAATCTTCTGCAGCTCGCGACCGAGCTCCCGGCGTTGCTCACTACCGATCGGCTGCCGAGCGCGGCGCAGATCCGTGCGGACGTTGTTCGGGTCCCGGAACCCTCCCAGTGCATCGGCGAAGACTGGAGCGTCCAGTTGGACACCGGCGCTGAACCGTCGTTGCAGCATTGCCATCGCCCAGGAAGGAAGGCTCAGCACACGGAAACCCGCCCTGGACTTTGTGCGACGCCGGACGAGACCTACCCCCTTGACCCTGTTGATCTGCGAAGTGATCTCGACCTCGTTCGCTTCGAAGTCCACTTGCTCCCATAGGACAGCGAGCGACTCGCTGATGCGCAGTCCGGTGGCCAGTAGGAATAGCGACAGGTCGGGGATGTCCGCACGGTTGGCGCGTTCGTCACTCGCCAACATCACGAACCACTCCTGTCGTTCCTGATCGGTCATCGCTCTCGGTGCCGTCTTAGGTGCTGCCTCGATGGAGCCCAGTTCGCGAACTGGGTGCGAGACGATCGCGCCGTGCCGTACGGCGAGTGAGAGAACACCAGCAATGACGCTCTTGCAGGTCTTTGCCGACACCGCGCCGACCTCGTCCTTGATCGCGGTGATGACCTTGTCGAGGAGCGGAGTGGTCATCTCACCAAGCCGTACGTCGCCGACGCGTGGCAGCACGTTCGTCTTGAGTTGCGTCTGATAGGTGTAGGGCGTTCCGGGTGAGCGCTTGTCGTCCTTAACCATCGCGTTGAGCTTTCCGATGTAGACATCGACCGCCGCAGAGAACCGGGTCATCGACGTGAGCGTGCCAGACCTCGCCAGCTGCGAGCGCTCCTTCAACTTCGTTTGCAGGTTGTTATCTGCTGCCGTTGCGCTCTTGCCATACGCGTCGACCTGACGCGTCTTGCCGTCGAAGTCTCGGTAGTACGCAACCGCCCGGAAGCGATCCGCCTTACCTTCTCGTTGACGTGCACGGCATAGGTCCGGATCCGTCCCCAGGAACCAAGCGGCAGTGGCTTCCTACCCATCTTCAGCCCCTGACCTATGACGCCAACTTCTGCGCGTCGAACCAGGCAACCACTTCGTCCGAGTCGTAACGCAAATGCTTGCCGATCCGAACTCCGACGGGGCCGTAGCACTGGCAGCGCCACTTGTAGAGCGTCTTGACCGGCACGCCCAAGTAGGTGGCGACATCCTCAACGGTCCATCGCCGCTGCATGCTTGCAACCACTGACTTTCCTCCTTCAATCGAGATCTCCGATTGCTTCCAGTTCGTCTTTGACCAGCCGTCGGTTTTCGCGTGCTTTCGCGGCTGCGGTGTTGGCGAGGAGTGCGTCGCCGATGGTTCGCCAGCCGGTGTTGGCGTAGGTGAAGTTGCCGACGATGAGGGTGGTTTCGGTGTCGCCGGTGCGTTCGGCGGTGCGGTGGCGTTCGCGTCGCCAGTTGGCCCGCGCCTCGCGAAGGGCTCTCAGTCTCGTGGAGTACTGCCGGGACTTGGTGGAGAAGTGGCCACCGAAGCCGAGCATGTGTGCCCAGAGCCGGAGCCTCTTGTAGGACAGGCGTCCGGAGTTCTTGGCGGCCTCTGCGGGGTCGAGGTCTGCGCCGGGGCGTCCGAGTCGCCAGCAGGCGTCGACCAGGCGGGCCGTGTGGGTGTTGTCGCTGGTGTAGCGGCGCACGGTCGCGGCGGTGAGGCGAGCCGATGAGTGGCCGGTGGCCTCGGCTCCCTTGGTGGCGTACTTGGCGAGGTACCCGGCGACCGCGGTTTCGGTGATCACCCCGGCCACCGCTTGCCGAACCGGCCGTACGTCGAGTTGCTGGCCCCATTCGATGAGCCAGCGCCGAGCTTGTCGGGGTGCGGCGGACCGGAACCGGGTGCCTTCGGCGGCGCGGCGGATCGCGTCGGTGAGCAAAGCGAAGTCGGCGGCCAGATGCGGCACGGCCAGGTGGTGGGGCTCCAGCGGATCGGCTCCGTCGAGCCGGATCAACGGGTGGAAGTGCGCGACGCCCCGCGACTGCATCTCAGCGACCTTGCCGTAGGACAGCTTGACCTGGATGCCGTGCTTGGCGCCCCAGCGGCGGAGGGTGTCCTTGGCGCGCTCCATCGTGCGTCGCCACAGTTCGCCGGACAGGGCGTTCCAGACGACCTGGTGGTCGTGGTCGTAGCAGTCCAGACACGCGGCATGCCCAGGATCTTCTCGCCGTCGTGGTGGACCTGGTGGCAACGCAAGTCGATGCCGTGGGGGCAGAGGTCGGGTTTGTGGCGCGGCCGGCAAACCTGGTTGCAGAGCTGCCCGTCGCGTCCTCGGTGCTTGCGGGCGGAGTGGACCGGACCGAACGAGGGCGCGGTGAAGGTGACGAACGCCGAAGGGTGCTGGACGACCGAGGCGGGGATGCCTTGCCGCCCGCAGGCCCGCGAGAACGAGTTGGTAGGTGTCGCCTCGGTAGAGCACCTGGTCGAACACGCCACCAGCGGGCCCACGTCTGGACCAACGGGCAACCGCTCTTACCCCTTAGCTGAGCAGTTGCACGAAAGCACGGGACGAGTGGAGAACTAGGCGGACTTGCCCGCGGCCTGCGCGTTGAGGGTCTTGGCCCGGTACGCGACACCGTTCCGCCCATTGGTGGCCCACGGCATGGCCTCCAGCTCGACCGGCACGACAACAGCGCCAACGTTGACCTTCGGCGTGGCATTGCCCGCCAAAGTCACATTGATCACCTCGCCGCCGGTCTCGTCGAGCGCCATCACCTGAACCGACCAGAGCAGCTCGTTGGTGTTCCGGTCAGCCTTCTGCCGGCCGTTCTGGTCCTTCTTCTCCTCCACACCCTTCGTGACCGTGAACGTCTTGCCCGTGGTGTCGATGGTCAGCTTCATGAGAACCTTCCTTGTCAGTCGTCCTGTCCTCAGGTCCTATAGAGGACGTGCGTGCCGACATTCAGAACGGCAAGCTGCAGCCTGGCGATCGACTGCCCGCGGAGATGGCTCTGACTGCACGCTTCGACGTGAGCCTCCCTACACTCCGCCAAGCCATCGGCGTCCTACGCGCCGAAGGTCTCATCGAGTCCCGCCACGGCGTCGGCACCTTCGTCAAGGATGGTCGACGACGTCAGAGACGATCGCGCAACCGCTACGGACGAGCGCGCGCCGACAAGCAGCTCCTGTCATCCGACTTCGAGCACCGGATCGTCTTCGCCGGTCGGCAATCGGTTCCGCAGCACATCGCCGAGGCGATGAACATTGCCGGGCACGGAGGTAGTCGTACGGCGCCGAAACCTCTACGACAAGGTCGACGGCCCAGAAGAAGTTGGTGCCAGCTACATCCCGGTCGAGATCGCCGGAGGCACCTACCTCGAGGAGCCGACTGTCGTACCGAAGGCACTATTTCTGTGCGTCGAAGAGCTCAGCGGCAAGCTCTATGCTCAGGCTCGCGACGCGTGGGTCTCTCGACTGCCAACCGCCGAGGAGAGCGACATCCTCAACCTGGCCCCCGGCATGCCCGTTCTCCACGTCATCCATACCGCCCGCAGTACAGACGGCGACGTCGTCGAAGTGTCCGAGTCAGTTTGGCCGGCCGATCGCGTGATGCTCATTGATGAGTACGAGATCACCGCAGAAGCCGAGCAGCCAAACGCGCAGTCGGAGATCTAGGAGGCCGATGACAGACAAGCCAGAGTAGATGTGGCGCAACGCAACCGAACTTCGAAACCATTGGTGGTGGCGGCCAGGCTGGCAGATGGGCACCCGCTTCCTAGCTTTCCACCTCGCGGTCGGGTGGTGCGAGGATCTAGCAAGTCTGGTTACGCGGTACCAAGATGCGATCCGGGGCATCGTTGGTTTCGACCCGATCCCCCGAGAGGGGCTTCACATAACGATGCAAGGACTCGCGTTCGTGGACGGCATCTCGCAGGAAGACCTTTCGTCGGTCATGAAGACAACGCGCGCAGCACTGGCAGAGGTTCAGCCGTTCGCCCTCGTTTTCAACCGTCCTCTCATCCGACCAGAAGCACTCGTGCTCCTGCCTGAAGACGTGCAACCTCTGTGCGCCCTTCGAGACCGAGTCAGGTCAGCGATCGAGAAGGCCGTAGGGCGGGGGAGCGTCGACCTGGGCTCCAGGGACTTCCAACCGCACGTGAGCTTCGCGTACGTCAATGCGGACCAGTCGGCCGCCGAGGCCCTGACAGCGTTCGAAGCTGTCGAGAGCACACGCACGCACGTCCATGTGGATGAAGTGCCCCTGATCGAGATGCACCGCGACAACCGGATGTATGAGTGGCAGGTTATGGAGAGGCTTCCATTGGGCGGCGGTCCCAAGTGGTAGTTGACCGGCCAACGCACGAATCTGGCCATGGCAGGGTTGGCCACGGACGGGTGGTGCGCGTCGATCACCTGCGCGGGGCGTATCGCCTCACCGCGGCCGCAATACAGCATCAGGATGGCACGCCGCCGATTGTCGCCAAGGCTTCCCGGAGTCGGGTCTGTCGATCAAGCAACCATTCAAGGTACCTATTCCAGTCTTCCTCGACGCTCACGTCGGTGTCGGGCAGATACTCCGCTACTCGGGTCGCTTTACGAGTAGGCAGCTCCTCCCAGTCCAAGGGGTGCCCGTAGACCTGTTCCATAGCCGATTGGTTCGCCTGCAGCGCTTGGAATCGGGTGAGGTTGACATCACGGTCGGGTGATTCAAAGACCAGTTGGCTGGAGAGACCACGCTTGGTAAATGCCGTGTAATAAGTGGCGCCAGCGATTCCGGCTGTCATGGTGAACCACGAGTCTCGCGGAGCGCTCCTCGCCCGAGACCAACCCGGGCGCTCGGCCTGCAATAGATCCATCCATCGACGCCAGAAGGAACGGTACAGAACCTGCTTGCCGGCTGCGTCGGCCTGGCTTGTGGCGGCCCGAACCGTCTTCTCCCAATCATTGGGTTGGGCAACCAACCGGAACGACGGCGCTGGGTCAGATTGTCCGATCCGCACTACGCCGAGTTCCACACCAAAGAATCTCGTGTTCTCATCAGTGCGAGCATTGAGCCAGTCGATTGCCGCTCGATGTTCGGCTCGAAACGATGCGGCAACCCAGACGATCGTGGTGGGGTCAGTGCCGGCCGCGTAGGTGAGGATCTGGCCGAGGTGGCCGTGATCGGAGGTCTCAAGCTGATTCTCAACGATCACAACCTCGCCAGTGGTCTCATCCCGACCCATGAGGTCCAAGCTGAATCCGCCTACCGGATGCTCTGCCACCTCGAGTGCGAGATCCATCCCGAGTAAATCGCTGAGTACGTCGACATTGTTGAGTAGCCACGGCGTGAAGCTGTGAGCCTCATGCGACCACACGTCGCGGGGGGGTACAGGAGTAAGCCGGCCAAGGACAGGGATGAGGTCTTCGGACATGGCTACACCTTGCCATCTCAGTGCGTCCAGGTGCGGGCAACCCGACCCAATGTCGCCAATGTGATCCGCCAACAGATCCGCGACACTCGTTCGTCACCAGATTCGCGACAGGCTTAAAAGGCTGCTGTCCCACCATTGGGCGCCAGCGAACGCACGAATTTGCGATGATCGGACGGCCTGGGTCGTGTCTACTGCGCACGGCCGGGCTGGAGGGCATGAACTACTTCCGGCAGAGCGTAGGGCTACGCAGTCCGAGGCAGCCGCAGAGCTTCCCTGATCCTGTCGTTGCGCAAGGCATGTACTGGCCGTCGACGGCGCAACCTCCTCCGAAAATCCGCATGAGGTCAGCCGATGCTTGCTCACAGAGCAGAGTGCCGTCCGCCTCGAGCATCCGGTTGAGGCTGTCCGTGACCTGGGGAACCGTGAGCTTCGCCGGTGCGCTCTGCAACTCTGCGCGGGCGCCGTCCTCGACTTGAGCGCTCGAAAGTGCTCTTATGTTGTCGGCGATGACGGCCGCCGCGAGCATGATTTCGAGGACGCGTCGCTGCGCTTCTGCGCTGCTCATCTTCGTCCTTTGCTCGTTCAGCGCTACCTCCACTTCGGACGCGAAGGCGGCAACGGCCAGCGTCGCCACGTCGGAAGTGTCGGCTTCGCCGGCGGGCTCGGCCGCTTCTGAGAGCGCTACCTTCTTTGCTCGGCGTTCCTTCCACCAGGTCTGGACGTGCGATGCCGCCTTGACGGCGCCGATGGTCAACGCGATGCCCACAGCCACCTTGAGCAGGTCGGACTGGTCGCCTTCGTCGTCCTCGACCCGGCCGCCAAGAGTCGCGTGCGTCTCGAGTTTGTTCGTGTCGTCAGCACGCACAAGCGGACTAGAACCACGGCCGAGAAGTGCGTATCGGGAGGCCGCCCGACCCACAGCGGCTCCCACACCAAGTCGGAGCTGAGGTCATCAGGAGTCACGGTCCAACTGTATCGGCGGCGGCCGAAAATTCGCCGCCCGTCAGGCCACAAATCCACACGTACGGATCTGGCCTGGCCTCTACCGTAGGAAATATCAACACGTAGCCGCGATCCGTACTTCCGCTCTATCGCAGATCACCGTGGCGGACGAGAGTGGCTGCAATTCCTGTGATCCGCTAAGAGATGCGCGACACATGTCCGCCAGCTGATCCGCGACAGGCTAGAAGCCTGGCCACCGCCTGGGACGCCCGGCCAACCCACGTTCCCAGACAATCCGCACCGCGCCCTGCCGGAACTCCCGATCAAACTTCCATCGTGGCTCGCCCATCACCCACACTCTCTAAGCGGATGTCTCCACGAGGGGAACCCAGTCGACGATCTATCGAAGGTGATAGTCAACACCGTAGTCGAGTGACAGCAGTCATCGACTCGAACCTTCTCGATCACGCCTGCGCTCCTGCCGACAGCCCAAAGAACCGTCCGAAGAAATCTTCGAGGCGAGCGAGCACACGCTGCTTCTTCTCGCCGTGTCCGCCGGCTGCCGAGAAACGGGAAGCGGGCGGCAGAATCCTCGTAATCGCTGTACCGGTGACCGGGATGGCGCCGTCGCGGAAGGCTTGGTCGACGAACGTCTTCGTCTCCTCAGGCCTCAGGCTCTCGTCGCTGATGATCGCGTCCAGCTCGGTGGTGCGCTTGGCGTCGACGTAGGCGCGCCACTCTTCATCAATCTCGCCGCTGGCCGAGACGCGGTCAACGAAGTCCATGATGAGGTCCTTCTTGTTGCGCAGCGTCAGGCTGGAGTCGACAGCACGCTGGATCTTCATCACGGCATTGAGCTCCGTGTCCGAGCCGTTGCCACGCGCCTCGCGCCACTTCTGCACGAGCATCAGGATGTAGTCAACGTTGATCTCAACCTGCTTGATCAGCTCAATCTCGAAGACCACGTCGTCGTTGATCGATTCCTTCTCGGCCTCGCCCTCCTTGCGGAACTCGGCGTAGAGATTCAGGTAGGCGCTGCGGTAATCCTGGTTCTGACGCTCGGTCAGCACCTCGTTGCCCGCGAACTCATCGAACGAGGTCAGGATGTTCTGCAGCCGCAAGATGACACCGAACAGGGCGATGAACGCCTTTTGGGCGGCTTCGCCGACGATCGGCTCGCCGAGAGGGAACTTCTCCAGCAGCTCGTTGGAGCGCTCGCTGTACTCGCCGTAGTACTCGGCGTACGGCTTGAGCAGGACGATGCTGCGGGCCTCCTTGTTGCCGAACAGCGCGATGGCGGCGTTGGTCTCTTCCTCGAGGTCGCGGAAGGAGACGATATTGCCGTAGGTCTTGACCGAGTTCAGGATGCGGTTGGTCCGCGAGTAGGCCTGGATGAGGCCGTGGTTGACCAGCCGCTTGTCCACGAACAACGTGTTCAGGGTCGTGGCGTCGAAGCCGGTCAGGAACATGTTGACCACGATCACCAGGTCGATCTCGCGGTTCTTCAGCCGTAGCGACAGATCCTTGTAGTAGTTCTGGAACTTGTCGCCCGACGTGTCGAAGCTGGTGCCGAATGTGGCGTTGTAGTCCTGAATCGCAGCGTCGAGGAAATCTCGCGACGACTGGTCGAGAGCGCTGGTCTCGAAGCCCTCTTCGTCCAGATAGTCGTCGCCGACGTCCTCGTTGGCGGCGTAGCTATAGATGAGCCCAATTTTCAGCCGTCGGTCAGGTGTCAGGTGCTTCTGCTGCTCCGTGAAGTCGGCGTAGTAGCGCTTCGCCGCGTCGATCGAAGCGGTGGCGAACAGGGCGTTGAAGCCATGCACCCGCTTGCCAGCCAACGAATAGTGCTCGGCACGCTTGGTCTTCTGATCGAAGTGCTCCAGCGTGTAACCAACCACCTGGCTCAGCCGCTCAGGCGCGAGCAACGCCCGCTCAGTGTTGATGGCCGACACCTGCTTGTCATCGATGCGCTTGGACAGCTTGATGGTGTTGACGTAGTCGATGCGGAAGGGCAGAACGTTCTTGTCATTGATGGCGTCCACGATGGTGTAGGCATGCACTGCCATCTGGTGGGCTTCGGGCGGGCAGTTGGCCGGGTCGCCGTGCAGGAAGCAGCCGAACGCTTGAGCCGTGGTGCGCAGGTTCGGGCTGCCGCTACTTCCCGCGTTCACCGAAAAGATCGGCGTGCCAGTGAAGCCGAACAGGTTGTAGCGCTTGAACGCCTTGGTGATGGCGGTGTGCATGTCGCCGAACTGCGAGCGGTGACACTCGTCGAAGATGATCACTACATGGCCGTCGTAGACCGCATGGTTCATGTTCGCGGCGATGAAGTTGGCGAGCTTCTGGATGGTCGTGATGATGATGGTTGCGCCAGAATCCTCGAGCTGGCGCTTGAGGACAGCCGTCGAGGTGTTGGAGTTGGCGGCGCCCTTCTGGAAGCGGTCGTACTCGCGCATGGTCTGGTAGTCGAGATCCTTGCGGTCGACCACGAAGAGCACCTTGTCGACGTCTGGCAGCTTCGACGCCAACTGCGCCGACTTGAAGCTCGTCAGCGTCTTGCCGGAGCCAGTGGTGTGCCACACGTACCCGCCGGCCGCGGTCCTGCCGAGCTGCTTGTGGTTGGTGGCGACTTCGATTTTCTGCAGAATCCGCTCGGTCGCCACGATCTGGTACGGCCGCATCACCAGCAAGAGCCGGTCGGCCGTCAGCACGCAGTACTTGGTCAGCACGTTCAGCAACGAATGCTTGGCGAAGAATGTTCTGGTGAAGCTCGTCAGGTCTTGGATCGGCCGGTTGGTGGCGTCTGCCCACCACGAGGTGAACTCGAACGAGTTCGACGTCTTGCGGCCACGCTTTGCACCCGTGTTCTCGCTTAGGTGCAGGCGGCGGGTGGTGTTGCTGTAGTACTTCGTCAGCGTGCCGTTGCTGATCACGAACAGTTGCACGTACTCGAACAGCCCTGAACCGGCCCAGAAGCTGTCTCGCTGGTAGCGGTCGATCTGGTTGAACGCCTCGCGGATTTCCATGCCGCGCCGCTTTAGTTCGATGTGTACCAGCGGCAGGCCGTTCACCAGCACTGTCACGTCGTAGCGGTTGGCGTGTGCTGCACCGCCCTCGCCAGCACCGATGTTGTACTGGTTGATCACCTGCAGGCTGTTGTTGTGGATGTTCTTCTTGTCGATCAACGAGACGTTCTTGGTCGAACCGTCATCGCGCCTGAGAACTTGGATGTGATCCTCTTGGATGCGCACCGCCTTCTCCACGATGCCCTCGTTCGCCCTAGCGATCTTCTCGCTGAAAAACGACTCCCACTCAGTGTCACTGAACGTGATCCCGTTCAGGGCTCCTAGCTGCGTGCGCAGGTTGGTGACCAGCTGCGCCTCAGACATGATGGGCAGGTGCTCGTAGGCCTGTGACTGCAGTAGCCCGACGAACTCCCTTTCCAGGTCGGCCTCGGACTGGTGGGCCGAGCTCGCGGATTCGTCCGCGGTGAACTCAGCAACGACCGTGCTCTCTGAGCTGACCGCGATCGGCTCATATCGATGCGACGACAGTTCGCTCATGCCGCCGCCTCCGCAAAGGCCAGGAGTTTGTCGCGGTAGTACTCGTATTGGGTCCGGCGAGCATTCAGTTCGGCAGGGAGGCCATCGTTCAGGTCGTTGACGAGCGCATCGAACTTGTCGAGCGTAGCTGCAATGCGTTGCTGTACTTCAAGAGGTGGAAGTTCGATCTCAAGGCTCTTCAATAGCCCCCCAGTTAGGAGCGGCTGGCCGCCGCCGACCGCGTACTGGTTTAAGTTCATGTGGGTCAGTTGGTGGAACGCAAAGCGCACATCCCACTCTTCGTCAGGTCGAACAATCAGGGTGTTGTCAGAGACATCAAAGTTGCCTCCCACCGCATTGACTCGGCCTGCGTTGGCGCCCACGCGAGCGACTAGTAGAACGTCTCCCGAGTTGGCGAAATGATCGGAGTATCCAAGCAGCCCAGTAGAGCCATAGACAGGGAATTCACCCTGGTCAGCACGCAACTTGTTCTTGCCTGATGCGATGCTGACGGCGAGTGTCCCCATCGGCTTTCGTTGCACATCATCGTCGAATGTCAGGAGCAAGTAGCGGTAGTAGACGTACTGACGCCGCCGAGCTGCCAGCTCAGCTTCCAGCTCCGCTTCAAGCGCGCTAAATGAGTCAAGCACGCGAACGATCTCGCGCTGAACTTCGACAGGCGGGATCGGCACGACAACCTTCGCAAGGCGAGCCTTCGATACATTGAAGCGAGTCACGCCGCTGGCCGTACGCACGAGCTGCTTGCGCATGGCCCCGGAGCGAAACAGATGCTTGGTGAACTCGGGGTCAAGGGTGTTCGGGTTATTGAGGCGATAGCCGATGGTGAAACTGTTGAGGTACAGCGGTTCGTCAACATCCGCGGTCACGACCGACGACATCGCGACCTCATCTGGCGTCTCCGACGATCCGGTGAAAAGGATGTCGCCGCGCATTAACTTCCGCTGCTTCTCGCCCGGCGCGACTCGAACGAAGTCGTTGGCGTCGACCTTGACCGCGAGGTTATTGAGGACGTTGACGTACGAGACGTAACGAGCGTTGCCATCCGAGAAGTCGGCCTTAGACTTTCCGGTGAGGCCGCCGAAAATGATACCAAGGTCTTCGAGCGACTCGCGCCGAACGCCGTGCGGGCTGAACTCTTGGATCAGGTCGTCGATCCGGCTCATGACGCCTCCCCTGCGATCTCGTCGATGTCATCGACGCCCCACCCGAGCTCGTCGATAGCCTTGGCGAAGACGTTGTCTCGGTTAACTTCTTCAACCACCCCAAGCACGAGCTGAAGACATGGCTTGAACTTCTTCAATGCCTCCTCTTCGGTTGAGTTCCCGTGGATAACGTCGCTCAACTCGCCAAACAACTTGTACCCATTGCTGGAGAAACGTTGCGGGATGATGCGCCGCTGCTCGTTTACTCGTTCGAGAAGGTCCTTGAAAGGAACTCGCCCACCTTTCTTGCCCTTGGTGGGGATCCCTGCAATCTCGGCGACCTCGTACGTGATCGATTCTAGGATCCAACGCAAGTAGACCATTGATCCGGCGCCAAGTTCTGCGTCATACGCCACGTGCGCGCGTCTCACCAGATCGGCGAACTGGCCAGCAGTCTCGCCAATGTGCTCAGCGCGATCCCGTAGGTTCTCGGTATACCGCTCGATTCGAACTTCCGGGGCAAATCCAGCGATGTTGTCATTGCTAGCGACAAGAAACCACGTTTCAACCGACGACTGGCACGCTGTGCACCTCAGTGTGGCATCGATGCTGACCGCATGGTCGCCGAGACCCAGACAGTAGAGCTCATCACCGGACTCGAAGGTCCGTTGGTCGTTACATGTCTTGCAATGGAAGTTGTGGAACACTTTGCCGACCTTGATCTTCTTGTGCTTGCCCCACTTCAACGCGCGGTCGTCGAGGAAGCCTTCAACTCTTGTTGCGGTCGGCTCTGGAGCCCTCGAAAGGAGGTCAGACAAGCGCATTTCCCCCCGCTTCCAGGTCGGCCACGATGGCGTCGATCAGCGTGCGCAGTTCGGCCTGGCGTTTCACGATCCCGGCGATCTGCTCGTTCAGAGCCGTAATGTCGATCGCCTCGGTCGTGTCCTCCTCCTCGACGTAGGACGATACGGTGAGGTTGTAGCCATTGGTGGCGATGTCTGCGTTCGGGACCAGTTTGGCGAAGTGGTCGGCGTCCTCGCGGGCAGTGAAGGCATCGAGGATTTTCTGCTGGTGCTCGGGCAGCAGCTTGTTCTTGTTGCCTAGGCGCTTGAACTCGGCCGAGGCGTCGATGAAGAGGACGGAGTTGTCCTTCTTCGACTTCTTCAGGATCAGGACGCAGGTGGCGATGGTGGTGCCGAAGAACAAGTCGGACGGCAGCTCGATCACCGTGTCGACGTAGTTGTTGTCTACCAGGTACTTGCGGATCTTCTGCTCGGCACCGCCGCGGTACAGCGCGCCGGGGAACTGAACAATGGCGGCAGTGCCGTTGACTGCCAGCCACGACAGCATGTGCATCGTGAAGGCAAGGTCAGCCTTGCTCTTCGGTGCGAGCACGCCGGCTGGCGCGTAGCGCGGGTCATTAATCAGCAGAGGATTGGTGTCGCCGTCCCACTTGATGGAGTAGGGCGGATTGCTGACGATTGCCTCGAACGGCTCGTCGTCCCAGTGCTGTGGGTCGGTGAGAGTGTCACCGTGCGCCAGGTCGAACTTCTCGTAGTTGATGTCGTGCAAGAACATGTTGATGCGAGCCAGGTTGTAGGTGGTCAGGTTGATCTCCTGACCGAAGAAGCCTTGGCGGACGCTGTCCTTGCCCAGCACCTTGGCAAACTTCAGGAGCAGCGAGCCCGAGCCGACGGCCGGGTCATACACCTTGTTGACAGACGTCTTGCCGACCACAGTGATGCGCGCTAGCAGTTCGCTGACCTCCTGCGGCGTGAAGAACTCACCACCAGACTTGCCCGCGTTCGACGCGTACATGGTCATCAGGTACTCGTAGGCATCGCCGAAAGAGTCGATGGCGTGATCGTTGAAGTCGCCCAGGTTCAGGTCGCCGATGGCTTCGAGGAGCTTCACGAGCTTCACGTTGCGCTTGGCTACCGTCGGACCGAGCTTTGCGCTATTGACGTCCAGGTCGTCGAACAGACCCTTGAGATCGTCCTCGCTGTCGGTGCCGAGGGCCGAACCCTCGATGTTCTTGAAGACGCGAGCCAGCGTCTCGTTTAGGTCCTCGTCGCCAGCGGCACGCTTGCGGACGTTTGCGAACAGCTCGCTCGGCAGGATGTAGAAGCCCTTCTCGTCCACCGTGTCCCTGCGGCCGAACTCGGCGTCCTTGTCGCTGAGTTCGGTGTAGTCAAAGTCGCTATCGCCAGCCTCGCGCTCCAACTTGTTTAGGTAGGCCGTGAGGTTCTCGCTGATGAAGCGGTAGAACAGCATGCCGAGCACGTAGCTCTTGAAGTCCCAGCCATCCACGCTGCCACGCAGGTCGCTGGCAATGCGCCAGATGGTCTTGTGCAGCTCCGCACGCTGGGCCTCCTTGCTGGCGGGCGGCATCAAGCAACCCCTCCGGTGAGGTGCAGCGCGTTCCGAGGGACAAGACTGCCGCTACTCATATGTGCTCTCATTCCACCATTCAATCGAACGTTTGTGCGACACTCGGGCCTTAGCGAAGCGCGATCGGACTCCTAAGGATGGCAGCAACGTCCCACAGTTTCAGGGGGATGGCGCGAGCCGCGAAGCAGTAGCGCCGGATTCGATGTGATCCACGGGCTGCGATACGTCCGATCGTCTGGCTGCCCGACGACGAAGAGCTGGTTGCGCTCGCCTGGCAACACGAGACCTACCGCTGCCCACCGTCAAGGCATACCGTCGCTGGCTTGCCATGCCATCCGCGTTCCGTCGTCTGACAAGTTTCTCTACGTCTTCAAGTTTCTCTACGTCTTCAAGCCGGGCCCTTAGGGGGCCCGGGAGCGCGCCGCCACCGGAGGCCGGGCCGCGGGCGGTTCGTCGCCCTGGGGGCTCCTCCCTGGCGGCCCTTGGCTTGGCGCGCACGTGCCAAAGGGTGGCCGCCCGGAGACAACGAGACTCGTCATCAACGAACGGCACCCTCGGGGGAGTCGAGCAGGTGGCCGGCTACCTTCGGATCTCTGGCTCAGTGCCGGCGCCGTCGCAGCGTGGACCTGGGGCTCCGCATCGCACCGCTAGCAATCATGGGAGTGGGTCCGGCCCGGCACGCGTCAAGGGCGCCTCCGGCGTCGCTCCGCGATCGAGCAAGCTCGACCCTTGACCCGCACCGGCCCGAACCTGAGGTCGGCAGCTATCGGGGCGATGCAGAGAACTGCCCACGCGCTGACAGTTGACTGTCAACATGCGAGCATGCTCGGCGCTAGTCGAAGAGCGTGCCGATTTGTGCTTCGATGGTCTGCAGGGCGGCAATAACCTCCTCAGCTGACAGCTTTAGCTCGTCGCTTGCGGATTCAGGCTCCTTGTTATACCACTGGCAAACCTTCCGAGCGAGTTCGCCCTTCATTTCACCTTGCTTCTTCTTGTCACGTTCCTGCGATATCTGAGATACCGAATCCCGGAAGCGATCAGGATAGTAGTCCTCGATCTGTGTCTTGCCGAGCACGATGAATCGGTCAGGTGGCCAGGTTGGAAATCTTTCCTCGAGTTTGGCTTTTGCGGTCAATCCCGGCGTGCCTCCGTCAGCTATAACCCAAGCCCTAGGCAGTGACTTGTCCCGCAAATGAGCGAACAGCACAAGGCGATAGAGTGCGTCGACCGTGCGTGCTAAATTCCCAGCGCCTTGTGCGCTAACTGACTTCAAGCCAGCCAGCCTAGGAGCAAACTCGGGGATCAATGCGTTATTTACAAAGTACTCGGCGCTAGCCTCTTCAAAGACTAGCCAGCCAGCGGGCAATGATTCCTCGTATCCCAATTCTCTCAACGCGGCATGTCGATCATATGCGTCCGCGACGAGATGGTAGGACGTTTCGGGTAGACCATCCTTCCAAACCATCTCGGTTCGATAAACAACAGCGCCAGGTTCAGCGCCAAGCATCCGCAACACCAAATCGCTATGCGTCGAAACAATGAATTGGCTGGCGCCATCAACCGTGGCCTCGATCATCGCATCCAGCAAGCGTCGCAATGCTTCTGGGTGCAGGTCATTCTCCGGCTCCTCAACCAAGAAGACGTGATCGCCGGCTAGGGCAATCTCAGAGAGGATCTTGAGTGCGCCACTGACGCCCTCTCCCATTCGTTCCAGCTCAATGCCCTCGCTGGAGCTAATTGCAATGCCGGGCGACTGGCCATTCTCCGCGGCGAAAAGATCGATGCGGTCGAGATCGAATACCGACTTTATGAGCCGCCTGAATTTTACGCCCTCGGCATACTCTCCGCTCAAGGAAGAGATACTTGCGGCAAGATTTGAATCGCTGGGGTGCACTGTGGCCGTTCGCTCACGGTTGATAGTTTGGTCATATGCACCTGACCTGCGGCGAGACAAGATGGGAACGAATAAATGGCCCGGACGATTCGCTGAAAGGCCGCCTGGAAGTCGATTCTCGCTCAGATCGGAGGCCTGCGCGATTCTCCAGACGAGTTTAACGTCGATCGATCTAGCGTTTGCATCCACGCGGATACGTATGTCGTCCGGCATCGTTCCCCAAGTTGGACTCCAGTGCTCCGAGATGCTTCCCGGATACTGGCCCCCCGCCACCGTCATGTCGACGACGATAGGTCCGCCTGTACGCAAGCGAACGTCACCAGATTGGAAATTCACTCCAGCTTGGGCGAGATACATCGCGCGCAGCAGTGCCGACTTGCCCGAGTTATTTCGCCCGATCAACACCGTCAACGGCCCAAGCTCAAGGTCGTCCACAGCTCGAATGGACCGGAAGTTGTTGACTGTGACCTTTCGTATCCCCATCGCGTAGAGTCCCCTCCTAGCGTCGAATAATGCCGCTCGTCCGGACAGCAGTCTGGCAGATACACGTCAACGTCCGTTGTTCGGCGAGTGCCGGCCGACCGAGTGAAACCGCCACTACAGCCCCCGCGTGTCGATGTAATGCGCCTCCCCGGCGATCCGCTCGAAGCTTGCAGAATCGGCCGGCCGTAGCAAGCCAGCATCAAGCCACTCCTCAACTGCCTCCCCCGCTTCGGGTTGCGGACATAGATCACGCGAGCTGTCCAGTTCTCGGAGTTGATCTCCTGCCACTCCAATGTCAGCCCGACCCATGGGCCACAAGTTCCGCGATGGTCGACTAGGACCCACACAGCCGCTTGAGCGGGTCCGGAGGCCTCGGTCGGGGATACCGCTTTGTCGCCCCCATGATCGCAACAGTAGAACACTGTTCGGTGTCGGCTAGACGGTATGACGTGACGCCGTCGTGGTGACGGGGTTGCGGGCCGGGGCCTCACTCACACAG
>NZ_BAAANE010000004.1:1332298-1766262 GCF_039529635.1 Kribbella alba | reverse complement strand
AAGCCACGAGGCGCCCACCCCGAACACACTCCGGGACGGGCGCCTCAACCTGCCTATTGACAAGAGGTCCCTACATATCAGTTGTAGAGCCGGAAATCGGCGAGCGTCCACCAGTGGTCGCTGGTCGCGGTCGAGGTGACGCGGACGTAGCGGGCGCGGGTGGGCTTCACGTCGACGTTGGTGAGCTGGCCGGTGGACTTGCCGGTGGCGAGCGGCCGCCAAGTGGTGCCGTCGTTGCTGTAGGTCAGCTGCCAGGTCGCGGCGAAGTCGCCGAGATTGCCGCCGCTGTCCAGCGCCACCCGGCGAACGGTCCGCGACGTGCCCTGGTCCACCTGCAGGTACTGACCGGGGGCCTGAGCGGCCTTGGACTGCCACAGCGTCGACCCGTCGGCGTCGATGGCGAGCCCCGCGGTGTCACCAGCCGGTACCGCGGTGGCGGTCGCACCGGCGAGTGAGATCGGCGAGAGACCCGCCGAACCCGAACCCGAGCCCGAATCCGAGCGCGGCCAGGTGAACGTCGCGACCGCGCCGCCGGGCAGCGTGTACTCGAAGGACTGGTCGCCGAGCGCCACCGCGAACGACCGCGGGTCGTCGTTCTCGTTGTGGACAACCAGCGCGGTGGACCCGTCGGGATTGCGGAAGGCGGCGTCCATGAGCTGCCCGTTCCAGCCGGTCGTGCCGTACGACGTGCTCCCGATCCGCACCGCGCCCGGGCGGACGAACTTCGAGAGGTGGCCGATCGTGTAGTACTCCGCGTCGGTGGTCACGGTGCCGTCGGGCTGCAGGGTGACGAGTCCGGTGCAGGTGTCGCAGCCGCCGAGGTGCGGTCCACCCGTCGAGTCGAGCGCGATGTTCCAGTTCACGACGGACCTGGCCCAGTTCCGGGTGGTTCCCAGCATCAGGTTGCGCGCGTGCCAGGTCAGCGTGCCGCGGAAGATCTGCGGGGGTGTGTCGTTCGGGCCGTGCGAGCCCGAGCACTCGGTGAACCAGATCCCCTTCTCCGGGAACGCCTTCTGCAGAGCACTTTGCGCGGAAGGGTCGCCGGAGTAGCAGTGGTACGCCGTACCGGCTATCCATCGAGCGGCCGGCGTGCTGAGCAGTTGGTACGGGTAGTTCGTCTCCGGGTCCTCACCCGGCGGGGTGCTGCCGACATCACCAGGGTGCGTCGTCCAGTTGTGGTCGTAGCCGAGGATCTTGGTCCGCGGGCTGGCCGCACGCAGCATCGGGCCGAGCGCCTCGATCACGGCGGCCTCCTGACGCACCGGCATGTCCGTGCCCGGGTACGCGTTCGGCTTGCGGTTCTGCGGCTCGTTCTGGACTGTCAGGAAGTCGACCGGTACTCCGGCTGCCGCGTACGCCTTCACGAACTTCACCAGGTAGCGCGCATAGGCGTCGTAGACAGCCGGGTCGTCCTTGAGCCGACCCCCGACCAGCGAGTCACCTGTCTTCATTCAGGCCGGAGGACTCCACGGTGACGCCAGCACCTTGAGCGTCGGATTGAGCTGCTTGGCGCGGCGGAGCAGCGGAAGGACCTGCGCCTGGTCGTGGGCGATGGTGAAGTGCTTCAGCGCGAAGTCGGTCTGCCCTGCCGGTACGTCGTCGTACGTGTAGTGCTCTGCTGCGGCGGTGAAGTCCGACGAGCCGACGGGCTGCCGCAGGAAGCTGACTCCGATGCCCTGCTGGGGATCGAACAGCGAACGCAGGGTCTTCTCGCGCTCGGCTGGGGCCAGCCGGTAGAAGACGCTGGCCGACGAGTCGGTGATGGAGGCACCGAAGCCGTCCATCGTCTGGTACTTCGTGTCCGGGTCGACCGTGATCGTCGTCAGGTCGCTGCTCGCCTTGGTGAACGCGACCGGGGTCCGTTCATGCAGCAGTTCGGCTCGGTCGGGAGTCGTGACCCACACCCGCGCCTGTACTACGCCTCCGCGGGCGACGGGCGGTCCCGCTGCCTCGGCGCCGGGCATCAGCCCGCTCATCACCAGGGCGGAGACCGCGACGGTCGCGCCCAACGCTTGCCTTCTCATTCGTGCTCCTTGCCATCGGGCGGGATGTAACAAATGAAACGTCAGTCAGCCCCGAGCCTCCTCAGAAAACCTCTGGTCTGGTCACCTGTCAAGGCTGAAGCTAGGCTCCCGTCTGTGAAACAAGGAGATGTAACAAATGCCTAGGCGAGCCACCGTGCGAGACATCGCCGCGGAGACGGGCGTCTCCATCGCCACCGTTTCGCGAGTGCTCAACCAGGCGGGCAATGTCGCGCCGCAGACCAGGGAGCTGGTCGAGCAGGCCGTCGAACGGCTCGGCCTCCGAGCGCCGGGCCCGCGCGGCGGTCTTCCGAAGCCGGCTGCAGGCGCTGTCTACGTCCGCTGCCCGTATGTGCTGACCGACTACTTCGGCCTGATCGTCTCGTCGATCGCGGAGACGCTGGAACGGCACGGCCGGCAGTTGATCCTCAACGCCGGCGAGGCCGCGCAACACACGCATCCCCTGGGCCGGCTGGCCGGCGATCCCGGCGTCGCCGGGGCGATCCTGATCCTCCCGCCCGAACCAGGCGACGAACTCGTCCGGCTCCAGGCCCGCCGGTTCCCCTTCGTCGTGGTCGATCCGAGAACACGGCTGCCGCGCGACATCGCCTCCGTCTCCGCCGCACACTTCGCCGGTGCCCGCCAGGTCACGGCCCATCTCGTCGAGCTCGGCCACACCCGCATCGGCGTGATCGCGTATCCGCGTGAGTGGCTGGCGAGTGACGCGCGGATGGGTGGACACGCAGCCGCCTGCGCCGACGGCGGCATCCTCCCGGACCCGGCGCTGGTCCGGTATGTCGAGCCGACCACCCAGCAGGGGTATCGCGCCGCCCGCGAACTGCTGGATCTCCGTCAGCGTCCGACTGCCCTGGTCGCGTTCAACGACAAGGCGGCCGTCGGCGCGATGCAGGCCGCGACGGAACGCGGTCTGCGGATCCCGGCCGACCTGTCGATCGCGGGGTTCGACGACCTCGATCTGAGCCGGGCGACCTCGCCGCTGCTGACCACAGTTCGCCAACCCCTGCAGGAGATGGGACGGATGGCTGTGAGCCTCCTGACCCGCCTCCTCGACCGCCACGAACTCGAGGCGCTGCACGTCGAGCTCGGCACGGAACTCATCGTCCGCGACTCCACCGCACCACCGCCCTGACGGGCCCCGGTACGCCGGGCCACGCCGTACGGCGACGGCAGGGTCCGGGCGCGATATGGCAAGTTGAAGAGATGAGCCTTCGCATCGGCATCGCCGGCATCGCCATCGAGTCCAGCACCTTCTCACCGCACCGCGCCGCGCTGACGGACTTCGACGTACGCCGGGGCGAGGAGCTGCTCCTCAGGTACGAGTTTCTCGAAGCCGACTGGGCGGAGAACGTCGAATGGGTGCCGCTGTTGCACGCCCGCTCGCTGCCGGGTGGTGCCGTCCTGCCGGAGGTGTACGACGACCTGTCGGCCGAGATCATCGACCTGATCCGGTCGGCCGGTGAACTGGACGGCCTGTTGTTCGACATCCACGGAGCGATGAGCGTGGTCGGGCGGGAGGATGCCGAGGCAGACCTGGCCACCCGGGTCCGGGCTGAGCTCGGCCCCGATGTCCTAATGTCGGCGTCGATGGACCTGCACGGCAATGTCTCTCGTGAGCTGGGCACCGCCGTCGACCTCATCACCTGCTATCGGATGGCGCCGCACGAGGATGCCATCCAGAGCCGGGAACGAGCGGCCCGCAATCTGGTCGAGCGGCTCCAGTCAGGCCTCGGTCGGCCGGGCAAGGCGTGGGTCCAGGTGCCGGTGCTCTTGCCGGGGGAGAAGACCTCGACCCGGATCGAACCTGCAGCGTCGATCTACCAGCGGGTCGCGGAGATCGCGGATGAGTCCGGCGTGCTGGATGCCGCCGTCTGGGTCGGTTATGCCTGGGCTGACGAGCCGCGATGCCGGGCGGCAGTGGTGGTGACCGGCGACGCCCGGGAGCTGATCGCCGAACGCGCGAGGGAACTGGCGCAGTCCTACTGGCAGGCCCGGTCGGAGTTCGCCTTCGTCGCGCCGACCGGCACTCTGCACGAGTGCGTGGCGGCCGGGCTCGCGAGTTCTGCGCGGCCCTTTCTGATCAGCGACTCCGGCGACAACCCGACTGCCGGTGGTGCCGGCGACGTCTCCTGGACGCTCGGCGAGTTGCTCACGGTCGACGAACTGACCAGTGGCACCGCGACCGCGATCCACGCGAGCATCACCGACCCTGAAGCAGTGGCCGCCTGCGTCGCGGCCGGTGTCGGAAACCCGGTCAGTGTCGAGGCCGGCGGCAGGGTCGATCCCGGTCCGTCAGGTCCGGTCGCCTTGTCGGGGACCGTGTTCTCGCTCTCGGAGGACCCGGTCGGTGGCACGGTGGCAGTGATCCGGGTCGGCGGACTGCACTCGATCCTGACCTCGCGCCGCAAGCCGTACCACCACCTCGCTGACTTCACCCTGCTCGGCCTGGACCCGGCCGCCACCGACCCCGTGATCGTGAAGATCGGCTATCTCGAACCGGAGCTCTACAAGCTGGCCGAGGACTGGCTGCTGGCGCTGACTCCTGGCGGAGTGGACCAGGACCTGCTGAGGCTCGGGCATCACGGAGTACTGCGGCCGCTGTTCCCCTTCGATCCCGAGATGGCCGACCCGGTGCTCGAGCCCGAACTACTGCCTTAGCGGCTCAGGCTGCTAGGGCGCGGAGGCTGTGGAGGGCGGCGATGGCCTGATCCACCAGCTCGGCGGCCGACGAAGGACGGTCGGATTCGGGGAGCCCTGACCACTCGATGGCCAGGTCCTCCACATAGGCGAGCCAGGCGTGGACTGTCATCCGGACGGTCGAGGCCGGCTCCGAGGCTGCGGCCGAATCGCCAAGGAGGTCGAGCACTCGGGTGGCCAGGCCGGCGCGGGTCTCGGCGTAGATCTCCACCACGTAGACGTCACCACCGGCCGCGCCGCGGACGAACGAGATGTACGAGTCCCGGCGCCGGGTGACGAAGGCGACGAATGACACCAGCATCTGCCGCAACTGTTCGTCGGCGGGCAGCGACGGATCCGGCTTGGTCACGCGCAGCAGACGCCGGCCGGCGGCGCTGACGACGGCGATGTAGAAGTCCCGCTTCGTCGGGAAGTAGTGGAACAGCAACCCACGCGAGATGCCCGCCTCCGCCGCGACGGCGTCGATCGACAGCTCGTGGATCGGCTGGGTCCGCAGCATCATCAGCCCGATGCCGACCAGTTGTTTGCGGCGATCCTCCGCAGTCAGCCTCTGGCGCACGCTATTGAGCATTGCTTAGTAACTGCGCTACCGTCAATCCCAATCGAGCGTTAGGAGTCAGCGAGATGGGGTTCGAACCGTCCGCCCGGGCGCAGGAGTTGATCGGCCGGGTCGAGGACTTCATCCGGACCGAGATCGACCCGGTCGAGGCCGAGGTGCACGCGGGGATCCGGGCCGCCGAGGACCCATGGCAGCCGCTGCCGGTGATGAAGGAGTTGCAGGCCAAGGCCCGCAAGCAGGGCCTGTGGAACCTCTTCCTCCCGCCTGCCGAGCACGGCAACGAGCGGTATGGCGAAGGCCTCAGCAATCTGGACTACGCCCCGATCGCCGAACTCACCGGCCGATCCTTCCTCGCGCCGTACGTCTTCAACTGCAATGCGCCCGACACCGGCAACATGGAGGTGCTGCTCCGCTACGGCACGCCCGAGCAGAAGCAGCAGTGGCTCGAGCCCCTGCTCGATGGCGCGATCCGCTCCGCGTTCTGCATGACCGAGCCCGACGTGGCGTCGTCCGACGCCACCAACATGGCCGCGACCGCGATCGTCGACGGCGATGAGGTCATCCTGAACGGCCGCAAATGGTGGAGCACCGGAGTCGGCCATCCGGACTGCGAACTCCTCATCTTCATGGGCCTCACCGACCCCGACGCTCACCGGTACGCGCGTCACACGATGGTGCTGGTCCCGCGCGACACCCGCGGCGTCAAGATCGAACGACTGCTGCCCGCCATGGGCCGGTACGACGAACCGCACGGCCACGGCGAGGTGTCCTTCACCGACGTGCGGGTGCCTGCCTCGAACATCCTGGTAGGACCTGGTCGTGCCTTCGAGATCGCGCAGGGCAGGCTCGGACCGGGCCGGGTGCACCACTGCATGCGACTGATCGGCCTGGCGGAGAAGTCCCTGGAGCTGGCACTGCGGCGCGGCACCAGCCGGACCGCGTTCGGCAAGCCGCTGGTCAACCTCGGCGGGAACCGTGAGCGGATCGCGGACGCGCGGATCGCGATCAACCAGGCGCGCCTGCTGGTTCTGCAGACGGCCTATCTGCTGGACACCAAGGGACTCGCCGGCGCCCTGAGCGAGGTGAGCCAGATCAAGGTCGCGGTGCCGCGGATGGCGCAGGACGTGATCGACATGGCGATCCAGTTGCACGGTGGTGGCGGCCTGTCCGACGACTACCCGCTGGCCGCCGCCTGGACGAGTGCCCGCGCGCTGCGGCTGGCGGACGGGCCGGACGAGGTGCACCGTGGAGTGGTCGCGAAGATCGAGTTGGCGCGCTATCAGCCGAAGCAGGATCACCAGGAGGGCAAGTGAGCAGGGTTCTCGTCACCGGTGGGGCCAGTGGACTCGGCGCGGCCCTGGTCGCACGATTCGTTGCTGATAGCCACCAAGTGCTCAGCACCGACATCGCGGCGGAGTCACCCGCGCCCGGCGGAGCGCAGTACAGGCAGTTGGATGTGAGGAGTGCGGACGACTGGGCCGCGGCCGTCGCGTGGTGCGAGGAGAACTGGGGCGGTCTGGACATCCTGGTGAACAACGCCGGGATCGCGACCGGTGGGCGGATCGACGTCGAGTCGCTGGACGAGTGGGCCCGGGTCGTCGACATCAACCTGATGGGCGTGGTGCGCGGTTGTCGCGCGTTCACGCCGCAGCTCAAGAAGCAGCGCTCCGGGTACATCGTCAACACCGCTTCAGCCGCCGGCCTGGTGCATCCGCCGATGATGAGCTCTTACAACACGGTCAAGGCCGGCGTGGTCGCGTTGTCCGAGACGCTCTCGCACGAGCTGCACCCGTACGGTGTGGCTGTCTCGGTGGTCTGCCCGTCCTTCTTCCGGACCAACCTGGCGGACTCGATCCAGGGTGACGACACCGAGATGGGCGCGACCGCCCGCAAGCTGATCGAGAAGTCACCGCGGACCGCGGACGACATCGCGGCCGGGGTGCTCGCCGGGATCAAGAAGGGGCAGTTCCTCATCATTCCCGACCGCCCCGCGTTGCTCGCGTGGCGGACCAAGCGGTTCGCCCGACCGCTGTACGACCGGCAGATGCGCAAGATCGCAGCCCGTGCCCGGGATCGGGCGGAGGCCGCCGAGGTACAGCCGACCGGAGACCGCGTACCAGCTGCCGAGGTGCAGCCGACCGGAGACCGGTGAGCGACGCCTTGGGACCGACGGACAGTACGCCGGGAACGGCCGTCGCCGGAGCCCGCGAGGTTCGGGCGGAGGACGCCTTCGCGATAGCCGGGGTCGACGCCTGGCTTCGGCGGGAGACAGAGTTGCCGGCGGGACTGCCGGAGGTCAGGCAGTTCTCCGGCGGGGCGTCCAACCTCACGTATTTGCTGCGTTATCGCGATCGCGACCTGATTCTGCGGCGGCCGCCGGCCGGGACGAAGGCCAAGAGCGCGCATGACATGGGCCGGGAGTACCGGATCCAGGCGGGTCTCGCGCCGGTGTTCCCGTACGTGCCCAAGATGGTTGCTCATTGCAATGACCTGGACGTGATCGGCTCCGAGTTCTACGTGATGGAGCGGATCGCCGGAACCATCCCACGCCGGTCCGAGCTGGGTGTCGACCTGACGCCCGAGCAGACCCGGCAGCTCTGCCACACCCTGATCGACACGCTGGTCGACCTGCACCAGGTGGATCCGGCCGCGGCCGGCTTGGCGGATCTCGGCCGCGGCGAGGGGTACGTCGAACGACAGGTGTCCGGGTGGTCCGGGCGGTACCGCAAGGCGAAGACGTGGAACGTGCCGAGCTTCGAGCGGGTGATGGCCTGGCTGGAGGCGAACCGGCCGGCCGACGTACGGATCTGCGTGATCCACAATGACTTCCGGCTCGACAACGTCGTGCTCGCTCCAGACGACCCGCTGACCGTGGTGGGCGTGCTCGACTGGGAGCTCGCGACGCTGGGCGATCCGCTGATGGATCTCGGCAGCGCGCTCGCGTACTGGGTGCAGGCGGACGACGACTGGAGTTTCCGGCGGTTCCGCCTGCAGCCGTCCGACGTACCAGGCATGATCAGCCGGGACGAGATCGTGCGCTACTACAGCGAGAAGTCCGGACTGAGGCCGGAGAACTGGGCGTTCTACGAGGTCTTCGGTCTGTTCAGGCTGGCCGTCATCGCACAGCAGATCTACTACCGCTATCACCACAAGCAGACGCGGAATCCCCGCTTCAAGAACCTCTGGCTGCCGGTCAATCTGCTCGAGCGGCGCTGCCGGCGCATCATCGCCAAGGTCGGCTGACGTGGCCGCGATCTACCTGATCCGGCATGCGCAGGCGTCGTTCGGCCGCAGTGACTACGACCGGCTCTCGCCGCAGGGTGAGCAGCAGGCCGAGCGGCTCGGGCAGGCGTTGGCCGCGCAGGGAGTGAAGCCGGAGGTGGTGATCACGGGTGCGATGCAGCGGCATGCCCGGACGGCGGAGATCGCGCTGGCGGCTGCCGGCCCTGATCTGTCGGTGAGCGTGGACGAGGGGTTCAACGAGTTCGACCACGACCAGGTGATCGTGGCGCACAAGCCGGCCTATAGACGTCGCGCGGTCCTGCTCGCCGATCTCGCCCGGACAGGTCACCCGGCGCGCGCCTTCCAGGAGATGTTCACCGCAGCGACCGAACGATGGACCCGCAGCGACGGCGACGGCTACACCGAGACCTTCACTGCGTTCTGCCAACGCTCGGAAGACGCCGTACGCCGTACTGCGGATCGACTGGGCAAGGGGGAGACCGCTGTCGTGTTCACGTCGGGTGGTCCGATCGCGGCCATCGTCGGGCGGTTGCTGGCCGGCGACGACGGACTGTGGCTCAAGCTGAACCCCGTCACTATCAACACCGCGATCACCAAGCTCGTGTCCGGGCGCAGCGGCCTGACCGTCATCAGCTACAACGAACACGCGTATCTCGAGGGCACCGACTTGCTCTCCTACAGATAGGGCTGGTTATGCGACGCAACATCCTGATCACCGGCGGGAGTGCGGGACTCGGCGCGGAGATGGCCCGGCAGTTCGCCGCGAAGGGCCACAACCTCGCGTTGACCGCGCGCCGGGAGGAACGGCTCAAGACCCTGCGGGACGAGCTGATCACGGCCCATCCTGGTCTCCAGGTCGTTGTCCACAAGCTCGACGTCAACGATCACGAGCAGGTATTCAAGGTGTTCCGCGCGGCCGACGCCGAACTCGACGGTGGGCTCGACCGGATCATCGTGAACGCGGGCATCGGCAAAGGCGCTCCGCTCGGCACCGGCCGCTTCGACGCGAACCTCGAGACCGCGCAGACGAATTTCATCGCGGCCCTGGCGCAGGCCGAGGCGGCGATGGAGCTGTTCCGGGCGAAGAACGCCGGGCACCTGGTGTTCATCTCCTCGGTTGCCGCGGTCCGGGGGCTGCCGAAAACCGTGACCACCTATGCCGCCACGAAAGCGGCGGTCGCGACGCTCGCGGAAGGCCTCCAGCTGGAACTGCTCGGCAAGCCGATCAAGGTGAGCGCGATCTACCCGGGCTACATCCGGTCCGAGCTGAACGAGAAGGTGTCGAACACGCCGCTGATCGTCGACACCGTGCCCGGCGTCCGCGCGATGGTTGCGGCGATCGAGGCGGAGAAGACCAAGGCGTTCGTGCCGCCCTGGCCGTGGGCGCCGCTCGCGAGAGTGCTGCGGTTCGCGCCGCTGCCGTTGCTGAAGAGGATGGTCTGAGATGCGCTGGGGTCTGACGGTTCCGCTCACCGGGGTTCCACTGCGGGATCACCGGCAGCTGATCTCGGAGCTGCCGTCGCTGGGATACACCGATCTCTGGTCGGCCGAGGTCGCGGGCGCCGACGCCTTCACCCCGTTGGTCCTTGCCTCCGAGTGGGACGACCAGTTGCGGTTGGGGACAGCCGTCGTACCCGTGCACACGCGGGGGCCTGCCGCGCTCGCGATGAGTGCCGCCGCGCTCGCGGACCTCGCGCAGGGCCGGTTCGTGCTCGGCATCGGGGCGTCGTCGGAGACGATCGTGACCGGCTGGAACGGCATCGCCTACGACCCGCCGCTCGCCCGCACCCGCGACGTACTGCGCTTCCTTCGCCAAGCGCTGGCCGGGGAGAAGGTGGACGGTGAGTTCGACAGCTTCACGATCAAGCGGTTCCGGCTGGAGAAGGCGCCCGAGATCCCGCCTGCGATCATGGTGGCCGCGTTGCGTCCGCAGATGCTGCGACTGGCCGCGCGCGAAGCCGACGGGGCGATCACCAACTGGTTGTCTGCAGCGGATGTGCGGCAGGTGCGCGCCGAGCTCGGTGACGAGAAGGAGTTGGCCGCGCGGATCTTTGTCTGTGTGACCGAGGACGCGGAGATGGCACGCAACATCGGGCGGTTCCTGATCGCGACCTATCTGACCGTGCCGGGGTATGCGGCGTTTCACGACTGGCTCGGTCGGGGCGAGGCGATGAAGGAGATGCGGGACGCCTGGGCGGCCGGTGACAAGAACGCCGCGATGGCCGCGGTACCCGTCTCCGTCATCGACGACCTGATCGTCCACGGCACAGCCGCCGACTGCCGCGCCCAGATCAACGCCTACGTCGCCAACGGCCTCGACACCCCCATCATCGCCGCCCTCCCCACCGGCACAGACCTCCTCGACACCGCCCGCGCCCTCGCCCCGCTGACCTGAAGACGCGTTGCGTCCGAACAACGGCGGGGCACGCCCTTCGTCTGTTCGGACGCAGGCTGGACTTCGCCTCGGTGGCTGGAGGTGTTGCGTCCGAGGGGGTGTGGGGCGGGCCCCTCGTCTGTTCGGACGCAGGCTGGACTTCAGCCCGGCTGGAAGCGTTGCGTCCGAGTAACCGTGGGGCAGGCCCCTCGCCTTTTCGGACGCAAGGGTGGAGGGGTCAGGTGAGGCGGTGGGCTTGGAGCCAGTCGGTGGCGCGGCGGGTGGAGGCGCGGGAGAGCCAAGCGTCCTGGATGACCTCGGTCAGTTCCTGGCGGGAAAGTTCGGGGAGGCGGCTGGCGCGGACCAATACCGACAGGTGCCCGTCGAAGTGGGGCGTCGTGAAGAAGGGGTTGGATTCGTCCGACACCAGAGCGAGTTTGTCCTCCTCGGACTCCACCCAGATGACGATCACATCGCTGTAGCGCTCGCCGGTTTCGGCATCGAAGGCGTCCGGGCGCGGGGTTCGGAAGAAGACGAACGACTTCCCGCCGACCTGGTAGACGGGGTTCTCCTTGCTGCCTGACGCGACCGTGACGTGCGGCATCCCCAGCGCCACTTCATGTACGTCCGCCACGCGGGCTTTCCGGCCGGCCATTGCCGCAGTCTAGGTCGCGGGGCGCCGGGCGACAGGCGGGAACTGCCGCCCGGCATGACCCGCGTACTACCGCGCGGGCAGGTGGATGGTGAAGGTGGAGCCTTCTCCCGGCGTGCTGGTGGCGGTGATGGTGCCCCGGTGCGCTTCCACCAGGTGTTTCGTGATCGCCAGGCCGAGTCCGCTGCCGCCGGTGGTGCGGCTGCGCGAGTGTTCGACCCGGTAGAAGCGGTCGAAGAGGTGCGGTAGATGCTCGGCCGCGATCCCGGAGCCGTTGTCCGTGACCGTGAGGTTGTAGCTGTCACCGACCCGGCGTACGCCGACCAGCACCTGGCCGCCCGACTCGGTGAAGCGGATCGCGTTCGACACCAGATTTCCCAGCGCCTGCCGGATCCGGGCGCCGTCCACCATGGCCGGTGCCACCCCGACCACCTCGGCCCGCAGGGAGACGCCGGCTGTTTCGGCGGCCGGGCCATGCGCCGACACCACCTGCTCGGCGAGCTCGGACAGGTCGCGTGGTGCCGGGTGGAGTCGCAACATCCCGGCATCGGCGAGCGCGAGATCCTGCAGGTCGACGACCAGGCGTTCCAGCAGCCCAGCCTCCTCCAGCAACGAGGTCACCAGAGCCTGGTCCAGCGGTACGACCCCGTCTTCCGAGGCGAGCAGGTATCCCTTGATGTTGGCGAGCGGAGTCCGGAGCTCGTGCGCGACATCGCTCACCATGGCCTTCCGCTGGACGTCGTTGAGTTGGACCGACTCGGCCATCGCGTTGAACGCGTGGCCGAGCCTCGCCACCTCGTCCCGCCCGGTGACTGGAACCCGCGCCGCGTGATCGCCGTTCGTCATCCGCTGCGCCGCGCCGGTCAGGGCCAGGATCGGCCGCACCAGGCGCCGCCCGGCGAAGGCCATCACCAGGGCCGCGACGAGGAGCACGCCGAGCGCCGTGGCCGCAGTACGGAGGAGTCCTTCGCCCGAGAAGACGTTGAAGGTGCTCTTGGCGCCGAGGTAGAGCCGTGCCTCGGGCGCGACGTACGGCGCGAGGGCGGCTGAGTGTGCCTGGGCCGTGCAGTTGACGAAGGTCGGGGTCGGTGGGCTCTGGCTCTGGGTGTCCTTCGGGGTGACGATCTGTAGGCCTTCGGGCTTGCCGAAGCTGACCGAGTACGGCTCATCCGCCGCGGTCAGACAGGCGCTGGCTCGTCGGACCTCGTCCTGGTTGACCGTGACGGCCTTCGCGCTGGGTGCGTAGAGCCCGGGTGGAAGGCAGGTGTCCTTGCCCTGGGTTCCCGGCTTCGGGACGTCCATCACCGCACCCCCGCTCACCAGTTGTGGCACCTCGTAGGCCAGCTGAGGTCCGCCGTCCATGCTGGTCGCGACGGTGACGTTCATGCCCTTCTTGCGATAGCAGTCCACCGCCTGGTTCGCGAGCGCCTCCCGCTGCTGCCGCTCGGCATCGGTCAGGCCCCAGTCCTGCGAGCCGAACATCACCGCGGTGTTCACCACCTTGCCGATGGCAACCTTCGAGGCCGCGGTGGCCTTGACGGAGCTGATGGACAACGCGCCGCCGGCCATCCCCGAGTTCCGCGCATCGATTCTTGCCGCCGGCACCGAGGGGAGATCCGGGCCGGCGCCGAGGACGCGAGCCGAGTCGGCGATCATGGTGCCGTCGGGCTCGGTCAGCGCGATTCGCCGTCCGGTCTTGTCGGCCAGGGTCCGCACCAGCTTGTCCACGCCGGACCAGGTCCTGTGGTCGGCGGCGTAGGAAGACAGTTGGGAGTAGATGTCTCCGTCGACCTGCAGTTGTGAGGTGTTCGCGTCGATCTCGCCCTGCAACTTCTCCGACGTGCTGTAGGTGGCGATCACGGCCGTGGCGATCACGGCGCCGAGCGCCACCGCGAGGGACAGCCCGAGGAACCTGAGCAGGACGCTACGACGCATCGGGAGCCACCACCTTGTCCGGCACCTTGTCGGCCAGCTTGTAGCCCACGCCGTACACGGTCTTCAGGTACGCCGGGTCGGTGGGCACGGGCTCGATCTTCTTGCGCAGGTTCATCACGTGGACGTCGATCGTCCGGTCGAACACGTAGTGGTCGAACCCGAACGCGTGCTCGAGCAGTTGCTGCCGGGAGAACGCGCGGCCGGGTGAGGCGGCCAGACAGGCGAGGATCTTGAACTCGGCCGGCGTGACGTCGACCAGTTCGCCGTCCAGGTGGACCTCGTGCCGCGTCGGGTCGATCTCCAGCGCACCGACCCGGTACACCTCGCCCTCCGCACGGCTCTGCGTACGCCGGAGCACCGTCCTGACCCGGGCCACCAGTTCGCGCGGGTTGTAGGGCTTGGTCAGGTAGTCGTCCGCGCCCAGATCCAGGCCGAGCAGCAGGTCGTCCTCGGTGGAGCGCGCGGTCAGCATGATGATCGGCACGCCACCGTCGGCACCGCTGCCCGCTCTCAGCACGCGGCAGACGTCCAGGCCGTCGACCTTCGGCATCATCACGTCGAGCACGAGCAGGTCGGGGCTGCGCCGGCGGGCCTCGTCGATGGCGGCCCGTCCGTCGTGCACCACGACGGTGAGGTGGCCCTCTCGTTCGAGATAGCGCCGGATCAGCTCCGCCTGCTTCCGGTCGTCTTCGGCGACGAGGATCCGGGCTGGCATGACCTGAAGATGACAGGTGGAGATGAGAATCCGATGAAGATCGGCTGAGAGCATCGGGCGCTGACCGGTCCTTCACAGCTTCTTCACAGCCTCGGCGGCACGCTCACATGCCATGAAGACCTCCATGAGAACCTCACGCAAAGCTTTCGCTCTGGTCGCCGTCTTGGCTCTCGCCGGCTGCGGGACCACGAACGACCCCGTCGCGACGAGCACGAACGACAGCGCCGACAAGAGCCCACTCGCGGAGTACATGGGCGAGGGGTTCAAGATGAGCACCGGCGGCGGCATGCAGATGACCGTCCGGGCGGGCGGGCAGGGGTCGTCGGAGGAGGAGCTGGCCAAGCAGCGCAAGGTCGAGGACTCGACCGCCAAATGCATGGAGACTGCCGGTTTCCGCTATGTCGCGGTGCCGCCCGAGTCGAACCCGAAGTCCAAGTTCGACGACGCGTTCAACCTGCCGCCGGACAAGTTCGCCGCGCAGTACGGCTACGGCATCAGCACGATCGACTGGGCCAAACCGGGAGCGGACGACACCAGCAACCCCAACACGGCGATCCGCAACGCCCTGTCGGCCACGGCGAAGAAGGCCTATGACAAGGCGTTGAACGGGCAGTTCGCCAACGGCAACGGCCCCATTGCCATGCCTGCCGACAAGGTGGGCAACGCAAAGGTGGACATGGGCTGCCGGGGCAAGGCGGCCGATGAGGTCTACGGCTCGGCAGCGTCGAACAAGGCCGATACCTTCAGCAAGTACGAGTCGCTCTTCAAGGACCTCGATGCGCTGCAGAAGCGGATCCTCGCCGACCAGCGGGTCGTCGACGCCACCACCGCCTGGTCCGACTGCCTGGCCGATGCCGGGCACGCCGGCTTCAAGAAGCCCGAGGAGGCGCGGCAGAAGGTCCAGCAGAAGCTAGACGAACTGACCGGCCAGAACAACACCAGCAAGACGCCCGGCAAGGCCACCTTCTCCGGACCGCCGTCCTTCGACAAGGTCGACTCGCAGAAGCTGGCCGACCTGCGGAAGTTCGAGATCGAGCTCGCCAAGGCCGACCAGGCCTGCAAGGCGAAGGGGTACGACGAGGCGTACAAGAAGGCGCAGTACGAGTTGGAGAAGGAGTTCGTCACCGCCAACAAGGCTGAGCTCGAGGCGTACCGCGACGGAATGGCGCAGCGGTGAGCGCTTCGCCCAAGTCCCGCCGGCGGGTCCTGGTCGGGGTGTCCGCGGTGGCGACGCTCTCACTGGGGGTGGGGGTCGCCGCGGGCAGCCGGATCACCTCGCCGGAGGACGCGGCGGCCAAGACCGCGGCACCGAAGGCATCCCAGATCACCGTGCCGGTGGAGAAGAAGGCGCTCTCCAGCAAGGTGGTCGCCCGGGGTGACACGTCCTTCGACGGGGCGGTCAACCTCCGGGTCGAGACGAGCGGACTCCAGACCGCGGCCATCGTGACCGGGAAGGTGCCGACGGTCGGTTCCACCATTCGCGAGGGGAAGGCGCTGCTGGAGATCACCGGCCGTCCGGTGATCGGGCTGGCCGGAGTACTGCCGATGTATCGAACACTCTCGCCGGGCAGCAAGGGGCCGGACGTGCTCCAGCTCGAGCAGACGCTCAACCGGCTGGGCTTCGACCCGGGCACGGTTGACAGCAAGTACGACAGCGGGACAGCGGCTGCCATCGAGAAGCTCTACGAGTCGGCAGGATACGACGCGCCGACGGCGGACGAGCGGCTCACGCAGGCGGTGGATAGCGAGAAGAAGAATGTCGACGGGATGAAGAACGCGCTCCGCCAGGCGCAGGCTGCGCTCAGGCAGGCCAAGGCGGGCCCCGGCAAAGGCGATACCTCGGTCCAGCAGGGCGCGGTCGATGATGCGCAGGCGAACCTCGACGACGCCGAAAGCGCGTTGGCCGAAGCGCGGTTCAAGGCCGGTACGCCGCTGCCGGTGTCCGAGGTGGTGTTCGTGAAGACGCTGCCGCGTCGGGTCGACGACGTGAAGGTTGAGCGCGGCGGCACCGTCAACGGCGTGGTGATGTCCGTCAGCGGCGCCTCACTGGTGGTCACCATCAAGGTGGACGCGCAGACGAAGGAGCGGCTGAAGGCCGGGATGGCCGCGAGCTTCGACCTCGGCGACGGCACGATCGTGCAGGCGACGGTCCGCCGGATCACCCGCAACGCCGACCAGTACGACGTGGTGGTCGCGCCCAAGTCGCTGACCCCGGCTCAGCTGGAGCGGCTCCGCGAGGCGAACGTCCGCGTCACCATCCCGGTGAAGAGCACCAACGGCAAGGTCCTGGCGGTACCGATCGCTGCGCTGTCCGCGGGACCCGACGGAAGCTCGCGCGTCGAAGTACTGCGCGACGGCAAGGTCGAGCTGATCGCGGTCACGGTCGGGCTCTCGGCAGACGGTTATGCGCAGGTCAGCCCGACGGGTGACACCAAGTTGAGCGAGGGCGATCAAGTGGTGGTCGGGAAATGACCGCGACAGCAGTGGCCCTGCCCGCGCCGGTCGTGGAGATGATCGGCGTCCGCCGGTTCTTCCCCGGACCGCCCGAGGTGCAGGCGATCCGAGAGGTCGACCTGACCATCGGCCAGGGGGAGTACCTGTCCATCGTCGGCCCGTCCGGCTCGGGCAAGTCCACCTTGCTGCATCTGCTGGGGTTGCTCGACAACCCGACGGGTGGCGTCTACCGGCTCGACGGCGTCGACACCTCCAGTCTGAGGGAGCGACGCCGCGCAGTACTGCGGGGTGAGCGGATCGGGTTCGTCTTCCAGTCGTTCCACCTGCTCGATCACCGCACGGTGCTGGAGAACGTCGCGCTCTCGATGGTGTACGTCGGGGTGCCGCGGCAGGAACGTCTGGCCCGGGCCCGAACGGCTCTGCAACGCGTCGGCCTGGCGCATCGGATGGACTTCGCACCGACCACGCTCTCCGGTGGTGAACGCCAACGCGTCGCGATCGCCCGGGCGCTCGTCGCAGAGCCCAGTCTGCTCCTTGCGGACGAACCGACCGGCAACCTCGACACTGTCAACGCGGAGGCGATCCTCGAAGTGTTCGACGAACTGCACCACGAGGGGATGACGCTGGCCGTGATCACCCACGACGACCACGTCAGCCAACGGGCTCAGCGGCAGGTCCGCATCGTCGACGGAACCCTCCAGTGGTGACGCGGCTGCGGTTGCTGCTCGCTGCCCTCGTACGCCGTACCGCCGGCTCGCGCGGTTCCTCGCGGCGGGCGGCTCGTGTACTTGGGCCGGCCGGCGCGTTGGCGCGGACCGACCGGAAGCGGCGGTTGAAGCGGGGGCCGGCGGTGCGGGATCTCCTCGACGAGGCGCTCGCGGGTGTGGCCGCACGTCCCACGAGGTTGATCCTCACCACCCTCGGCACGGTGCTCGGCGTCGCCGCACTGGTCGGGACCGTCGGGCTCGGGCAGACCGCGAACGGCCAGATCACCCAGCGGTTCGACCTCGCCGCCGCCACGCGGGTCGTAGTACAGCCTGATGACAAGGGTGGACAGAGCGGGGAGGCGGCGACGGAGTTGCCGTGGGATGCGCCGGAGCGGATCTCGCGGTTGAACGGAGTCGAGGCGGCCGGAACGGTCAGCACGCTCGCGGTCGGCGATGACCTGGTCCGCAGTGTGGCCGGGCTGGACAGCCAGCGGAACGGGCATGCGCTGACCGTGATGGCGGGGTCGGCCGGATTGTTCGACGCGGTTCGGTCGGTTCTGCGGACGGGGCGCTTCTTCGACTCCGGCCATGACGCACGCGCCGACCGGGTCGTGGTCCTGGGCAAGCACGCGGCCGAACGGCTCGGCATCAACCGGGTCGAGTCGCAGCCTGCGATCTTCATCGGCGACCAGGCGTACACGGTGATCGGCATCCTCGACTCGGTCAGCGGTCGGGCCGAACTGCTGGACGCGGTGATCATGCCGAACGGCACGGCGAAGACGGCGTACGACCTGGCGGCACCGGACGCGCTGGAGATCCGCACGCAGGTGGGTGCGGCTCAGCTGATCGGCAGGCAGGCGCCGGTCGCGATCGACCCGAACAACCCGAGCGCGCTGAAGGTCGACGCGCCGCCGGCTCAAGGCGGGGTCCGGCGGGGCGTCCAGTCCGACCTGAACGCGCTGTTCCTGCTGTTGGGTGCGGTCGCCCTGTTGGTCGGTGGGTTGGGAATCGCCAATGTGACGCTGCTGTCGGTGCTGGAACGAGTCTCCGAGATCGGCTTGCGCCGGGCGCTGGGAGCGGCTCGGCGGCACGTCGCTGTGCAGTTCTTGGTGGAGAGCGTGATCGTGGGCTTCCTCGGTGGCTTGTTGGGGACGGCTGCCGGCGTGCTGCTCACGGTCGGCGTCTCCTGGGGCCGCGACTGGACGCCGATCCTGGACAACAGGCTGGCGCTCGGCTCGCCGTTCCTCGGCGCCTTCATCGGTCTGGTCGCCGGCACCTACCCGGCCTGGAAGGCCTCCGCCATCCAGCCCATCACCGCATTGCGCGGGACCTAGTGGACAGGACTCAATGAGCTGGGACCGGCTCGCCGGCTGACAGCCGGGAGTAGATGACAGCGGTCAGGGCGAAGCCGAGGACGACGAAGGTCAGGACCGGGTAGGACTTCCCATCGTCGGGCAGGATCACGGCGCCGAGCGCGGCGGCCGAGACCTGCCCGACGTTGAAGATCATGTCGTAGAGCGAGAAGACGCGACCCCGATAGACGTCGTCGACGCCGGTCTGGACGAGGGTGTCGACGCTGATCTTCACACCCTGCGCGCAGAACCCGGTCAGGAAGCCCGCCACCAGGACCGCCGGCTGCGTGTAGAGCCCGCCCGGGATCGCCGTCACCACCGCGGCGGCCACGAAGAGCACGGTGATCCATCTGCGTAGCGTCAGCACCCTGGTCGCCCAGGGCGTCACCAGCGCGGCGAGGAAGAGGCCTGCGCCGATCGCGCCGGTTGCGATCGCGAGCGCCCCGAAGGCTTCGTCCAGCTCATCCGGTCCGTAGAACTTGTTCCGGTAGAGCAGGATCGTCGCGACCGTCACGAGCCCGAAGAAGAACCTCAGCGAACCGATCGCGGCCAGTCCGAGCGCCGGTTGACGCCGCTCCCTCAGGTGCCGGCCGCCGTCGATCAAGCCGCCCGCGATACCGCGGATCGCCTCCAGTACGCCTGGTTCCGCGCCGGTCAGATCCGGCCCGAGCTGGTTGCGGCCCAGGCGCAAGGCGAGCAGAGCCGCCGTCAGGTAGACGACTGCCGTCATACCGAGGACAGCCAGGTCGGAGTCGAGCAGCAGTTTCACGACGGCGCCGAACCCGCCGCCGACCAGGAAGAACGCGGTCCCTGACGTCGGGGTCACCGCGTTCGCCATCACCAGCTCGTCGCGATCCACCACGTGCGGGAGCCCCGCGGACAGGCCGGACAGCAGGAAGCGGTTGACCCCGAGGGTCAGCAGCACGGCCAGGTAGAACGGGATCCCAGCGTTGTCGAGGGCAACGATCAGGCCGATCACCAGGACCAGCGCGGCCCGGGTGAGGTTCGCGCCGAAGAGGATCTGCCGGCGGGACCAGCGGTCGAGCAGAACACCGGTGAACGGACCAAGCACGGAGTACGGCAGCAGGGCGACGGCGAACAGCCCGGCGATGGCAGCGGCGTCCGGAGCGCGCTCCGGCGAGAACAGCACGTACGACGCGAGCGCCACCTGGAACACGCCGTCGCCGAACTGCGAGGTCAACCGGACGGCGAACAGCCGACGGAAGTCCCCACGCCTCAGCAGCCTGCCGAGATCCCGGATGAACTGCACGCGTGCACTGTAACCACCGCTCTCCGCGGCGGCCTACTGCTTGCTGAGGCGCTCCGCTGCGGTGCGGCCGCGCTGGTTCACCGGCTCGACACCCGAGACCTTGCCGAGTCCCAGCAGCGGCATGTTCGCGTAGATCGTCTCGGCACTACCGGCCGGGACCACGTAGGTCTCGTGCCAGATCCCCACGTTGCTGCCTTTGTAGGCGTGCTTGTAGAACTCGGTCCAGGCCGGGCGGTGGGTGCGCTGCGTGTCGTTGGCGAACGCCTGCAGCTTCTCCGTGGACTCCCAGTACTGGATCATCGTGACGCTACGCAGCCCGGGGAACGTGCGGAAGCCGAGCAGACCGCTCTCCGGATCCGCCAGAAGCTCACGAAGCATCGGACCCATCGCCTTCGACACGGGGATCCACTGGCGCCACGCACGCAACGAGTTGACCCGCATCCCGATCAGGAAGACCACCAGATCCTTCTCGTACGCCGCTGTCTGACGGCCCTCGACGATGCTCATGGTCCACTCCTCCTGATTTAGATAGTTCTACTCCCCAATATTGGAAAGTGATACTCTCCAAAAGTCAAGAGGAGAGCGTGGATGTGGATCGCTGAATTGTCGAGCCGGACCGAGGTGCCGGTGGCAACGATCAAGTACTACCTGCGCGAGGGCTTGCTGCCCGCGGGCCAGGCCGTCGGCGCCACCCGAGCCCGGTACGACGAGTCGCACGTCCGCCGGCTGCGGCTGATCCGCGCGCTGGTGGGGGCGGGTGGGTTGAGCCTGGCTCGCGTCCGCGGCGTACTGGCTGAGGTCGACGAGGAATCCAGCGAACTGCACGAGGTGCTCGGCGCGGCTCATGGCGCGCTGATCCCGGACGCTGTGCCGGCGAGCCCTGAATCCCTGCAGCGGGTCGACCAACTCGTGGCGAACCATGGGTGGCGGGTGCATTCCGGGTCGCCGGATCGGGCGCTGCTGGCGGGGGCTCTCGACGCCTTGGAGAAGCTGGGATACCACCTGGATGACGAGCTGTTGGAGTCCTACGCGGCGGCTGCCAAGCAGGTCGCCGATGCGGACGTCGCCCACCTGCCTGCCGACGACCGCGCTCGGACAGTCGAGGCAGCCGTCGTCGTCACTGCCCTCGGCGGCCCTGTCTTGCTGGCCCTTCGCAGACTGGCTCAGCAAGACGCGTCGGCTCGCCGCTACGGCTCCGCTCACTTCGACAAGTGAGCGACCGCCGCGAGGCTTCTGGATTGTGGCGCCGGGCGGGGCGCCACGCAGTACGGGCGTCGATCAGTTGGTGGCGCGGGTGGCCTGGCGTTCGAGCAGGCGGGCGCGTTGCTCCACGAAGCGACTGGCCTGGGCGTCGAGGGCGGTCATGAACTCGGCGAGCTCATCACGAGCCTTGGCGCCGTCACCGCTCAGGTCGTCGCGCTCGAAGACCTTCCACATCCGCAGGATCGGCGCGACCACCTCGTCGTGGTGCAAGCGCAGGTCGTAGATGCCGGCCTTCGCGATCGTCACCGAGTTCCGCGCGAAGCCCTCCATCGTGGCGCCGGGCATGGAGAAGTTGCGCACCTCGTTGGTGACTGCCTGCATGGTCTCGTTCGGCGCGCTCTCGAACGCGGCGGCGACCAGGTTGCGGTAGAAGATCATGTGCAGGTTCTCGTCGGTCGCGATCCGGGCGAGCAACTGGTCCGCGATCGGGCAGCCGGTGGCCTTGCCGGTGTTGCGGTGCGAGACACGGGTGGCCAGTTCCTGGAAGCTGACGTACGCGATCGCCTCGAGCATGTTCTTGTCGACCACGTGACCCGCGGTCATGTGCGCCATCCGGGCCACTTCCAGCTCGACCGGGTCGACGCCGCGGGTGACCACCAGGTAGTCGCGCAGCGCGATCCCGTGCCGGCCCTCCTCCGCGGTCCACCGGCCGACCCAGGTGCCCCAGGGCCCGTCGAGCCCGAACTGGGTGGCGATCTCGCGGTGGTACGAGGGCAGGTTGTCCTCGGTCAGCAGGTTGGTGATCATCGCGACCTTGGCGACCGGGTCCAGCCGCGACTGCTCCGGCGCCCAGTCCTCACCACCGAGGAAGGCGAAGTCACGCCCCTCGCTCCACGGCACGTAGTCGTGCGGATTCCAGTTCTTGGTGATGGCGAGATGGCGCTCGAGGTTCTCCTCGACGACGGGTTCCAGCTCGTGCAACAGGTTCGTCACCAGTTCGTCGGTCATCGCGGGCCTCCAAAATGCCTCTGCACGGTGCGCCTCGGGGCGGCACACCAAGTGGCCTGTAGAGCCAGGCAGCTTCCCTTCACCCTACGGTACCGTAAGTTACGCGACCGTAGGTTGTGCGTGTCGGGTTCCCGTCCGGCGCGCGGGCTCACTCCTGGTACCCAGTCCTACCCAGCACCTTATGGTGGGCCGATGGACCGGACCTCCTATCCGCATTTCCTCGCGATCACCACGCGCTGGAAGGACAACGACGTCTACGGGCACGTCAACAACGTCGAGTACTACAGCTTCTTCGACACCGTCATCAACGACTTCCTGATCCGTGCCGGCGAGCTCGACATCACGGCGGCGACGTGATCGGGCTGTGTGTCGAGTCGCAGTGCAGCTTCAAGCAGTCGCTCGCGTTCCCCGAGACGGTCGACGCCGGGTTGCGGGTGTCGAAGGTCGGCAACTCCAGCGTGCACTACGAGATCGGTCTGTTCCGGTCCGGTTCCGCGGTCCCGGCGGCGACCGGCCGGTTCGTGCATGTCTTCGTGGACCGGACCGACCGCCGCCCGGTGCCGGTGCCCGACCGGATCCGCGCGGCGCTGGAAGGAATCGCCGGATGATCGTCCGAGGCGCAGTACTGCGTGAGATGGGACTTCCCAGCCCGTACGCCGAGTCGCGGCCGCTGCGGATCGAAGAGCTCGAGCTGGCTCCGCCGGGGCCGGGGGAGCTGCTCGTTCGGGTCCGCGCGGCCGGGTTGTGCCATTCGGACCTGTCCGTGATCGACGGCTCGCGACCGCGGGTGATGCCGATGCTGCTCGGCCACGAGGCGACCGGCGAGGTGGTCCGGTCGGAGGCCGACGGGTTCGCACCGGGCGACACGGTCGGCTTCGCCTTCGTCCCCGCTTGCGGCGCCTGTGGCCATTGTGCGGAAGGACGCGCAGCGCTCTGCGAACCAGGTGCTGCCGCCAACAGCGCTGGGACTCTGCTCAGTGGCGCGCGTCGGCTGGACGGGGTTTACCACCATCTCGGCGTCTCGGGATTCGCGGATCACGCGGTGGTCTCCGCGCGTTCGGCGGTGAAGATCGACCCGTCGCTGCCGCCGGAGATCGCCGCGCTGTTCGGTTGTGCGGTGATGACCGGGGTCGGGGCTGTCGTGAACACCGCGCGGGTGCGGGCGGGCCAGAGCGCTGTCGTCTTCGGACTCGGCGGCGTCGGGTTGTCGGCGCTCCTCGGGGCTGTGCTGGCGGGGGCACATCCACTCGTCGCGGTGGACGTCGTACCGGAGAAGCTCGAACTGGCTCGCTCGCTCGGCGCGACCGCCGCGATCGATGCCCGCGACAACGATGTGGTCGACGCTGTCCGTGAGGCAACGGGCGGCGGCGCTCACTATGCCTTCGAAACTGTCGGAAGCGCGGCCGTTCTCGGCCAGGCCTATGCCGCAACCCGCCGAGGTGGAACCACCGTGACTGTGGGCCTGCCGCATCCCTCGCAGACCTTGAGCATCCCCGCGGTCAGCCTGGTGGCTGAAGAGCGGACCCTCAAGGGGTCTTACCTGGGCTCGGCCATTCCCTCCCGTGACATCCCTCGCTACATCGCCCTCTACCAAGCCGGACGGCTCCCGGTCGACCGACTCCTGACTTCGACCGTGGGGCTGGACGACCTCAACGAAGCCTTCGATGCACTCGCCGCCGGCAGCCCGATCCGCCAGGTCCTGCTCCTGTGAGGTGCGCTGCCCTGTGAGGTGCGTTGCGTCCGAAGAACCGAGGGTCCCGCCCTACGGTGCCTCGGACGCAACCGCAGCGGCAGGCGGCGGCTGGGTCGCTCAGACGGTTTCCTTGCCGTCTTCGACGTTGACCGTTCCGGTGCTGAAGGGGGCCGGGGTCAGGGTCGCGTAGCTGACGCCGGTGCTCGTGACCCGGGTTTCGTTGACGGTGAGACCCGAGGGCGTGGCGCCGTCGGTGAACAGGCGCTTGCCCTTGCCGACAACGACGGGGAAGGTCAGCAGCCGGTACTCGTCGATCAGTCCGGCTTCGTGCAGGGATCGGGCGAGTCCGCAGGAGCCGTGGACCTGCAGTTCGCCGCCCGGCTTGTCCTTCAGTTCCTGGACCTGCTTGATGACATCGCCCGACAGCACCGTGCTGTCGCCCCACTCCGGCTCGAGTGGCGTCGAGGTCGCGACGTACTTCGGGAACGTGTTCAGCACGGTCGCCACCCGGTTGTCCGGGTCGGTGACCTGCGACCAGTACGCCTGCATCATCGCGTACGTGGAGCGGCCGAGCAGGGTCGCCTCGGCCTTCGCGAACCAGCCGTCGACGATCTCGCCGAAGTCCTGGTCGACGTGCGGAACGAGCCAGCCGCCGCGGTCGAACCCGCCGCTGCGGTCCTCCTCGAACCCACCGGGCCCCTGCATGACGCCGTCGAGAGTGAGGAAGGTGTGCAAGGTGAGCTTCATGAGTCGTCTCCATTCGCTGCCCGGTGTCACCCGAGGCTCGGTTCGTCCGTACTGCGCCTTTCGATCTGGCGCCTTCGATCTGGCGTCGGTCGGTCGCGGCGGGATTCGACATTTCGATCAATGTGTCCTGGGTCACACGCTGGCGCCGCGCTGCAAGGGGGCCGGCCGGGCGTGGAAGGTGGCCGCGGAAGGTAAATTCCGCGGGAAAATGTATACAGCGGGGCAACCGGTGGGGCACTCTACGCAGAGTGCGCGCATGCGCACCAGAAGTGAGGCAAGCGCCCCGGTCAGCGATGTTGCACGCCCCATCGCCCCCGCAGTACCGCCGACGGGACGCCAGGAGTCCCTGAGGAGGACCCCAGATGCAGAGCAGGTTCCGCCGAACCGGTGCGCTCGTCGGCACCGGTGCAGTTCTGTTCGGAGCGCTGGCCGTCGTGGCCGGCAACCAGGCAGACGCCCAACAGGGTCCGTCCCCGGCCCCGCTGGACCAGCTGCTTGGTCAGCCGATCCAAGGTAAGGCCGCGCTGGGCAAGCTCCAGCCGCGACTCGCCGAACTGGCTGAGCGGAACGGAATCGCGGAGCAGCAGCTGCAGCGGATCCTGGCCACCGACAAGACCAGCTGGCTCGACAAGGACGGCAAGCTGTTCTACCGCGAGCCGGTCGCCACCGCGAAGGAGAGGTCGGCTGGTGCCGCAGTTGCCCCGAAGGTGTCCAAGCAGGCTGCCTCCGCCGCGGTCGGCCCGGCCTTCGAGTTGCACAGCAAACCCGGCTCGAACCGGGTGATCTACCTGGACTTCGACGGTCACACGATCTCCGGGACGGCGTGGAACACGAACGGCAAGCCGGCAACGGTCAACATCACCGCGTACGACACCGACGGCAACACCAGCAACTGGAGCACGGCCGAGCAGGACGTCGTGCGGGACGTGTGGGCCCGGGTGGCCGAGGACTACGCGCCGTTCGACGTCGACGTGACCACGCAGGCGCCGGCGGAGTCGGCGATCACTCGCTCGAACTCGTCCGACCAGCAGTACGGCACACGCGTCGTGATCGACCCGACCACCTGGTACCAGTCCGGCTGCAGCTGCGGTGGCGTCGCGTATGTCGGGGTGTACGACAACACCAGCCAGCACTCGTACTACCAGCCCGCGCTGGTCTTCACGAAGGGCGTCGGCACCGGTGCGAAGAACATCGCGGAGGCGGCGTCGCACGAGGCCGGCCACAACGTCGGACTGAGCCACGACGGCACCTCGTCGGTCGGCTACTACTCAGGCCACGGCGCCTGGGCACCGATCATGGGCGTCGGCTACTCCAAGGCGATCAGCCAGTGGAGCAAGGGCGAGTACACCGATGCCAACAACAAGGAAGACGATTTCGCGGTCGTCGGCCAGAACGGCCTCGCCCTGCGCGCCGACGACCACGGCAACGGGACGACCGACGCCACTGCTATCACCCTCGGAGCAACCACCAGCGGTGTCTACGCGAGCGACTCGGACGTGGACACCTTCCGGATCGACCTTTCGGCCGGCACGTTCACCTTCGCTGCCAACTCGGCAGCCAGCGGCGCAGACCTGGACATCAAGCTCCAGTTGCTGAACTCGGCCGGCTCCGTCGTCGCCACAGCCGACCCAGCCGCCGGACAGTCGAACTCCGCTACGCCTACCGGTCTGAGCGCGAGCCTGCAACAGCAGGTCGCGGCCGGACGGTACTACCTCCGGGTGGAGAACACGGGCTACGGCAGCCCGCTCAACACCGGCTACTCGACGTACGGCAGCCGCGGCGCGTACACCGTGCGCGTCACTGCCGGCTAGTAGGTCTGCCGGGACCAGCCGCGGGGTCGCGGCTCCGGATTGGCGGTTCGCGGTTCGCGGTTCGCACAGAGTTTGCCCGGGTCACTGCCGGTTCTGGTAGGGGCAGTGGCTCGGGTCGCGGGGGAAACAACAGTGAGGTTGGGGGGAATCCTTGAGGAGGATTCCAGATGCAAAGCAAGTTCCGCCGTACCTGTGCACTCGCGTGTGCCGGCGCCGTCGTGATCGGAGCGCTGGCGGTTGCCGCCGGCACCCAGGCCGACGCTCGACAGCCACCGATCGATCAGTTGCTCGGCCAGCCCACCCAGGGTCAGGCAGCGCTGTCGAAGGTTCAGTCCCGACTGACAGAAGTTGCCCAGCGCAACGGCCTGTCCGAACAGAAGTTGCGCGACACGCTCGCCACGGACAAGACCAGCTGGCTCGACGCGAACGGCCGGCTGTTCTTCCGTGAGCCAGGGCTGACCGAGACTCAGAAAGCGCCGGAGGTCTCGCCGCGCTGGGCCACCGATGCCGTTACCGCCGCCGACGGTCCCGCCTTCGAGTTGCACAGCAAGCCGGGCTCGAACCGGGTGATCTACCTCGACTTCGACGGGCACAGGATCACCGGCACCGCATGGAACGCGAGCAAGGGGATCGACCCGGTCAACGTCTCGCCGTACGACACGGACGGGAACCCGGCGACGTTCAGCACCGCCGAGCAGGACGTTGTTCACGAAGTGTGGGCGCGGGTCGCGGAGGACTACGCCGCCTTCGATGTCGACGTCACCACTCAGCAGCCGTCCCAGGACGCGATCAACCGGACGAATGCGAGCGACCAGCAGTACGGCACCCGCGTGCTGATCGACCCCGACACCTGGTACCAATCCGGGTGCGGCTGCGGCGGTGTCGCCTACATCGGCGTCTACGACAACTCCGGTCAGCACGACTACTATCAGCCGGCGCTGGTGTTCACCCGCGGCGTCGGCACCGGCGCGAAGAACCTGGCCGAGGCCGCATCCCACGAGGCCGGCCACAACGTCGGCCTCGGTCACGACGGCACCGCTTCCGTCGGGTACTACGAGGGTCACGGTTCCTGGGCGCCGATCATGGGCGTCGGCTACTACCGCGGGATCAGCCAATGGAGCAAGGGCGAGTACTCCGGCGCGAACAACACCGAGGACGACTACAGCGTCATCGGCACGCACGGCCTGGCACTGCGCGCCGACGAGGTCGGTGACACCACTGGCGCCGCCGCCACCCTCGCCGTCAGCGCAACCGCCTCGGGTGTGATCGCCGCCGAGTCGGATGTGGACGTCTACCGCGTCGATGTCGGTGCTGCAGGCAACTACACCGCAACGGCCAACGCTGCCGCGCTCGGCGGCAACCTCGACATCAAGCTGGACCTGCTCAACAGCGCAGGTGCAGTCGTCACCTCCGCAGACCCCGCCTCCGGACAGAGCGACGCCGGCACCCCAACCGGCCTGGGCGCGAGCGTCAGCACCACCCTGCAGCCCGGCACCTACTACCTGCGCGTCGACAACGTCGGCTATGGCAACCCCCTCAACACCGGCTACTCCACCTACGGCAGCCGCGGCGTCTACACCCTCGCCATCAACCCCACCTGAGCCCCTGCGGTTGGTCATCCACTGGCGGGTTGACCAACCGCAGGCCCGAACTGGCCCGGCCCACCAACCGCAGCCGCTGCGGCTGGTGGGTCTGCTCGTTGATGGTGCTGAATCGGCAAACCGGGCACGTTTGCCCCGCCGTGGAGGTGGTGCAGAGTGGACGGGATTGGAGCCGCGGAGTCCCGCCTGGGGGCTGGCTGGTCGCATTTGACGTTCGGGTTCCGTACGGCCAGGGCCAGCCGTAGGTCAACGGAGCGTTCGCCCGTCCGCGTGGTCGGCGGCTCGCTGGGCTGACTGTTGAACCCGTGACCGCGCCGAAACGTCAAGCCGATTCGTAGCAGCCGACGGGTCCGGCGGGGCGACTCCTGACAACGCCTGGTGAGCGGCCGCCCTCGTCGCCGCCTCCGCTGAGCCAGCGAGACTCGCCGCATCATGTGCGGGCGCAGTCGCAGGGCAATCAGCCGGTGTCGCATGCGCACGAGCTGGAGCAGTCGCGGGAGCATGAGCTGATGCTGATGCTGATGCTGATGCTGATGCTGATGCTGATGGTGTGAGGGGCGCGGCCGGCGGACTTGAAGAGGCGGCCGGTGTGGTGGCGCCTGCGGATGGTGTGGCGAGGGAGCCGGGTGGTGCGGCCAGTGAGTCGGCCGGAGTAGTGACGCCCGCGGATGGTGTGGCGAGGGAGCCGGGTGGTGCGGCCGACGGAGTAGAGGCGGACGGCGTGGTGGCGCCGGCGGGTGGTGTGGCGAGGGAGCCGGGTGGTGCGGCCGGTGTGATGAGGGCGGCGGCGGGTGGTGTGGCGAGCGAGTTCGGTGCTGTCGTGAGGGACGGGGACTGTGGGGCGAGGGTTGGTGGGGACTGGGTGGCGTGGGCTTGGAGGTCGAGGGAGGAGTTGGATTGGAAGGAGGCTTCTGCGGCGATGATTTCGCGGGTGAGTAGTTTCACCGTTCGGTCGCCGATGGCCCTTGAGTGGGTCGCGGCGAATTCTCTGGAGAGGCCTTGGAAGTGGGCGAGGCTGGAGAAGGATTCGCGCAGGGTTGTCTCGAGGCGGAGACGCACTGCTTGTTCGCGGTCGGGCGGCACGAGCTCCGGGAGGCGGCTCGACTTGTAGGCCAGGTCGACGACGAGGTTCCACTGTCCTTCGGCGGTTTGCCGGTTGAGGGCGTTCAGCACCTCGCCCGGCGGCAGTCCTGCGCGCCGGTCGAGGTCGGTGGTCAGCACGCGCACGGCGGGCGCGAACGCTTGGTAGGAGGGCTCGCTCCGCACCCCAGAGATGCCGGGAGCAGCCTCGTGAATGCCGAGCCGGTCCAGATAGGCATCCAGGTGGTCCTGGGCCCACAGCTCCGCCACACCCTCTTCCAGCGCGCGTCCACCAGGCTTCTTGAAGGCGATTCGTGCAGCCTCCTGAGTGCTCCCCGCTGGTCCCAGGAAGTGCGATTGTTCATGGAGCACCGTGACGAGTGCGTCGCGATACCGAACCAGCGCTGCGTCGGACTGCGGCTCACCCGCCCGGCTGTACATCTCGCGCAGCGGCTCGAGGATGCACTCGCGGTCCAGGTGGAGGGTCCCGTCCCAGTGCGCCACACCGAGGATCCCCTCGCCCGCCTCGATCACCTGGCCGCTCCAGGCGGTCTCGCCCGCGCCGCTGAGCTGCACGGCCGCCCGCGCATGGCCTTCCAGGAACTCTGCGAGCGAGCTAGGCGGATGCCCCGTCGCGCCGGCCCCGGCGTACCGGGCGGAGTTGAGTTGGTGGAGGGCGGCCTGCACCTCGTCGGTGGTGGTCATCCGCGGAGGGCTGTCGCCAGGCGGACGAGGGAGTCCGCTGATCGGCGCAGGTCGGTCTGATCTGTTGGATCGGCGGAGTCAGCCGCGCGTCGCCGTAGCTCGGCGATCAGCCATTCGGCGTGGACGCGCTGCTCGCTCGGCTGAGGGTTCTCGTGGTCCATCGGTGTCCTCCCGTGAGTGGTTGCTCAGCGGAGAACATATGGAGATCGAGCCTCGGTTCAGGCGCGGATTTCCCGCCTGTGGATAAGTCAGAAGAGAGTGGGTGGCTGCGCCGGCAGAGGCTCGGGGAGCGGCTCGAGCTCGGGCAACCGGGCGTGAACGTCCGCATGGAAGCGGCGAGCGAGCGTCAGCGCCTCGACGTTGTCGGGGGTGTGGAGAAAGACGGTGGGCGAGCGACCTTCCTGCAGCCAGTCGACGACCGCGGCCACCAGGTAGTCCCAGCCGTTGATCGTGAGTTCCACATCATCCCGCCCGATGTAGCGGACGATCGGATACTTGGTGAGCGCGTGTGACCGGCGGAGCACCCGCGGCTTCTTCATCCACGCGTCGCGTTCGGCGTAGCTGGTCGCAGGGCGATCGAAGAGAGTCACGGTGTCGAAGGGAATCCACTCGGCCTCGACGCGGCCGAGGACCTGTTCGAGCAGGCGGGCGGACCGCTCCTCGGAGAAGAACGCGGGATGGCGAACCTCGACGGCGTACCGGTGTGCGCGAGGCAGCCGCTGCAGGAAGGCGGCCAACGTGCCGAGGTCGGTTGATGCGAACGAGCCCGGCAGTTGGATCCAGAACGCGTGGTTCCGCGGGCCGAGCGGCTCCATCGCCGTCAGGAACGTCCGGAGTTCGTCGTCGACGCCGGTGAGACGGCGTTCGTGGCTGATCGTCCGCGGCAGCTTGACCACGAGCCGGAAGTCCGGATCGGTCTGCGCGGCCCAGGTCTCGACGGTGCTTCGCGCAGGCGTCGCGTAGAAGGTCGTGTTGCCCTCGACCGCATTGCACCAACTCGCGTACGCGCGCAGTCGTCCCGCGGGTGGCAGCGGGTGGGGGAGGAGCGAGCCGTTCCAAGGCGCGTGGGTCCACATCGCGCAGCCCACGTGAAGTCGCACGGAGGAAATTTAGCGCGAGCTGAGCAGGTCGGCGAGGTGCCGGCAGCCTTGGTACGCGGGCAGGAGACCCAGCGCCCCCGCAGCCGGGTGTCCGGCTGCGGGGACCAGCAGATCAGCGCGAGCAGATCAGCGCCGGGGGATCAGCGCGAGCAGATCAGCGCTCGACCTCGCCCTTGATGAACTTCTCCACCAGGTCGCGGCAGACGTCGTCGGCGTACTGCTCCGGCGGCGACTTCATGAAGTACGACGAAGCCGACAGGATCGGGCCGCCGATGCCGCGGTCCTTGGCGATCTTCACCGCGCGGATCGCGTCGATGATGATGCCGGCCGAGTTCGGCGAGTCCCAGACCTCGAGCTTGTACTCCAGCGACAGCGGCACGTCGCCGAAGTTGCGGCCCTCGAGCCGGATGAAGGCCCACTTGCGGTCGTCCAGCCAGGCCACGTAGTCCGACGGGCCGATGTGCACGTTGCGCGGGTCGATGTCGTTGACCAACTGCGAGGTGACGGACTGGGTCTTGCTGATCTTCTTGGACTCCAGCCGGTCGCGCTCCAGCATGTTCTTGAAGTCCATGTTGCCGCCGACATTCAGCTGGTAGGTCCGGTCGACGGTGACGCCGCGGTCCTCGAACAGCTTGGCCAGCACCCGGTGCGTGATGGTGGCGCCGATCTGCGACTTGATGTCGTCGCCGACGATCGGCACGCCCGCCTCGGTGAACTTGTCGGCCCACTCCTTGGTGCCGGCGATGAAGACGGGCAGCGCGTTGACGAAGGCGACCTTCGCGTCGATCGCGCACTGGGCGTAGAACTTCGCGGCCTGCTCGGAGCCGACCGGCAGGTAGCAGACCAGGACGTCGACGCGAGCCTCGCGCAGCGCGGCGACGATGTCGACCGGCGCGGCGTCGGACTCGGTGATGGTCTCGCGGTAGTACTTGCCGAGGCCGTCCAGGGTGTGGCCGCGCTGCACGGTGACACCGCTCGGCGGCACGTCGCAGATCTTGATCGTGTTGTTCTCGCTGGCGCCGATCGCGTCGGCGAGGTCGAGGCCGACCTTCTTGCCGTCCACGTCGAACGCGGCGACGAACTCGACGTCGCGGACGTGGTAGTCGCCGAACTGGACATGCATCAGGCCGGGGACGCGCTCTTCGGGCTTCGCGTCGCGGTAGTAGTGCACGCCCTGGACGAGCGAGCTGGCGCAGTTGCCGACACCGACGATCGCTACGCGGATCGAAGTCATCTGAACTCCTTAATTGGGGGGTGGTACAGGCGGGTGAAGCTCTTCAGGGGGCCGCTGCTGGCGTCGCTCGCCGTCGATCAGCTCGCTCAGCCAGCGGACCTCGCGCTCGGCCGACTCCAGGCCGTGCCGTTGCAGCTCGAGGGTGTACGCGTCAACCCGCTCCGCGGTCCGGGTCATCGCGGCCCGGAAGTTGGCCAGCCGTTCCTCCATCCGGGCCCGTCGGCCCTCGAGGATGCGCAACCTGGTCGCCGGCTCGGTGCGGCCGAAGAACGAGAACCGGACGCCGAACGTGTCGTCCTCCCACGCCGACGGGCCGGCGTCGTGCATCGCGCTCGCGAAGTGGTCCTTGCCGTCGGCCGTGATCGTGTAGACGATCCGTTTTCTACCGCTGTCTCCGCCTCGTTGTTCGCCGGCGTCGGCGGAGATCAGACCGGTGCGGAGCATCGCCTTCAGACACGGGTAGAGCGATCCGAACGACAACACGCGTCCCCAGCCGAACTGGGCGTTGACGCGCTTGCGGAGCTCGTAACCGTGCATCGGCGCTTCATGCAGCAGGCCGAGTACGGCGAGTTCCAGGACGCCACTGCGGTTTCCCATGACCCACCTCCCCGACCTAGTTTGTCATGACGTGATGTATCGACTCGATACATCGTGGCGCCACTGTAAGCACGACAATCCTCGCTGGCAACTCCTGACAAAGTCGACCTTTGTCAGCTTCGCCGCGCCGTGCCGCCGTGAAACCTGTTACGGCAGGCGCCGATCTGCGTTAATCAGCTGACACAAAGTCGTGGCGCGGGAGCGGAGGGTCATGGCTGACAGCCACGGAAAGCACGTGAAGCACGGCCTGGTCGAGGACGAGGGGCCGCTGGCCCGCACGGCCCTTCGGTTCACCGCCTTCACCGAGAAGTGGTTGCCCGACGCCTTCGGGTTCGTCCTGGTCGGCACCTTCGTGGTGCTCGTGTTCGGCCTCGTCACCGGCGAGCCGTTGCTGAAACGACCGGACAATCCGGCCGCGACCAAGGGCTACGGCCTGATCGACGCCTGGGGCCTCGGTTTCTGGAGCCTGATCACCTTCACGTTGCAGATGGCGATGATCATCATCGGCGGGTACGCCGTGGCGACCAGCGGCCCGGTGGCTCGTCTGATCACACGGCTGGCGCGGATCCCCAAGTCCCCGAGGACCGCGGTCGCGTTCGTGGCGGCCGTCGCGATGCTGGCGTCGTACCTGAACTGGGCGTTCAGCCTCATCTTCGCCGCGATCCTGGCCCGCGAGGTCGCCCGCAACGTGCCGAAGGCTGACTACCGGGCGCTCGGGGCGATGGCGTTCCTGGGACTCGGCACGGTCTGGGCGCAGGGCCTGTCCGGCTCGGCAGCTCTTCAGGTGGCCAGCGCGAGCAGCAGCCCGGCACCGGTCCAGGAGGTGATCCGTGCCGGCGGTCACGCCAGCGGGCTGATCCCGCTCAGCGACACCATTTTCACCTGGCAGGCGATCGTCGCCACTCTTTTCGTGTACTGCGTGGGCGTGGGCATGGCGTGGTTCGTCGCGCCCGGCGAGGACAACTCCAGAACCGCCGAGCACCTCGGGATCGAGTTGAAGCCGCTGATCGGCCGAGGTTCGGCGTACAACGGGCAGCGGGACAACGGTGAGGCCAGAAGGCCGGGTGACTGGCTGGAGCACTCGCCGCTGTTCAGCCTGCTGGTGGTCGCGCTCGGTGCGGTCTACCTGGTCCGCTACTTCGAGGGCAAGAGCTTCTTCAACGCGCTCGACCTCAACACGGTGAACCTGATCCTGTTCCTGCTGGCGATGCTGCTGCACTGGCGGCCGTGGCGGATGGCCCGGGCAGTGCGGGACGGCGCACCGGCGGCGGCCGGAGTACTGCTGCAGTTCCCGCTGTACGGCGGAATCTTCGGGATGATCGCCTACACCGGGGTGTCCGCCCGGCTGGCCGGATGGTTGGTGCAGGCAAGCAACCAGTTCTTCTTCCCGCCCCTGGTGGCGATCTACTCCTGCATCCTCGGGGTTTTCGTGCCGAGCGGCGGTAGCAAGTGGGTGATCGAGGCGCCGTATGTGCTGCAGGCCGCCAACGAGCTGAAGGTGGATGCGGGCTGGATGGTGGTGGTGTACGACCTCGGTGAGGCCAGTGCCAACCTGCTGCAGCCGTTCTGGATGCTGCCGACGCTGGCCATCCTCGGACTGAAGGCGCGCGACATCATGGGCTACACGTTCACGATGTTCCTGGCCTGCTTCCCGGCGGCCCTGATCGCTGTGACGCTGCTCGCACCGCACGTCACCGGCTGACCTGCGGTAGCGGACGGCAACCGATTTCCAACGTTGCAAGTTAGTTTGCCGAAGCAACTTCCGGGCAGTCTGTCCGAGGTGTGGTGACCATCGGAGCCAGTGGCCGGTGCGAGCGCTACGATCCTGACGGATTCGGGCCGTTACCACATCCGCCGTACTCTGGGTCGCAATGACTTCAGCGAGATCGTCGAGGATTGCACAGTGAGTGAAGGTCGTAGGAAAGCCGCCCCCGCCCGTGCCCGCCGCAAGAAACACTGGGCGCTTCGGGTCCTCGGCTGGCTGCTGGCGCTCTTCTTCCTGGGCGTGATCGGGGCCGCTGCGACATTCTTCATCGGGTACCAGACGACGCAGATCCCGGACACGAACAAGGCCTTCGCCACCAACACCACCACGGTGTACTACTCGGACGGCAAGACCGTCCTCGGCACCTTCTTCGAGCAGAACCGCCGCTCGGTGCCGTTGGCGCAGATCCCGAAGACGGTCCAGGACGCGGTGATCGCAGCCGAGGACCGGACCTTCTGGACCAACCCGGGCATCTCGCCGTCCGGTATGGCCCGGGCCGCGTTCAACATCGCCCGCGGTCAGCAGTTGCAGGGTGGCTCGACGATCACCCAGCAGTACGTGAAGATCATGTACCTGACCCAGGAACGCAACTTTTCGCGGAAGTTCTCGGAGCTGTTCATCGCGACCAAGCTGAGCCGCCAGCAGGACAAGAAGCAGATCCTCGAGGGTTACCTCAACACCATCTACTTCGGCGACGGGGCCTATGGCGTCGCCGCGGCCGGTGACGCCTATTTCAGCGTTCCGGATCCGAAGAACCTCAGCGTTCCGCAGGCCGCGTTCCTGGCCACCGTGCTGAACAACCCGAGCCGGTTCGATCCGGACGACAAGTCCCCGGCCGCCCAGAAGCTCATCCTGGACCGGTATCGGTATGTGCTGGACGGGATGCGGTTGAGCGGCACGATCACCGACGCCCAGTTCGCGCAGTACAGCAAGGCCCTCCCGAAGTTCGTCAAGAAGCCCAAGAGCAACCGGTACAAGGGCCCGCAGGGGTTCCTGTTGGACATGGCTCGCAAGGAGCTCCAGCGGCTCGGTGTCCCCGACGACAAGATCAGCGGCGGTGGGCTGAAGGTCACCACCACCTTCGACAAGAACCTCCAGAGCGACATCGTCGCGGCTGCCTCCAAGCGCCCCAAGAAGAAGGGCGATCTGCACCTCGGGCTGGCGTCGGTGCGGCCCGGCACCGGCGAACTGGTCGCGATGTACGGCGGTCCCGACTACCTGCAGAACCAGTTGAACTGGGCGACGTTGAAGGCCCGGCCGGGGTCTTCGTTCAAGCCGTTCGCGGTGGCGGCCGCGCTGGATGACGGCTTCGACATCTACCAGAACCTCCAGGGCGACAGCCCGATCCTGATCCAAGGCCTGAAGTTGCGCAACGAGTTCAACACCGACTACGGCAACGTCAGCCTGATGAAGGCCACCCAGGAGTCCATCAACACCGCCTTCTACGACCTGGTCGACAACCAGATGGACAACGGTCCGGACAAGCTCGTCAACGCCGCCGAGGCGGCCGGCATCCCGAAGACGGCTGCCCTCGAGCGCGGCCGGAACAACCCGTCGACGGTGCTCGGGCCGGACCCGTATGCCTCGCCGGTGGACATGGCCAACGCCTACGCGACGTTCGCCGCGAACGGCAAGTACGTCCCGGTCCACACGATCAAGAAGGTCATCTACCCGGGCAACGTCAACTACTGGTCTGACACGACCAAGCTGAAGCCCGTGCAGAAGATCCCCGAACAGACCGCGGCGATGGTCAACTTCGCGCTGCAGAACGTGGTCGAGAAGGGAACCGGCACGCTGGCCCGCGACCTCAACCGGCCGGTGGCCGGCAAGACCGGTACCGCCGGCGGTGTCGCGGTCGAGCACCGCGCGGCCAACGCCAAGTGCAACGGGTGCAAGGACGGCTCGGACACGCTGACGTCGTGGTGGACCGGCTACACGCCCGACCTGTCGACCTCGGTCCTCTATCGCGCTGGTAAAACGGGCGAGTCGGATCTGGACCCCTTCAGCAAGGACAAGGCGTTCTTCGGCGGCAACTGGCCGGTGCAGACCTGGCTGGCGTTCATGCAGCCCGCGCTGGACGGCAAGAACAAGGCGGACTTCCAGGCGCCGGACTCGAAGAGCCTGGAGAACTCGCCGACGCCCACGCCGACCCCGACGCCGTCGGACACGTCCACTCCCACGCCGACCCCGACTCCGACCCCGTCTGACACGCCGTCGCCGTCGGACACGCCGACTCCGACGCCGACGAAGACCAAGACCCGGCCGCCAGGCTGGCCCACCATTCCGACCGGGGGACCGCCCGCCTCACCGACCCCCGGCAACGGGGGCCAGGGCAACGGTGGTGGCGGCGGCCGTCAGTAGGCCCCGGATTCGACAGGGACTGTGGTCGGTGGGGCACCATGGTGAGGTGATCTCCACGTCGCGGCCGGGTTCGTCGGCGCACGTCTGTGCGCAGAAGCGTGCCGTGGCAGGTGTTTGAGCGGACGGCTGGGGAGCCGCGGCCCCGGCGGGCCAGAAGAGCTCGTGACGTGGCCGGTCTCCAGCGCTTCCGGCTGGACCCGACCGCCAGGGAGACACTCGGCTGGTGGTTGGTCACACGGATCGGGATCTTCGTGCTCTCGGTGTCCGCGCCGCTGCTGTTCAACCGCGGTACCACGTACCCGAACGTCTGGCGCGCCTGGCTCCAATGGGACGTCTGGCACTTCCAGGCGATCGCGCAGTACGGCTACGACAACGGCGAACCCTCAGGCGCGCCGCTGGCCGCCTTCTTCCCGGGGTTGCCCGTCCTGATGCGCGTAGCCAGTTGGACCGGGATCGGCTACGTTGCCGGCGGCATCCTGGTCTCGCTGATCGCCAGTGCCGTCGCAGGGGTCTACCTCGCCCGGCTCGCGCAGTACGAGTTTCCACAGCTCGCGAACCTCGGGCCGAAGGCGGCGCTGATCTGGTTCGCGGCTCCGGTCGGGGTCTTCCTCGCCGCGCCGTACACGGAAGCCCTTTTCTGCGCCTTCGCGTTCCCGGGCTGGCTGGCCGCGCGCCAGGGCCGGTGGGCACGGGCGGCGATCTTCGTCGCGCTCGCGTCGACCGTGCGGGTGTCCGGGATCTTCCTGCTGTTCGCGCTGGTGGTCGAGTTCGTGACCTCGAAGAAGCGCGACTGGCTGTCGCTTCCGTGGCTACTCCTGCCGACTGTCCCGGTGCTCGGGTTCATGGCCTACCTGAAGCACATCCACGGGTCCTGGTTCGCCTGGCAGCAGGCGCAGGAGAAGGGCTGGGCCCGCGAGTTCACCTGGCCGTGGACCTCGATCGTGCACACCGTCCAGGCCGCGAGCACGGGCCACTTCCCGGGTGAGCGCAGCGACTGGACCTGGATGTTCCGCGCCGAGCTGGTCACGCTGTTCATCGGGCTGGCGCTGCTGGTCTGGCTGCTCTGGCGCCGATCGTGGGGTGAAGCCGCCTGGGTGGCAGCCACGGTCGGCGCATTCGTCACCTCGTTCTGGGTCTACTCGCTGACCCGCGCCACGCTGCTGTGGTGGCCCCTGTGGATCGGTCTCGCTGTGCTGGTCGAGAGAAGACCGTGGCTGGGCCGGCTCTACCTGGCCGTCGCCATTCCTCTGGCCGCGATCTGGGCCGCCGCCTTCTTCACAGGCCGCTGGACCGGTTGAGCGGTCGCCCGTCGGTTTGTCCGCGATATGGATTGTTTTGCGATAAGGCAACCTCTGAGAAGGCTCGGGCGTCAGTACGGTGAAGGGGTGGCAGACCGGGCGGGGTCGCCACCCCTCCATTTCTTTCGCGCCACCGGGGACCTGCGTCCGGCGGAACCTCTCAGGGGCAGGTTCCGCCGGAAGTTCTTTGACCCGCACACAACCGCGGCGGCCGCCTCGAACCTGAGGTGGCCGCCGCGCTGCTGTCAGCCGAAGTTGCGGTCGATCGACTGGGACGGAGTCGGGCTCGGCTTTGTCTCGGCCACCCGCTTGTCACTCGGGTGGACACCCGCCTCGACGCCCTTCAGCGTGCCGAGCAGTTCGAGCTCGGACAGCGTCACCCCGTCGGCCCCCGCCGCCGGAGTCATCACCAGCCTGTACTGCGTGTACGCCTTGGGCGCGGCGACACTGAACGACCTGGTGTACGCCGGGAACGCCCAGGTCTCGCCGGACCGCTTGTCGACCGTCGCCCAGGTGGTCCCGTCGTTCGAACCCTCCAGCACCCACGCCGAGGGCGCAGTACCGGTGTTTCCGCTGGTCAGGCTGTACATCGCCACCGGCCGACCCTGCTGTAGCTGAACCGTCACGGTCGGGGTCGCGCCAGTCAGGGTGACCTGGGCCCGGGAGTTGTTGTCGGTCAGAGCGGAGACGGCGACACCACCAGCGGCGGTGACAGCGCCTTCGTCCTCGGTGGAGTCGCGCCACGTCATCGGGTCCTCGCCCGGCTTCGTGATCGACGGCGGCGCGTCGTTGCGGGCGCTACCCCAGCTCGACGGCTTGTCGGTCATGTCGAACTCGATCTTGCCGCCGTTCGCGATCAGCTCATGCGGCAACGCGGTCGAGGTCCACTTCTTGCCGTTGACCTTGACGCCCTTGACGTAGAGGTTCTTCGCGCTGTTCTTCGGGGCGCTGACCACCAGCTTCTTGCCGCCCGGCAGGTTCACCGTCGCCTTGGTGAACAGCGGGGCGCCGATCGCGTACGACGGGGAGCCCACCTGCAGCGGGTAGAACCCGAGCATGCTGAACAGGTACCACGCGGACATCTCGCCGTTGTCCTCGTCGCCCGGGTAGCCCTGGCCGATCTCCGATCCCAGGTAGAGCCGGTTGAGGACCTCCCGGACCTTCTCCTGGGTCTTCGACGGCTGCCCGGCGAAGTCGTACATGTAGGCGATGTGGTGCGACGGCTGGTTGCTGTGCCCGTACTGGCCCATCCGGACGTCGCGCGCTTCCAGCATCTCGTGGATGGTGCCGCCGTAGCCGCCCGTGTGAGTGGCGTCCTCCGGCGTGCTGAAGAACTCGTCGAGCTTCTTCGCCAGGCCGTCGCGACCGCCGTACAGAGCGGCCAGGCCGGCGCCGTCCTGCGGGGCGGAGAACGCCATGTTCCATGCGTTCGTCTCGGTGTAGTCGTTACCCCAGTCGCGCGGGTCGAAGGTGCCCTGAGGGCCACCGGAGTTGCCCCAGACGCCGTCCTCATCTTTGCCCTGGAAGAAGTTCAGCGTCGGGTCGAACAGCGTGACGTAGTTCCGCGCCCGGTTCAGGTAGTACTTGTAGTTGTCCAGGTACTCCTGCTTGCGCGGGTCGTTCTTCTTCGCCTGGTCGTAGAGCGCCTTCGACATGTTCGCGATGCCGAAGTCGTTGATGTAGCCGTCCATCGACCAGCTGAAGCCCTCACTGGTGGTGTTGGCCGTGTAGCCGTTGAAGACGGAGCGGTCGAGTCCCTTGCGCCCGACGTTGTCCGTCGGCGGGCGAACCGCCGCGTTCTTCAGCGCAGCATCGTAGATGGACTGCACGTCGTCCTCTGTAAAGCCCTTGATCCCCTTGAGGTAGGCGTCGGCGAAGGCCACGTCCGAGCTGGTGCCGACCATCAGGTTGGCGTAGCCGGGCGAGGACCAGCGGGAGATCCAGCCGCCGTCCTTGTACTGCTGGACGAATCCGTTCACCAGTGCGGCGGCGTCGTCCTGCGAGAACAGGGAGTACGCCGGCCACACGGTCCGGTAGGTGTCCCAGAACCCGTTGTTCACGTAGGTCTGGCCGGACATGACCTTGGAGCCCGTGGTGGTCGGGGTGTCCACGCCGACCTTCGGGGAGACCGGCGACGCGTAGGTGATCACCGGCTTCTTCGCAGTACCGGTGTTCTCCGAGCCACTGTTCGGGTAGAGGAACAGCCGGTACAGGTTCGAGTAGAGCGTGGTCAGCTGGTCCGCGGTCGCACCTTCGACCTTGATTGTGCGGAGCTTGGCGTCCCAAGCGGCCTGGGCGGCGTCCTTCACCTTGTCGAACTTGCTGCCGGCCGCGAGCTCCAGCTCCAGGTTCTTCTTGGCCTGGGCGGTGCCGAGCAGCGAGGTCGCGATCCGGAGCTGGACCTGCTTCACGTTCGCGTCGAACATGAAGTAGCCGCCGACGTTGGAGCCGCCACCGTTGGCCAGCTTGCCGCTGGCGAGCACCTTCTGGTCGACCACGCCGTACACGAAGAGCCGTCCGGCTCCGGTGGACAGGCCGCTCTTCACGTCGCTGTAGCCGGTGACCACGCCGGTCACCGGGTCGAGCGTCAGGCCGCCGAGGTTGTTCACGTTGTCGAAGATCAGCGAGGCCTTGCCCGCCGGGAACGAGAACCGCAGCATCGCCGCGTGGTCGGTCGGGGCCAGCTCGACCGCGTTGCCGTTGTCGAACGTGACGCCGTAGTAGTACGGCCGGGCGATCTCGTTGTCGTGACTGAACGGCCAGGCCCGGGCCTCGCGGTCCGCGGTCGGGGTGTCCGCTGTCGACGGCATCACCTGGAAGGTCTGCCGGTCACCCATCCACGGGCTCGGCTCATGGCTGATCGAGAACGCCTGGATCTCCGGCTTGTTGTCCGCGTTGTTGCCCTTGGCGTAGTCGTACAGCCAGGAGGTCGACCCGGCGTTGGTCACCGGCGTCCAGAAGTTGAATCCGTGCGGTACGGCGGTCGCCGGGAAGTTGTTGCCGCGGGAGAAGCCACCGGTCGCGTTGGTGCCGCGAGTGGTCAGCGCCAGGTCGGACGGGTGCTTCTTCGCCGTCTTCTGGGCGGCGTCGTCGGGGTTCGTGGTCTTGCTGAGACGGATGTCGTCGATCCAGCCGCGGAAGTCTGCGGGACCCGACGGCTTGTCGTAGCCGACCAGGATCCGCGCGACCGTCTTGCCGGCGGCGACCTTGCCGAGGTCGGCCTCGATGTTGTTCCACTGGTTCGTGGACAGTCCCTTCGCGTCACCCTGACCGCGCGGGCTGAGCCGGAAGCCGTGATGGTCCTTGGCCTTCAGGTCGCTCAGGTAGGTGCCGTCGGTGAACGCGAGGTCCACGGCCGCGTAGGTGCTCGGGTAGCTCAGATCACCCTCGACGTGCTCGGGGAAGATCTTGTACGACAGCCGGGTGTCCTTGCTGACCTGCAGATCCACGTCGGCGATCTTGTTCCACGTGTAACCGCGGCCCTCGGCGGTCTGGTGCCCGGCGTACCGGAAGGACTTCACGCCGGTGAAGCCGGTGCGGGCGCGGGCGTTGTAGGCGCTGGTCGGGCCCGAGTCCAGCCGTGACTCGGCGACCTCGCCCGGAGGCGGCAGCGGAGCGCCGTTGGAGAGGTACCAGTCGGCCAGCTGCACGATGCCTTCGCCGTGGTTCTGCGTGATGTCCAGCTTGAAGAACTTGTACGCCGTGTCGTTGGCGAAGGTGTATTCCTTCGTCTGGAACCGGGTCTCGAAGTTCTCGTTGGTGCGGGTATCCAGCGTGGTCCAGGTGGTGCCGTCGTTGGAGCCGGACACCGTCCAGTTCTTCGGGTCCCGGCCGTCCGCGTCGTTCGCCGACGTCAGCGCGTACTTCCGGATCGTCACCGGCGCGGAGGTCTCGTAGGTCAGCCAGCCGGTCGGCTCGAACACCAGCCACTTGGTGAACTTGTCGCCGTCGGCTGCGTTCGTCGCGATCTCACCGCCCCCGGTGTTCTCGCCGTTGGCCTCGACCTTGGTGACCTTGTCCATCTCGCTGCCGCCGATCCCGGTCGGCGTCGGGCCCTGCACCCCGTCGGCGCGGGGTTTCCCGTCCGGGCCGGTCTCGACCACGTCGGTGTAGCCCGGCTGCGGTTGTCCCGGTTCGAAGGAGGTGAAGTAGGACGAGCCACCCGCAACCGCCTGCTCGGCGGCGGGCTGGGTCGCGGTGGCCTGAGTTGCGGTGGCCTGGGAGGCGGTGGGTGAAGAGGCGCTCGCTGACGTCATGGCAGACATTGTCACAACAAGCCCGAGAGACGTGACGAGCCCCAGAGGGCGGCGGAGATTCATCTACGCTCCTTGCACGGGAAGCCGGCGCACGACCGTCGGCCGTCCACCAGAGAGTTACGCGGCCCCGATGACAAGGTTGTCAGCCCGCGTCCGGGGCGATCCTGCCCACCACATCACGCCGCGTCAAGCCCTCGTCGCCCTGAGTTCGCACGTACCCCGTCAGGGGGTGGGAATGACGTACTCCAGGAAGCGGCGTGCCGCGGGGGTGGCGGCGTGGCCTCGGGGGAGGACCAGGTCTACGCGGCGGAGCAGAGTGGGGGTCAGGGGGATCAGGGCCGGGCGGTTGCGGGCCCCCGGGAGAAAGTCGAGCCCAATGGGGACCAGGGCGATACCGGCGCCGGCGGTGACGAGGTCGAGGACCATCGTCCACTCGTTGACCTCGCAGGCCGTTCGGCGGCTCAGGCCTGCTTCGCGGAAGGCGTTGTCGACCAGCACCCGGACGGCCCACTGCCCGGGAGGCTCGACGAATCTCTCGCCGTCCAGCTCATCGAGCGTGACCGTCTTGCGCCTGGCCAGCGGATGAGTCGAGGCGCAGGCCAGAACGAGCGGTTCGGCGAGGAGAGGCACGACCTCGAGCCCGGGCACTTGTTCGGACACCAGGGAGACCAGTGCGCAATCGAGCCGGCCATCTCCCACCATCTGCAGCATCTGCAACGCCGGGAGTTGGTGCACGGAGATGTCCACCCCGGGGTGATCCACTGCGAACGCGGCCAGCCAGGCGGTGAAAGGCAGGCTGTGCCCGCTGGTCTGCAGCGCGCCGATCCGTAGCGCACCCTTCAGCACTCCGTGCGCATCGTGGACCGCTTGCTGAGCCGCCGCGGCCGCGTCCAACGTACGCCGGGCCGCCGGCAGCAAGGCGGCTCCTTCGGCAGTCAGCCGCACCGGCCGGGTTCCCCGGACGAACACCAGAGCGCCGACCTCCTTCTCCAGCGCGCGGATCGAGGTCGACAGCCCGGACTGGACGATATGCTCCCGCGCCGCGGCCCGGGTGAAGCTGAGTTCCTCCGCGAGCGCGATGAAATGCCGCAGGTGCCGTAGTTCCATGACGACCAGTATCTCCGGCAGAGATGGAAACCATCTCCTCCAGGTCCTCGAAAGCTGGTATCGCTCCGGACGACGGCCTCGTTCAGTTCAGATGTCAGTACGACTTCTTTGATGAGAGGCCTCCGAGTGATGAGTACCGCCGCTCCATCCGCCACCGCCGCACGAGGCTTGCAGGTCCGGCACGCCACCGGGTTCTGGTTCGTCGCCACCGCATTCCTGACGCTGATGGCGTTCGGTACCGTACCCACCCCGCTCTGGCCGATCTACCAGGTGCGGGACCACTTCGGCGCGACCACCGTCACGATCGCGTTCGCGGTGATGGTGGTCGGCGCCGCGTCCAGCTTCCTGCTGCTCGGGCACCTCTCCGACCGGCTGGGCCGGCGACGCATCATCGCGCCGGCACTGCTGGTCGGGATCCTCTCGGCGGCCGTGCTGGCGGTCTGGCCCGCGCTGCCGGGGCTGATCGTCGGCCGGATCCTGACCGGCGTCGCCATCGGGCTGATGGCGTCCACCGCGACCGCCTACCTCACCGACCTCTACCACGAGGCGAAGCCTGAGCAGCTCGGCTCACCTGTCCCAGGGCTCGTGGCGACTGCCGCCAACTTGGGCGGCCTGGCGCTCGGCCCGTTGGTCGCGGGCGCACTTGCGCAGTGGGCCCCGGCGCCCGTGCACACGGCGTACATCGTCTTCGGTGGGCTGATGGCGCTGCTGCTCCTGCTGGTGCTGGCGAGTCCCGAGACCGTCGACACGGAACTGACGGACGAGGCCCGGCCGGTTCGGTTCGCGCTGCGTCCGGGTGGCGGGACCGCGTTCGCTGCCGCCGCGGCCGTCGGGTTCTTCGCTTTCGCTGTGATGGGCCTGTTCTCGTCCCTGGGGGCGATCATCGTGCGTGGCCAGCTCGGCATCACGTCGTACTTCGTCGCCGGGCTGGCGCCGTTCATCGCGTTCGCCGCCTCCGCGGTCGCCCAGTTGGCGCTCGGCCGGCTCACTCAGGGCGTCGTGCTCAAGGTCGGCACCCTGCTCTTCCCGATCGGGCTCGCGCTGACAGCTCTATCGCTCTACCGGCCCACCCTGTGGCTCATCCTGACCGCAGCCGCTCTCGCCGGCGCCGGCGCCGGCCTGCTGTTCAAGAGCGCGGTCACCCAGACGGTCATCGCGGCCGATCCCGCCTCCCGGGCGGGTGTGCTCGCGGCCTTCTTCGTGGTCGCGTACTTCGGCCTCGGGCTGCCGTCGATCGCCTTCAGCCTGGTCATCCAGCACCTCGCCCTCAGGCCGTCGATGATCGGCTTCGCCGCCGTCCTGTCAGTCGGCACGGTCGTTGCCGTCGGCGTCGCTCTGCGCTCCAATCTGCGCTCCTACAGGAACCAATGACCCGGCTGGTGCCCTGGCGGTTGGTGGCCCGGCGGTAGGTTGGCTGCCATGGACGGGTTTGCGGACAGGGTGCTGGTCACCGGTGCGTCCGGCTTCATCGGACGGGCGGTCGTCGCCGCTCTGCGGAAGCGGGACGTCCCGGTCACGGCTGTCGACCGGGAGCCGCCCGACCAGTCCTGGGACTCCGGCGTCGAGGTCGTGACCGGGGATCTCGCCGACCAACAGGTTTGCATCGCGGCGTTCGAGACCCGGCCGCGGGCGGTGATCCACCTGGCGGCGCTGACATCGGTGCTCCGCTCGGTGGACGCCCCGATGCGGACCTTCGCGGAGAACGTCACCATCACCCAGGTGCTGCTCGAGCTCTCCCGGGGCAGCGGAGTCGGCCAGTTCGTGCTCGCTTCCACGAATGCGGTGGTCGGCGACGTCGGTGCTTCCACCATCACCGCCGACCTGCCCCTGCGCCCGCTCACGCCGTACGGCGCGACGAAGGCGGCGGGGGAGATGCTGCTGTCGGCGTACTCGGGCAGCTACGGGTTGAGCACGGCAGCCCTGCGCTTCACCAACGTGTACGGGCCGGGGATGTCGCACAAGGACAGCTTCGTGCCGCGGCTGATGCGCGCGGCGCTCACCGGGACCGGCGTCCCCGTGTACGGCGATGGCCTGCAGCGGCGGGACCTCGTCTACATCGACGACGTGGTCGCGGCGATTCTGCTTGCCCTTGACAACGGGTTCGACGGCCGGGCGATCGTCGGGTCCGGTAGTTCCGTGTCGGTGCTAGAGCTGGTCGAAGCTGTCCGCTCGGTGACCGGCAGTCCGATTCCGGCCGAGCATGTGGACGCCCCTGCGGGGGAGATGCCTGCTGTAGTCGTCGACGTGTCCTCCAGCGCCGGGGCACTCGGCTACAACCCGACCGTGTCATTGGCGGACGGGCTGTCCCGGACCTGGCAGTACTTCCGCGACCAGTGACCCACGTACTGCGAAAGCACTGGCTGCTCGTCGTCTTCCTGGTGGCGGGAACTGCGTTGCGTGTCCTCGCGACGATCGCCTACCGACCGGCGATCATCTATGCGGACTCGGTGCACTACCTGGCGAACATGAAGGAGCTGAAGCCGGACCAGCTCAACCCGATCGGCTACGACCTCGTACTGCGGCCCCTGGTCGACCTGGGCGGTCTCACCTTCGTGGTGATCGTCCAGCACCTCGTCGGCCTTGCCCTGGGAGTCGCGCTCTATGCGCTGGCCAGGCGCCTCGGGGTCTACCGCTGGCTGGCTGCGCTCGCGGCGGCCCCGCTGCTGCTCGACGCCTACCAGGTGCAGATCGAGCAGAACATCATGGCCGAGACCACCTTCGACGCACTGCTCGTCGGCATCCTCTGGTTGCTCCTCGGCTGGGGCGTGCCGGGGTGGAAGCGCGCGGCCGCCGTGGGGCTACTGCTGGGAGCCGCCTTCGCGGTACGGGCGATCGGCATGACTCTGCTTCTCCCTGTGGTGCTTTACCTCGTGGTGGTCGGCTCGGCCTGGCGTCGGCGGAAGGACTGGCCACGGCTCGTACTGCGTACCGGGGCTGCTGTGGCCGGGTTCCTCGTCGTGTTCGGGGCCTATGTGGGCTACTTCCACGCCGAGACCGGCCGGTGGGGGTTCACCGGTGCCGAGAACCAGGTGCTCTACGGGCGGACCGCGGTGGTTGCCGACTGCTCCAAGTTGCCGCTGGACGCGGGCACCCGGTTGTTCTGCCCGACGGAGCCGCTCGGCCAGCGTCTGGGCGTCGACAAGTACGCGCACAACCACTACGGCGATCCCAACTGGCCGCCTGGTCCCCTGCCACCGGGAACGACCAAGCAGCAATTGGCCACGAAGTTCGCCAAGCTGGTGATCGCCCATCAGCCGCTCGACGTCACCAAGGCCGCGCTGACGGACTTCCTCAAGGGGTTCGCCCCGACCAGGACCACCTCGCCGGACGACGTACCGCTGGAGCGGTGGCAGTTCCAGCTCACTTATCCGAACGGTTCAGACCAGCAGACCGCGGACGCGGCGCGCCAGTACGGTGGGACCTCGCCGTACGTGCGGCATGATCCGGCGGCAATCCTCCGGGCCTACCAGCTGAACGGCGGCTACACGCCGGGCCTGGCGCTGGGGATCGCCGCGTTGATCGGTCTCGCCGCAGCTGCCGGGCTCGGCCGGGCCAAGCGGCGGTCCGGACTCCGCGCAGCCGCGCTTCTCCCGGCTGCAGCCGGGATAGTTCTGTTGCTGGGATCTGCCGCGTTCGAGTTCTCGTGGCGCTACCAGCTGCCGGCCTTGGTGTTCTTCCCGTTGGCCGGAGCCATCGGGCTGACCGCCATGCTCGGGCCCGACCAGGCCAGGCCGGCTCTGAAGGCTTATCCGGACGACGTGGACTCGAAGGCGCTGGACGACTTCCGCGAGCGGCACGGCGAACCAGCCTTCGCACCGCTCGTCGTGGTCGTTGCCGCCTACAACGAAGCTGGCGGCATCGGCCCGGTGCTGGAGAACATGCCGAAGACCTGCGCGGGCCTACCTGTCGACGTGCTGGTGGTCGTAGACGGTGCCCAGGACGACACTGCGGAGATTGCCGCCGCTGCCGGCGCGTATGTGTGCAATGCGGCAACGAATCGTGGGCAGGGCGCCGCACTCCGGCTGGGGTATCAGCTGGCCGCGCAGGGCGGCGCGCAGTACGTGGTGACGACTGACGCGGACGGTCAGTACGACAACTCCGAGCTCGACGTGCTGATGCGGCCGATCCTTGAGGGCAAGGCAGACTTCGTCACGGGGTCACGCCGGCTGGGCCAGGAGGACGCCGACAGTCACCTGCGCTGGCTCGGAGTACGGGTTTTCGCTGTTCTCGCCTCGATCCTGACGCGGCGGCGGTTGACCGACACCTCGTTCGGGTTCCGCGCGATGCGGGCCCCCCTGGCGTGTTCGGTGACGCTGCGGGAGCCGCAGTACCAGTCGTCGGAACTGCTGCTCGGCGTACTGGCGAGCGGCGCGCGGGCGGTGGAGCTGCCGATGACGATGCGGCGGCGCGGCGACGGGACGAGCAAGAAGGGCCCGGGCCTGGTGTACGGCGCGAACTACGCGCGGGTGATGACCACTACCTGGTGGCGGGAGTACGTTCTCCGGCGTCGCCCGGTGCTGCGAACACGAACCGGTCGAACAGCACGAACTTCAGGATGAACGTGAAGCCGTTGGCGGCCAGATAGGCGGTGCCGGCAAGCAACGTCCGCCAGGAGTGTGTCTCGGTCATGTTCCGGATCCACGCGTCGGCGACGGTTGTCAGGAACGAGATCACCACCAAGGACCCCAGCGTGATCGCTACGTAGGGCAACAGCTCGCGGGTCGGGTGGGCCGGTCCGGTCCGGCCCCACGCCCAGCGACGGTTGAGCAGGTAGTTCGGCACCGCGCCGGCGGCGAAGGCGATCACGCTGGCCAGGGTCGCTGGAGTACCGATCCAGTAGCAGACCAGGAAGGCGAGCTGGCTGATCGCGGTGGCTACGACCGATGACGCTGAGTAACGGAGCAAGACCTGCACCCGGCCATTCTGCACCTCCGGGTGATCGGCTGGCTTCGAGGTCGGCCGATCGCGTAGTTTCGAGGTGGTTCCATCGGACGGATTCACAGCCAATTCCCAGGCGCGGAGTGGAACTCATCACGTTAGAACCGCGCTGAACAGGATAGGAAAAGAGTGAAAGTCCAACAGTCCAGCTAAGGGAGACCCTGCTCGTGCGCGTACTCGTCCTGGGCGGTGACGGTTACCTTGGGTGGCCGACGGCGCTGCATCTGTCCGACTCCGGTCATGAGACGGCGGTGCTCGACAACTTCGCCCGGCGCGGCTACGACCGTGAGCTCGGCGTCCAAAGCCTGGTCCCGATCGAGGACCTCGACACCCGGATCGCCGCCTGGGAGGAGATCTCCGGACAGCACATCGCGGCCTACGTCGGCGACCTGCTCGACGCCGACTTCGTCTACCGGGTACTGCGGGAGTTCCAGCCCGAGGCGATCGTGCACTTCGCCGAGCAGCGGGCCGCGCCGTACTCGATGATCGACCGGCAGCACGCCGTCTACACCCAGCAGAACAACGTGGTCGGCACCCTCAACCTGATGTATGCCATGGCCGAGATCGACCCGTCGATCCATCTGGTCAAGCTCGGCACGATGGGCGAGTACGGCACGCCGAACATCGACATCGAGGAAGGCTGGCTGGAGGTCGAGCACAACGGGCGCAAGGACCGGATGCTCTACCCGAAGAAGCCCGGCTCGTTCTACCACCTGAGCAAGGTGCACGACTCGCACAACCTGGAGTTCGGCTGCCGGGTCTGGGGGCTTCGCGTCACCGACCTCAACCAGGGCGTCGTTTACGGCCAGCAGACCCCGCAAACCGCGAGGGACAGCCGGCTGGCGACCAGGCTCGACTACGACGCGGTGTTCGGCACCGTCCTGAACCGCTTCGTCATCCAGGCGGTGCTGGGCGAGCCGCTCACGGTCTACGGCGCCGGTGGTCAGACCCGCGGGCTGCTCGACATCCGGGACACGGTCGAGTGCATCCGGCTCGCGGTGGAGAGCCCGGCCGACGCGGGCGAGTTCAGGGTCTTCAACCAGATGACCGAGAGCTACTCGGTCAGCCAGATCGCCGAGAAGGTGGCGGAAGCCTTCCCGGGACCGGTGCAGGTGGACCACCTGGACAACCCGCGAGTGGAGCAGGCCGAGCACTACTACAACGTGAAGCACACCGGCCTGGTCGGCCTCGGTCTCCAGCCGCACCTGCTGTCGGAGACCCTGATCGAATCGCTCATCGACATCGTTGCCGCCAACAAGGACCGCGTCGACGTCGACGCCCTCCTTCCGACCGTGCGCTGGCAAGGCGGCCTGAAGACCACCTGACTTCGGCCGCCGGCCCCTACCGGGTGGCGGCGACGAGAAGAGTGGGGAGTACTGCGAGGAAGCGGTCGCGCTCGCCGCGATCGGCCTGCTCGGCGAGCCACGCGTCGGCATCGTGCTGCGTGATCAGCGCCTTACCGACCGCGGCAGCCGCGGCCGCTTCCAGTTGCTTGACCATCAGCCGGTGGTCCGTGATCACTTCGCTGTGTACTACGACCTCGGCGTCGAGGAATCCCTGGTCCAGCAGGAGGTCGCGGTAGCTCCGGGCCACGCGCGGCGCGACCGTACGCCACTCGAGCCCGAGCAGAACGACGTCGGCCATGTCCTGGTCGCTGCTGTCCAGCATGAGGAAGCCGTAGTCCTGACCAGCGAGCACGATCCGTCCCCCCGGCCTGAGCACGCGCCACGCCTCAGCCAGCGTCGGGAGGGGATCGGCCAAGAGGTGGAGAAGGCGAGCCGCTCGGTACCCGTCGACCGACTCGTCCTCTAGCGGCAACTGGTCCGACCGTGCCACGTGAAACACCGCGTCCGGCGTACGGGCCTGGGCTGCGGTGATCGCGTCAGAGTCCGCGTCGATACCGATCACCTTCAGCTTGTCCTCGGCCAGTTCGGCCACGGCATGACCCGCACCGCAGCCGACGTCGACGACGGTGTCGCCCGGCGCGAGGGCCAGTAGCCGGATGGACTCCGCCCGGAGTGCGGCGGCGTCGGGCCGTTGCTCGATCCGGTCCAGGAAGCTCAGGTCAGCCATGCACACCACGGTGCTACTTCAGGTGCACCTGAAGTCAACCTCGCAGGTTCGTCACACTTTCGCGGCCGCCCGCGTCAGGCTGGGTGGCGGGGTGGTCCCGCAGGTTGTGGAGAACGGAGATCGTCGTGAAGTTCGGTAAGACCGTTGTGTACGTGGAGGACGCGAAGTCGTCGCTGGAGTTCTTCGAGAAGGCCTTCGGCTTGAAGGGGACGTACCACGACCAGGGCTTCGGAGAGGTCGAGACCGGGGGTGACACGAACATCGCGTTCGCGGACTACGCCGTCGGCCAGAGCCACCTGCCGGAGAAGTACACGGTCGGGAGGCCGGACAAGGTCGCCTTCGAGCTGTCCTTGGTCAGCGACGACGTCGAGGGTGTCTTCCGGCGGGCCGTCGAGGCCGGCGCGGAGTCGCTGAAGGAGCCGGAGAAGACGCCGTGGGGGCAGATCTCGTCGTTCCTGCGGCTTCCGGACGGCACCATCGTCGACCTCGCCTCGCCGGTCGCCTTCTGATTCACAGGTGGCGGTCACCGGCCGGTGACCGCCACAGAGGTCAGTCCATCGAGACCTTGTCGAAGGTGGTCGTGGTGAAGCGGACGTCGACGCCCACCTCGTCACCGACCGCCGGCGGTGCCACCGAGGACGGCAGGAAGAGCATGCTCGCCTGCATGTGCGGCGGCTCGGCGAACCACCGCTGCTTGCCCTCGATCGTGAACGGCGACAACGCCATCCCGGCCGCGTCCAGGCTGCCCTTGGCCATCGCGATCGCCCGCTGCCGCACGGTGGCCGCCGCGGTCGGGGCCTCCAGGCCGACACCGTGAGCGGTGCCACCCGACACCACCAGGATGTGGCCGTCACCCGCCACCCGGCGCTGGCGATACCCCACCCGCTCGCCCCGGCGTACGGAGTGGACGTCCAGGACGGTGGCCCGCACGGTGAACGAGCCGCGGTCGCCGAGCCAGAGTGCGGTGCCCATCCGGAGCTTGACGTCCTCGCCCAGGTCGGCCAGCTTCTGGGGCGGGACGTGCGATACCCAGAGGGTGCCGGGCCGGACCGCCCGTGCGGCTTTGGCGAGTTCCTGAGCCTCCCGGATGTTGGCGGACGTGCCGCCCGCGCCCATCGGGAAATGCAGGGACCAGCCCTCGAACCTGATCCGGTCCAGTGCGTTCAGCAGCATCGTGTGCCGCAGTTCGCGCGCGCCGATGCCGTGCCGGTGCATCGAAGTCTGTACCTCGATCAGCACCCGGCTGCCGGCCGGGATCGAGACAAGGTCGGCCAGCCGGCTGACCGTGTGGATGATGTTCTTACCCTGCGGGACCTCCAGGAAGGGCCGCCACGGTGACAGCACGACGACATCGTCCTTGAAGTCCGGCGGGACCTCTAGGTAGGTGCCGACCGCGACGGTCTTCGCGCCGAGCGCGCGCGACTCCGCCAGCAGTCGCGGGTTGCCGAAGCCGTACCCGTTGCCCTTGGCGACCGGGACGATGTCGGGGTTCCACGTGGAACGGAGGTGGTCGCGCCATCGATCGGAATCGATGTGCAGGATCAGGGGCATGATGTCATCGCCGTCTCATGTAGAGGTCGAATGCGGTGTAGAGCGCCTTGTTCAACGGCAGATCCCACTCACCGACGTATTCGACGGCCTCGCCGCCGGTGCCGACCTTGAACTGGATCAACCCGACGTGCGGATCGTTCGGGTCCAAGGTGTCGGTGATGCCCCGAAGGTCGTACACGGACGCGCCCGCTGCGAGCGCATCCGACATCATCCGCCACTGGATCGCGTTGGATCCACGGACGTCTCGCTTGGCGGTCGAGCTGGCACCGTAGGAGTACCAGGAGTGCTCGCCCACCCGGACCCAGATCGTCGAAGCGACCAGATCGCCCTCGTGGTAGGCGTTGTAGAGCCGGAAGTCGCAGCAGTCGGCCGGCTGGTTCGCCATCGCCGCCTGCATCTTGGTGAAGTACGGCAGCGGCCGGGGGGTGAAGTGATCCCGCTCGGCCGTTTCGACGTACAGCGCGTGGAAGGCCTTCAGATCCTCCGGCGTGCCGAGGGTGACCTCGACGCCGAGCTTCTCGGCCTTCTTGATGTTGCGCCGCCACAGCTGGTTCATGCCCTTGAGCAGGTCGTCCGGGGTCTTGCCGGCCAGCGGCACCTGGAACACGTACTGCGGCTGTCCCGCGGCGAAGCCTTCGCCGATCCGGGGGGCCTTCCAGCCGAGCGCCCGCAGCTGAGCTGTCACGGTCGCGCCCGACGGCTCGATCACGTCGGGCCGGACATCGCCGAGCTTGGGTTGCTGGCCGCCGGCGATCGCGTCCTTGATGGTCTTGGCCGTCCAGCGCCGCGTCGCCACCGGCGGCCCCATCCGCAGGCCGAACGCGCCCTGCTCCTGCACGTGGGCGGCGAGCGGACGGAGGAAACGGCCGAGGTCGATCGCATCCCAGTCGATCACCGGGCCCTCGGGGAGGTAGGCGAGGTAGCGCTTCACCTTCGGCATCTGCCGGTAAAGCACGAGCGCGACGCCGACCAGCTCACCCGGAGCGGCCGGATCGAACCAGCCCAGCGACTCGGCCTTCCACTCGCTCTTCACCGCCCCCCAGCCCGGCGTCTGCAGGAAGCTCGCCGCCGGTTGCACCGCCACATAGGCAGCGTGCTCGTCGGCGGAGATGGTCCGGATGCTCAAGTCACTCACGGTCGGTCAGGTTACCGGCCCACGGCGCCAGACCCCAGCGGGCCGATCAGATCGTCCGGTCCGGAACGACGCCACCGCCGACCTGACCGTGGCGGTGGCGCATTCTTCACCGGTCGAGCATTTCCAGGGAGATGTCCCACAGTCGGGTGGCGGCCTCGGGGTCCAGGGCGTGCGCCGCGACGCCGTCGCCCGATGCGCCAGGCACGTTGCCGCCCTCGTCGCCAGGCGCATGGGGCAGCGCCTCGTTGCAGTCCTCGAAGTAGCGACCGCCGACGCCTGCCAGCAGCGGGGAGACCGCGAGCAGGACCGAGGTGGCGGCGCCTTGCTCCACGGTCTTCCATGGGTAGTTGTCGAAGATCTCCTTGAGCCAGGGGTTCGCTTCCGGATCCTGGTGTCGCTGGAGCGCGGTCCGGATGCCGCCGGGCATCAGCGCGTTGGCGGTGATCCCGTCAGGCGCCCAGCGCTTGGTCGCCTCGACCGCGAAGAGCACGTTCGCCGTCTTGGATTGCCCGTACGCCGACCATTCGTCGTACGGGCGGTTCTCGAAGTGGATGTCGTCGAAGACGATCCCCGAGCGCAGGTGCGCGCTGGAGCTCACGGACACGATCCGGGCGTTCCCCGCGGCGGCCAGTGCGGGGTGCAGCCCGAGGGCGAGACCGAAGTGGCCGAGGTGGTTCGTGGCGAACTGGTGCTCCCAGCCTTCGGGGGTGCGGTTCAGCGGTTCGGCCATCACGCCCGCGTTGTTGATCAGGAGATGCAGCGGACCTTCCCAGCTCGCGGCGAACGCTGCGACGGACGCGCGATCCGCGAGTTCGAGCGGCGCCACGAAGACGCCCGGATTGCCGGTCTTGGCGCTGATCCCGGCGGCGGCCTGTCGGCCGGCCTCCAGGTTCCGGACGGCGAGGGTCACCTCCGCGCCGGCGGCTGCCAGCGCGCGGGCGGTCTCGACGCCGATGCCCGACGCGCCGCCGGTGACGACGGCTCGGCGACCGCTCAGGTTTGCGTCCGCGATCACCTCGTCCGCAGTGGACTCGCGGGTGAAGGGGGTGGTGATTCGGCTCATCAGAAGTCCTGTTCCGGGGTACGAGCTAAGCTGAACCGGAGGATCCTCCGGTAAGAGGAAGTTAACTGGAGGATCCTCCGTTTATCAAGCGGGCGCCGGGGTCGGCTAGGTTTTGGGGTCCGGAGCGACCAACATTCGGGCCAGCGCGATCAGGAAGGAGGGGCGGGGATGACCGCGACAGGGGATCGTCCGCTGCGGGCGGATGCCCAGCGCAATCGCGACCTCCTGCTGTCCGCTGCGGTCCGGGCCTTCTCCGAGTGCGGGCTCGACGCGACCCTCGACGCGATCGCCAAGAAGGCGGGCGTCGGCATCGGGACGCTCTACCGCCACTTCCCGACCCGGGAGGCGCTCGTCGAGGCGGCCTATCGGAACGAGCTCGCCGTGGTCTGCGACGCGGCGCCGGAGCTGCTCGCCGCGCTGCCGCCGGCTGAGGCGACCCGGGCCTGGATGGATCGCTTCATCGACTACATGACCCGCAAGATCGGGATGGCGGACGCGCTGCGGGCGGTGATCGCGTCTGGCGCCGATCCGTACGCGCACAGCTTCGAGCTGCTGGTAGGCGCGATCCAGCCGCTGCTGGAGGCGAGCGCTGCAGCTGAGGAGATCCGCTCCGACGTCGCGCCGGGCGACGTACTGATCAGCCTCAGCGGCGTCGCCCTGGCTGCAGGCTCGAACCGCGAACAGGCCGGCCGCCTCCTCGACCTCCTGATGGACGCCCTGCGCTATCGACCCCCGGTCACCTGACGGGATTGGAGCCTGTCGCGGATCACGTAGAGGATGCGGAGGCAGCTTCGTCGACGAGTTCGGCGTACGGGATCATGCGCCAGCCGTAGCGAGCTGTTCCGGTCCGGCCAGCCGGTTTATCGGGCGACCCTAGGCTGGCCCGATGAACAGGGTGGCGTTGGTGACGGGGTCCACGTCGGGGATCGGGGAGGCCACGGCCCGACGGCTCGCGGCGGACGGGCTGACAGTGGTGATCCACTCGCGCAACAGCCAAGACGCCGGGCTCAAGCTGGCCGAGGAGCTTGGCGGGACCTATCTGCGGGCCGACCTGGCGAACGAGGACGAGGCCGCCGGACTGATTCCCCGGGCTCTCGCCGCGCACGGGCGACTGGACGTACTGGTGAACAACGCCGGCATCAGCTGGCCGGTTGCGCATGCTGAGCTGGACGGCCTGAGCGCCGCGGACTGGCGGCGACTCCTCGACGTGAACCTGATCGCCCCATGGCTCCTTTGTACGGCGGCCCTGCCGGCCCTCAGGGAGTCGCGCGGCTCCATCGTCAACGTGACGAGCCATGCCGGAGTGCGGCCGAAGGGCAGCTCGATCGCCTACGCCGCGAGCAAGGCCGCGCTGAATCACGTGACCAAATTGCTCGCGGCCGCGCTCGGGCCAGAAGTACGGGTGAATGCGGTCGCGCCCGGGTTGGTCGACACGGCGATGACAGCGGACTGGACCGCTGCGCAGGAGCTGTGGAAAACGTCCAGTCCGATGCGGCGTGCGGCGCAACCGTCGGACGTGGCCGACCTGATCGCGGCGGTCCTCCAGAGCTCGTATCTCACGGGCGAGGTGATCCTGCTCGACGGCGGTTTGAACCTGCGCTGAGCCGTCTGTATTTGCCGCTGGTCTCCCGGCGGCAGGCGAATCTGGCCGTGCCGCTGGCCGGTGGCAGCAGGCTGATTCAGGGTGACGGGTTTTGTCGGAGGCTCCTTCTACGATCGGGCGATGCCGTCATCGTTGGGTCCGGACTTCAGTCGGCTGTGGACCGCCTTCGCCGTCAGTGCCGCGGGAAGCGCGATCGGTTCAGGGGCGTTGCCGCTGGTCGCGGTGCTAGTGCTCGACGTGAGCACGTTCCAGGTGTCGTTGCTGGCCGCGTTGTCGGCGGTGGCCGGCGCTGCGATCGCATTGCCGTCGGGCGACTTCATCGAGCGGCGCCACAAGCGACCGGTGATGATCACCGCGGACCTGGTCCGGTTCGGGGCGCTGCTGAGCGTTCCAGTCGCTGCGGCGGTGGACCTCCTGACCTATGCCCAGCTCTGCGTGGTCGGCGTCCTGCAGTCCGCCGCGCTGATCGCGTTCACTGCGGCAAGCGGCGCACACCTCAAGGCGTTGGTTCCAGCCGATGGTCGAGCAGAGGCGACCAGCCGGTTCGAGTCGACCACCTGGATCACCCTGAGCGTCGGGCCGCCGATCGGTGGCGCGCTGGTCGGACTGGTCGGCGCGACGGTGACGCTGGCCATCGACGCGATCTCCTTCCTGCTGTCCGCCTTCGGTATCCGCCGGATCCAAGAGCCTGAGCCGGTTCTCGTGCGGCGCAACGACAAGCCCGACATCACCGCGGGCTGGCGGTACATCCTGCGCCATCGCGGATTGCGGTCGTTGTTTTGGAACTCGCAGCTTTTCGGCGGTCCGGTGATGATGGTTTCGCCGCTCCTCGCAGTGTTCATGCTTCGCGATCTGCACATGAAGCCCTGGCAATACGGCCTGGTCCTCGGGCTGCCGTGTCTGGGAGGCGTGCTGGGTGCCTGGCTGGCGCCGCGCCTGACCCGTCGCTTCGGCCTGCACCGGATGCTCATCGTCTTCGGCGTACTGCGCACGCCCTGGTTGCTGTTGTTGCCTTTGGCAACGCCAGGGGTGGACGGGGTCCTGCTGCTGACCCTCGCCGAGCTGGCGTTGCTGGTCGCCGCCGGTGCCTTCAACCCGTCGTTCGCGACCTACCGGATGGAGGTGACCGAGGACGGTTTCATGGCCCGCGTGTTCGCGTCGTGGTCGATCACCTCGCGATCCGTGCAGCCGGCATTCATGGCCGCCGGCGGAGTGCTGGCCGGTCTCACCAGCCTGCGGGCCGCGATGTTCATCGCCGGCGGGTGCTGCCTGCTCAGCGCCTTCGTACTGCCCTGGCGTTCGGCTAGACCAGCTCCATTGCCTGAGCCAGTCTGACCAGGTTGCCCATCACGCCGTCGTTGTCGTCCATCCCGTCCAGATAGGCGATGGCTTCGTCGGGCGGCAGGACCAGCACCTCGAGGACCTGCTCTCCGTGGTCCGGGTTGGTCGGCGCCTGATCGATCACCACATCGGCGACCACATTGATCCAGTACGAAACGGGATGCGGCAGGTGTGGGCGGTAGGGCTCGGGCCTGCGGTGGTCGGCTCGGTGCGCGCCGAGCCAGGTCATCGGCCCGACCAGCCGCGCCCCGGCCTCCTCGAGCAGCTCGCGCCCGGCGGTCTCCTCGATCGACTCATCCGGCTCCCGCGTACCGCCGGGCAGGAACCGCCACCCCAGATCGTTGGCGCAGACGACGATGCCACCCTCGGTCCGCGCCACCACGTGCACATTGCTGATCAGCTCATCCGGCGGCTCGTCCGTACTGAACCGCACATCAAGATCTCCCCACCCCCAAAACCCCGGCGCGAACAGCTCAGGTACCCGCTCAGCCCAAATCTGCATCCCCCGATTCTGCCCGCCCACGCGTCCACCCGCTCGCGGCAGACCACTCAAGGGCAGCCGTCAGTTCAGATGCGCGCGCAGGTAGTCGATGTCCGCCTTCTGCCCGTGGTCGCCGTTCGGTGTCTCCACCACGACCGGCGCACCCGCCGCCTTCACCACCGCGACGATGTCGGCCGGGTCGATCTCGCCCTCCTCGAAGTTGCTGTGCCGGTCGGCGCCGGACCCGAACGGATCCCGCGACCCGTTCGCGTGCACCAGATCGATCCGCCCGGTGATCGCCAGCACCTTGTCGACCACGGACCCCAGCTCTTCCCCGCCCGCATGGAAATGGCACGTGTCCAGGCAAAAGCCGACATTCTCCAGGTTCGGATTCCCCGATGCCTGCACCGCCTCCCACAGCCGCGCGATCCGGTCCAGGTGTCGCGCCATCGCGTTGTCGCCGCCGGCCGTGTTCTCGATCAGCAGCGGCACTGGCAGTTCGGCGCGCTCGATGCACTTGCGCCAGTTGTCGAACCCGGCCTCCGGGTCGTCGCCCTTGCCCACGTGGCCGCCATGCACGATCACACCCTTGACGCCAACCTCGGCCGCCAGGTCCAGCGTCTGCTGCAGCAGCTTGCGGCTGGGGATCCGGATCCGGTTGTTCAGCGTCGCCACGTTCAGCACGTACGGCGCGTGCACATACAGGTCGACGTCCTCCGCTTCCGCGCGGGCCTTCAGCGCCTCGGCCCCCTCGGAGTAGGAGACTTTCGGACCCTTCCAGCCCTGCGGGTCGCCGAGGAAGAACTGGACCAGGTCCGCACCTCGGTCGGCCGCCTCGGCCAGCGGGTCGTCCTGATCGACGTGCGCACCAAGTTTCAAGCTCATGAAGTCACCCTATGACCGCCTGCCGACAGTTCCGAAACCCGTGTCAGGACCAGCCTTTCGAGCGTGTCACCGGCCGGGCGTCGACGGTCGGTTGCTGCACCGGCCGCCCCTCGAACTCCGTGGACAGCACCACGTGCGTGTTGATCTCGCCGTGCTCGCCGAGCCGTTCGAACAACCCCTCCAGATGACGCATGGACGCGACCCGGACCCGCAGCATCGTGCAGGAGTTGCCGCTCAGCTTGTGGATCTCCAGTACTTCGGGGAAATCGTCGGACTTGGTCGTCTTCAGCAGGCATCGGCCCGTCGTGCACCGCATCTGCACGAAGGCGGACAGCGGCTGACCTGCCCGCGCCGGATCCACCTGTGCCTTGTAGCCGACGATGACCCCGGACTCCTCCAGCCGACGTACTCGGTCGGCAACAGCAGGCGGCGACAGGTTCACCCGTCTGCCCAGCTGGTTGTACGACAGTCGCCCGTCAGCCTGCAGTTCGGCCAGGATCTGCCAGTCGGTGGAGTCCAGGTTCCGCTCCTGAAAGGTCATCTCCCCAGAACACCTTCGATATCGGCCCTCCACAAGAACTGACGCCTTACTTCATGCATTCATGACTGCGGCTGGCCTTTCTAGCGTTGATGGCATGTTGATTCCAGTCCTTCTCTCCGCCGCCGTGATGACTGCCGCGATGGGTGTCGCAAGTGCGGTGAGCACCGTCCTCATCGCCGGCCAGCTGAGCCCGGCTGTGGCGGGGCTACCCAACACCGCCGGGGTGCTGGGTACTGCGATCGGCGCCGTCGTGATCGGGCGGCTCACTACCTGGGTAGGCCGGGCACAGGCGCTACGACTGGGGTACGCCGTGGCTGTGGCCGGCGCAGCTTTGACCGTGCTGGCTGCTGTCGGTGCACCCGTGGTTCTGTTGTTCGCCGGCATGCTCCTGCTCGGCGCCGGAAACGCGGCCGCTCTGCTATCGCGGTACGCCGCCGCCGACGCGGCTACGCCAGCACGTAGAGCAGCGGCGATGAGCACAGTCGTCTGGGCCAGTACTGCGGGCGCTGTAGGCGGGCCGCTTCTTCTGGGACTGGCCCAGGACACCGCCCAGTCAGCGGGCCTACCTCCGCTCTCCGGCGCGTTCCTGCTGACAATTGCCGCCGCGTTCGCCGCGGTCCTCACCTCCAGTTGGATCCGGCCGACCAAGGCCGGCCGGGTTGACCGGCAGGAAGTCGAACCACGTCAAGCAGTTCGTAGTACGACATTGCTTGCGGCGGCGGTGATGCTGGTCGGGCACCTGGTCATGGTGGCCCTGACGACCTCCGTGCCGGTGCATGCGCATCACTACGGGCACGGATTGGGCGCGCTCGGCCTGATGCTGTCCGCCCACAGCCTCGGCATGTTCGCCTTCGCGCCCGTGACCGGCTGGTGGATCGACCGCTCAGGACCGCGGCCGGCGATGCTTGCCGGGTTGGTGACCATCACTGCGTCCGCCCTGGTGATTGCTGGACCGGCCGGGATGACCTTCGCGCCGGCGCTGTTCCTCCTGGGCTACGGCTGGAACCTTTGCTACCTGGGCGGCAGCGCGTTGCTCAGCCGGGCGGGGCAGGCGCGACTGGAAAGCAAGGTAGAGGCGTGGGTCTGGGCAGTCGCCGCACTGGCGACCGCGGCGTCGACCTGGCTCTTCGCTGAAGGTGGCTTTGCCCTGTTGTCAGGAATCTCGGTCGTGCTTGCCCTACCGCTGCTCGTAGTAGTCGCTCGTAGTCGCAGTGTTCCCCCGGTGGAACCGCTCCAGTGCCCCCAGGAGCTGTCTAGCCTCGCGTGATGCCCACGCCCGAACCTGGCTGAGGGGTCCGCGGCGGTGGCGGCGGACCATGTGGACAAGGACCTGCGACGGCGATCAGAGTCGGTTCGACCAGCTGGGTCGGCAGAGCCGCTCCGGCCAGGGCGAGGCATACGATGACGAGATGCCTGTGCCACCTGTGTCTGCCGCGTCTGAGCGGCGTGGGTGGCTGGGGCGGTTGCTGGGACGCAAGTGACGTAAGTGACCGCGAAAACGCCGCAGCAGACCTGTGGATAGTGGTCAAGAGGACGTCCGAGCGCTGGTATTCTGTTTGTGTTGCCCGGTCCATCGACCGGGCTCCTTGCTTGACGCCGACGGCGATTGTCGGCGTGGAGCACACCGCATCGCCCTCCTGCCACGGAGAGACCGTGGCCGCCAAGTCCGAAGGAGGTGGAGTTCGCGCATGCGTCGTTATGAAGTCATGGTGATCCTCGACCCTGAGCTCGAAGAGCGCACCGTGGAGCCGTCCCTCGACACGTATCTGAACATCGTCCGCAAGGAAGGTGGCACGGTCGAGAAGGTCGACATCTGGGGCCGTCGCAAGCTGGCCTATGACGTCAAGAAGAAGTCCGAGGGCATTTACGCCATCATCGACCTGACTGCCGAGCCGGCAGTCGTGAAGGAGCTCGACCGTCAGCTCACGCTGAACGAGTCGATCCTGCGCACCAAGGTCATCCGTCCGGACCAGCACTGATCTCTGGGGTCGTCAGCAGCTTCAGTGTCGGTGCCGACCGCTACTGATAGCTGTAGACACAGCCACACCCGAAAGCAGGAGGAACGGCAATGGCAGGCGAAACCGTCGTCACACTGGTCGGCAATCTTGTCGACGACCCTGAACTCCGGTTCACCCCGTCCGGTGCGGCCGTCGCGAACTTCCGTATCGCGTCGACCCCGCGGACGTACGACCGGCAGTCAGGCGAATGGAAGGACGGCGAGTCGCTGTTCCTGAGCTGTTCCGTCTGGCGGCAGGCCGCTGAGAACGTGGCCGAGTCGCTGCAGCGCGGCATGCGCGTGATCGTGCAGGGCCGGCTCAAGTCCCGCTCGTACGACGACCGTGAGGGCAACAAGCGCACGGTCTTCGAGATCGACGTGGACGAGGTCGGTCCCAGCCTGCGCAGCGCCACTGCCAAGGTGACCCGGGCGATGCGCTCGGGCCCCGGCGGCGAGGGCGGCGGCAACTTCGGAGGTGGCGGCGCTCCCGGTGGCGCCCCCGCTGGTGGTTTTGGTGGCGGCCAGGGTGGCGCGTCGCAGAACGACCCCTGGGCAACCCCGCAGGGTGGTGGCGGCCAGGCCGCCCCACAGAACGACCCCTGGGCAGGTCAGTCCGGCGGCGGCTCGATGGAAGAGCCTCCGTTCTGACCTGAGCAGGGCATCAATCAGTCAGAGTGACCATTCCGGCACTTGTGCCGGGCTTTCGTAGTAGGAAGAGAGCACCACAATGGCCAAGATCATTCGGAAGCCGAAGAAGAAGGTCTGCGGCTTCTGCAAGGACAAGGCAACGTACGTCGATTACAAGGACACCGCGCTGCTGCGCAAGTTCATCTCGGACCGCGGCAAGATCCGCGCTCGCCGGGTGACCGGGAACTGCGTGCAGCACCAGCGCGATGTGGCCACCGCTATCAAGAACGCTCGCGAGGTGGCTCTGCTGCCGTACACGAGCACCGCTCGCTGAGGGAGGTCTGAGACATGAAGCTCATCCTGGCGCAGGAAGTCGAGGGCCTCGGAGCCCCCGGCGACATCGTCGAGGTCAAGGACGGCTACGGCCGCAACTACCTCGTGCCCCGCGGTCTGGCCATCGGCTGGACCCGTGGAGCAGAGAAGCAGATCCAGTCGATCAAGCGGGCGCGTGACGCCCGGGCGATCCAGGGCAAGGAGCACGCGAGCGAGGTCAAGAACCAGCTCGAGCAGCTCGGCGTCCAGCTGGACGTGAAGGCCGGCGACACCGGTCGCCTGTTCGGCTCGGTCACCCCGGCGGACGTCGCCGGCGCGATCAAGTCGGCGGGTGGCCCGTTGGTCGAGAAGCGTGCGATCACCATCGGCTCGCCGATCAAGACCACCGGTTCGCACCAGGTCTCGGTGCAGCTGCACCCGGACGTCGCCGCGACCGTCCGGCTCGAGATCGTCGCAGTCTGAGGTTCGTTCCACCCAGAAGGTCCGCTCTCCCCGAGGGCGGACCTTCTGTCATTCCCGGCCGACGACTGCTCGCCGTACGCCGCCGGTCAGGCCCGCCCGGCTCAGCCCTTCCACCGGGCTCGGCCGTTCCACCGGGCTCAGCCCTTCCACCGGGCTCGGCCGTTCCACCGGGCTCAGCCCTTCCACCGGGCTCGGCCGTTCCACCGGGCTCAGCCCTTCCACCGGGCTCGGCCGTTTCGCCGGGCTCAGCCCTTGAGGGGTGCGGGCCAGCTCAGGGGGAGAGGATCGCCGACCCCATCGATCCCTGACTGAGCGACCCTGGGCCACTCGGTCGGACCTGGATCAGGCTGACCGCCACTCTTGTCAGTCGGCTTCTGGACTGACGGGAAGTCCGGCGGCGTCGGGTCATCGTCGGCCGCCTGTGCCAGTGGCACATACAGCACGGCGGCCGCCAGCACAGCAGCCCCCACTCCGCCGGCCGCTGCCGCGCCTCGACTCGCCCGGTTCACTTCTTGTCCAGGGCGTACAGCACCGAGGAGTGGACGACGATCGCGTGATTCCCCGCGATGCCCCAAGGTCGCGCGGTGCCGGCCCCGAGCGCGGTCGGCTTCCCGCCCGGCACGATCGCGACCAGCCCGTTGCCGGCCTGTCCGAAGATCGTCAGCTGGGAGATGGACTGTGGCTGGAAGCGTTCCAGCCGCACGGTCTTCCCGCTGGCGAAGTTGATCAGGCATTCCCCGTACGCCGCGACCTTGCCGGCCTGGTCGGGCACCCATTTCCAGCTCGTCGCGTCGCCGGTGGTCGTCCGGGGGCAGGTGCCGACCACAGCCCCGGTCGACGTCGAGTTCACCGTCGGGATGACCTCGTCGGCCTTCCCGGTGTTCCACAGCACGACCACCCGGCCGGAACTGGCTGCGACGATCTGGTTGATTCCCTTCGCGCCCGTCGGCGGCTTCAGGTTGAGCAGCGCCAGCTCCTTGCCGGTCTGACTCCAGAACAGCGGACCGGCGTACCGGGCCATCAGTGCTTTGTCGCCTTCGGCGAGCAGCATCGTGGACAGTCGGGGCTGGTTCTTGACCGGCTGGAGCTGACCGCCGCTGACCAGGCTGGCGCCCGCATTCCCGGGCAGCACCACCAGTGGCGACGTGCCGAAGAACTGAACCGTCGCGGAGCTCGGTAGCTCGATGGTGGTCGGCGGAGCGGCTTCACCGGCCCAGTACTCAAGGGTGCCGGGGGCGGCGATCGCGACAACCCGCTTGCCGTCGACGGTGGTGTAGGCGGGGCTGCTCGACTGGTCGGGCACCTTGTCCTGCCAGAGCACCTTGCCGTTGCTGTCGAACACCGCGATCTTGTTGTCCCGCGTGACGACCGCGACCTCGCGACCGTCCGGTGACACCGCGGGGTGGGTGCCGTCGGCGATGTCGACGGTCCAGGTCGCGTTCGCGGTCCAGCCCGGCGGTACGGGTCGCGCGGCGAACTGGTCCGGTCCGACGGTTGGCGCGGGCAGGTCGGGCAGTTTGGATGCCACCTTCGGCTTCGCCACAGTGTTGCCCGGGTCCTTCAGGACCAAGAAGTAGAGCAAGGCGCCGCCGACCAGGACCACGGCGAGGGCGGCCGCCGCGATGATCATCCGAAGAGATCTGCCGGTCCCCGTCGTCTCGATCTCCGCTTCAGCGGTCTCCACCTGGCCGTCCGGATGGATGATCAACGGCCACGACTTGCCGCTGGATTCGACCGCTGTGGCCTTCACCGGTCGTCCCAGTTGGCCGGCTCGCTCGGCCACCAGAGTAATGGCCGCCTGCCGCGGGTCGCGATGGTTCACCTGATGGCTGCGGCCGGCGATCTTCACCTCGGCGTTGCGCTCGTCGTACAGCCGGATCGTCACCTTCGGCCAGGACGGGATGCCCTTGTCAGCCACGGTCAGCCCTCAACACAGCCCCAGACTCCTTGCTTCTCGGTGTCGACGCCGCCGCGCGGCCTGCTCGGAGTCACAGACGGTAGCCCGGCCAAGGTCATGATGCCTGGTCCGCTGACCCGGAAGCGATGTTATCCACAGGCAATTCCGACGCGGTCGGGCCTGTGGATAGTCCGACGCAAGCGAAAGTGGATAGCGAGACAATACTGATGGCAACCGCTTGGAAACGCCGCGAGACGAGGGGCAATGACGCAGCAGCAGAACTCATGGACACGGCCGGTGGCGCTTGGTGTGGCGCTCGAGCAGGGGCAACCGGCAGCAGCTCAGCAGCCGCTGCGGGGGGCCGCTGCTCCCCAGCCGGGTGTGACCGAGCCACTCGAGCACGAGCGGTTGCCGAAGTTCGCGATCCCGGCCGCTGACACCCTCTGGTGGGTCGGCGTGCACGGCGGTGCGGGTGAGTCGACGATGGCGCAACTGCTGCCCGGCAGCCGCGCGGCAAAGCATCGCTGGCCCATCCCACCACCACCCGTCCCGGCGTCGACTGTGCTGGTCGCTCGCACGCATGCGTACGGTCTGCGCTCCGCTCAGCGGGCAGCGGCCGAGTGGGCGTCCGGAGCGGTCCAGGGGGTCCTCGTGCTGGGGCTGGTCCTGGTCGCGGATGCGCCCGGCCGACTGCCGCGGGTGCTCGACGACTTCGCCGACATCGTGGGCGGCGGGGTGCCACGAGTCTGGGACGTGCCGTGGATCGAGGAGTGGCGCCGTGGCGAGGAGCCTGGCCCGGAGAACACGCCCGACGAGGTCTTCGAGGTCCTCGAGTCCATCTACGCCCTGCACGGATCGAACCCCTCGACCTTCCCGACCCAGTACTGAGAGGAATCCAGCATGCTGACCCGAGCGATTCTCCTGATGGCCCCGATGGGCAGCACACCACCACCAGGTGTGGCCGACAAGTTCCAGACGCTGCTCGACTGGGTGACGTGGATCGCCTTCAGCGTCTGCATCCTCGGCGTCGTCATCGCGGGCGCGATGATGGCACTGGGCCAGCGGCGCGGCGAGGGTGGCGAACACGCCGCCCGCCTGGGTTGGGTGTTGGCCGCCTGCATCGTGATCGGCTCGTCCTCGATGCTCGTCAAGGGCCTCGGCGGCTGACCGTGGCGGCGTTGACCGGCGGAGCGGCGGGGGACCGCAGTGGCGGCGGCTGATCGCGCCGCGGCCGCCCCGAGGACCTACGGGAACTGGCGCAGACCGGCATCGGCAGGCATAGCCGGTCTCGGCGCTCTCGGCACCGGACTGATGCTGGGCGGCCTGGTCCTGATCCTGATCGCCACCATGACCGGCGGAGTCCTCGGCGCCGTGATCAGCGCCGGCGGGGTGGGCGGGTGCCTGCTGTTGATGGTCACCAAGGACAAGCACGGTCGGTCCGCGGTGCAACGGATCTCGAATCGTCTCGGCTGGGAGTGGGCGAAGATGGCTCGGCGCAACGACTATCGGTCAGGCCCACTCGGTCAGGCTCGGTGGGGCAGATTTCAGCTCCCTGGACTCGCGGCTGCCTCACAGCTGAGCGAGTTCCAGGATTCCTACGGGCGGCCCTTCGCGCTGCTGCACTATCCGAGCACCAGGCACTACACCGTCGTCATCAACGCCGAGCCCGACGGAGCCTCGCTGGTCGACGAGGAGCAGATCGACGTCTGGGTTGCGCGATGGGGCCAATGGCTTGCCTCGCTCGGTCATGAACCGGGCATCGTGGCTGCCTCGGTGACAGTGGAAAGCGCCCCGGATACAGGGATCCGGTTGCGCCGCGAGGTCGCTCGCAACCTCCGGCACGATGCGCCGCCGATCGCCCGGGCGATGCTGGCCGAGGTGGTCCAGACCTATCCGGAGGGTTCGGCTCTGCTGACCGCTCGCGTTGCGCTGACCTTCAAGGGCACCGATCGCGGCGGCAGGAAACGACCGGACACCGAGGTCGGTCGTGAGCTCGCGGCCCGGCTGCCTGCTCTGACCCAGTGCCTCAGTGCGACCGGCGCCGGCGCGGCCCGTCCTGTCACGGCGCAAGAGCTGTGCGAGGCGGTGCGGATCGCCTACGACCCGGCCGCCGCGGTGTTGATCGACGAAGCGCGGAGCCACGGCACCCCGCCCGAGCTCGAGTGGCCTGATGTCGGGCCGGCCGGCACCCGGACATTCTGGGACAGGTACAGGCATGACACGGCCTGGTCCGTGACCTGGCAGATGTCCCAGGCGCCGCGAGGCGAGGTCTACTCGTCCGTACTGGCGCAACTGATCGCGCCCCACCCTGACGTTGATCGCAAGCGCGTCACCTTGCTCTACCGACCGCTGGACGCGGCAACCGCGGCCCGGATCGTCGAGGCAGACAAGCGCAACGCTTCCTTCCGCGCAACCAGCTCGGCGCGTCCATCCGCGCGCTCCATGGCTGAGGCCCGGGCTGCCGACCGGACCGCGCAGGAGGAGGCTCGCGGCGCCGGCCTCGTCAACTTCGGCATGGTCGTCACCGGGACCGTCCTGACCGCGGAGAAGATCCCGGACATGATCGCGGCGATCGACAACCTCGCCGCAGGCGCCCGGGTCCTCCTGCGCCCCGCGTTCGGCTCCCAAGACTCGGCCTTCGCCGCAGGACTCCCACTGGGCATCGTCCTCTCCAGCCACCTCTCCGTCCCGTCCGCGATCCGGGAGGCCCTGTGACTAGTCGTGGCGGGGAGCCGCCGCGCGGTGGCAGCCGGCCGATGGCGCGTGGCTGGACCGGCCCAGGCGGTGGCTATTCGAGCTACCTCCAAGCACCGGACGAATGGCGCGGCACCACCGTCCAGGTGTGTGGCCTCTGGCCGTTCGCGGCAGGCACCGGCAGCCCCATGATCGGCGTACCGCTCGGCCGGAACATCCAATCCGGCTCCACCCTCTGCTGCGACCCCATCAACTGGTTCACCCGAGCCAAACTCATCTCCAACCCGTCGGCCTTTGTCCTCGGTCGCCCAGGCTCGGGGAAATCGACCGTGGTGCGTCGGATGGCGTTGGGGCTTGCTGGGTATGGCGTTCAGCCGTTGGTGCTGGGAGATCTGAAGCCCGACTACAAGGACCTCATCGAGGCGCTCGGCGGTCAGGTGATCGAGTTGGGCCGCGGACGCGGTCATCTGAATGTCCTCGACCCGGGCGAGTCACGGAAGGCCGCGCTGCGGTTGACCGGCAGTGCGCGGCAGGCGATCCAGGCCGACGCCCACGGTCGCCGCCAGACAATGGTCTCGGCGCTCATCTCGATCATGCGGTCGGCACCTCCGTCGGACCGCGAGGAGACGATCATCGACGAGGCCCTCAAGGTGCTCGACGAGCGCCACGAAGGCACGCCGGTACTGCGGGACCTCCTGCAGGTGATCCAGGAAGCGCCGGACCGGGTCCGGGACGTCGCCCTGGACCGCGGCAACCTCGAGCGCTATCGGCAACTCACCGAAGGCCTCGAAGCCTCGCTGATCGGTCTGGTCGGTGGTGGGCGGCTGGGCGAGATCTTCTCGGAGCAGACCGATCACCCGATGGCGATGGACCGGCCGGTCGTGTTCGACGTGTCCAACATCGACGACTCCGAGACGAACCTGCAGGCGGCCGTGCTGCTGGCCTGCTGGTCCTACGGCTTCGGTGCGGTCGCCGCCTCGCAGGCCCTCGCTGATGCGGGCCTGGAACCCCGGCGGCACTACTTCGTCATCCTCGATGAGCTCTGGCGTGTGCTCCGGGCCGGGCGCGGCCTGGTCGATCGGGTCGACGCGCTGACCCGGTTGAACCGGCAGCGGGGTGTCGGCATGGCGATGATCTCCCACACGATGTCCGACCTGCTCGCGCTGGAACATTCCGAGGACCGGATGAAGGCCAAGGGCTTCGTCGAACGGTCCGGCATGGTGATCTGCGGCGGCCTGCCGCGCGCGGAGATGGAGAACCTGACCGCGGTGGTGCCCCTGTCCGACGAGGAGCAGAACATGCTCATCGGCTGGCAGGACCCGCCCGCCTGGGACCCAGCCACCGGCGTGGAGGCAGCACCGCCTGGTCGGGGCAACTTCCTGGTCAAGGTCGGCGGCCGCCCGGGCATCCCGGTACATGTCGGATTGACCTCGGTCGAGCGCGAGGTCAACGACACCAACAAGCTCTGGAGAACCGGCGCCGACGGCCGGCCGTTGAAGCTGGAGATCGCCGACGACGGCAGTGAGGAGATCGTCGAGGAGTACACGCTCGACGCGCCGGCGACGCCGCTGCCCGACACGCTGATGCCGCCGTCTGACGCCTCGGCGATGCCGTCCGATGCCTCGGCGATGCCGTCCGATGCCTCGGCGCCGCCGCCGTCCGGCGACTTGGCGACGATGCCGCCCGAGGAGCTGGCGACGATGCCGCCGCCCGACTCGTCCACCCGCGTAGCTGCTAGGACGGGAGCTGAGGACTAGTGGCCCAGGGCAAGAGAAGTACAGGCCCCGGCGGTCTGTCCGCCGAATCGCTGTTGCTCTTCATCGGCATCGGCCTGTTCGCCGTCGTGGTCGGCGGCATCTGGACATCACTCAAACTCGCCGCCGCGACCGGCAACAGCCAACCGGTGAACGTCAATCCGATCGACGCCCTGACGGACCTGATCGATGGCACGCTCCGCTGGTCCGGTGCAGCGACGGGCGCGTTGATCCTGCAGTTGCTTGTGCTGGGTCTGCTTGCCGGCGTCGGCTTGTCCGTGGTCCGCCGACTGCGGAGCTCCGCGTCCAGAGTGGATAGGTCAGCCCAGCTGATGTCGAGCCGCCAGGACGTCCGCAAGCTGACCCGTGAGGGCGCCCGGCAGATCGCGGATCGCCTCGGTGTCGGTCACGCCGGCCCCGGCGTACTGATCGGGCGAACCGTCCGGGACAACGTCGAGCTGTTCGGTTCGTGGGAGGACCTGCACGTCGATATCTGGGGTCCACGGGCGGGCAAGACCACCGCCCGCGCAGTACCGGCGATTCTCGACGCGCCGGGTGCGGTGATCGCGACCTCGAACAAGCGAGATCTTGTGGATGCCACTCGTGATCCGCGATCGACTCGCGGCCCGGTCTGGGTGTTCGATCCACAGGAGGTCTGCGGCGAGGAACCGAGCTGGTGGTGGAACCCGCTCAGCTACGTGACCGACGAGGTGAAGGCACGGCAGTTGGCGGAGCACTTCGTCGCGGCGCAGCGTTCCGAGAACGCGCGCACGGACGCCTTCTTCGATGCCGCCGGCACCGATCTGCTGGCCGGTCTGCTGCTCGCGGCCGCGGTTGCGAAGCGCCCGGTCACGCAGGTCTACAGCTGGCTCGCCGACCAGCGGAACGACGAGCCGGAGCGCATCCTTCGGTCCGTTCCCGGGCTGCATCTGTCCGCCGACGCGCTCTCCGGCGTCATCAACGCGCCCGACAAGCAACGCGCCGGCGTGTACGGGACTGCCCAGCAGAGCGCGCAGTTCCTGCTGAACCGCAAGGTCACCCGATGGGTCGTCCCGCACGGCAACCGGCCGCAGTTCAACCCGCACGAGTTCGTCCGCGAAGGCGGCACGCTTTACAGCCTGTCCAAGGAAGGCGCCGGTACTGCGGGCCCGCTGGTCACTGCTCTGACGGTGGCCGTGGTCGAGGCCGCCCAGGACTACGCGAAGAGCTGTCCGGGCGGGCGGATGCCGAATCCGTTGCTGGGGGTGCTCGACGAGGCGGCGAACGTCTGCCGCTGGAAGGACCTTCCGGACCTCTACAGCCACCTCGGCTCCCGCGGCATCGTGCTGATGACGATCTTGCAGTCCTGGGCGCAGGGCGTGGAGTGCTGGGGCGAGCGGGGCATGGAGAAGCTCTGGTCAGCGGCGAACATCCGCGTGTACGGCGGTGGCGTGTCCGACGCGAACTTCCTCGAGCGGCTCAGCAAGCTGATCGGCGACTACGACATCCTGTCCAGCTCGGTCACCTACACCAAGGGCGAACGTGGGATCAGCAAGCAGACCCAGCGGCACCACATCATGGAAGTATCGGACCTCGCCTCGATGCCGCCCGGCCGGGCGGTCGTGTTCCCGTCCGGAATCCCAGCCACGATGGTGAGGACCGTGCCGTGGATGGGTCGCCCCGACGCTGATGTGGTGATGGCATCCCTCGCCCGGCACGATCCGGCGGCCGCCAGTTCTTCGGTTGCACCGCAGAGCGCATGGATCGCCGCCGGTCGTCCACAACCTGGGGTCTTGCAGGCCGCCGGGCCGGTGCCTGTCTGGGAGCAGAGCGAGGAGCAGCAGCGTGGATGGTGAACAGGAGCTCTTCTACCCCCACGTCGCCGCCTTCGTGGAGGACAAGCTCATCTACCTCTACAGCCGGCGCCTCGGTCAGCAGTTCGTCTGGTGCCCCGAGTGGTTCCGGCACGCCGAGGCGCTCAGCCGGCTCGACGCGATCTGGCGAGCCTGGGAAAACCTCCGCCTTGATCCCGCGACCGGCATCTCGGTCTGGTGGCGCGACCATGCGGACCCACAGATGTCGGCGCTGCTGGATCCGGACGGTCCGTTCGCGGCCTGCCGTGGGCACCACAGCGAATACCCGATCGCCCCGCTACCCGTGGAGCAACCGCCCGCCGGCCTCTTCTTCGACCAACGCCGGCCGAACCTGCGCGGAATCTGACTCCACCCAAGGAAGAGCCCGTACTGCGCACAGGCGTACGGGCACATTTGAGCCCGGACTCGCCGACCGCGAACCACCCAGTCCGGCGCTGACCTGCTCAGCGGCGACTGAGGTTCCCTGGGAGAGCGGCTAGCGGACGGCGCCGGTCACTAGCCAGGCGTCGCGGCGCTCCCTTAGCAGCAGCGTCAGCAGCCGCAGCAGCATGAACCCACCGAACGCCCACCACAGCGCGACCACCCCGCGGTCGAACCACAGCACGCTGAGCGCCAGCGGCACATAGAGGACGAGCGCGATCACGCCAGCCACGGCGAGGTAAGGCCCATCGCCTGCACCGATCAGGACGCCGTCCAGGACGAACACCACGCCGTTGATCGGCTGCCAGATCGCAGCAACCAGCAGTACTGCGCCGAGGGTGCTCCGCACCTCTTGGTCGGCCGTGAACCAGGGCACGTACAAGTCCCGCAGACCCCACAGTGCGAGTCCCCCCACGAAACCCGACGCCAGGCCCCACCACATCATCCGGCGGGTGATCACCCGCGTGCTGTCGACGTCACCCGCGCCCAGTGAGCGGCCGGTCAACGCCTGCGCGGCAATCGCGATCGCGTCCAGCGCGAGCGCGAGGAACGACCAGAGCGTGAAAGCGACCTGATGCGCGGCGAGTGACGTCGTACCGAGGGAAGTTGCGACGAACGTGGCCAGGACGATCGCCACCCTCAGCGTCAATGTGCGTACGACGAGGGGTATGCCCGCTTGTGCGGAGGCGAGGATGCCTGGGCGGTCCGGTCGGAGTTTGGCCCCGTCTCTTCGAGCTCCGCGAACTACCACTGCAACTAGCGCGACCCCGGCCGCTGTCTGGGCGATCGCGGTACCCAGCGCAGAGCCGGAGATGTTCAGGTCGAGCCCATAGACGAGCAGAAGGTTCAGCCCGATGTTGGCCAGGTTGGCGGAGATCGCTACGACCATGGGTGTCTTGGTGTCCTGCAGACCGCGCAGTACGCCGGTAGCGGCCAGCAGCAGGAGCATCGACGGGATGCCGAAGCAGGAGATCCGCAGGTAGGTCACCGCATAGTCCGCAACATCCGGCGACGGGTTAAACGCAGCTGTAGCCGCCGGAGCTAGCAGTAGACCAGCAATAGCCAGTACTACGCCCAGCAACAGCGCGAGCCAGAGTCCGTCGATGCCCTGCGCGAGTGCCCCCCGATGATCGCCCGCGCCGATCCGCCTGGCCACCGCCGAGGTGGTCCCATACGCCAGGAAGACGCAGATCCCCACCAGGGTCTGCAGGATCGTCCCAGCCACCCCGAGCGCGGCCAGCTGTGGAGTACCGAGATGGCCGACGATCGCCGAGTCCGCCAGCAGCATCAGCGGCTCGGAGACAAGCGCGAAGAATGCCGGGACGGCCAGCCTCAGGATCTCCCGGTCCTGGCTACTCACGCCGGCCGAGTCGGTAGCCGGTAGTACGGCCTGCCGGCGCGGCCCTTCGCCGGCGTTCTGGTAATGGGCATGGGCTTCATTGTGCCTGGCGGCCCCTGTGCACAGAGCACCGGACCTGTGGGTATCGAATCTTTTTCTTCTCCACAGTTGTGTGCAGACAAAACCGCAGGTCAAAGCAGGGTTGCGGAACTCTTTCCGTAGATATCCACAGGGATATACCCAACCTGTGCACACCTGTTCGCGGGGTTTCCCACAGCTCTTCCACAGGGGGTGTGGATGACCGGCTACCCGGGTTCGGAGCAACGGGCGTACGGTCGCGTGACTGACACCGTCCGCCCGCAGTCTCGGGGGCGAGTCCGCCTGCGGATGATGCCAGCGAAACTGTCGGCACTGCCGGTTACGATTCGATCAGGTGTTCGAGTGGTGATGGATCCGGGGCCGGCTGCGGGCAGAGTCCGGGGTGCGATTCGGGTGTGGGACGAGGAGGTCGGACGAGTGAGCGTTGCGGAGTTCCGCGGGGGACAGGACGGCGGCCACGAAGAGCGCCGTCCGGAGATGGGCTTCGACCGCACCCCACCCCAGGACCTTGCGGCCGAGCAGTGCGTGCTCGGCGCGATGATGCTCAGCAAGGACGCGATCGCCGACGTGATCGAGACGATTCGCGGCACGGATTTCTACCGTCCGGCCCACGAGATCGTCTTCGACGCGATCACCGATCTCTACGCCCGCGGTGAGCCGGCCGACGCGATCACCGTCGCGGCCGAGCTCACCAAGCGTGGCGAGATGGCCCGCATCGGTGGCGCGCCGTACGTTCACACCCTGGTCGCCTCCGTCCCGCTCGCGGCCAACGCCGGGTACTACGCGCACATCGTCCGGGAGAAGGCGATCCTGCGCCGCCTGGTCGAGGCCGGCACCAAGATCGTCCAGATCGGCTACGCCGGCGAGGGCGAGGTCGACGACGTGGTCGACCAGGCGCAGGCCGAGATCTATCAGGTCACCGAGAAGCGCACCACCGAGGACTATGCGCCGCTGAAGGACATCATGGAGGGCGCCCTCGACGAGATCGAGGCGATCGACTCCCGCGGCGACGCCATGGTCGGCGTCCCCACCGGCTTCACCGACCTCGACGAACTCACCAACGGCCTCCACCCCGGCCAGATGATCATCATCGCGGCGCGCCCGGCCATGGGAAAGGCGTTGGCCCTGGACACACCCCTGCCGACACCCACCGGCTGGACCACGATGGGCGAGGTCGCCGTCGGCGACGAGTTGATCGGTGCAGACGGCCGAGCCACCAAGGTCGTCGCCGCCACCGAGATCATGCACGACCGCCCCTGCTACGAACTGACCTTCTCCGACGGCACCAGCCTCACCGCCGACGCAGAGCATCAGTGGGTGACTGAGACCAGAGCATCGCGAAAATCGCGCTGGGCGGCGGAGAACAACTACAACCGGGCCCGCGACCAGCGCCATTTCGCCGCTGTGCGAACCACCGCCGAGATCGCAAGGACGCTTCATTGTGCCGGATCGGAGCAGCGGATCAACCACTCGATCCACAACGCTTCTCCGCTCGATCTGCCGGATCAGCCGCTGCCCTTGGCCCCCTATGCTCTGGGCGTCTGGCTGGGTGACGGACATTCGGCTTCGGCGCGGTTCACGTCGGCGGACCCTGAAGTGGCGATGTTCATCGAGGCCATCGGTCTGGTGGTTCGGAAGCAATCCGGTCTCAACTACTCGATCCAGTTCGCCAAGGAGGCCCGACCCGCGCGATCCTGCGTTGTCTGCGGTGTGACCTTCGTGCCGAGGTCGGCTGAGGTTCGCACCTGCGGTCAATCTTGCGGCGGCAAGGCGCGTTTCCTCTCGGCTCCGATGGCGGCCCCGACGTGCCCTGACTGCGGCGGCCTCTATGCCGGGGGGCTGCGGTGCCAGTCCTGCCATGAAGATCACGGCACCGTTCAGGCCGTTCTCCGCAAACTGGGAGTCCTCGGTGACAAGCACATCCCGGCCATCTACCTGAGGGCCTCCGAGCAGCAGCGACGGGATCTGCTGGCGGGTCTGATGGACACCGACGGGACGGTCAGCCCGACGGGCAGTTGCCAGATCACTTTGACCAATGAACGACTGGCACTAGATGTCTACGAGCTGATCGTCAGCCTTGGCTACAAATGCGGTCACCGGAAGCGCGCCGTCAACGGCAGGACGGCTGCCTCCTCGACTGGCCACGTCCTCACCTTCAGCACGGTCGATGACGTCTTCAAGCTGTCCCGCAAGATGATCGTGCACAAGGAGCGTCGCCCTGAGTCAACGATTCGCATCGGCAACCGTCTGGTCAAGCAAGCTCGACTGGTCGAGAGCGTTCCGATGCGCTGTGTCGAGGTCGACAACGACGATCATCTCTACCTTGCTGGTAAGGCGATGATCCCCACGCACAACTCGACGCTGGGGCTGGACTTTGCGCGGTCGGCTTCTATCAAGCATGGGCTGACGTCGGTGATCTTCTCGCTGGAGATGAGCCGGAACGAGATCACCATGCGGTTGCTGTCGGCCGAGGCGAAGGTGCCGCTGCACCACATGCGCAACGGCAAGATGACCGACGAGGACTGGGCCCGGCTGGCGCGCAAGATGGGCGAGGTGTCGGAGGCACCGCTGTTCATCGACGACTCCCCGAACCTCACCATGATGGAGATCCGGGCGAAGGCGCGCCGGCTCAAGCAGCGGCACGACCTGAAACTGATCGTGATCGACTACCTGCAGCTGATGACGTCGGGCAAGAAGGTCGAGTCCCGCCAGCTGGAAGTCTCCGAGTTCTCCCGCTCCATCAAACTGCTCGCCAAGGAACTCGAAGTCCCGGTCATCGCCATCTGCCAGCTCAACCGAGGCTCTGAACAACGCTCCGACAAACGCCCCATGGCCTCCGACCTCCGCGAATCCGGGAGCTTGGAGCAGGATGCCGACGTCGTCATCCTGCTTCACCGCGAGGATGCGTATGAGCGGGAGTCGACTCGGCCCGGCGAAGCGGACTTCATCGTTGCCAAGCACCGCAACGGACCGACTGCTGACGTGGTGGTCGCGTTCCAGGGTCACTACTCGCGCTTCGTGGACATGGCCCACGACTCCTGAGGCGTTGAGCTCGCAGTCCGGGTCAGTGCCCGTCCGTGAGTTTCTAGACGGTCAGGTGGAAGCCGGCTGCGAAGTTCAGGGTGACGGCGGACATCAGGTACATCAGCCACAGCCCGGTCACCACGCGGATCAGGCCGAGGATGGGTTCGAAGAGGTCGGCGCCGAGTGCGATGAAGAAGTCGGTGACATAGATCGCGGCCAAACCGATGAACAGCAGGCCGACCGGCCAGTCCCCGCCATGGAAGAAGACGGTCGCGCCGAGTGCGGACAAGACCGTGAAGGCGACCGACATGCCGACGTTCGGACGCGGGTCGTTTCCCCGGTAGCGGTTCCAGCCGAGTGCGAACCAATGGATGCCGTACGCCGAGAACGCGAGCGCCGCCATGTAGAGGATCTTGTCCGAGGCGAAGACCTGGAACCAGGTCAGGCCGACGAACAGGATCAGGCCGGTCACCAGCTGGCAGAAGCCTGGCATCCACAGGCCCCAGACGCCGAGCGAGCGGTCGACTCGTTCATCCCGCTCGGGAAAGCCGAACAGTTCCTGCGTTCCCCAGATCAGGTAGCCGACGCCCAGGCCGAAGAAGCCCAAGGCAAGCGGCGGAAACTGCGAAGCGGCGAAGGTGACACCCACCATGGCCTCCGGTGATCGGATGTTCGGTGGCGGCGGAACGAAGGGCGCGCTGGAAGGCGACCGTGAGCTGCCGAGCTGCCGAGCTGCTCAGCTTCGGGGGATGCTTGCCTCGCGGACGACGTCGAGGGCGCGAGTCAGGTCGTTGAGCCCGACGCGGCCATCGACAGAGGCCGTGCGCGCCCAGTACTCCAGGTCTGACGCGACCGCTGTGGCCGCCATGCGGCCGGCTTGCTCCGGGGTCAATTCGTCCTCAGCGTCCATGCGACTCATCCTTGGGGTGGCGGTTTCTGTTGGGGGTTCAACCAGCAGGGTTTTTGCCCATGAGTCCAGCGTCGCGCGATCCCGCGGCCACGGCATCACCGGTGGCGGCAGTCGTATCTCCGTGGTGACTGCAGTAACCGGATTCCTGCTAGCCGGTATCGCTAGAGCCAGTCTTTGCGCCTGAAGGCGATGTAAAGAGCCGTGGACAGCCCCACGATGAGGGCGGCCGAGGTGGCGAAGCCCGCTGCGGTGCCGAAGCCGGGGTAAGGAAGGTTCTGACCGTAGAAGCCGGTGATCGCCGTCGGTACGGCGATGATCGCCGCCCAGCCGGTCACCTTCTTGGTGATGACGTTGAGCCGATTCCCCTGGATCGCCAGGTTGGTTTCCAGGATGGTGGCGACCAGATCTCGCAAACTCTCGGTCCACTCGGTGACCCGCAGCACGTGGTCGTAGACGTCCTGGTAGTAGGGGGTCAGCTCCTCGGTGACCAGCCCTACATCGCGTCTCATCATCGTATTGACGACCTCGCGCATCGGCAGCACGACTCGACGCAGTTCGACCAGGCTCTTGCGCAACTCGAAGCTACGACGCTGGACCTCGACGTCGTGTGGCCGGTCATCGAACAGCAGCTCATCAAGCCCCTCGATCTCGTCGTCGAGGGACTGCACGGTGTCGAAGTGACCGTCGACGATGAGATCCAGTAGACCGTGGACGAGTGCGCCGACGCCGTGCTTGGTCAGGTCCGCGTTCTCGTCCCACCGCGACAGGAGTTCGTCGATCGGGAAGTCGTCGTTCCTGACTGTTACCAGGGCCGCGGGGGTGATGAAGGCGGCGATCTCGCTGGTGCTCAGCTGTCCGGAGGCTACATCGAGATGCACCGCGTAGGCCGTGAGGAAGTGATGGCCGAGGTAGCGGTCCAGCTTCGGCCGCTGCCGGCCGCCGGTGGCGGCCTCGACCGCCAGCGAATGCAGCCCCAGCTCGTCGGCCACGAGCTGAAGCCCCTCCAAGTCACGGGCGTAAAGGTCGACCCAGACCGCTGCGGAGTCTTCTGCCACGTGTTCGGAGACGTCGTGCAGCGGGAAATCCTCTTCGGTGAGGACTCCGTTGCGATAACAGCGGGTGCGCGGCATCCGTCAGTCGTTGACGGTACGTCTCGACGGCCGTGCGTCTTCCAGCCCACGTCGCTTCGGCTGCGTGCCGGCGCGGAGTACGAGCAGGCTGAGGCAGGCGAAGAAGGCGTACAACACGAATGGAAGGCTGCGGCGCAGGTTCGGGCTGCCGTTCACAGCCTGCGCTACCAAGCCGGACCCGACTGCGGAGATGGCGAGGAACGCGCCGGCCAGCACGATCAGGCGAAGGCGTCTGACCCGGTTCGCAAGGCGGCCGGCAGACGGGAAGGCGGCGAACCGGCGTGGCGGCCAATGGTGGATGAGAGCCATGTCAGAGTTCCTTCTGCGGTCGGGTGCCGTCAGCGATGAGGCCGGGTGGAGTGGGCAGTGCGGATCTCGTGGTTGCCGCCTCACGGCGACGGATCGCCTGCCTGGCCACGAAGAGGGCACTCAGGCCCAACAAGATGACGACCGTCAGTCCGACGTCGTAGGCGACGTGATACGCCAGCGTGCTGCCGGGAACAGGCAAGTCGCCCTGAGCCAGGCCGCTCCATAGTTGGGAAAGGGAACCGGTCCGGAGGGCGTGGGGAAGGTTCAACACGGTCAGGACGATGCCGTTGATGCCATCGAAAGCCGCGTGCAGCATCGCGACGAGAAGAAATGCGGCAACGGCAACGAGCCGCGCCGATCGGCGGCGGGGAGCGGCGGGCGCCTCGGCCCGGAGGAGGGTCAGGTCTGGCGAGGAGGTGGGGACTGCTCCGCGTCTGCGCGAGCGGCGCACGGCCACCCAACCGGACGGGTAGGCGGCGAACCAGGCAGCCGCCGCTACCGCAGTCCATACGCCGTGGCCGAACGGGGCGAGGACCGCTCGCAGCACCTCTGTGTCGACCAGCGAGGCCAACGAGAGTCCCTGCGGCGTGAGCATGGCGTTGAAGGCGTAACCAGCTGACTCGAGTGCCGCGAAGCCGAACCCCACCGATGCGCCGAGCACAAGACCGCCACGGACTGTCCGGCCGGTTAGCATCCGGGCGCACCACAAGAGGGCAGCCAGCTTGGCGGCCTCCTCGATCAGCCCGACCTCGTAGTACATCCCGAGGTTCTGATGGACGACCAATTGTTCCAGGGCGGCGGCGGCAAGCAGGCCCCCGAGGCCGCCCACCGTTGCGGCGCGCACGACCATCGTCGTGCTGACCTGAGGCACGCCGCCGGCGAACCGGTGTTCCCAGGCAACAATCAAGCAGGTGACCGGCACCAGGAAACTGCCGATCAGAATGACCGCCGGCACGAGGGTCAGATCGCGGGTGAGCTGGGTGACCAGCACCGCCGCACCCCACATCATCAGGCCGATCCGAAACACCCGCGGCCAGAGGAAACGCGGGTTCACCAAGCGGTTCAGTCCGCGCCGGAGGATTTGCCGCCCGGTCAGCGCGGTCAGACGCACCGAGGGCGGCTGGGTGACAACCGCTGCGACCATCGGCGATACCGCCATCGCCGATCTGCCGGATGCTGCCCAGGCGACCTGCCGTCGGGACTCTTGTTCATCCCTGGCGTGGCGGGCTTCCGGCTCCATGTGTTCCACGATCGGCGAACGGCCCGACCTGCGTCTTCACGGCCAGCGGCCAACTCCACTACCTGCTAGCAGGCCTCCGGGCCTGCGGCTGCAGCCCTCGACGAGCCCGGGGCTCTGGGCCGCAGGAGGCTACGAAGCCGAACCAGTCGAGCCGGCTTCTCTGGCTCGGCGCGGCCTCGCTCGCGGTCGGCGTACTGACCCGCGGCCGGGACTGATCACCGCCTGATCACGGCCTGGTCACCGCCTGACAACCGCCCCGGACGAACGGAGATCGACTGCCGGTCGACCGAGCGTCCGGGTCAGCTCGGCGAGGTCGTACAGCGAGGTGGGGCCGCCTTCCTCGTACGCCGAGAGGTCGAGCGCCTCGCCGCGATCACCCAGGGTCGCGGCGAGCGCGTCGCGCACCGCGAGCGGACTCGGCATCCACTCGGAGACGGCGTTGAGCTGGCGGAACCCCGGGCTGAGGTCGAGCGCGCGTTCGACCAGCCCGAGGACGTCCCGTACGTCGATGGTCGCCAGGCTGCAGAACGGTAGGTCGATCCGGCTGAGTCGATCGGCGTCGACGGGTGGCGTGTCCTCCGGTACCACGACCCCGAGCCGGAGGACGGTCATCGCCAGGTCGGGGTGAATGCGCTGGAAGTACGCGCAGACCTCTTCCATCAGTGCCTTCGACAGGCCGTAGGCATCGCGAGCGTCGCACGGGTGGTCGGCTGGGATCGGCAGTTGCCTAGGGAGGAACTCGGGCGAGAGGCAGCCCGCCGCGGCGATCGAGCTCGCCACCACGAACCGGCGCACCCCACGGTCGACGAGATACCGCAGCAGCCGTCGCGTCCCGATCACGTTCACCGCCAGCCCGGCCTCCTCGCTCGTCCCACCGGTCTCTGCAGCGAGGTGAACCACCGCGTCGATCTCGTATGCGTCCAGCTGCGCGAGATCCTCGTCCGACGTGAAATCACCGAGCACCGTCGCGCCAGGCTGCCCGGCCGCAGCGGCAACAGGTGGCCGGCGGGAGAGGGTGACGATGCGATGCGTGGGCGACAGGTGCTGGGTCAGCCGCGAACCGACGAACCCGGATGCACCAGTGATGAGGATAGTGGCCATGTCACCCGAGCCTACGGATCAGGACGAGGAAATATCGGCCGTCTCAAACGAGGCGGCCGATGGTCGCGGGCGTCCTGACCTCGGCGAGCGCGGCGGCATGAGCGGCACCGAATCCCTCCGAGCGGGCGGCGATCCGGCCGCCTGACACTCGGATCGCGTACTCGAGGTCGTTGCCGACCACCTGGGCACCAGCAGCCGTGGCGAATTCGCCGGACTCGTCGTGCACGAGCTGCAGCTCAGGGAGCGCCGACGACGGAAAAGCTTGCCTTAGGCAACCAGACAGTTCCGCAACGGTCAGCCGCGCCAAGGGTCCGAGCTCCGCGGGCCGCGAAGAGACGAGCGCGACAGTCACCGCGGTGCCCGGCGACACAGCTCGTACTGCGTCCTCGGCTGCGGCTAGGCGGTTCAGTCCCAGTACGACGAAGAGGCCATCCGGCCCGAGTCGAGCCGGTGTGTTGCGGAGGGCGTCGACGACCGGAGGTGGAGCCCACGCCTCGTTGTCCGGTCGGATGGCGGGCAGGGTCGGAGGTCGCTGCCAGTGGTCGTCCAACTCGAGACTCGCCAGTTGAGCGCAGGCCTTCGCGACGGTGATGGGCTGCACGAATCCCGGCGCGGCGGCGGTCAACTGCCCCGCACCCTGCAGAGTGCTCAAGACGACCTCCGCCAGGCCGACGAGCCGACCCCCTTCCACCCGGGTCGGCCTAACCGGACTCGAACCAGCCGAGCCGACCCCGCCCGAGCTGACCCCGCCCGAGCTGACCCCGCCCGAGCTGACCCCGCTCCAACGGCTGTGAGCCGGATCGGCCTGGCGCTCGCGATTCTCGGGCTGGAGGCGCTCGAGCGTCAGCCCGAGGAGGATCGCGTTGAGTTTCATCAACTGGGCGTACTGCCAGCGCGTGTCGTCGTCAGCAAGAACCTCCGTCGCGAGCTCCGCTCCGAGCCGATATCCCCCCTGCGTGGGAGTCGCGAGCTCCGCTCCGAGCCGATATCCCCCCTGCGTGGGATCAGTGTCATCGCCGGAATCGACGAGCCGCCCGAGCCAGACGTCCGCGAACGCAGCAAGTGCTTCCGCGCGACTCACTCCCGGCTCGACGGCCGCGGTGCGAGGGTGCTCGGCGAGGTCGGCCAGTACGGACAGATAAAGGGCGCGCTTGCCGGCGAAGTTCGAGTAGATCGCGCCCCTGGTCAGGTCGGCGCGATCCGCGATGTTGTCGATCTTGGCATCGCGGTAGCCGCGCTCGGCGAACTCGGCCCGCGCGGCGGCGAGAACCTTCGCCCGGGTTTGCCCCTGCGCCTCGGCCCGGGTCAGTCGGCTCATCCGTCTCCCTCGATCACCAACTCAAGATACCTTGACCATCCAGATGTTGTTACCATCTGGATGTCATCATCATCACCTGAGGAGAACGGCGGTAGAGACCGTGGCCGACGGCCTGCTGAAGTGCACGTTCTGCGGCAAGGATCAGCAGCAGGTCAACAAATTGATCGCCGGCCCCACCCCTTTGTGCATCTGCGACGGCTGCGTCAGCCTCTGCAACGAACTCATCGCCGAGGAGGACCTGGGTGATGAGTTCGAGGAGAACGGCCCGAAGAAATTGCCGAAGCCGCGGCAGATCCATGAGTTCCTCGACCAGTACGTGATCGGTCAGCCGCACGCGAAGAAGGCGCTCGCCGTCGCGGTCTACAACCACTACAAGCGAATCCACCAGGACCCTGCCCAGTTCAAGAGGCCCGGCTCCGACGAGCCGGTCGAGATCGGCAAGTCGAACATCCTGCTGATCGGGCCGACCGGCTGTGGCAAGACGCACCTTGCGCAGACCCTGGCCCGGATGCTCGAAGTGCCGTTCGCGATCGCCGACGCGACCGCGCTCACCGAGGCCGGTTATGTCGGTGAGGACGTCGAGAACATCCTTTTGAAGCTGATCCAGGCCGCAGATTACGACCTGAAGAAGGCCGAGAGGGGCATCATCTACATCGACGAGGTCGACAAGATCGCCCGCAAGAGCGAGAACCCGTCGATCACCCGCGACGTGTCCGGCGAGGGCGTGCAGCAAGCGCTGCTGAAGATCCTCGAAGGCACGGTTGCGTCGGTCCCACCCCAAGGCGGCCGCAAGCACCCCCAGCAGGAGTTCCTCCAGTTCGACACCTCGCGGGTGCTGTTCATCCTCAGCGGCGCGTTCGCCGGTCTGGAGCAGATCGTCGAGCAGCGCACCCGACCGACGAGTATCGGATTCGGCGCAACAACCGCAAGGAGGACGAACGCCGAGGTGTTGCCGCAGGACCTCCTGAAGTTCGGCCTGATCCCCGAGTTCGTCGGCCGGCTACCGGTCCTCACCACGGTGGCGTCGCTGGATCTGGAGGCGCTGACCAGGATCCTCACAGAGCCGCGAAACGCGCTGCTGAAGCAGTACCGCAGGCTCTTCGAGCTGGACGGCGTCGAGCTGGAGTTCACCGCGCAGGCCATCGAGGCGATCGCCGAACTGGCCTTGCTGCGCCGCACCGGAGCTCGCTCACTGCGGGCGATCCTCGAGGAGGTCCTGCTTCCCGTGATGTACGAGGTGCCGAGCCGCGACGACATCGCCCGCATCGTGATCGACCGCGACACCGTCCTCGGCAACGTCAACCCGACCCTCATCCCACGCGACCAGCCCCGCAAACGCGAACCCCGAGACCGCTCCGCCTAGGCATCTCGCCGGCGAGGGCGGACGGGAAACTGCTCGGCCGTCGGTACGACCACCTCTATGTCGATCGGCCTGGCGACAAGACCGGGCACGGCAGTCTTGCCGACGTGCTCGATGTGATGTGGCAAGTCGCCCAGGTCCGGCTCGAGCCGCGCACGGATCCGTTCGAACCACGCCGGCCACAAGACGTCGTACTGGAGCACCCCAGCAGCGACGCTCAGAGCCCCGGGGCTCACAGGTCTGTCGCTCACAGGTCTGTTGCGCACAGGTCCGGCACCCGTAGGTTCGCTGCTCACAGGGCGGCCGTGACGTCGACCTCGACCAGCTGGCCGGGGAAGCCGAGTTGGGCGACGCCGAGCAGCGTGCTGGCGGTGTTGAACGCGGGTGTGAGCGGGGAGTCGTTCAGCTGGGCCCAGACCGCGCTGAGATCTTCCCGCGCCGAGCTGACCACATAGATGACAGTCCGTACTACGTCCTCCGGCCGGGCGCCGGCCGATTCGAGCGCGGTCAGAATGTTCTGGATGACCTGGTCGGTCTGGCCCGCGAGCCCGCCTTCCGCGAGGTCGCCCGACTCCCGCAGCGGGCACTGCCCGGCGAGGAACACGAGTCGGTCCGCCTCGACCTTGGTCACGTGGTGATACCCGGGTGTCGCATGCAGCCCGGGCGGGTTCGTACACTCGATCGCCATGCCCCGAGGCAACGGCACCGGCGACCCGGCGTCAACTGGATATTTCGTTGCTCCACAGCGGGAACATCCTGCGCTTGCCGCCACCAACGCGGTCACCCCTGCGCCGTCGGTCGGATGACGAGCTCGTTGACGTCGACCTCTGCGGGCTGGTCTATCGCGTAGTTGATCGCGTCGGCGATGGCCGTGGCCGGAATCGCAATGTCCATCTGGCCCCGGACTGCCGAGCGGACGTCTGTGTCGTTGATGCCGTCAGTCAGCTCGCTTCGGGTCAGGCCAGGACTGACCACGGTCACCCGGATGTCCCGGCTCTCCTGCCGGAGACCTTCGGAGAGCGCTCGTACGGCGAACTTGGTCGCGCTGTAAACCGCCGCGGTGGGATCGACGCGAAGCCCGGACACCGAGGAGATGTTGACGATGTGCCCGCTGCGCTGATCGCGCATGATCGGGAGCACGGCCGCGATGCCGTGCAGGACACCGCGGAGATTGACGTCGATCATCTGGTTCCATTCGTCGACGCGCAACGCCTCGACCATCGACAGCGGCATCACGCCCGCGTTGTTCACCAGTACGTCGATCCGCCCGTGCTGGTCGTGTGCCGCAGCCACGAACTCCTGCATGCTCTCGAGGCTGGTCACGTCCAGTTCGCGATGCCCCGAGCCGATTTCCTTGCCGATCGCAACGAGGCGGTCGATCCGCCGTGCGCCGAGGAAGACCTGATGACCCGCGGCGGCCAATCGTCTGGCGGTGGCCTCGCCGATTCCACTGCTCGCGCCGGTGACCAGGACAACTTTGCTGTTCATGCCGTCGAGCATGGTGCCGCGGCTGCAGCTGAGGCAGGCCGGATCTTCCTGGGTGCGGCACAGCTAGGGTGTGAATTCCCGAATCACCGAGCGTCGGTTGATCATGCCGGCCGCGGAGGTGTCGAGCCTGCGGTGGCGGGGTCGTCGGTTGATGAACGCTCGAGGAGATGCCGGCGGAGGAAGGACAGTTCGGCTTCGACAGCTTGCTCGTGACCACCAAGGAACGGCTCGTAGTGACCGCCGGGCATGCGTACCAGCTCCGCCTGCGGTGCACGGCCCGCAGCGGCGACAGCGGGCGCGGCCAATGCGGACTGGTCCTGATCGCAGACCAGCACCAATAGCGGGCACTGCACCTGAGCTGCGTAGCGACCAGGCTTGTAGGAGGTTGCCGCTGGCACCGATCGAGCCGCGACTGCCTGCTTCCAGTCCGGGTACTTGTTGCCGGGATTGAGGGCCTCATCACCCCTGAGCGAGTCCGGGGTGGTCAGCAGCGCGACCGTCCCCGGCTTGCCGACGAGTGGTACCAGCAGGGGATCGCGCCCTAGCAGGCCGCCAAGCGCGTCGAGGATTATCCGGCCGGTGAGCCGCAGCATCGCGAGCGGCTTCTGGTAGCGCGCCGCGTTCCGGGTTGCCGCCGGGCCGTCGGCATTCGGCGTCTGCGCGATCGCCGCGGCGAGTCGTGGGTTACGTGCCGCGACCTCGAAGACATAGCCGCCGGAGAGGGAGAAGGCCCAGACAGCAAGCTTGTTCGGGTCGACGCCGGGCAGCGTCGCGGCGTACTCGACAGCGGCCTCCAGGTCGGCAACCTGATCCCGGATGCGCGCGACCTGGCGGGGTCGGCCGCCGCTCTCACCCAGCCGGCGATAGTCGAACGCGAGGACCGTGAACCCGGCCTCGTTGAACCGCCGCGCGAACAGTTCAGTGCCCGGCTCCTTCGTCACCCCGAACCCGCCGGTCATCACCACGCACCCGCCGTTCGTCCCCGGATAGTGCCACCCCACGCACTCAACGTCCCCGCTGGCGAACCGCACCTTCCCGCGCTGCACAGCCATACCCCACCAACCTCACCTAGTGTCAGCAGACACCAAAAGTGAACCACGCGGTTCGCAATCTGTCCACGGCCCCCTCGCGTGCCACCGCGGCACTCGAGGGGTGCTGTCGGCCCGACCCGATGCCGGGTTCTTCGACCGATAGCGGCTTCATTTGGCGCCAGTCGACGAAAAGGGCGACAGCTATCACCCACAGCTCGGCCGAGGGCCGCTGAGGTGTGGGTTGTGGTCAGGAGAGGGCGGACTCTTCTCGGTCCAGGGCTCGGGTCAGTGCTTTGAAGCCGGCTTCGATCCCGGCGGCGTCGCCGCTGGTGCGCCATTCGATCAGGAAGCCGCGGAGGGTGCCGAGGATCAGCTCTGCGACCTCGAACTTGCGCTCGACGGACCAGTGCTCCGGGCAGGCCGCCAGCAGGGTCGGCAGGTACTGCTTCGACGCCTCTCGCGCCAGATCCGCGTAGTGAGCGGGGTCGTACATCGCCAGACCAATCGCCTGATCGAGCACCCAGGACTCCGGACCGACAAGAACCGGCCAGACCGCGCGCGCCCAGTCGCCCAGCGGTCGGCGATCCGCTCCTGGGGTCGACGCTGTCGCCGCGGCCAGGGCGTTCCAGATCCGTCGCTCGCGCAACCGGAGTACGGCCCGCGTGAGGAGATCCTCAACTCCGTCGAAGTGGTAGAGCAGCACCTTGTGCGTAGTACCGGCCGCCCGCGCCGCACGACGGAGTGAGAAGTCCACCAGCCCGTTGACGCCGAGATCGTCAGAGACCCGCTCGAGGAGTTCCTGCCGCCTGGCCTCACCACGTGCCGACCCCGCCGACCGCCGGTAGCCGGCCCGCTCCGATGGACCGGCCTGATCCGATGGACCGGGCTGATCCGATGGACAGGGCTGATCCGATGAAGCAGCCGACTCCGGCTGAACCTGCTGCCCCGGCGAGCCCTGCTGCTCCACCGTGCCCGGCCGCGCTGATGAGTCCGTCGGTCGTTCGTAGGCCGTTGGTTTTGATGAGTTCTGCTCTGCCGCCCCGTCCACTGCGCCAGTATCCACGGCCGCCACCCGGTCCGTACTACGCTCAGGTGGGTGAGCGAGTTGGGCGAGTTCCTCCGGGCCAGGCGTTCGCAGGTGAGTCCGCGGGATGTTGGCATGCCCTTGTCGGGTGGTCGCCGCGTCGCGGGGCTGCGCCGGGAAGAGGTCGCCGTCCTTGCCGGGGTGAGCGCCGACTACTACACCCGGCTCGAGCAGGGGCGTGAGCGAAACCCGTCCGGCCAGGTCATCGACGCGATCGCCAGAGCTCTGCTGCTGACTTCCGACGCCCGGTTGCACGCCTACCGATTGGCCGGGCTGCTCCCGAAGCCGGAGACTTCGAGGCAGTACGAGGTGGACCCCGGGTTGCTGGAACTGATGGACGCGTTCCCGACAGCCGTTGCCTACATCATCAACCGGCGACTCGAGGTCCTCGCCTCGAATGCGCTCGCCGATGCGCTCCTCGCCTCGCTGGCGGATCCGCAGAACATGGTCCGCACGCTCTTCCACGATCCGGCCGCCCGGGAGCTCTTCGCGGACTGGGAGAACATCGCGCGCGATTCAGTGGAAGCTTTGCGGCTGGCGAGCGGGGAAGACCCCGATGTCGCCCTGCTCGTCGACGAACTCAATGCCGGCAGCAACGAATTCGCCGTGCTCTGGAAACATCACGGTGTCAGCAGCCTGGGCAGCAAGGTCAAGACGTTCAACCACCCGGATGTCGGCCGGATCACGCTCACCTACCAGACCTTCGACGTCCAGAACGCACCCGGCCAGTTCCTCCTGGTGGGAACAACCACCCCTGGGAGCAAGGACGCGGAATCCCTTGCTCTCTTAGGTTCCCTGTACGCCGAGGCGCCCGGCGGCGGCACTCCCAGCGCGCACAGCTGACCGCGACCTGCCGGCACTGTGAGGGTATGCCCCGAGTCCGGGGGTGAGCGCAGTACGGGTTCAGGTGAAGTGGCGGACGTACCTTCTTTGCCAAGGCGTTTCGACGGCGTGGTGGTCGTAGTGGTGGCGTACGAAAGCGACTGCCTCCGCAGCGGGAACCCCGTCGAGGACGGAGATGCAGGCGAGGGCTGTGCCGGTCCGACCGCGTCCTCCGCCGCAGGCGAGTTCGACTCGGTCGACGTCCGCTCGTGTCAGCGCCTCCGCGAGCACCGTTCGGGCCTCGCTGCCGTCGCTGGGCAGCCGGAAGTCGGGCCACTTGAGCCACCGGCACTCCCAAGACATGGCGGGCGGCGGCTTGCCCAGGAGGTAGACGCCGTAGGTGGGCTCCAGACCCACGGGCTCCGGCTGCCTGAGTCCGCGGCCGCGAATCAGCCGTCCGGAAGGAAGCCTGAGTACACCCGGCCCAGCCGGATCCCACCCCGCGGTCATCCAGCCACCGTAGTCCAGCCCCATCCGGCGCGAGAACTGCTTTGCCCCGGAGTCACCTTGGCCCCGGAACGGAAGACCGTCCCGGGGCCGGGTGCGCAGTACGCGTCGAGCCTGGAAGCCGTACTGCGGGCTGCGTGCGAGGTGTCAGGCGGTGAGGCGCGCCTCGGTGGACTTGGAGAAGAGGTGGAGCTTGTCGGCCTGCGGTGCGAGGTGGACGATGGCGCCCTTCTCGCTGTGCATCCGGGTGCCGATCCGGGCGATGATCTGCTGGTTCAGGCTGGTGTGTTCGGCGGTGCCGTAGAGGTAGGCGTCGGAGCCGAGTTCCTCGATCACGGCGACCTTCACCGGCAGACCTTCGTCGGCGAGGTGGAACGCCTCCGGCCGGATCCCCAGCATCAGCGTCTTGTCGTCACCGGCCTTGGCCAGCAGGGCGCGCTCGATCGGTACCACGTAGTCGCCGATCCGGGCGCCTCCCTCGGTGATCTCGGCCTCGATCAGGTTCATCGCGGGCGAGCCGATGAAGCCGGCCACGAAGAGGTTCTTCGGGGCGTCGTAGAGGTTCAGCGGGGTGTCGACCTGCTGGAGCAGGCCGTCCTTCAACACGGCGACCCGGTCGCCCATCGTCATGGCTTCGATCTGGTCATGCGTGACATAGACCGTGGTGACGCCCAGTCGGTGCTGGAGCTCGGCGATCTGAGTCCGGGTCTGGACCCGGAGCTTGGCGTCGAGGTTCGACAGCGGCTCGTCCATCAGGAAGACCTGCGGGTCGCGGACGATCGCGCGGCCCATCGCGACGCGCTGCCGTTGACCACCGGACAGAGCCTTCGGCTTGCGGTCGAGGTACTCCTCGAGACTGAGCAGCTTGGCGGCTTCCTGGACGCGCTTGGCGCGCTCCTCCTTGTGGATGCCCTGCATCTTGAGGGCGAAGCCCATGTTGTCGGCCACGGTCATATGCGGGTAGAGCGCGTAGTTCTGGAACACCATCGCGATGTCCCGCTCCTTCGGGGGCCGGAACGTGACGTCGCGGTCGCCGATGTAGATGGATCCCTCGTTGACCTCTTCCAGGCCCGCGAGCATCCGCAGAGCTGTGGACTTTCCTGAACCCGACGGGCCGACCAGGACCATGAACTCGCCGTCGGCGATGTCCAGCTCCAGCTTGTCGACGGCCGGGGCCTCGGTACCGGGGTAGACCCGGGTTGCTCCCTTGAACGAGACAGTTGCCATGTCGCGCTTCCTTTCCTTCGCCGGCAGGAACGTGCCGGACGATCCGTAGCAAAGGCGCCCCAGGAACGGGTGTCTGAAGGAATCCTCGATCCCCTTTGATGATGTATCAACAAAGATCGCCGGCCCGGCATTCCCTCCCATTGACAAGTGAGATTTTTATATACAAACTCTTTTTTGTGATCAGAGACGTGATGCACCTGGAGCAGCTCGAGCAGGCCGAGGCCCTGTTCAAGCCGCAACGCATCGAGGTACTGCGCAGACTGGCCGATCCGCACACCTGTGGCGAGGTGGCCGAGCAGCTCGGGCAGACCCCGCAGCGCGTCTACTACCACGTCAAGCGCCTTGTCGAGGCCGGCCTGGTGACCCTGGTGGAGGAGCGCAAGGTGCGCGGCGTCCATGAGGGCATCTACCAGGCGACGGCCCGTTCGTACTGGTTGTCGCCCCGGCTCGTCGGCCGGATCGGCGGCCTCCGCAAGGCCCAGGACGAGCTGAGCCTCGGCTACCTGCTGGACCTGATGGAAGAGGTCCAGACCGACATCGCCGCGCTGGACCGGGCAGCTCCGGAGCTGCCGTCCATCGGGGTGTCCGGTGAGATCCGGGTCCCACCGGACCGGCGTCGGGAGTTCTTCCAAGACCTGCAGACCACGCTGCAGGACCTGTTCTCGCGCTACGGCGGCTCCGAGGGCGACGCCTTCAAGCTGGCCGTGGCCTGCTACCCCAAGGGAGAAGAAGACCATGAGTGAACCGTTGATCCTCCAGGCCCGGGCCCAAGCCGGCATCAAGGAGGTCCGTCAGGCACTGACCGAACCGGCCGTGTTGAACCAATGGCTCGGGGAGTACGCGACCGTCGAACTGCCGGAGCGCTTCGAGTTCTGGGGCAGGTGCGTGCCGGAAGGCGACGCGCCGCACCAGCGTGTGCTGCACTTCGACGACAACACCCTGCGCATCGCCTGGCTGCTGGATGGCCAGGAGACCACCACCGAGTTCGCCCTCATCGAGGAAGATGACGACTCCACGGTGGTCAAGCTGACCCAGAGCCACTTCGACTTCGCGGAGGCGATCAGTGGCAGCAGCATCCGCGGCGTACTGCAGACCTTCTGGTCACTCGCCCTGGCGAACCTGGTGGATCATCTCGAGGGTCGCGAGCTGACCCACCGGCCGGACTTCACTTCCTCGGACTTCCGTGGCGAGGTCCTGATCGACGCGCCCGCCGCGCAGATCTACGAGTCGCTCACCGACTCGGACAAGGCCAGCGCCTGGTTCGGCTTCCCGATCGGCATCGAGCCGTACGCCGGGGGGCGGTTCGCGATGGGCGGGTTCGACGCCGGCCCGGCCGCGAAGGTGGTTGAGGTCGTCGAGGGCAACAAGATGTCGGTCGACTGGGGACCAGCCGGGATCAGCACCTGGGAGCTGGCCGAGTCCGAGGGCAAGACCCGGCTCACCTTCGTGATGAGCGGCTTCGACACCGACAACCCGCCGTACGCCGCGTGGCTTGGCTGGCTCAGCGGCCTGTCGCAGCTTCGGCGCTACAACGAGCAGTCCGACTGGCAGCCGATCTGGGCCTGACTGCCAGCCAGCTCTGGCCTAGTAGGTACCACCGGGATGGATGAAGTCGGCCATCAGATCGAGCAGGGCGGTCACCGCTCTGCTCGGTCGGTTGCCGCTCGGGGTGATCGCTGACAGCGTCCAAGTCAGGTCGGCGTCAGTGAGCCGCAGCCGGCTCACCCCCCGCAGATCCTCCACATCTAGCTGCGGTACTACGGCAACGCCCAACCCCGCGCGCACGTAGTCCGGCACGGTGGAAAGGTCCGGGACCTCCACCTGGACCCGCCGCGGCTGGCCCGCGTTGTCGAAGGCTCGGTCCACCATGGTTCGGTTGCCGAAGCCGGGCAACATGTCCACGAACCGTTCGCCGGCCAGGTCCTCCAGCTTGATACCCGCGCTCGACGCGAGCCGATGGTTCGAGGGAAGGAGCACGACGAACGGAACGGCGGCCAGTTCGTGTGTCTCCAGGCCCGGCAAGTCCGGCCTGCCCAGACCCACTAGCGCCAAGTCCAACCGCCCGTGCCGGACATCGTCCGCCAGACCGCTCGACCCAGTCGGCGAGGTCGTCACATGGACGTCGACCAACGGGTAGCGCTGGTAGAAGGCGCCGAGGAGTTCGGCGAGATCCACCAACCCGAGCCGGCTCATGGTGCCGATCCGGATGCTGCCGCGCAGTCCGGCAGATGCCTCCTCGACCACGGACCGAGCCCGGTCCAGTGCCTCCAACGCGGCCTTCGCCTCGGGCAACAAGGCCTCACCGGCCGGGGACAACGCCACCCGTCGGGTCGACCGGTCGAACAAGGTCGTCTTCAGATCCGTCTCCAGAGCACGGATGGCGGCCGAGACGGTCGACTGCACGGTGAAGAGTCGCTGAGCGGCGCGGGTGAAGCTGAGTTCCTCAGCCACCGCCACGAAGTACTCCAACTGTCTCGAGTCCATGAGCGCAATTATCGCCCACCTCGATAAGAGAGTGCGAGAAGATTCGTTGGACTCGATAGATGTTCCGAGCGAACCTGAAGACATGACAACTCTCACCGGACCCCGCGCGCTCGACCAGGCCGGCACTCGTGTGCGGATCGCCCACGGCACCGGCTTCTGGATGATCGCCGCCGCGTTCCTGATCACCATGGCGTTCTCGACGGTTCCGACGCCGCTCTACGCGATCTACCAGCGTCGCGACGGTTTCCCGGCCTTCATGATCACGGTCATCTTCGCCACCTACGCCGTCGGCGTGATGGTCAGCCTCTACCTCGCGGGACACGTCAGCGACTGGCTCGGCCGGCGCCGGGTCGCTCTGCTCGCCGTCCTGGCCGAGGCGGTGGCCGCAGTGATCTTCCTGCTCTGGCAGGCCGTGCCAGGTCTGCTGGTGGCGCGGTTCATCTCGGGCATCGGCGTCGGCATCCTCACCGCGACCGCGACGGCTCACCTGTCCGAGTTGCGCCAGATTGCTCGGCCCCAGGAGGACCGGAGCCGATCGGCGCTGATCTCGTCGATGGTGAACCTCGGCGGGCTGGCGTTCGGCCCGCTGGTCGGAGGAATCCTCGCGCAGTACGTGTCGGCCCCGCTGGACCGGCCGTACGAGGTGTTCCTGGTGTTGCTGCTGCTCAGCGCGGTGGGAATCACGCTCGTTCCGGAGACGGTGGAGCGCCTTGAGGTGCGTCCGGCGTACCGGCCACAGCGGGTGGCGCTGCCCAGCGGCGCGAGGCCGCTGTTCTTCGCGAGCGCTGCGGGCGCCTTCGCGGCCTTCGGGATCTTCGGACTGTTCACCTCGCTCGCGCCGACCTTCTTGGCCGGAACTCTGCACCAGACATCCCGACTGCTCGCCGGGGCGGTGACGTTCGCGGTCTTCGTCGCCGGCGCGCTCAGCCAGGTGGTGTTCGTGCGCTTGACCCGGCGGCACCAGTTGCGGCTCGGCCTGGTGTTGATGTCGGTCGGCCTCGTCGGTATCGCCGTCGGAGGACTGATTCCCAGTCTCTGGCTGTTCGTGCTCGGTGGAGTTGTGGCGGGCGCAGGAGCCGGCCTGGTCTTCCGTGGCGCCGTGGCCACTGCCGCGTCCTTGGCTGATGAGGGCTCCCGGGGTGAGGTTCTCGCAGCGCTCTTCCTGATCACCTACGTGGGCCTGGCGGTGCCGGTGCTCGCCATCGGAGTCGGGGTCGCGCTGCTGCCGGCCCAGCTCGCCCTGCTGATCTTCTCCGCCCTCATCTTCGTCTTGGTCAGCCTCGCCGGCCGCCGCATGCTGGCCGCCCACCGCCCCTGAACCCCACCGCTCCTGAATCCATCGGACCTGAATCCATCGGACCTGAATCCATCGGACCTGGACCCCACCGGACGGGTCCGGAGCGGACCGCCAACACTCATCAAGTCCCCTGCGCATCGGGCGCTGAGCGTAGTGCGCCGCCCCAGGGCGAGGTTGATGAGTGTTGGCGGTCCGCTAGCGTGCTGTCATGGGTGAAATCGAGGCGGCGAGTGTTCGGGTCGGGGAGTTGCAGGCCTATCTGGCACGTCCCGAGGGGGTGCGGGGCGGGCCCGGGATGTTGCTGCTGCCGATGATCACGGGGATCGGCGAGCAGATTCGCGATTGGGCGGACGAACTCGCCGGGCGGGGGATCACCGCGCTGACCTGGGATCCGTTCAAGGGGCGTAGTACGGACAACGCGTCGCGGGAAGAACTGTCGGGGCTGCTGAGCAAGATGGACGACGACACCGCGCTCGCTGAGCAGACGATGTTGCTCGACCACCTGCTGGGCGAGCTCGGCTGCAGCAAGGCGGGCACGATCGGCTGGTGCCTCGGTGGTCGCTTCGCCTTGTTGCTGTCGGCAAGGGATCACCGGCTGGCGAACGTGGTCGCGTTCCACCCGACGGTGCCGTCGAAGCTACCGCCGCACCACTTCTACGACGCGATCGGCGAGGCCGGCGGCATCACGGCGCCGGTGATGGTGCTCTACCCGGGCGCCGACGCCGCAGTACCCGTTGCCGATTTCGAGGCGCTACAGACAGTGCTGCAGGCGCGCGCCACCGGGGCCACGATCACGCACTTCTACCCGGGCGTGGATCACGGCTTCTCCGACCGCTCCCGCCACGGCAAGGAGCTCAACGCCGAAGCGTTCAAGCTCGCCTGGCCTCAGGCGCTCGCCTTCATCGACACCACGACGGCCTAGGCGGCGACCGCGCGGCGGTGAGCAGTCGGACTCGTGCCGCGGAGTCGCTTGAAGGCGACTGACAGGGCGAAGGCATTGGCGTAGCCGACGCGACGCGCGATCGCCTCCACGGTGTCGGTCGTCTCCCGCAGCAGGTCCGCGGCCAGCGCGATCCGCCAGCCGGTGAGGTACGCCATCGGCGCCTCTCCCACCAGCCCGCTGAACCGTCGCGCCAGGCTGGCGCGGGAGACGCCGGTGCGATCCGCCAGCTCCACCACGCTCCACGGGTACGCCGGGTCCTCGTGCAGCAGGCGCAACGCCAGGCCCACGACCGGGTCACTCTGCGCCCGGTACCAGCCTGGCGCATGTGACTCGGGCCGCGCGAACCAGCCTCGCAAGGTGGTGATCAGCGCCAGGTCGAGCCATCTGTCGAGCACGCTCTGCTGACCCGGTTCGTCTCGCTGGATCTCGCCGAGCACCATCGCCATCACGTGTCCGGCGAGGTCGGCGGCCGGAACCACCAGCACCGACGGCAGCGCCGAGAGGAGCCGACGGCTGACGTCGCCCTCCAGCTGATAGGTGCCGCTGACAACCATCGCCGCGCCTTCGACGCGACCGCCATAGGTCCGTACGCCGAGCCGCGCACTGTAGTCGATGGGTGCCCCTGGCAACGGTTCGCAGACGCCGCCCGGGTGGATGCGTAGTTGTGGTTCGGTGCCGGGCGCATCGGCCACGACGTACGGTTCGGGGCCGTTGAAGATCGCGACGTCGCCCTCTTCCATCCGGAGCGGCTCGATGCCGGCGCGCGTCACCCAGGCGGAACCGCGCACGAGCGTCGCGAGTGCCAACTGGGCCTGATCGCGGATGTCCAGCGCCCAGGGCGGATCCATGATGGTCAGGTTGAACACGCCGCCGCGTGCACGGGTGCCGGCGAGCAGGTCATCGAGCACGTCCATGTGTCGCACCTTACTCCCTCCCTGAGACTCTCAGACATCGAATTGCGCGAGACAACCATGGTTTGTCTCATCCGATCGCGATGAACTTGAGCCATGACAACGACACCGATCCTCATCCTGAGTGGCAAGGGCAAGACCGGCCGACGGGTGGTCGAGCAACTCACCGCCCGCCGAGTCCCGGTCCGGCTGGCCTCGCGATCGAGCGAGCAGCGATTCGACTGGTACGACGACACCACGTGGTCCGCCGCGATCGACGGGATCGATACGGCGTACCTGGCACCGCCGGTCGGGCCGACGGGTCTCGCCCGGGCCGGGCAGTTCATCAAGCGCGCGGCGGAGGAAGGCCTTCGCCGGGTCGTCCTGCTGTCCGGCCGCGGCGTCGGCAGCCCGGGCCGCGATTTCGCGGTCTACCAGAGCAGCCTCGAGCTCGAGTGCGCGGTCAAGGACAGCGGTGCCGACTGGACGATCGTCAGGCCCGCTTGGTTCGCCCAAGGCTTCAGCGAAGACTTCATGTACGACCATGTGATGGCCGGCGAGATCCGACTCTCGGCGGGCGACGGCGGTGAGGCGTGGATCGATGTCGACGATGTCGGCGATGTGATGACTGCCGCGCTGCTCGACGAGAAGCACACCGGCGAGACGTACTCGCTGTCCGGGCCACGCATCCTCACGATGTCCGACGTCGCCACCGAGCTCTCCGCCGCAAGCCGGCGACCGATCGAGTACGTCGACCTCACGCCGGAGCAGCACGTCAACGAACTGGTCGAGTACGGCGTGCCGCTGGAGGACGCGGAGTCCGTCAGAGACCTCTTCGCGGTGATCCGCAATCACCGCTCCGAGTACGTCTCCGAAGGCGTCCGGCAAGTGCTCGGCCGGGCACCCCGGGATTTCAGCGACTGGGCGCGAACCACCGCGCAAACAGGCGTTTGGTCCGCATGAGCCGCTAGGCCCGGGCCTAGCAATGTCCTTGGGGCCGATACGAGACGTGTCGGACGGCTGAGCTAGGCGCGGCACCGAACCTGCCCCCAAGGAACCTGCCTCCACCGGGCCGCAGCGGCCGGGTGGAGGCAGGCAGGCAGGATTCAGTTTGCCGATCGCAGCATCGACCTGATGCCGACGGTGAGTCCGAGAGCCGCGGTGATCAGCGCAGCGACCCAGCCCCACAAGGCGGCCGAAGATGTCACGTCGCCGCCGAACAGCGTCCGCTCGGCGTCGACCAGATACGACATGGGATTGAACTTCGACGCCACCTGCATCCAGCCCGGCCCGTTCTCCAGCGGCAGCAGCATCCCCGACAGGATCATCAGCGGGAACAGGAAGGTCTGCTGCACCACCCAGAACATCCAGTCCTGCTTGCGCACCGCGATCGCCAGCGCATAGCTGAACGAACCCAGCCCGATCCCGAACACGGCTAGCAACGCCAACCCCACGATCGCCCCATCCAGGTGCAGCTCGAACCCGAACGGCACCATCACCGCGATCACGATCACAGCCTGACCGAACAGCGGGACCATCTCCTTCAGCGCTCGCCCGATCAGCAGTGACGACCGGCTCAGCGGGGTCACCATCATCCGTTCGTGAGCGCCGGTCTGGAACTCGAACAGCAGGTTCGCCCCGGTCGTCGAGGTCCCGAACAGCGTCGTCATCACCAGGATCGCCGGCACGAACCATTGCCAGACCCCGCCGTTGAGCGATCCGCCCATCGATGCCGCGAGCAACGGCCCGAACAGCCCCAGGAAGAACAGCGGCTGGATCATTCCGAAGATCAGCGAGAACGGGTCCCGCAGTACGGGCCTCAGCTCCCGCGTCATCACGATGCCGACGTCGCGAAGCAGGCTCCGGCGGACGGGGTCGGTGGTCGGGACTGCGATGGAGGGTGCGATGAGGGTGGTCATGCTGCGGCCTTTCCGTTCGAGCTTGCATTGGACTCGGCCTCGCGCAGGCTGCGGCCGGTGAGGTTGAGGAAGACGTCGTCGAGCGTCGGGCGATGTACCTGAGCGGTCGCGACCGGTACGCCGTTGTGCTGTGCGGCGGTGATCAGTTCAGGCAAGGCCGCAGGGCCATCCGCGACCCGCACGGTGAGGCGGTCGCCGTCTGCTTGGACCTCGCGGGCTCCTGGGAGCTGCTCCGCCAGCCGCTGGAGTGGGCCTTGGTTGCCGGGGGCAACTGTCAGTAGGAGTTGATCACCGGCCAGGTCCGCCTTCAGAGCGTCGGCCGTGTCGTCCGCGATCACCTCGCCGTGATCCACCACGACCACCCGCTCGGCCATCGAGTCCGCCTCGTCCAGGTAGTGCGTCGTCAGCACGATCGTGATCGAGTACTGCTCACGCATCCTGAGGATGTGGTCCCACAGGTTCGCCCGGTTCTGCGGATCGAGCCCGGTCGACGGCTCGTCCAGGAACAACAGCCGCGGCGCGTGCACCAGTCCCATCGCCACATCCAGCCGGCGGCGCTGACCACCTGACAGATCGGAGACCTTGCGCTGCGCCAGCTCCTTCAGCTCGAGCGACTCCAGCAATTCGCCCGTGCGCCGCTTCGCCGCGCGCCGGTCGAGTCCGTAGATCACGCCCTGGCCGTAGAGCTCGTCGGCAACGCGCTGGGAGTGGCCCGCGCCGTTGCCCTGGCCGACATACCCGAGCTGGCGGCGGACCCGCCCCGGCTCGGCGGCCACGTCGTACCCGGCGACCTTCGCGGTGCCCGACGTCGGCGCGATCAGGGTGGTGAGCATCCGCAGCGTGGTGGTTTTGCCGGCGCCGTTCGGGCCGAGGACGGCGACCAGTTCGCCAGGCTCGACATCCAGGCTGATGCCGCGAACCGCGTGGACGGTCTCGGTACGGCTCACCACGAAGTCCTTGGTGAGCTCTCGGGTGCTGATCACGATGTCTCCTTGTGTCGTTAGGGCTGACACTCAGGACACTTCCAGCAGAAGAGGACAGGTTCTGGCCGTTACTCGTGCCAATCTGAAGTCATGTCCGAAACCTCGGCTCGACTGCTTTCGCTGCTGTCCCTGCTCCAGGCGCGCCGCGACTGGCCCGGCGCGCTGCTGGCCGAACGGCTGGAGGTGAGCCCCCGCACGGTCCGCCGCGACGTGGACCGCCTGCGCGACCTCGGCTATCCGGTCCGCGCGACCAAGGGCCCGGACGGCGGCTACCGCCTGGACGCGGGCGCGGAGCTGCCTCCGCTGTTGTTCGACGACGACCAGGCGATCGCGGTCGCCGTCGCCTTGCAGACGGCGACAACCACCGTGACCGGTATCGAGGAAGGCGCCCTGCGCGCGCTCGCCACGGTCCGTCAGGTCATGCCCGCACGGTTGAGGCAGCGCGTCGATGCCCTGCAGGTCACAACGGTCGACAAGTACGCCGATTCGCGCCGGGCGAAGGTGGATTCGGAACATCTGATCGCGATCGGTGCTGCGCTGCGCGCCCGCGAGGTCCTCCGCTTCGACTACGCGTCACCCGGCGCTTCGGAGGACGAGTGGGTGCCGCCACGCCGGGTGGAACCGCATCACCTGGTCACCTGGGGCGGGCGGTGGTACCTGGTCGCGTGGGACCTGGAGCGGAACGACTGGCGGACCTTCCGAGTGGACCGGATGCTGCCGAAGTCCCCGAGTGGCCCCCGGTTCACCCCTCGCGAACTCCCCGCGCCCGACGTCGCGACGTACATCTCGAGTCGTTTCCAGAGCCAGAACCAATGGCCGTGCCGCGGTGAGGCGATCCTGCGAGCGAAGGCTTCCGACATCGCCCGCTGGGCCGGCCGCGACGCGATCGTCGAGGAGCTCACGCCGACCAGTTGCCGCCTGGTCCTCAGCGCCTGGTCCTGGACCGGGCTGGCGGCCACCTTCGGCATGTTCGAGGCGGACCTCGAATTCACCGGTCCACCCGAACTGAAGGAAGCCGCCACCCAGCTCGCCACCCGCTACAACGCGGCGGCCAGTGCCTAGTTCTTCACGACCAGCTTGTGGTTGCCGACGTCGGCCAGCCATGCACGCCCCGGCTAGGTCTCACGGCTACACCTCAGCGATCGACTGGCCGGACACACCGAGCCTCCTGAGCGTGTACGTCGACGACGTGGACGAGGTGTTCGCCCGCGCGCTCGAAGCCGGTGCGAGCGTGGTCACCGAGCTGACGACCTCCAGGATCGTCGGTGATCGCGGCGGACGCCTCAAAGACCCGGTCGGCAACATCTGGTGGATCCAGACCCACCTCCACGATGTCGACGCCGCCGACCTCCCCGGCCTGTTCGCCGACCCCGCTGAGGCCGCGACAATGCGTCGGCTCCAGGACTCCTTCGCCGCCGAAATGCGCACCCGCCGCTGAAATCCACGCTTGCGTCCGAAGAACCGTGGGGCGGGACCCCCGATTCTTCGGACGCAAGCAGGTAGGTCAGCTGCGGGGCGTGGTGAGGGACGTGATGGCGGGGTTGGTCCAGTCGCTGGAGATGATGGTGGCGCCGCGGGCGGCCAGTTGGTTGAGCTTGTCGGTGGCCTGCTGGACGGTGGGGTTGTGGCCGTCGATCGCCGGTGCGACGTTCTGGGCATCAGCCATCACCAGCAGGTAGTGGCCGTTCTTGTAGAAGTCCGTGCTGCCGGCGACCCAGCCGTTCGCGTCGCCGTCGAAGGTGACGTACCACTGGGCGCGCGAGCCGCCGCGATCGCCGACTCGGGGATCAGTCGCGGAGGCACCGTTGATCGTGGTGAACATGGTCGCCCTGCCGAGGTTGCCCGACGCCTTGAGGCTGGTCAGGTGGTCGGCGTACTCCAGATCCGTGTCGTAATTGTCCAAGGGATTCTGCGCTTCGAACGCACCGGTCTCCGCAAGGATGACGAACTTCCCGCGAAGGCTCTCCCGGCTCGGCCACGCACCACCTCGTACTGCGGCGTCGAGCGTGGCCGCGCTGCCCTTCACGTCAGCCGGGTGCAGGATCGCGCCCGCGCCGAGCGCGTTCGTGAGCAAGGTGTCGAACTGCGCGGGGCCGAACCCGTTGGTCCCGTCGAAACCGTTCTTCAGTTCCAGCTTCAGGATCACCGGAGCATGATCCGGGTTCTGGTCGTGCCAGAGGCGGATGTTGCGCAGGCAGGTCTGGAAGCTCTGGTTGCGCGATCCAGAACGCAGCGCGGCGTACGTCGTGGCGGACGAGCAGTTGTTCGCGTTGCCCGGGTCGTGGCCGGCCCAGTAGGCACGCGAGCCGAGGAAGTTCTGCCAGACGTCGAGTTCGAGCATCGACGCACCCGACTGGAGCGCGTCGACCAACCAGGGAAAGGTTGCCTGGACGTACGCGTTGTGGACACCGACACCGGTGATCCCGGCGATCGAATTGTCGGCCGTGGTCGCGGCCTGGGCGGTTGAGGTGGGAAGGATGGCTGCGGCGGCGAGCGCCAGCAGGGCAGCAAAGGACGAACGCTTCACGGCATGACTCCTCAAGGGGCGGTTTGGGAGTGGCTGATTCACATCGTGAACTAAGTCACCGCAGCAGCGTCGTCGCCGATGGCGTGTCGGAGGCGAACCCGTTCCGAACGGCAGAAGTCAGGAGGAGTACAGAACGGGGTTCAGTGGCGACGAAACCCGGTCGCCTGCCGCGTTGCCCGGCATCCAGTTCTTCAGGTCGGCTTCTTGGTTGGTGTTCACCGGTGGCGCGATCTCCATCTCCGCGTCCACATAGATCACCGTCATCACCCGCCGAGGCACGTCGGTGTTGTTGGGCGCCGCATGATGGAACGTCCAGCCGAGGTGATAGCTGACCTCACCCAGATCGAACGGCTCGGAGATCTCGGCGAACGACTGTGCCGCCAGGGCTTCCTGCAGTACGCGCTCCGACTCGTCGCTGATCGGCAGGTCCCGCCCGTGCTCGAACGTATGACTCCCGGACGCGAAGGCAAGCGGGCCCATCTCCATCGGCGTCTCCTGCAGAGGGATCCACACGGTCACGCAGCGATCTGTGGCGAACGGCCAGTAGTACTGGTCCGCGTGCCACGGGGTCACGCCGCCGCCGGACTCCTTGTAAAGCGCCTGGTCGTGATACAGCCGGACGGACCGTACGCCGAGTAGCTGCGCCGCGATCCGTGCGAGTCGTGGCGACGACACGAACTCCAGCACCGGTTCGCTGTGCTGCCACAGGTTCGTCACCTGCAGGAACGCCTTGCCGTAGGTGTCGCGCTCCTCCAACGGCAGCTGCTGCGTGTTCAGCTCGATCACCTTGCCGGTGATCTCAGGCTCGTACGCCGCGATCGTCTCGGGGCTGAGCACGTTCTTCAGTTTCACGAACCCGTGCTCGGCGAAGTGGGCGATAGCGGCCCGATCGAGGGCGTAGTCGGTCTCGAGCTCTGAGCTGGTAAGCGTCATCCCACCAGGGTCCCGGCGGCATCCAACGTTGTAAAGGCGGGCGGTCGACGTTTCCGGTCGTAGCCGAAGAATCAGGCCACAGGTGTTCGCGGAGTTGCTCGATGTCCGCGATGAGGTGCCAGGTGGTGTTGGTGTCGAGGTCGACCTCCGGCTCGGCCGCGTCCGGAGTACTGCGGCCGCAGTTGCGCTGGTCGAACAGCACGACCTTGTACTTCGCTGGGTCGAACCGGCGGCGCCAGAACGGACCGGCTCCTGAGCCTGGTCCGCCGTGCAGCACGACCGCGGGTTTGCCGTCGGGTTTGCCGCAGAGGGTGGCCTCGTCACTCTCGAGCCCGGCGAAAACGCGAGACAGCGGATCGTGCATCTGACCGACAAGACCCTCCCGACCATCGAGGCTGAGTGGCGGGCGACCACCGCCGCGCTGGCGGAACTGGATGCGGAGCTCACGGCACCCCTCGGCCAGATCCTGGGGGAGATAGTTGCCGCAGTCACCCGCAAGCCCTTCCGTGAACGGATCGCCGACCACACCTGAGTCGCCGGCTCCACGCCGTAGATCCTCGGGCAGACAACGGAGGTTCAGGCGGCGTCGTGGAACACCAGGCCGAGGGTGTGGCGAAGACCTGAGCGGACTGTGCTCACGCCGTGCCGGACCGGCGAGGCGGACCAGCCGCGTGACGACTTCACCGGGCGATCCCTTGTCGTGAAGATCAACCCGCGACCTTGCGGCAAGGAGGTCACCGTGCCGCGGGACTGCGCACGCGGCCGCTGCTCGACCAGCAGGAACTCCCCGCCGACATGATCCACGCCCGGCCGGTCCAGCCCGATCACCACCTGCAACGGGAACACCAGGTCGCCGTACAGGTCGCGATGCAGCGCGTTCCAGTCACCCGCCTGGTATCTGAGCAGGATCGGCGTCGGTCGCGTCTGCCCCGCCCGGTGGCAGTCGTCGAGCCAGTCGGTGAGCGTGTCCGGCCAGGGCGCGGGCCGGCCGAGCCGCGTCGCCCACTCGCGCGCGATCGGCAGCAGGTGCGGATAGAGCGACTCCCTCAGCTCGGCGACCACGTCCGGGAGTGGGTGGTCGAAGTACCGGTACTGACCCGAGCCGAACCGGTAGCGCTCCATGTCGATGGTCGCCCGGAACCGTTCTGCCTCGCCGTACAGGCTTGAGATCTCAGCGCACTGCGCGGGGGTGAGCAGGGGAGGAGTCAGCGCGCATCCGAGCGAGTCGAGTTCCGCCGTCAGGTGGGTCCAGTCGAAATCCATACCTGTGGAACGTGCGCGGCTGCGCGGATGTGAGGGCTTCAGAGGGTCCCCGTGTAGGTGAGAGCGAACGCGCCGCACGGGCAGAGGAACAGCGACGCGACCACGATCACGCCCTTGAACGTCTGCCCTGGCCCGATCAACCGCCGGTACGCCGCGACGAGCACCGGCACCATCACGATTTCCAGCGCCAACATGCTCCGGGGAATCACAGTGCCGAGAGCGGCCAGTACCACGGACAGCCCCGCGGCCGCGATCCAAGCGGCAAAGCCCAGCCGGTACGTCGTAGCGGCGCCAAGGCGAACCGCGATCGTCTGGTATCCGGCAGCGCGATCCGCCTCCAGGTCGGCGAGAGTCGTGGGCAGATAGAGGCCAACGGCAACCAATGTGCCCTGCAACGCCATCAGCCACGGGAATCCGCCGAGGTCGGGTGTCACCGCGGCCCATCCTGCGAGCGGTCCGAAGGCGCCCAAGGCAAGGGAATTCACCGCGACGTCGAAGCCGGCCCGAGTCTTCAACCGCACCGGTGGAACGCTGTAGGCCCAGCCGAGCACCAGCGCCAGCAGCACGCCCAGGATGAACACCTCACCCACGTAGACGCCTGTCGCGAGCGAGGCAATTCCAGCGACCAGCGCGATCCGCTTGGCGCCCCCGACCGAGACTCGCCCGTCGAGCAGCGGGGACTTCGACTTGCGCGGGTTCAGCAGATCGCCGGGCAGGTCGTACGCGTCGTTGATCGCCAGCACCGCCAACCACAACAACGGCCCCATCACCACAGCGCCAACGAGCAGCCGCGGCCAATCCTGCACCGCCGGCACCAGCCGGTGTGTGGCCAGCAGAATCCCTACGTAGTAAGGAACAACCGACACCACCCAGAACGCCGGCCGCCCCACCGCCAGTACATCCCGAACCCGTCCGGCGGTTCTGAGGCCGTCCCGCGATGCCGAATTCCGTCCCACCACTGTGGTCACATCACCACACTGCTCCTCCCCGCTCTGATGACACCTCCCTCTGGCGAGTGAAACCCCTCACTCCACGGCGTCTTCAGGCGTGATTGTGAGCAAGAGAACCCGATTCGAGTGCGACCCGGACAGATCCGTCGGCCGCCGGTGCCAGTTCGTGCGGTTCCGATCCCTCACCGAGCGGCACTTCCTCGACAACGACCCGGCGAGAATCTCCACGAACCACACCCACCCACGCCGGCGCCTCTTCGCGTCTCGCGGACCGCCAACACTCACCTTCCGCCACGGCCACCCCACCAACCCCATCCACGCAGGCTCGGCACCGCCCTCAAGGCCACCCAGGAGTCGGCTTACTGAGTGTTGGCGGTCCGGCCCTTCCGCTTGGGCTCGGATTCAGCTGCACCACGGCCTCGGCTGGCTTCAGCCACCGACCTCACGTTCTCCACCCATGCGATGCCCAGGGACTGTGCCGACCGGTCTATTTCAGCCGACCTGTCCCCACCGCCCCGGACCGAACTGCCAGGGCGGTGAGAGCGCGGCTACCCCAGCTCGGCTCCGCCCGCCGTTGACCACGTCTTCCTCCCTCCTCGACCCACCGACGAACCCGACTACCCGGCTCGACCCGCCGACCTCCACCTGACTTCCCTCGTCGACCCGCCGACGACCACCGACTACCCGGCTCGACCCGCCGTACCGACGGCGTGATTTCGGCGGGTCGGGCCGGGTAGTGCCACCACCCCGGCGGGTCGGGCCGGGTAGTGGGGCCACCCCGGCGGGTCGAGCCGGGAAGTCGCGGCGGCGTCGGCAGGTCGGGCCGGGTAGTGGGGCCATCCCGGCGGGTCGGGCCGGGTAGTGGGGCCACCCCGGCGGGTCGAGACGGGAAGTCGCGGCGGCGTCGGCGGGTCGGGCCGGGTAGTGAGGCCACCCCGGCGGGTCGAGCCGGGTAGTGCCGCCATCCCGGCGGGTCGGGCCGGGTAGTGCCGCCACCCCGGCGGGTCGAGCCGGGAGGTCGCGGCGGCGACCGGGTCACCTCGCGCGCTGGACCAAGCCGCCGTGGTCTGGCTACGTGGTCTCTGGTCAGGGGCGTCCCGACGTACTGCGCCTCAGCCGGAGACGGGGTGGTACGCGCACGAGCTCGCCAGATCGGCCGGGGCGGACGACTTTCCGGTGGCCTTTGCCGTGGGTTTCCCCGTCGGCTTGGCGGTGGGGGTGTTCGACGGCTTCCTCGGATGGAGGGCGTTCTCGACGATCAGTCGCATTGCGGCGTAGTTGGGGTTGCGGCCGTTCGGGAAGTTCTTCTCCTTGTCGAGGTCGACGTTCGAGATCTTCGCCGACTTCACCTTCTGCCCGAGCGTGACCAGGTTGCCCAGCATGGTCTGCGGGATGTCCGTGCGAATCAGCTGCTCACCCGCCTTGGCGACTTCCTGGTAGTGCGTGAGGACGTTCTGCGGCGTCGCCCGCTCGACGATCGCCTGGATCGTGCAGCGCTGACGTTCCTGCCGCGCGATGTCCGAGCCTTTGACGCCGAACCGGCCGCGCGCGAACCACAGCGCGTCGTGCCCGTTCAGCTTCTGGTTCGGCCCGGGCTGCAGGTAGCCGCTGGGGAGAATGTCGTCGGCCGGCCCCGGGCCGCCATAGTCGCCGCCGATCGGCACCTTGTAGTTGATGTTCACGGTGATCCCGCCGAGTGCGGTCACCATCTGCTCGAAGCCGGACAGGTTGATCTGCAGGTAGTAGTGCAGCTTCAACCCCAGCGCCTCGCCGACCGACAGCTTCAGGACGTCCGCGCCCTTGTTGTCCGACTCACCGAGCAGGTCGCCGTAGTCGCGCGGGACATTCCGGTACATCGCGTCCAGGTAGTACTCCATCTGCTCGGTGTCGCCGAGCCGCGGATCCCAGTAGCCGGTCGGGAACTGCTTGTGCAGCGGGGAGTCCTTCGGGAACGGCATCCGCATGAAGTTGCGGGTAAGCGAGATCAACGCGGTGTCGCCGGTCTTCGTGTCGATGCTCGCCACCATCACGGTGTCCGTCCGGGTGCCGTCCCGCCCGGCGCCGTCATCCGCGCCGAGCAGCAGCAGGTTGAGCCGGGGCAGTTGCGCCCACGGGTCCTTCTTGTCGGCGATCTTCGGCCGGGTCGCGCTCTTGGAGTGCCCGCCCGCGAAGACCTTCCGCACCAGACTTCGCTGTGCCACCAGGTTCTGCGCCCCCAGCGCCGAACCCGACGCGATCGTGCAGCACACCAGCCCGATCACGAGTGACCCGAACAGCCGCGCCCCCAGACCCGCTTGCAACGGCCGCAACATCTTGTACGACGAGACCACGATCGCGACCCAGCCGAGTGCCACCAGCCCGAGCCCGGCGATCATCCAGAGCAGCAGGTTCGGGTCCAGCGCCCACGCGATCACGTCGTCCCGCCGAGCCAGCCCGAGGTAGGCGGCGCCGCCGAGCGCCGAGACGGTGATGCCCGTGACCAGGACGCCGAGACGAGTCCGCCCAGCCACCAAGTACGCCGTACCGGGCACTGCCGCGCCGAGGACGGCGAGCAGCACCGCACCGAACGCGGATCGCTGCCGGGTGCTTCTGGGCTTTGCTCGTCTGGCTCTAATCGCGCTCGGGGACATGGCTCCACTCGGTGGCCGGGAACAGGGCGGACGGACGCCTCCCCTGTTGGCGTCCACGGGGTCTGACTCCTTGTCGCGGAGAAAAGTTCGGCATGATGCGTGCCGTGACTGCGATCGAGGTGAGAAGGGCCAAGCCGGACGACGCCGAGGCCCTGGTCCGGCTCAGGGCGCTGATGCTCGAGGCGATGGGGATGGGGGAGGACATCGGGGGTGCGGACGCACCCTGGCGAGACGTCGCGGTGCGGTATTTCACCGAGGGGCTGGCCTCGCCGCAGACGTTCGTCGCGTTCGTCGTCGATGATCCCGAGGCCGGCGTGGTGGCGGGCGCCGCAGGGCACTGCAACCTGCACGCTCCGAGTCCGAAGGATCTGAGCAGCACGCGTGGCACCGTCTACAACGTCAGCACCGAACCCGCGTTCCGGCGGCGCGGGCTGGCCCGGGCCTGCGTGGTCGCCCTGCTCGACTGGTTCCGCGACGAGACCGACGTCGGTCAGCTCGAGTTGCACGCCACCCAGGCCGGCGATGCCCTCTACCGAGCCCTCGGCTTCGTCGCAAGCACCTACCCGGCCCAACGTCTCGTCATCGTCCGCTGACTACCTCGTACTGCGAGAACGCTTCTGCCCTGCGCAGGCAAACCGGTTGTGTCGCGAATGCCTGGCCCTACCTCGACGGCAGACGCTACGAGAGCCGCCTCGGCAAATACGACGACCCAATCCCGGCGTTCAGTTCTGGATGATCGAGAAGATGTTGCCGGCGGGATCCTTGAACCAGGCGATCAGCGGGCCCTGGCCCCGGTAGATCCCGAGGCCGTCCTGCTGGTCGCTGTACCGCTCGAAGGTGATGCCGCGGTCGGTCAGCTCCTTGGCGGCGGCGTCGATGTCGTCCACCGGGAAGTTCAGGATCGTGTACTCCGCGGGCGTGTGCTGCGGCTTCGGGTAGACCAGGACGGCGTTGCCGCCGGCGAGCTGCAGCCTGAGCAGGCCGTTCTCCTCGGTGACGTCGAGGCCCAACGTCTCGGTGTAGAAGCTCTTCGCCGCCGGGAGGTCGTCCACGGCGAACCCGCTGAATGCCTTGCTGTCCTTCAACATCTTGTCCTCCAGACCGGTCGGCACCCGGTCGGTGCCTCTATCCGGTACGTCGACGCCGGCCGCGCCGCTTCGACAAGGTCGGCAGGTCAGTTGTTCAGGGCGGTGTGCGAGCTCTGGCTCGTCATCGCGGTGACGGCGGCTGTCTCCAGACCGTCAGCGACGGTGTGCAGCAGACGGACCAGCTGGGCGGCGTCGGCCGGGCCGAGGATGCCCGTGATCACGTCGAGGACGCGGACCGTCAGGCCGTCCAGCTGGGACAGGCGGGCCTGGCCGGTGCCGGTGACCTGCAACCGTGGCGAAGTCCGGACCAAGCCGAGCGCCTCGAGCTCGGCGACGGCCAGCTCGGCCTCGCCGGGGGTGGTGCCGACCTGCTCGGCGACGCCGTCGGCGGTGTCGCGGCCCTGGGAGATCGCACTCAGGACCAGGGCCGCCGGCATCTTCATGCCGACCGCGTCCTGCAGTCCGAGGATCAACGGGTGGGCGTGTCCGCGGACGCGCTCCACGGCGTCGAGCAACCGGAGGGCGTCGCCGACGTCCCCGATCAGCTGCTCGGTCTGGACCGTGGCGATCCCGGTGGCCTGCGCGATCCCGTCAGGGACGGCCAGAGCCTTGGTTCCAACGTCTTCGATGGTCACGCGTCCAGCCTACGTAGTCCTTCCGACACCCCGGCGTGTCGTGCCTGAGGAAAGTCTGTGAATTGCCGATGAATTGACATCCGAAAATGCGTTCGAGCCGGCTCGTGGGCCAATTCCGTTTTCTGGACAACTGCCCAGAAATCGAGCGTGACCTAACGTCCGGCTCGTCCGTTGGATCTGACGTGACGGTGAACACACGGCGCACCGGCACCGCGCTCGCTCCGCGTCTCAAGGCCGACCACCCCTCGAAATTTGCCTGGAGGACAAGTGATAACCGCCACCGCCACCCAGACGTCTGAGCGCCGACGCGTACGAGTCTGGTTCGGTGAGCACGTCATCGCCGACTACAACGCCGAGCCGGCGTTGGCCGAGCGGTACGCCCAAGCCATGAGCCGTCGTTTCGCCGGACTGCGGGTCACCAACGACCCGATGCCGGCCACCGATCGTCTCCCCGACCCCCTGCCCGGCGAGCGCATGTGGGATGTAGCACCCCGCTGAGACCCTTGATCGGCGGCAAGCGAGTGCGGGCGCTCTGCCCCTCGCTTGCCGCCCTCAATTCCCCTTTGAATTGCGCCTGAACAAAATGTAGGAATACCCCCAGAGCGACGTCCGCACCGCGATCCCAGCATCCCCGCGGTGCGGACGTTTCAGGTTCTCCCGCGCCTCGTGAGGTAGGTGGCCAAAGCCTCGATCCCGGCAACTCCTGAGCTCGATTGCCGGTGATGTCGAGCCGGGCGGACGGGTTCCGACGTACCGGATGTGAGCTGATCGGCAGCTCCGATCCGGAGGAGACGAACAGATGGCAAGGCCCGTTCTGAACAGCATGTTGCTCGGCAGCACCGACCCCGACCGATTGAAGGCCTGGTACCTCGACGGCTTCCACGCCGAGGTAGACGGCTACGGCAACCTGAACCTCGGCGGGTTCGGCCTGGTGATCGAGAAGCGGGACGACGTCGCCGACCGGACCGCCGAACCCGGGCGGTTCGTGATCAACTTCGCCGTCGAGGACATCGAGGCGACCGCAACCCACCTTCGCACCCTGAACGTCGAGTGGCTGGTCGAGCCGGAGGACCGTGGCGTCGGCTGGTTCGCGACGTTGATCGATCCCGACGGCAACTACGTCCAGCTCATCCAGATGAAGCCGGAGTACTACGCCAAGCTCTGACCCACGCGCTCGGGCCCGGCCGCTCGCAGGGTCGCACCATCGACGACGTTCGGGCGAAATCCCGCCAAGAAGCCCAGTCCGTTCTCTAGCCTGGCCGGATGGACCCAGCGTTCGCGCCACAGCACGCGAGCGACCGCTGGTCGAAGACCCGAGGGTTGTGGGGGCGCCGTGATCGAGGAGTTCCGGGTTGAGGTTCCGCAAGCGGAGGTTGACGACCTGCGGGGCCGGCTGGAGCGGGTTCGCTGGCCCCGTCGACTGCCGGTCGACGGGGCCGGTTCCGCCGCGCAGTGGGAGCGGGGGGTGCCGATTGAGTATCTGCGGCGCGTGGTCGAGCGGTGGCTGGACTACGACTGGCGGGAGTGGGAGGCGCGACTCAACGAGTTCCCGCAGTTCACCACCTGGATCGACCAGCAGACCATCCACTTCCTGCACATCCGATCACCAGAGCCGGTTGCGCTGCCTTTGATCCTCACGCACGGCTGGCCCGGCTCGGTCGCGGAGTTCGTCGACGTCATCGGGCCCTTGACGAACCCGCGCGCGTACGGCGCGAACCCGGCCGACGCGTTCCACGTGGTGGCACCATCCGTCCCCGGACACGGGTTCTCCGTCCCGCTCGAAGACCCCGGCTGGAACCACGAGCGGATCGCCCTCGCCTGGGCCACGTTGATGGCCCGCCTCGGCTATTCGCAGTACGGCGCTCAGGGTGGCGACACAGGCTCGGTGGTGTCCCCGTTGCTCGGCAGGATCGACTCGGACCACGTGGTTGGCGTACACCTCAACGGTGGGCTGGCATTTCCCTCCGCACTGCCAGGGGATTTCGACGAGCTGAGCGCCCGCGATCAGGCCAAGTTGCGCCTGGCCGAACACCTTCGCGCGACCGGCACGGGCTATACCGAGCTGCAGTCGACGAAACCGCAGACGGTGTCGTTCGCGCTCAGCGATTCCCCAGTCGGCCAGCTGGCCTGGATCCTGGAGAAGTTCCACGACTGGACCGACCCGACCCGGGAACTCCCCGAGGATGCCGTTGCCCTCGGCCACCTCTTGACGGACGTCTCGATCTACTGGTTCACCAACACCAGCGCGACCACCGCCAACCTGTACTACGAGAATCGCCGCGCCGAACAGGTCGCCGGCCGCTCGGAGGTCCCTACGGGCGTAGCAGTCTTCCCGACCGATCCGGCGATGCGGCACATTCTCGACCGTGAGCACAACCTCACGCATTGGAGCGAGTTCGACCGCGGCGGACACTTTGCCGCTTTGGAGGCGCCTGACCTGCTGGTTGACGACATCCGAACCTTCTTCAGCACTCTGCGGTGAGCCTCCGCAGCCTCTACGGTGAGCCTCAGCAGTAAGCTCGGCAGCCGTGATCGACGCCGTAGGAAGTCCGGGCCCGGGCAACCGCTCGGGCAGGTGACGTCGACTTGCCTTGCCGCCAGGCGGCCAGGAAGGGTTGCGGCGCGACTGCGCCTCGTCGGATCCACCACCTGCCGGCCGCGGTGGGCCAACTGATGCCGAAGTGCAGGTGCGACGGCGTGAAGCGGGCACTTCCGGTCTTGCCGATCAGTCCGAGCGTCTGCCCCGCACGGACCTGGAGGCCCGGCTTGATGTCCGTCCCGACCTGGGACAGATGTGAACCGTAGTACCGGACCCCGTCGACGCCGACCACGGATACCGACAGTCCGCCGCGGTCTCGTCCCACGTTGGTTCGCGGATTCCAGGAGTCGACCCGGGTCACCTCGTCGACCCGCCCATCCACCGGCGCGACGAACCGGCACCCCACAGCCGCGAAGATGTCCGATGCCGGATAGTCGTGATGACTCTGCGAAGCGCTCGCCTTGCACCCACCCACCGGAAACACAAGATGAACCTTTGCCTCCGGCAACCGACCACCCGGCGGGACCGGAGTGCTGGCCCGAGTCGGCGCAGCGGTCGGCCGGGCTTGTTTGGCCGGCGAGGGCGTCGACTGGACTACCCCTGGCGTCGTCAGGGACGAACGAATGAGCGGATCCGCTGACTTGTCGGATGCCGATCGGTCGAAACCTCCGTTCGACCTGAGCAGGACGAACCCACCGACGGCCAGCACGAGAGCGCATGCCAGGCAAGCTGCCAGGAGGGACCGCCTCACTGGAACCAGAACGCGTTGACGGTCGCGACCGAGTAGACCGTTTCGCAGGGAATCCCGTTCTTGTCGGCATCCATGCGTGCCGGCCTGTCGTAGAACCACCAATAGGCGACAGTTTGGGCGTAGGTCGCACCGCGAGCGGCGAGGTCACGGCAGAGCAGGCCGGTTGTCAGCGGCGCTGCGCCGCCGATCTCCCGGCCAGCCCAGTACTGTCCGATGTCGCTGCGCGGATAGACCGTCTCACAAGGGATTCCGTTGCGGTCGGCATCCATCTGGTTCGGTTGGCCGTGCAGTCGCCAGTAGTCGATCGCGGCGACGTAGCTGTATCCCTTGGCCTTCAGATCCCTGCAGAACAGGTTTGCCGGCAGCGATCGGACATCGCCGCGAGCCTTTGGCGGTGCCGGCGCGGTGGTGCCCTTCACGGACGGCTGGACGGTCACCGTGGCGACAGTTGCCGGCGCTGAGGCGACAGTCGTCGTCTGCGGCGTGGTGGCCGCCTTGTCGGCCGGACCGGCTCTGTTCATCAGCACGACCAGCCAAGCCAGCAGGACGATGATGACGCCGACGGCAACCCCGGCCAATGCAGCCAGCGTCGCATTGCCATGGTCCTTCCCGACGCGCTTCTCGGAGTGACGATCGGTAACGAAAAGTAGTTTTCTTCCCATGATTTCCCCCAGGCGCTATTCAAGCCTCGGCGCTTACCGGCTGTCTACGGCCCAGCGACCCCCTATCTGGGGCCCACGACCCCCAGCAAATGCGACGCGGTCGCGAAGCACGGAAACTTTGCGGAATGGCGGTGTACGTGGTTCACCGGAATAACACCTCGATGTCACTCGGAAAGGCGATGATCCCGCCGGATTCCGCCATCCGAGAGGAAACACGATGGGACACTCCCACGGTCATCAGCACGGTCAGCACGGTCACAGTCACGGGCATGGCCACACCCATGGCCACACCCACGGGCACGACCACGATCATCACCAGCCGAACACCGAGCTCGACGCGGCCACCACCGCAGCCCTCGACCAGTCGATCCCGGACAGCGAGCTCTCGCCGACCGAGGTGTCCCGGCGCTCGCTGCTGCGCTCGGCCGGCATCCTCGGTGGTACCGCCGCGCTCGCCGTCACCGGCGCGCAGGCCGCTGCCGCCGCGGCGCCCAAGACCGTCCCGGGCTGGATCTTCGAGCAGGGCAAGCGTCCGCAGGTGTGGCTGGCCGGGGACCACCACATCCACACCCAGCTCAGCTCCGACGGCATGTACCGGGTGATCGACCAGGCCCGGCACGCCGCCGCGTTCGGCCTCGACTGGCTCGTCATCACCGACCACGGCGGCGCGACGCACGCCCGGATCGGTGTCGACCTGGTGAACCCGCAGATCAAGGCGGCTCGGACCGAACTGAAGAACACGCTGATCTTCCAGGGCCTGGAGTGGAACATCCCGGCCGCCGAGCACGGCACGGTGTTCGTCGCCCCGGGCTCGCGTGAGGTCGAAGTACTGAAGCAGTTCGAGAACAGCTACGACGGCAGCGTGAACAACGCCGGTGCCAACAGCCCGGTGAACGAGGCGCTCGCGGTGTCGGGTATCCAGTGGCTCGGTCAGCAGGTCGACCGCCGCCGGGTCGAGGACGCCCTGTTCCTGGCGAACCACCCGGCCCGCAACGGCGTCGACAGCCCGCACGAGATCCGCAACTGGCGCGACGCCGACCCGCGGATCGCCGTCGGGTTCGAGGGTGCTCCGGGCCACCAGGCCGCCGGCCTCCCGAAGGGCATCGGCGCCGCGAACGCCCGCGGGTTCTACGGCAACGCGCCCAGCGCGAACTCGTTCCCGGCGTACCCGGCCGAGAGCTACCGCACCTGGGGTGGCTTCGACTGGATGACCGCGACAGTGGGCGGTCTCTGGGACAGCCTGCTGGCCGAGGGCAAGCCGTGGTGGATCAGCGCGAACTCCGACTCGCACGTGAACTGGAACGAGACCTCGCGTCGCCCCGACGGTTCGGACCAGGCCCAGTTCGACCGCGACGGCCGCTACATGGATCCCGTCTACGGCAACACGGTGAACGCACTCGCGGGTGACTTCTGGCCCGGCTTCTACAGCCGGACGCATGTCGGCGCCGAGCGTCGCGACTACCTGGCCGTGATGGAGGGCCTGCGGAACGGCCGGGTCTGGGTGGACCACGGCGCGCTCGTGAAGGGCGTAGAGGTCGAGGTCCGCGAGGTCGGCAAGAAGTACGGCGAACCGCTCGGTGGTGCGCTGCTGGTACGCCGGGGTCGTCCGGTGGAGCTGGTCGTCCGGATCACGACCCAGACGATGCCGAACTGGGCCAACTTCGTTCCGGTGCTCAACCGGGTGGACGCGATCCGTGGTGCGGTCAAGGGTGCGGTCAGCGACCGGGACACCTTCAAGGCGCCCGATACCAAGGTCGTCCAGCAGTGGGACACCTCCGGCAAGCGCGGCACGTTCGAGCTGGTGCTGCCGCTTGGCAAGGCGGAGGAGGCGTTCTATGTGCGCGTCCGCGGCACCGACGGACACCGCGGGCAGCCCGGCTACCTCGGCGCAGCGATCGACCCGGCCGGTCCGCAGCTGGACGTGGTCGGCGACGCTGACCCGTGGGTCGACCTGTGGTTCTACACGAACCCGATCTGGGTGCTGCCGAAGTAATGATCATCGCCGTAGATGCGGACAGCCGGGACGCGCTCGAGGCAGAGCACGTTCTGCATGAGCTGTTGGCTTCCGTTGCCGGACCGGTCGTCGCCTGCACCCACGTGGTGTCGGGCGGCGACCGGCCGCACCTTGCCGTCTCGATCACCGGTTCGGCTGATCTCGACGCGGCGGCCCTGACGCACGAGGTCGGCTCGGCGATCATCCGCCCCGGCGCCGCCGAACCAGAGGTCGCCGGCCCCAGCCGTCTCGTCCGTGGCGCCTATGTCGCCGCCGTCGAAACAGCCCTCGGTACTGCGGGACGCCTGGTCAGGTTTCCCGGACAGGAGCAGGCGCGGGGAGTCATGACGGTCGCGGAATTACGTGAGCGCTGTGGGATCGACGAGGTGGAGGCCCTCGGCGGAATCCCCGTCGACGAGGACTCCCTGGTCGACACTCTCGACTTCATCCGCCCGATCCGACGCAACGGCCAGGTGGTGCTGCTGGTCCAGCCGGCGGCAGGTGGCGTCCTCATCCCCTTCGAGGTCGAGCACCAACAGAAATGCTGCGCTGATCACTGACCCCGCGGACCGCCGGCACTCACCAACCTCCGCCGGCGGGAGCCCGTCAGGCTCAGCCCGCCAGGTCAGAACCGGGTTGGTGAGTGCCGGCGGTCCGGTCATCCCAGGCGGGGGCGTCTCGCAGTACGGGTGGGAGCGGGCCGATCACGCCGAGGCGTTGGGTGCAGCGGGTGAGCGCGACGTACAGATCGCGGAGGCCGCGCGGGGACTCGATCAGGATGCCGTCGGGGTCGACCACCAGGACGGAGTCGAACTCGAGCCCCTTCGCGCCGGCCACTGTGAGCACGGTGATGTCGTCCCCACCGCCGATCGCCTCTTGCACCAGCTCGAGCCGGGACCGCGAGGTGATCACCCCGACCTGCCCGTGCTGGACCTCCTCCCGGGCGACCTTGCTCACGTACTGCGCCTGGTCCGCCGGCGGGACTTCCTCGTGCCAGGGCTTCACGCCGGTGGATCGCACCGACTCGGGCGCCTTCGCTGCCGGGTCGACCTCCGACAGCACGTGCCCGGCCAGGTCCATCACCTCAGCGGGTGTGCGGTAGTTCATCGTGAGCTCGGCAAGCCGCCAGCGATCCCCGAAGGTCTGCACGAGCGCTTGCTGCCAACTCGTCCCACCGCCGGCCGCCCCGGTCTGGGCGACATCCCCGACCAGCGTCATCGAGCGTAACGGGCAGCGCCGCGCGATCGCCCGCCACGCCATCGGCGACAACTCCTGCGCCTCGTCGACGATCACGTGGCCATAGGTCCACCGGCGATCGGCCGCGGCCCGGTCGGCCAATGTCCGGTCGTCGTCCGCCTCGTAGCGCGCCGCCAGCGACTCGGCGTCGAGGAGGTCCTTCGCGGTCAGCACCTCCGACTCCTCGTCCTCGTCGAAGTCGGTCGAACCCGAACCGGTCAGCACATCCAGCGATCCCTGCGCGTAGGCGATCGCCCGCGCTCGGTCGGCGCGTTCCCGGGCCGCGTCGCGCCCGTCGTCACCGAGCAGCTCGGCTGCCTCGTCGAGCAGGGGGACATCCGCCGGGCTCCAGTCGTCGCCGTACCGGAGCAGGTGTTCACGGTCGAGCGGGCTGAGTTGCGGCGCAGCCGTGGCCAGCCGCTCCTCGTCGCCATACAGGTCGACCAGAAGGTCCTGCGGGCTGAGCAGCGGCCAGAGTCGCTGCAGCAGGTTCTTGACCGCGGGCTCGGCGACGACCTCCTTGCGGAGCTCCTCCAGGTCGTACTCGTCCAGCAGGTTCTCCCCGCCGAGCGGGTCCGCGCCGATGATGTCGGCGTACTGGCAGGTGAGCGCGTCGATGATGTCCTTTCCGAAGAACGGCCGGGCCTGGTTGTGCGTGAGCCCGCGAGCGCGAGCCCTGGCGCGTGCGTCCCCGCAGACGGAAGAATCCAGCCGCAGTACGGTGCGGTCGACGGTCACCTCGATCGGCTCGGCCGGGAGCCACTGCCGATCCGCGACGGCCTTCTCGATCACGTTGGCCATCGCGGCGCGGCCCTTCACCTCGGCAGCCTCGGGCGACTCCGGCCGGGTCGCGATCAGGTCGGGATAGAGCTCCGCGACCGTGACGAGTCGGACGCCGTCCTCGCCGAGCGACGGCAACACCTGGCCGATGTACTTCAGGAAGGTGGAATTGGGACCGACCACCAGAATTCCGCGCTTTTCCAGCTGGTCACGATGGGTGTACAGCAGGAATGCGGCCCGATGCAGCGCGATCGCGGTCTTTCCGGTGCCCGGGCCACCCTGGACCACGAGGATGCCGGCGAGTTCGGAGCGGATGATGCGGTCCTGGTCGGCCTGGATCGTCCGCACGATGGACTCCATCGTGCCTGTCCGCTTCGTGTTCAGCGCGCTGAGCAGGATCTCCTCGCCGACCACGCCCCGGCCGGGTTGCGACGCGCCCGGCGCGGTCCGGTCGAGATCGAGTTGTTCGTCCTGGATGTCGACGACCTTGCGCAGCCGGGTCTGGATGTGCCGGCGCCGGATGACCCCGTGGTTCTCGACCGCGGTCGCGATGTAGAACGGCCTGGCCGCAGGCGCACGCCAGTCCACCAGCAGCGGTTCGTAGTCATCGTCGTGCAGCCCGATACGACCGATGTGCAGCACCTCGCCGGCCTCGTCGTCGAGCCGTCCGAAGCAGAGTCCCTCCTCGGCCGCGTTCAGCCGGGCGAGCCGCGCATTGAGGTCGCGGATCCGGCCGTCGCGCTGGTGCAGGGCCTGCCGGTTGCGAGTGCCGGCGACCTGCTCGTCGCGCAGGCGACCGTCGGTACGCTCCCGCTCACGGTCAAGCGTCGCGTAGAAAGTCGCCAGGTGATCTTGTTCATCCTGGACCGGATTCTGCAATTCCAACCCCTTGTGATAAACTCTGCCCGTTGGTTCCCAGAGATGCTTTCTTGAATGCTCTGGTGGTAGCCACAAATATCCTGAGTTTAACGCATTTCGCTCATTGCTGCGCAGCCCGGGAAAGGGCACCATCAGTGGGCATGACGGTCCATCACATCGTCCCGCCGTACCTGCTCGAGCACCTCGAGCGGACCGTGGACGACCCGAATCTGCGGGCGCGCTACCGCCAGTCCCTCCAGCACGACGCTGTGTTCCGCGCTCGTCGCGCTGCCGCCCCACCGACGGCGGCGGGCGGCGGGCCGACGCGCGAGGTCCATGACGCCGAGCACGAGACCGCGTTGCCGGGGCGGCTGGTGCGTTCCGAGGGCGGGAATCCCAGTTCGGACGACGCGATCAATGAGGCGTACGACGGGACCGGCGCGACCTGGACGATGTTCAGCGAGTGCTTCGGGCGGGACTCGGTGGACGGGGCCGGTCTGCCGTTGATCTCGACGGTCCACTACGACCGGGACTACGCGAACGCGTTCTGGGACGGCGCGCAGATGGTGTTCGGCGATGGGGACGGCGTGATCTTCCGCGGCTTCACCGGCTCGATCGACGTCACCGGCCACGAGTTGACCCACGGCGTCACGCAGTACACCGCGAACCTCGTGTACGAGGGCCAGTCGGGCGCCCTGAACGAGAGCATCTCCGATGTTTTCGGCTCACTCGCCAAGCAGCACCACCTCGGTCAGAGCAGCGCGGACGCTGACTGGCTGATCGGAGCCGGCATCTTCCAGCCCGGCGTCCAAGGTGTCGCGCTGCGCTCGCTCGCCGCACCAGGGACCGCGTACGACGACCCACGGCTGGGCCGGGATCCACAGCCGTCCCACATGTCTTCGTACCTCGAGACCACCGACGACAACGGCGGTGTCCACCTCAACTCGGGCATCCCCAACCACGCCTTCTACCTGGTTGCGACTGCACTGGGCGGCAACGCGTACGAGGCCCCCGGCCAGATCTGGTACGCGACGATCACCTCGGGGAGCCTCCCCGAATCCGCCGGCTTCGCGGATTTCGCCCGGGCGACCCAGTCGGCAGCCGAGACCCTCTACGGCCCGACGTCTCCCGAACTGACCGCCGTGACCACGGCCTGGCAACAAGTAGGCGTGCTGCCAAGTGTCACCCAGCCACCACAGCCCGCCACGGCTGCGGAGTCGGGCGATCTCATGCGCGCCGCCAAGACTGCGCTGGACCCCAGCAAGCCACCAACGCTGCCACCCGAACCCATCGCCGGCGACGAGCCCGCCGCAGGCGACGACGGCGTACAGAAGTGATCGGCTAGCGGGCTCGACGGCGGGGGGCAGGCGGGAGTCTCCGCAGCTGTGTCCTAAGTCGCCCCCGAGCGGTTTGACCTCAAGTCTTCTTGAGGTAATACCTTCGATCGAGTGACTGTTCATCCGCTCCGCCTGGCGCTGCTCGTGCGCAACACCGAGCCTGGGGGCTTCGGCACCGTCGCGACCGAGTGGTTCCAGCGCCAGGTGGAGCAGCGGGACGAGTTCAAACTCGAGCTGGTGGATCTTGCCGCCACGCCGCTGACCTCCTTGCCCGCACGGATCGAGGAAGCGGACGCCGTGGTGATCGTCAGCCCCGAGTACAACCACGCGTATCCCGGCGACCTCAAGTCGGCGATCGACGCGGTCCGGCGCCCGTGGTACGCGAAGCCCGTCGCTTTCATCGTGTACGGCGGACGCTCGGGTGGCATCCGCGCGGCGGAGCAACTCCGCCTCGTCTTCGGCGAACTCCACGCGGTCCCGATCCGCGAAACCCTCAGCTTCCACCAGGCCCCCAGTTGCTTCGGGCCTGACGGCACTCCCGTCGACCCGACCACCACGGACGCCGCCGGGCTCCTGCTCGACCATCTCAGCTGGTGGGCCCGAGCCCTCCGAGACGCCCGGGCCGAAACGCCGTACCCCGCGTAGAAACCAGAGCCGAACGGTCTCGAGGTTCTCGGCTGTGCTCTGATGACAGGCGTGACGAGTGAGGATTTCGAACTGCGGACCGAGCCGTTCCGCCCCGAGTTGCTCGTGCACTGCTACCGGATGCTCGGCTCGATCCACGACGCCGAGGACCTCGTGCAGGACACGCTGGTCCGAGCTTGGCGCGCTTTCGACCGGTACGACGAGAAGCGCGCGTCCCTTCGGACCTGGCTCTACCGGATCGCGACCAACACCTGCCTCAACGCACTCGAAAGCCGCAAGCGCAGACCATTGCCCACGGGCCTGGTCGGGCCCGGCGAAGATCCAGAGGCTCCACTGGTCCGCGGCGAGGAAGTCCCGTGGTTGCAGCCGTTCCCGGACGGCCTGATGCGGACAGATCCGAGTGACCCGGCCACGGTGGTCGCAGAACGCGGCAGTCTGAGGCTCGCCCTGATCGCAGCGATGCAGTACCTGCCGGCCAAGCAACGCGCCGTCCTGATCCTCCGCGACGTGCTCGACTGGTCGGCCGCCGAAGTCGCCGAGGCGCTCGAGATCTCCCCGGCCGCGGTGAACAGCGCCTTGCAGCGAGCCCGCGCCAAACTGGCCGACGCCGCCGTCGGCGAGGACGACGTACTGGAGTCCGACGATCCGGCCTGCCGGGCGATGGTCGACCAGTACATCGAGGCGTTCGAGAAGGCCCATGTGGTGGCGTTCTCGAAGCTGCTCGCCGAGGACGTCATCCTCGAGATGCCGCCCTTCCTCAACTGGTTCGCCGGCCGCGAGAACTACGTCCGCTTCGTGGCGCGCGTCTTCGAGTTGCGCGGTACGGACTGGCGGGTCTTTCCCCTCGCGGCCAACGGACAGCCAGGCATCGCGGTGTACTGCGGCGACGAGACCGGCGTACACCGCCTGCATACGCTTCACGTGTTCACGATCACCAAGGCCGGCATCACCCACAACCGCGTCTTCCAGGATGCCGGGGTCTTCGCCGCCTTCGGGCTGGCGCCTGAGTTGCCGTCGCAGGAATAGGTCAGGAGGAGTGGCTGTTGGCGTTCAACGTGAGTGCTGAATCGATGCCCCTGTCCGTGCTCGACCTTTCGCCGGTGCCGACGGGGACGCGACCGTCCCAGGCGCTGCACGAGACCCTGGAGCTCGCCCGCACGGCCGAGGCCGCGGGTTACCACCGGTACTGGCTCGCCGAGCACCACAACATCCCGAGCGTGGTCAGCTCCAGCCCCGAGGTGATGATCGCCGCCGTCGCGGCAGCGACCTCGACGATCAGGGTCGGCTCGGGCGGCATCATGCTGCCGAACCACTCGCCGCTCAAGGTCGCCGAGACCTTCCGGGTTCTGGCCGGACTCCACCCGGGCCGCATCGACCTCGGCATCGGCCGCGCTCCTGGCACCGACCAACGCACCGCGCTGGCCCTCCGCCGCAGCCGCGAGGCCCTGTCCGCCGACGACTTCCCTGAGCAGTACGCCGAACTGCGCGCCTACGCGGAGGGATTCCCCGCCGGACATCCGTTCGCGCCCATCTCCGCCCAGCCCGACGACGTACCGCTGCCGCCCGTGTGGATCCTCGGCTCCAGCGCCTACGGCGGCCAGGCAGCAGCCGCACTGGGAACGGGTTTCGCTTACGCCGGCCACTTCGGCAACCTCGATCCGGCCGGGGTGATCGGGTCCTACCGCGAGATGTTCCAGCCCTCGCCCGAGCAGGCCGAGCCGCACGCCATTCTCGCCCTCGCCGCGATCGTCGCCGAGACCGAGGAACGCGCCCAGGCGCTGGGTCGCGCCAACGAACTCTCGATGCTCAGGCTGCGCTCGGGCCGTCCCGGCCCCCTGCCGTCACCCGAGGAAGCCGCGGCGTACCCGTGGTCCGAGGGTGAACGCGCCGCCGTCGAGGAGTGGGCAGGCCTGGTGTCAGTCGGTACTCCGGACCAGGTGGCGGCAGACCTCGACCGCCGAGCCCGTTCGGCCGGTGCCGACGAACTCATCATCACCACGAACATCCACGACCCGGCCGAACGTCGCCACTCCTACACGCTGCTGGCTTCGGCGTGGGGCCTCAAACCGCGCTAGAACATCCCGTTGGCGTTCGCCGAGCTCTGGGGCACGTCCTGGATGACGTCCCAGTGCTCGACCACCTTGCCGTCTTCGAGTCGGAAGAAGTCCGCCACCGCCTGGCCGGGCGTGCCAGGCTCGAGGACGAGGTGCGAGTGCGTGACCACCATGCTGCCTTCGCCGATCACACGCTTGATGTCCAGTTCCAGCTCCGGGTACTGCTCGAGCAGGTAGTGGACGAACGCGATGAACGCGTCGGGTCCGTCCGGGGCCTGGGGATTGTGCTGGATGTAGCGGTCTCCGACGTGCTCCGCGACTGCCCTCTCCGGGTCGCCACCGAAGGCGGTCCGGTAGTAGTCGACGACGGCCTTCTTGTTCTGCTCCACGGACACGACTGCTCCGATGCGGTTGAGCACCCTCGAGCGCAGGCGCTGGTTCTGGTGACAGATGTCGCCCCGACTCACGCTAGGGACCGTGCTCTCGATCCGGCATCCCCAGTTCGAGGTGGTCAAGCGCAGCCTATGTGGAGTCAGCTCGATGTGCCGCGGATGTGTTCGAAGATGAGGCTGGTTTCGGCGTGGACGACGGCGGGGTCCGCGGTGAGGTGGTCCAGGACGAAGTCGCGGAGGGCGTCGGGGGACGCGGCGGCCACGTGCAGCAGATAGTCGCTCGCGCCGCTGACGTGGAAGAGCGCGAGTACGCCGGGTAGGCGCGGCGCCTGCGCCCGGAACCGATCGATCTCGTCGCGCGAATGCGCACTGATCCGGATCGCCACCATCGCCTGCAGCGGGCGTCCCAGCGCGGCCAGGTCCACATCCGCGTGGAAGCCACGGATCACGCCCCGGTCGCGGAGCGCGCGGACCCGGGTCAGGCAGGTCGACGGCGCGATCCCGGTCGCCTCGGCCAGCGCATTGTTCGGCATTCGTCCGTCGGCGGTCAGCAGCCGGACCAATTCCTGATCGACCTCGTCGAGCGCAGCAGGCACCGGCTGCGGGGCCGGTCCAGGCGTCCGACGATCCTTCGGCATGCCCCCACTGTAAGGCTCATCCACAGAATCCACAGCGTGTGGATAGACCTGTGGACAAATTTTCTTCGGAACAATGGGGTGGAAGCTGCAGAAGATTCCATCCTCAAGAGCAATCGAGGGAGCCCGCTGACTACGCGCGACGCCGCGTGGGGTGGCGGCCTCAGCTGAAGCTGATCACCCGCGCGGTGTCGCCGGCGCTAGGAGGGGAGTGATCAGGCGGGAATGGGCGCCGGCTGGGTCAGGACCTTGTCGATGATTCCGTAGTCGAGCGCCTGGCCAGGCGTGAACCAGCGGTCCCGGTCGAAGTCGGCTTCGATCCGGCCGCGTGGTTGCCCGGTGCGGTCGGCCAGGAGGGTTGCCAGGTCCTTCTTGGCCAGCAGTGCTTGCTCTGCCTGGGTCTTGATGTCCGTCGCGGTCCCGCCCATGCCGCCGAGCGGCTGGTGCATCATGATCCGCGCGTGGGGCAGCGAGAACCGCTTGCCCGGCGCACCGCAGGTCAACAGCACCTGGCCCATGGAAGCGACCAGTCCCATCGCGTACGTCGCGACGTCGTTGCTGATGAAGTTCATCGTGTCGTAGATCGCGAGCCCGGCCGACACGGACCCGCCTGGCGAGTTGATGTAGAGCGAGATGTCAGCAGTCGGGTCCTCGGCGTTCAGCAGGATCAGTTGGGCGCACAGGGCGTTGGCATTCTCGTCCTTGATCTCGTCGCCGAGCACGAGGATGCGTTGCCAGAGCAGGCGCTGGTAGATGTGGTTGTCGAGGGCATTCAGTGGCTTGGTCTCGCTCATGTCGTCCAGCCTCGCCCCGCGCCGCCCGGGAGTCCCGGGAATCTGCCCGTGGCAGATCTGCCCACCGCAGACCCGGCGGGGATGGCACACTCGGTACAGGACCACGGACCGAGGAGGGCCCAGACGTGTTGCTACGCCAGGTGATCGGAAACGTCTTCCGCCGGCTGCGGCGCGAGCGGGGGATCACCCTGCGCGAGCTCGCCCAGCTGGCCCAGGTCTCCGTGCCGTACCTGTCCGAGATCGAGCGCGGCCGCAAGGAGCCGTCCTCGGAGATCCTCGCGGCGATCTGCCGGGCGCTCGAGCTCGAGCTGACCGACCTGCTCGCCGAGGTGCAGTTCGACCTGGCCACCGTGGTCCGGTCCACGCTGCCGATTCGGCTGCAGACCACGTCGATCCGGGTGGCAGACTCGTCCCCGCAGCGGATCGCGTCCGCTCCGAACGCTCACTCCACCTCGGCGCAGGCCTTCGCCCTGGTCGCCTGAGCCCCGCTCGATCCAGGCGGTGCTCTGGCACAGCAATCCCGCCGCGCGGTCCTGGCGTACGACACCCGCGCCTGCCGAGGTCCTGACCTTCCACCAGGGCCTGGCTGATTACGCACCCACGCCGCTGCGCGAGGTGCCGTCCCTGGCTGAGGAGCTCGAGGTTGGCCGCGTGCTGGTGAAGGATGAGTCGCAGCGGTTGGGCCTGCCCGCATTCAAGGCGCTCGGTGCGTGGTGGGCGATCCACCGCACCCTGCAGGATCTCGCCGGGCCAGTCGAGCTCGTCACTGCGACCGACGGCAACCACGGCCGCGCTGTAGCTCGCATGGCTTCCCTGCTGGGTCTAGCTGCCCACATCTACGTTCCGGACGTGGTCAGCGAGCAGTCCATCGAAGCCATCCGCGCCGAGGGTGCGAGCGTCACCCTCATACCCGATTCGTACGACGCTGCTGTGGTTGCTGCAGCCGCGGCGGCCACCGGTAACCGGGTGCTGATCCAGGACTCGGCCTGGCCCGGGTACGAGGTGGTCCCGCAGCGCATCGTGGACGGGTACTCGACCCTGTTCCGGGAGATCGACCTGCAGCCTGACCTGGTCGTAGTACCGATGGGTGTCGGCTCTGTTGCGCAGGCAGCGGTCACGCACTACCGAAGCGGGTCGAGCGCGCCGGTAGTACTCGGAGTAGAGCCAGCACGAGCCGCCTGCATCACAGCCAGCCTCCAAGCCGGCGAACCCGTCACTGTCTCTACCGGCACGACCGTGATGGCAGGCCTGAACTGCGGCACGCCATCCAGCCTCGCGTGGCCAGTCCTCCAGGCAGGGCTGAGCGCGTCGGTGACAGTAGAAGAGGACGAGGCGATCCAAGCCGTGGCGGATCTCGGCGGCGAAGGCATCTCGTCCGGCGCAAGCGGGGCCGCGACATTGGCGGGATTCCGCGCGGCGCTCGCCGCGGGTCAGCGGGACGCGCTGGGGGTCACCGCCGGCAGCACGATCGTCCTGATCAGCACCGAGGCCTCGCCCGAATTCGGTCGACACCCCGCCGCCTGACGGGCAGTCTCTCGACGTGGAGATCAGAGTCCGCTTCCCCGTTGACGACACCGAACTGTCGACTCTGCATGCGCTCGCGTTCGGGTCCGCGGTCGAGGTGCAACCTTGGGCGGCGCGGCTGGAGCGGCACGCCCTCACCTGGGTCGGTGCCTTCAGCAACGATCAGCTGATCGGCTTCGTCGGAGTCTGCTGGGACGGTGGCGCGCACGCCATCATCCTCGACACCGCGGTCCATCCATCGCATGGTCGACAGGGCATCGGCAAGCAGCTCGTGCTCGCCGCCGCTCAGGAGGCGACCCTGGCCGGCTGCGAGTGGCTGCACGTCGACTTCGAACCGCAGCTCGCCGATTTCTACCTGACGGCCTGCGGCTTCTCGCCCACCGACGCCGGTCTGCTCAAACTTCGAGATTGACCGCGGTCCCTAGCCTGCCCCGACCCAGCCACCTTCCGCCTGCCAATTCTTTGGCTCCGGCGCCAAGCCCGGCCGCCTCGCAGGTGCCGCTGGATCCCGGCCACCGATAACGGCTTCTTCGTCCGATAGCGCCTCATTTTCCCGCCAGTGGCCGAACAACCCGGCAGCTGACCCTCCAGAGTGTGGGGCTGTACCTACTAGTATGTTCGGAAGTCGACGAGAGGGGTGTGGCTGTGTACGCGATGCAGTACGAGATCAATCTGCCGGCTGACTACGACATGGGGATCATCCGGCGGCGGGTGGAGACGCTGGGCGCGCGGACGGACGACTTCGACGGGCTGGGGGTGAAGGCGTACCTGGTACAGGACCAGGCGAACGGCGCGATCGCGAACCAGTACGCGCCTTTCTACCTGTGGAAGGATCCGGCGGGGATGGGGCGCTTCCTCTGGGGTGGCGGGTTCTTCAGTGGGATCTGCAAGTCGTTCGGACGGCCGAGCGTGCGGCACTGGACCGGTGTCGAGGCTCGTCGCGGGTCGGCTGTGGATCAGCCGGCGCTCTCGGCGACGAAGCACACCCAACTGCTTCCGCCTGATGTGGATCCTGCCGAGCCAGTCGCCGAGGCTGTTCGGCTGCTGGAGAAGACGGCCGCCATGCCGGGTGTCCACAGCACGGCGATCGCTGTGGATCCGAGTCGGTGGGAGCTCGTTCACTTCACCTTGTGGAGTGGCGAACCGGGGACCGTGCCCGGCACGCGGTACCAGGTGCTGCACTTGTCCACACCCGGAACAAAAGGCCTGTTCGACCGGTGACTTCACGCATATCTTTTAAGGCATGACGTACTCGAGCCCGCACCTTTGACGCCCTGACCGCGTACCACCGAGCCTGTCCGCCCGCATCATCGCGTATGCGGCGTTGCAGGACTTCATCCCGCTGTATCCGCTCTACCAGTTGCTGTTCACCGATCACGGGTTGTCGGCATCGCAAGTGTCGACGCTGTTCATCATCTGGTCCACGACCGCGTTCGTGCTCGAGGTGCCCTCGGGTGCCTGGGCGGACGTGTTCTCCCGGCGCAAGTTGCTGGCTCTCGGCTCACTGCTCAGTGCGCTGGGCTACGCCAGCTGGATCCTCGTCCCCTCGTACGCCGGGTTCGCGCTCGGCTTCATCCTCTGGGGAGCCAGCTCCGCGCTGATCTCCGGAACCTTCGAAGCACTCGTGTACGACGAGTTGGCCGCGCGCGGGTGCACCGACAGGTATGCCGGGCTCATCAGTCGGGCCAAAGCGGCCGCGCTCGTTCTCAACCTGGCGGCTACCGCGCTGGCAGCTCCGCTGTACAAGCTCGGTGGTTACCAGTTGGCGGGTGCCGTGAGCGTGCTCAGCTGTCTTGCTCAGCTGGTTGTTGCGTTGTCCTTGCCGGAAGCGACCCGGGTCGCCACGGCGGACGAAACAGAGGAGGTGGAGTCTGGCTCCGGACCACTCGGGCGGTATGGATCGATGCTGCGCTCGGGACTGGCCGAGGCGGCGACCAGTCGGCCGGTTCGCAAGGCCGTTGCCCTGGTCGCGCTGCTGGGCGGATTCCTGGCGTTCGACGAGTATTTCCCCTTGCTGGCAAGGGATGTCGGCGCATCGACCACCCTGGTGCCGTTGCTGATCGCCGGAACCGTTGCCGCACAGGCGATTGGTGGAGCGCTGGCAGGACCGGCCTACAGGTTGCGCGCGTCGATCTTCGCAGTCGGGCTGGCCGCGACGGCGGGGCTGATCGCTTGGGGTTCGTTGAGCGGAACCGTACAGGGGTTCGTCCCGATCGCCGTCGGCTACGGACTGATGCAGCTGGTCATCATCGTCGCCGAGGCTCGTTTGCAGGACGCGATCGAGGGACCCGCCCGCGCCACGGTGACGTCGGTCTCGGGGTTGTTCGCCGAGGTCTTCGCCGTCGCGGTCTACGCCGGCTTCGCCCTCGGCTCGTTCCGGTTCACCCTCCCGGCCCTGGTCGCCGCCCTGACCATCCCCGTCCTACTGACCGCCCTCATCACCCCCGCTGCCCTCCCACCCCCAGCGTCGGAAGGAACCCGGTAGCCCCCGTCCTCCCGGCCGCGAAGGCCCGGTGAACCAGCCGTCGCCGACCGCAGGAGGGCGGGGCGGGGTGATTATTCGGTGTTGGCCGAAGGGTGGGGCGCATACGGTCGGGGAGTGACGACAACCGATAGGCCGCAGAGTGTTCTTGCGGCGGGTGCTGCAGCGGTGACCGTCGTGCTCTGGGCCTCTGCCTTCGTGGCGATCAGGCATGTGGGCCACGAGTTCTCGGCTGGGGCGTTGTCGCTCGGGCGGTTGCTCGTCGGCAGCCTGCTGCTGGGAGCCTTCGTCTTCACGCGACCGCGCAGGTGGCCCGCCAAGCGCGACTGGAAGCTGCTGCTGGTCTGCGGACTGCTGTGGTTCGGCGCCTACAACGTGGCGTTGAACGAGGCTGAGCAACGCCTCGACGCCGGAACCGCCGCCATGCTCGTCAACATCGGGCCGCTGCTGATCGCGCTGCTCGCCGGAGTGTTGCTGGGCGAAGGATTCCCGCGTCAGTTGGTGATCGGCAGCATCGCCGCCTTCGGAGGGGTCGTCCTGATCGGCACGTCGTCATCGGAAGGCAAGGCCGAGACGTGGGGAGTCATCCTCTGCGTCGCGGCGGCGGTCGCCTACGCGATCGGAGTGGTGGCGCAGAAACCGCTGCTCGGGCGGCTGCCGGCCTTGGAGGTGACCTGGCTGGCCTGCACGATCGGCGCGATCAGCTGTCTTCCGTTCGCGCCGGCGCTCATCAGCGAGACGGCCGATGCACGTGCCTCGACCATCTGGTGGATCGTGTTCCTAGGAGCATTCCCGACCGCGCTCGCCTTCACCACCTGGGCCTACGCCCTCGCACGAACCAGCGCGGGCCGGATGGGAGCAACGACGTACCTGGTACCGCCGCTGACGATCTTGCTGGCCTGGCTCCTGCTCGACGAGACACCGGCCCCGCTAGCCTTCGCGGGCGGAGCACTTTGCCTTCTTGGTGTTGCCATCTCCCGCACCAGACGCCGGGCCCCCGCAGCACCAACCTCAATCACGACCGCGCCCGACTAGTCCCAGCTTCAGGCGCGGGTATCACGTGGCGCGAGGGCGGGATAGCTGGCCGGCAGCGGTGTGTGGTGCGCGGTCAGGGCGTGGAGTGGGTGGCCGTTATGCCGTTGGTGAGGAGGGTCAGGGCGGTTTCGAAACCGGTGTCGAAGTCGTAGTGGAGGCCGTCCTCGCCAAGGGCTTCGACGACTCGGGTCAGCGCTGGTGCCTTGCCGGGCGGCAGGAGGTTGACTCGGGCGAGGAGGTCCGGAGCCAGGTCGAACGTCTCGGCCCGGACCGCCGCTTCACCGAGCATGAAGCCGTGGATGAAATCGACGAGGGTGTTGACCGCTTCGAAGATCTGCCGCGGCGAGAGCCCGGCCCGTTCCAGTGCGCGGTAGAACGGTTCGACCGTCGCGACCACGACCTCGGAGACGGCCGACGTATCGGACAGGACCTGCAGCGCGAGGTTCGGATGAGCTCGCAGGGCGTTGCGATACGCCCGCGCCGCGTTCTTCAGTTGCTCCTGCCACGGCAGTTCGTCGCCGGCGTCGGCGATGTCGAGTTGCGAGAAGACCAGCTCGGCCAGACCCGCGAACACGGCGGCCTTGTTGGGCAGGTGGTGGTAGATCGACATCGGGTTGACCCCCAGCGTCGACGCGAGCCGGCGCATCGTCATCGCCTCGATGCCCTCGTCGTCGACGATTCGCAATGCCGCCTCGAGAATCGCCCCCCGGCTGAGCCGTTCCTCCCCTGACCGCGGTCGCCCCGATCGACCGGCCCCGGGCTTGCCAGCAGTAACCATACGTCGTATGATACAAAATCATACAACGTATGGCCAGCGCGGGGCGGCAAGGACGGCCTGGATGCCGATGGCGATGGAGGTGGCGGGTGTGATGGGCGATGGCAGTGAGAAGCCATTGGCGGGGAAGGTGGCGTTGGTTGCCGGAGGGACGCGAGCAGCCGGGCGGGGGATAGCTGTGCAGCTGGGCGCTGCCGGGGCGACCGTGTATGTGACCGGACGGACCACGCAGGCGGAGCGCTCGGAGATGAACCGGCCGGAGACGATCGAGGAAACCGCCGAGCTCGTCGACGCGGCGGGCGGCCACGGCATCGCAGTACAGGTTGATCATCTGGTTCCGGATCAGGTCCGGGACCTGGTCGCGCGGATCGACCGCGAGCAGGGTGCGCTGCACGTCCTCGTGAACGACGTCTGGGGTCAGGCCGGTGAGCCGGAGTGGGACAAGACGGTCTGGGAGTCGGACCTCGACACCGGGCTGCGGTTGTTGCGGCTCGGGGTTGAGACGCACGCGATCACCAGCCACTTCGCGCTGCCGCTGCTGATCAGGTCGCCGGGCGGCCTGGTGGTCGAGATGACGGACGGCACCAACGACTACAACGCGGATCATTACCGCGTGTCCTTCTTCTATGACGTGGCCAAGGGCGCGGTGAGCCGGATGGCGTTCGCGCTGGCTCACGAGCTCGAGCAGTACGAGGGGACGGCAGTGCTGGTGACGCCCGGGTGGTTGCGATCGGAGGCGATGCTCGACGGGTTCGGCGTCACCGAGCAGCACTGGCGGGACGCGACCGAGACGATCCCGCACTTCGCGATCTCTGAGAGCCCGTCGTACGTCGGCCGCGCGGTCGCCGCCCTCGCCGCCGACCCCGAGGTCGCCCGCTGGAACGGCAAGTCCGTGTCCAGTGGAGAACTGGCGAAGGTCTACGGCTTCACCGATCTCGACGGCAGTCAGCCCGACGCGTGGCGCTACATCGTCGAGGTCCAAGACCCCGGCAAGCCGGCCGACACCACCGGCTACCGCTGACCCGCCGACCCGGGATCCCCAAGCTTTGCCGTGCCAAGCCTCGCCGTGCCAGGCCTCGCCGTGCCACGCCTCGGCGAGCCGGGATCCCGGCGCGGGTTGCTGTGGTGCGCGGACCAGGGGCGCGACCTTTGGTGAGGCTAGCTGTCGTGGATGGGCCAGGGCTGATTCGCCTGGTCCCCGGCAGGTTGGTCTCAGGCCACTCCTGGTGCTCGCGCGACCGCCCCGGCAGGGCGACTTCCACCGCCTCCGGAAACACCGCAACCGCATCACACAACACCGTCACGTCGACCCAAGACATTCTGGCGCTGGAGACGGTCAGGAAGGGACCACCATCCAGGTGGCGAGGGTCGCCATGATGAGGGCGATCGTGCCGTCCAGGAATTGCCAGGCGCGAGGCCGGGCGAAGACAGGGCCGAGTTTGCGGGCGAGATACCCCAGGGCGAAGAACCAGCCGAAGCTTGCGGCGACTGCGCCGAGGCCGTAAAGCCAACGACCGTCCGTGCCGCGCTGGTTGGCGAGTGACCCGAGGAGCACGACCGTGTCGAGATACACGTGCGGGTTGAGATACGTGAACCCCAGACAGGTCAGTACGACGCTGCGCAACGCGGCGGGAGCGTGATCCGCCGGGCTCATCGACTCCGGGTGGAAGGCCCTCCGCGCGGCGACCACGGCGTACGCGAAAAGGAAGGCGGCACCCCCGTACTTCGCGATGCTCAAAGCAGCCGGGCTGCTCGTCAGGAGAGCGCCGAGGCCGGCGATTCCACCCGAGATGAGCAGGGCGTCCGAGAGGGCGCAGGTCAGGACCACCGGCAGTACGTGCTCGCGGCGTAACCCCTGGCGCAGGACGAACGCGTTCTGCGCGCCGATCGCAACGATCAGCGAGAGCGACGTGGCAAAGCCGGCGAGGAGGGGCATGCCTCGAACGTAAGCTCCGGCGAGGCAGCAGACCAGCTAAAGATTCTACAGCACCATTAGCATTGCTTCATCATGCAAATCGACTCCGCACAGCTCGACACCTTCGCGGCCGTGATCGACGAGGGCAGCTTCGACGCCGCCGCGCGACGGCTGCGAATCACCCCGTCGGCGGTGAGCCAGCGGATCAAGGCGCTCGAGAGCCGGCTGGGTCAGGTCCTGGTCCAGCGGACGAAGCCTGCTCGCAGTACCGAAGCGGGCGAGGCTCTGCTGCGGCTGGCTCGGCAGGTGGACCTGCTGGAAATCGAGGCGGTCGCGGCCGTCAAGGGCAAGGTGGAAGGCCTGCGGCTGCCCCTCGCGGTGAACGCGGACTCGCTCAACGGCTGGTTCCTCCCGGCGCTGCTCGCGGTACCGCCGGAGTTGGTGACCGCGTTCGACGTTCGCCAGGAGGATCAGGATCACTCGGCCGAGCTACTCCGCAACGGCACGGTGCTGGCCGCGGTGACAGCCGATCCGCGGCCGGTCCAGGGCTGCCGGGTTCAGGCGCTCGGCAAGATGCGGTATCTGTCGGTCGCCACACCCCAGTACGCCGAGCGCTGGCTGACGGGCCGTCCGCTGGCCGAGGCGCTCGCGGCCGCGCCGATGATCGTCTTCAACTCCAAGGACATGCTGCAGCACCGGTTGCTCCGCAAGGTCACCAGAAGGCACCTCGATCCGCCGGTCCACTCGATCCCCGCGCCGGGGCCGTTCGTTCGCGCTCTCCGGCTCGGCCTCGGTTGGGGCATGCTCGAGGAGGAGGTGGCCGCTCCCGACCTCGCCGCTGGCTCGCTAGTAGAAGTTGCCAACGGCAAGTATGTCGATGTCCCGCTCTACTGGCAGCACTGGAAGCTCGACTCGGCGGTGCTGGACGCTCTCACGACGGCGGTTCTGCAGGCTGCCGGGCATGGGCTTCGTACTCCCTGAGCTCGACCTTGTTGCCGACCGTCAACGGCAGTTCGTCGATCATCTTGCGCCACGGTCAGGTGAGGTGTCGCTGGCCCTACAAGTCGTTGGTGAGGCGACTGTATGACTATCTCAGACGCCTGTTCAAGACGCTTGTGCCAGACTCCGGTTAGGATCCGGGCATGGGAAACCGTGAGGCGCTGGTCGAGGGCGCGAAGACCTGTCTGAAGGAGAAGGGCTACAGCCGGACGACCGCGCGGGACATCGCTACTGCGGCCGAGGTCAGCCTGGCTGCGATCGGCTACCACTTCGGGTCCAAGGAAGCGCTGATGAACGAGGCGATGCGGCAGGCGCTGGACGAATGGGGTGCGGAGGTCGGCGCGGCGATGGCCGGCGGGCTGGGAGCCGACGCCACGGCGCGCGAGCGGTTCGTGCAGACCTGGCGGCATGCGGTGGACACGCTCTCCACGCCCAGCACCCGGGCGCTGTGGATCACCCAGTTCGAGGTGCTCAGCCTGGGGGCGCACAAGCCGGAGTTGCTTCGGCAGTTGTCGAATCTGCGAGGCGAGGCGCGGGAAGGGGTGGCGACGATGTTCGGTGCGGTCGACCCGGACCTGGACGAGGCCACGGTGCAGCAGGTCGGCACGTTCCTGCAGGCTCTGCTGCTCGGCGTGGTCGTGCTCTGGCTGTTGGACCCGGACAAGGCACCAAGCGGAGATGACCTGGCCAAGTCCATCGAACTGGTCTGCGCCCGCATCCAGTCGAGCTAGGCTGACCCTCGCCTGCTGAAGGGGACCCGTGATGAAGAAGGCCGTACTGGTCGCGCTGGGCGTACTGCTGACTGTCGCCGGCGTGGTGTGGACGCTGCAGGGCCTCGGCTACATCAGTGGCAGCTCGATGACCGGCAGCACCTTGTGGGCCGTCGTCGGCCCGATCGTGGCCGCCTTCGGCGTCTCCCTGCTCTACGTCACCTTCCGCGGCCCCCAACGCCGCTAGCTCTGCACTGCCCCCTGCTTGCGTCCGAAGAAGTGCGGGTCCTGCCCCTCGCTCCTTCGGACGCAAGGACGTCAGAGCGGGCGGTACATCACGTGGAGGCCGACGAAGCCCTTGCTCGGGTGGTGGAAGGCTTCGGGGACGGTGCCGATGATCTGGAAGCCGAGGTCCTGCCACAGTTTCACCGCATGCTCGTTGGTTTCGACGACCGCGTTGAACTGGATCGAGCGGAAGCCCTCGGCCCCGGCCCAGTCGATCATGTCCTGGCAGAGGGCGCGTCCGACTCCCTTGCCGCGCTTCGAGGCGTCGACCATGAAGCTGGCGCTGGCGACATGCGCGCCGGGGCCCGGGCGGTTCGGGTACATGTTGGCGCTGCCGAGAACGGTGCCGTCGGCATCGACCGCGACGGTGGTCCGGCTCTGCCTCGCCGTCGACGGCGACATCCAGAGCCCGCGCGCCTGCTCTTCGGTGATGGCCGGGTCGTAGGCGTAGGTCTCGCTCGCGGTGACGATCTCGCGGAAGAACGGCCAGATCGCCGGCCAGTCCTCGGCGGACGCTGCTCTGATCTGCAAAGTGGATTCCATGATGCGAAAAGCATCACCTCCCCAGCGGCAGCTGCCAACCGGTTTCCGGCTGGGCGCCTAGACTCGCGGGGGATGACAAACACGGTGGTCGATGGGTTGCCGCGCTGGAGTCTGGCCGTGCCCCCGCTCGCTCTCGTTGTCCTGGCTCTGTCCTGGGGCCGCGACCTCGGCGCAGTACTGCTGATCCTGGTCTGCGCCGGTCTCGGCGCGGCGGTGATCGCCGCGGTCCACCATGCCGAGGTGGTCGCGCACCGGGTCGGCGAACCATTCGGCACGTTGATCCTCGCGCTGGCGGTGACGATCATCGAGGTCGCCCTGATCGTGACGCTGATGGCCTCGGGTGGTGACAAGGCGGCCTCGCTGGCCCGCGACACGGTGTTCGCCGCCGTGATGATCACCTGCAACGGGATCCTCGGGCTGGCGCTGGTGGTCGGGTCGTTGCGGCACAAGACGCAGGAGTTCCGGGTGCACGCCTCCGGGAGCGCACTCGCCGTGATGACCGCGCTGGTGACGTTGAGCCTGGTGCTACCGACCTTCACGACCAGTACGCCGGGGGCCACCTTCAGCTCGGCGCAGTTGGCGTTCGCCGGGGCGACGTCGCTGGTGATGTACGGGATCTTCGTCTTCGTGCAGACGGTCCGCCACCGCGACTACTTCCTCCCGGTGGATATTTCCGAGACACCCGCCGTCACTCTCACGACTCCCGCCTACTCGGCGCCCGTCTCCGATGACATCGAGGCCTTGGATCCACCAGACGAGTTGGATCTGCCAGACGAGTTGGATCTGCCAGCTGAGGAGGATGAGCCGCACGCGGCGGCGCCGAGTGGCAACGTGGCGCTGGTCAGTCTCGGGTTGCTCTTCCTGTGCCTGATCGCGGTGGTCGGGCTGGCGAAGACCGTGTCACCCAAGCTGGAGTCCGCGGTCGAGTCGGCCGGCGCGCCGCTGGCCGTCGTCGGTGTGGTGATCGCCCTGCTGGTGCTGCTGCCGGAGACGGTCGCCGCGGTTCGTGCCGCGCTCCGCAACCGGCTGCAGACCAGCCTCAACCTCGCCCTCGGTTCGGCGCTCGCCAGCATCGGACTAACGATCCCCGCGATCGCGGTGGCGTCGATCTGGCTCGACGGCCCGTTGGTGCTGGGCCTGGGTGGCAAAGAGCTGGTGCTGTTCGCACTGACCGTGGTCGTCAGCATGCTGACCCTGGCAACCGGCCGCGCCACGTTGCTCCAGGGCGCAGTACACCTGATGATCTTCGGGTCGTTCGTCTTCCTGACTGTCAGCCCGTGAGCGTCGTGAGGTAGTCGACGACCTCCTGGTGGTTGTGGCGGCCAATCCCTTCGGCGCTGTGGTAGCCGGGATCCTCGATCGTCGGGTCGGCGCTGAGCGGCTCCCAGTGAAAGGGGCCCACCTTCGCGGGTCGCAGCCGAGGGATCGCGCCGAAGTTCAGCCCCCATTTCGCTCGGACCAGCTGCCACCACCATCGTGTAGATGTTGCTCAGGGCAATTTCCGGAGACGGCTCCGGCTCCCGGTCAGTGCGCTTCCATCCACCATTCGGTGAACTCGTGGGCGCGGCCGTCGCGGTCCAGGCGGATCACCCACAGGTTGCTGAACTCCGCCGGCGGATCGGTCAGGTAGGTGGTCCAGCCCCGGACGAAGCCGACGCCGTCGCCGAAGCCGAGCACCTGGTACTCGAAGGTCGTCTCGCCCGGCGCGTCCGCGACCTCGAGCCAGGCGTTCACGATCGCGTCGCGCCCGAGCACCGGCTCCTCGTCGGGCCGCCGGTAGAACGCCGCGTCCTCGGTCCACAGTGCCGCGATGTCGGCCGGATCGTTCGACTCCCAGGCGCGCCGGTACCCGTCGACCCACCGGTCCAGATGCCGCTCCCGCATCCCGCTCACCCCGCGATCTCCATGCCCGCATCCTCCCGTGTCACCGGCCGTCCCCGGACGTCCAACACTCATCAACCTCCCCACCATCGCGCCACCACGCGCCGCTGACGCTCGGAGAAGGCTCAGCGGCCGTCGCCGGGCCGGGTTGATGAGTGCTGGAAGTCCGGGCCATCCGGCCTACTGGCACGAGACGCCAGGCCCTGAGGCTATCCGGCGCGGGTCTACTCGCCGGTCAGGCCGTCGACGCGCTCGCGGAGCAGGTCGGCGTGGCCGTTGTGCCGCGCGTACTCCTCGACCATGTGGATCAACAGCCACCGCACCGAGTACTCCTCGTCGCGACGCGGGTGGCGGAAGGTGTGATCCAGGTCGTACCCGCTCACGATCTCGTCCGAGGTCCGGATGATCGCCTTGAAGTCGGCGAGGTCCTGCTCGGCCTGCGCCGGATCCACCAGGTCGAAGTCGCCGTCGGGCTGCTCGGTTGTCCACAGCCGCGGTTCCACCGGTCGTCCGTCGAGGCAGATCTGATACCAGAAGCGCTCGACCTCGGTGAGGTGCCGGACCAGGCCGAGCAGGCTCATCGTGGACGGCTCGGCGCTGCGGGTGGCCAGCTGCTCACCGGTCAGACCAGAGGTCTTCCACAGCAGCGTGCCGCGATGGAAGTCGACGAAACCCTGCAGGAGTTCGCGCTCACCCGCCACGGTTGGCGGATCGGCGCGGAAGGCGGAATCTTCTGCGGTGGTCACGGCGTTGAACCTATCGTGCGTCTCACACCCGGATACTCTCCGCAGACGATCCCGGGGTGACGTACACTGTCGGTGACGGTCCGCCCAGTTCTGCCTCGGACCGCGCTCCAGCGCCCATCGTGCGCTGGCGTCGACCACCACGCGCCGCAGCCCACCTGGCCGCGCCGGGCAGGACGACCCTCGACTTTCTTGGAGTACCACATGGCGGCACGCCGCCCCAGTATCACTACGCCCGATTCCACTCGCACCGATCAGACAGCACGCGCCCAGGGTGAGGCCCCAGCGCGTCCGCGGCGCCGACGCCGCTCCGGTGCCCCCGGCAACAACGCCGGCAACAACCAGACCACTCGCACGAATGGTGCTAACGGCACCGGCCGTACGCCGGTCGCCGGCAACGGCTCGTACGACGAGCTCGAGGTGACAGTGGTCCCGGACGACCTGACCTTCGCCGACCTCGGCGTACCGGCTCAGCTGGTCACCGCATTGGCGGCGACGGGTGTGACCCACCCGTTCCCGATCCAGGCGGCCACGCTGCGGGATTCCCTGGCCGGCCGGGACGTGCTCGGCCGCGGCCGGACGGGTTCCGGTAAGACCTACGCATTCGTCCTGCCCCTGTTGGCCCGACTGGCCGCCAGCGGCACGAAGCGCCGGCCGAACCACCCGCGGGCGTTGATCCTGGCGCCGACCCGGGAGCTGGCAACGCAGATCCAGGCGTCGATCACGCCGCTGACCGATGCGCTCAAGCTCCGCACCATGACGATCTTCGGTGGTGTCGGGCACGGTCCGCAGATCACCGGCCTGCGCAACGGAGTCGACATCGTCGTCGCCTGCCCCGGCCGGCTCGAAGACCACGTCAAGGCCGGGCACGCGAAGCTCGGCTCGGTCGAGATCACCGTGCTGGACGAGGCCGACCACATGGCCGACCTCGGCTTCCTGCCGGCGGTCCGGCGCATCCTGGAGGCGACTCCGGCCGATGCGCAGCGGCTGCTCTTCTCGGCCACGCTCGACGCAGGCGTCGATGTGCTGGTCAAGCGGTTCATGACCAACCCGGTCACGCACAGCGTCGACTCGGCTCAGTCGCCGGTCGCGAAGATGACGCACCACGTGCTACACGTCCAGGCCGACAGCCGGCTGCCGGTGCTGGTCGACCTGACCGCCGCACCGGGCCGCACGCTCGTCTTCACCCGGACCAAGTACGGCGCGAAGTCGCTCACGAAGAAGCTGATCGCTCAGGGCGTTCCGGCCGTCGAGCTGCACGGCAACCTGTCCCAGGGAGCCCGGACCCGGAACCTCGAGGCGTTCTCCGACGGCTCGGCCAACACGCTGGTCGCCACGGACATCGCCGCCCGCGGCATCCACGTGGACGACGTCGCGCTGGTGATCCACGCCGATCCGCCGATCGAGCACAAGGCCTACCTGCACCGCTCCGGCCGTACTGCGCGGGCGGGCGCTGAAGGAACCGTCGTCACGCTGATGACGGACGACCAGGTCCGCGACGTGCGAGACCTGACCAAGAAGGCCGGGATCGCGCCGAAGGTGACCAAACTCCGCATCGGTGATCCGCTGCTGTCGGAGCTCGCGCCGGGTGAGCGGACCTTCGTGGCTCCCGTCGCGAAGACCACGATCGAGCCGAGCGCGGGCCGTCGTACCGGTGGCTCCGCCTCGGCGGGCGGTCGTGGGCGTCGTGGCCGCGGCGCCGGACCGGGCGCAGGCGCCGGCCGTGGCTCCGGGGCCGCACGCGGAGCCGGAACCGGAGCTGGGCGCGGAACCGGCGGCGGGCGCGGGGCTGGTCAGGCGACCAAGTCTCGTGGCGCGGCGCGCGGTGGATCGGGCTCCTCGGGTGCACCGAAGAGCTACTCGACCACCACGCCAGGGACCAGCTCCCGCACGGCAGGTGCAGCAGCCTTCTCGGCAGGCACCCGCTCCGGGGGCTCACGCCGCGGTCGCTGACCTCCACTGGTCGCTGACCTCCTAGCACTACCAGGGCCCAAGCCCGTCCCAGTCAGGCTTCTGACCGGGGCGGCCTGGGCCTTTGCGTGACGCTCGCGCCTTCTGTTGCCGGGGGCATGCGGACGGTACGGTTCGCTCGTGAACACCGTCGCGCAGATCTTCGTCGGCCTGGCAGGCGCCTTCCATCTGGCTGTCTTCGCCATGGAGAGCCTGCTCTTCCGGAAGCCGAGCACCTACAGGCGATTCCTGATCCCGAACCGGGCCGAGGCCGAGATCGCCCAGCCGTGGGCCTTCAACCAGGGCTTCTACAACCTGTTCCTGGCGCTCGGTGCGTTCGGCGGCCTGATCGCAGGTGGGGACAAGGGTCACGCGATCGCGCTGTTCTCCTGCGCCTGCATGGCCGGTGCCGGCATCGTCCTGGTCGCCTCGAACCCCAAGCTGGCTCGATCCGCGGTCCTGCAGGCCGGCCCGCCGATCCTCGCGCTGGTCCTGGCTGCGTCGCTGTGAGTTGAAGTCGACTTGAAGTCGAAGAGTTGACTTCAAGTCCACTTGATGTCCCAGGGTACTCGGCATGACGACGATCACCGAGGAGTCCATCCCGCGCACCCGAGTGGGTGTGCTCTCGCCGCAGTACAGGGCGTTGACGGTCGGGATGGTCGCTCTGGTCACCTTGGTCGCGTTCGAGTCGTTGGCGGTGACCACCGCGATGCCGACGGTGGCGCAGGCACTGGACGGCCTGTCGTTGTACGCGCTCGCGTTCGGCGGACCGTTGGCGGCGGGGGTCGTGGCGATCGTCGTCTCCGGCACCTGGAGTGATCTGAGGGGGCCGACCCGCCCGCTCTGGCACGGCACCGCGTGGTTCGTGGCCGGCCTGCTGATCGCCGGTCTCGCGCCGTCGATGGAGGTGTTGGTTGCCGGCCGCATCATCCAGGGCTACGGCGCCGGCCTCCTGACGGTCGCCCTGTACGTCGTGGTCGGACACCTCTACCCGGCGGAACTCCGGCCCCGGATCTTCGCCGCCTTCGCCACCGGCTGGGTGGTCCCGTCACTGGTCGGTCCCGCGATCGCCGGTCTCGTCGTGGAGCACACCAGCTGGCGGATCGTCTTCCTCGCAGTACCGGTGCTGGCGATCCCGGCCGTCCTGGTGATGCGCCCGGGGCTCGCCCACGCCAGTGCACCGAGGGAACGAAGGGATCAGCGGCTCTGGGACAAACGTGCGACGATCGCGATCGCCGCAGCCGTAGCTGTCGGTCTACTTCACTACGGTGGTCAGCAGCGCGGCGTCCTGCAGGTGCTCCTGCTTGTTGTCGGACTGACCGGCGTCATCTTCTTCGCGCCGAAGTTGCTGCCCAGCGGGACGTTCCGGATGAGCGCAGGACTCCCGGCGGCGATCGCTCTGCGAGGGTTGGTGGCTGCGTCCGGGTTCGGCGCCGAGGTGTTCCTGCCGTTGATGCTGACTCGCGAACGTGGTCTTTCCCCTGCCTTCGCCGGGTTGGTTCTGACGATCAGCGCGCTCAGTTGGACCGCTGCCTCTTGGTACCGCGGCCGCCCGAACCAGCCGTTCTCCCACGGTGTCTTCCTGCAGGCGGGCATGATCTCGCTCGTGCTCGGCATCGCGACCGCGGCCCTGACGCTGAACCCGCACGTCCCTGTGCTGGTCGGAGTCCTGGGCTGGGGGCTCGCCGGACTCGGCATGGGCACGGTGTTCCCGACCCTCTCGGTGCTGATCCTGGAGTATTCCAGCCGCGAAGAGCAGGGCGCCAACAGTGCGGCCGGGCAGCTTGCCGCTTCATTGTCGACGGCAACTATCCTGGCGATCTGCGGCTCGCTGTTCGCCGCGATCGAGCCGCACTCCGCGACCACGGCGTACCTGGCGGCCTTCGGACTGCCGGCCGTGCTCGCGCTCCTCGGCGTCCAGGCAGGCCGCCGTACGACGGCGCCCTGAACTACTCCTTGGAGCCGCTGACCCCGCGCCCCGCGCCCAGACGCTGTCGGGTGGGAAACCTCACCCGCGACGCGCGGCTCCGTTGACCCTGACAGACGGCTGCGGCTACGGTTCGGGGGACAACCTGCGGTGCCATGAGGGAAACCGGTGAAAGTCCGGTACGGCCGCGCCACTGTGAGCGAGCTTCTGCTCGTGAGTCAGGACGCTCGGACACCAGCAGCCTTTCGAAGGGGACGCGCACTTCCCCAGGAGGTTCAGATGCCAACACCTGTTTCCGCTCGCCCGGTCGCCGTGCCTGCCGTATCGCCGCGCCTGCTCGCAGCCGCCCTGCTCACCGTGGGCCTGTTGCTGATGCTCGCGTACCTGGTCGCGTTCGACCAGGGCGCGCTGTCCCAGTCGGGCATGTACCTGCACGAACTGATGCACGACGGCCGGCACCTGCTCGGCGTCCCCTGTCACTAGTGCCCCTGGAAACAAAGGGCCCGCCGGACCGGCGGGCCCTCGGAAAGACAGGACTGCCATGCGCAGCTTCGCTTCTCTCCTGGTGCGCGGACTGATCGTCGGCCTCTTCGCCGGCCTGTTGGCCGGAACCTTCGCGTACGTGATGGGCGAACCGCACATCGACTCGGCGATCGCGATCGAAGAAGCGACCGGTGCCGCGCACACCCACGATGCCGCCGGGAACGCTGTGCCCGTCGAGCCTGACGAGAAGCCCCTCGTCAGCCGGGACGGCCAGCGCGCCGGACTCTTCCTCGCCACCTCCCTGTACGGCGTGGCGCTGGGTGGCATCTTCGCGGTCGGATTCGCCCTGTTCCGGCGCAAACTGCGGACCAGCAGCGACTCGTACGCCGCACTCGGCCTGGCTGCGGCTGGTTATGTGGGGATCGTGCTCGTGCCTTTCCTCAAGTACCCGCCGAACCCGCCCGCCGTCGGTGATCCCGAGACGATCACCAGGCGGACAGTGACCTATCTGCTCACGCTGGTGATCGGCCTGCTCGCGGTCTGGGCGGGAGTCGCCGCCTCCCGCTGGGCGCTGCGGTTCGGCCCGGTCCAGTGGATCCGACTGGCCGTCGGCGGATCCGCCTTCCTGGCGACGGTGGTCGCGGCGTACCTGATCCTGCCGACGATCAACGAGGTGCCCGGCTCGTTCCCGGCCACCTTGCTCTGGCAGTTCCGACTCGCCTCGCTCGGCACGCAGACGACACTCTGGCTGCTACTCGGGCTCGGCTATGCCGCCGTGATCGATCGCCGCAAGCCGGCCACTACCCAGGCTGAGGCGGTTGCGGCTTGAGCACACTCACGCTGGTCGCGCACGCCCTCACGCCGGCGCTACGAGGTCTCGTCCTGGGCGGAGCTCCCGAACCGGATATGTCCAGCGTCGAGGCGGCCCGCGAACTCAAGGTCGAGGCCGACGAAGTCTTCGCCGGCCCAGAACCGGCCGCACTGAAGACGGCGGAGGCGCTCGGGCTGACTCCGTCGATCGAGCAGGCGCTGCGCGATCGCGAGTACGGCGACTGGAACGGGCAGAACCTCGAGGAACTGCTCGCGGCGGATCCCGGGCCGGTGGCCGCTTGGCTCGACCACCCGCATACCGCACCACCCCGTGGCGAGAGCGCGAACGACCTGATCGCCCGGGTCGCCGACTGGCTCGGCGATCTCGCCCAGGCGGAGGCGGAGCGTAGTACTGGGCAAGGGCGACGAACCATCGTGGCTGTGGTTCATCCGGCGGTCGTCCGCGCGGCGGTGCTGTACGTACTCGATGCACCGGCGGAGTCCCTTCGGCACGTCGACGTGCGGCCGCTTTCGGTGGTCCGGTTCTCCGCCTATGCAGGCTCGTGGTCCCTCGTCCTCGGCTGACGGAGCCCACCGATCAGCTGGTCGCGGCTCGTTCGGCGGCGCTTCGGAGGACGCAGAACTCGTTGCCCTCCGGGTCGAGCATGACGACGAAGCCGGCGCCCAGGGGTGCTCCCGGCTCCAGCTTGTCGGGTGTGGTCCGGTCGTCGTAGACGATGGCGCCGAGGTTGAGCAACCGCTCGACCTCCTCGTCGCGGGACCCGTCCGGCTCCAGATCGAGGTGGACCCGGTTCTTGACGGACTTGGTGTCCGGGTTCTGCCAGAACAGCAGGGTCATCGAGTCGGTGGTGACGGTCGCGGCCGGATCGCCCGGGAAGTCGTCGTCGGCGAGCTTGCCGCCGAGGACCTCGGCCCAGAAGGTCGCCAACGTGTAGGGGTCATGGGTGTCGAAGGTGACTGTGCGCACGGAGGAGGTCATGGGGGTGAGCGTGGCGCAGGTGACTGACCCGCGCTACTGAATTGCAGCCGGCTTGCGGAAGAACAGGCATGCCTGGGGGACTGCGGCCTCTAGATCCGTGATCAGTCGGGTGTGCGCGATCAGGCCGGCGGCGGTGGCCAGTTCGGCGATCCGGTCGGGCGGCAACAGGTAGACATCCAGCGACATCGGGTGGCCGCCGTACCCGGACTTCTTGTGCCGGCGTTCGTCGCCGACGTGGAAGCCGAGCAGCAGTTCTCCACCGGGAGCCAGGACTCGGTGGAACTCGGCGAACGCGACCGGCAGGACTTCCGGTGGGAGGTGGACGATCGACCACCAAGCGATGAGCCCGCCGAGTCCGGCGTCTGGCAGGTCAAGGTCCGTCATCGACCCGACGGCGAAGGTCAGCCCCGGGTGGTCCCGACGTGCCACTTCGACCATCCCTGGCGACAGGTCGACACCGGACGCCTGCAGTCCGAGTTCGTGCAGCAAGGCGGTCACACGACCCGGCCCGCAGCCCACATCGAGGACCGGACCGCTGCCGCCCTGCTGCACGAGCTCGGCGAACCTCGCCAGTGTCGCCCGTTCCCACGGCCCGCCGTCGCGCACTATCTCGGCATAGTCCGCGGCGACGGTGTCGTAAGACGTCCGGGTGTCATGCAGGTAGGACTGGGTCACGCCGGAGAGATTAAGCCTTGCCGAGGGTCTGCTTCTGGCGCCCCAGTCCCTCGATCTCGCACTCGACGATGTCGCCGGGTGAGAGGTAGGGGAACCGACCAGACAGTGCCACGCCTTCCGGCGTGCCCGTGTTCACGATGTCGCCCGGATCCAGCGTCATGTACTGCGAGAGGTCGCGGATCAGGGCCGCCACCGAGAAGATCATGTCGCGGGTGTTGGAGTCCTGGCGAGGCTCGCCGTTGACGAACGACTTGAGCGCGAGGTTCTGCGGGTCGCCGATCTCGTCCGCCGGGACCAGCGCCGGGCCGAGCGGGTTGAAGGTCTCGCAGCACTTGCCCTTGGACCACTGGCCGCCGGACACCTCGAGCTGGAACGCCCGCTCGGACACGTCGTTGGAGACCGTGTACCCGGCGATGCAGGCGAGCGCCTCCTCGTCCGACTCGACGTACCGCGCGGTCTTGCCGATGACGACCGCGAGCTCGACCTCCCAGTCGGTCTTCGTGCTGCCGCGCGGAACCAGCACCTCGTCGTGCGGGCCGACGACGGTGTTGGGGTGCTTGAAGAAGACGATCGGCTGAGCGGGCGGCTCGGCGCCGGACTCGGCCGCGTGGGCGGCGTAGTTCTGCCCGATGCAGACCACGGCCGCGGGCCTGGCGATGGGCGCGCCCACTCGCAGGCCGGCGGCGTCCACCACCGGGAGCGAGCCTGCCTCCAGTGCGGCGCGGGCACGCGCGATGCCGTCCGAGGAGAGGAAGGCGCCGTCGATGTCGGCGGTGACGGAGGTCAGGTCGTAGACGGTGCCGTCGGCGTCGCGCACGTACGGGCGCTCCTCACCGACCGCGCCGAGGCGCAGCAGTTCCACAGAATCTCCTAGCGGTGTCAGATCATTCTTTGTCGAAAATCGGCCTCAGCCGAGACCGGGAGGCCTCGATGTGGGATCGCATCGCGGCGGCCGCCTCGGTGGGGTCGCCCTTGCGGACGGCCGCCACCACTGTCTTGTGCTCGCGAAGTGCCTTGGTGGCGATGCCGCCACCGTAGTACAGCCGGAACAGGTGCAGGTGGCAGTGTGTGCGGGCGAAGGACTGCCGGGCGGTGTCGTTGCCGGACAGTTCCAGCACCAGGTCGTGGAACCGCTGGTCGTGTGCGGCCATCGCCTTGTAGCTGTCGTAGTCGGGCCGGTCCGGGACGTCGGTGTAGCTGAGCATCTCGTCCTTGAGCCGGACCAGATCGTCCGCGGCGGCGCGCTCGGCCGCCCGGCCGGCTGCCCACGGCTCGATGTGCAGGCGGTACTCGAAGAGGTCCTCGAATTCCTCCTTGGTCAACCGGGACGACACCCGGTAGCCGCGCAGTGGCTCCTTGATCACCAGGCCGTCGGACTCCAGCCGGGCCAGCGACTCGCGGATGGGGGTCTGGGAGATGCCGAGCTCCCGGGTCAGCGCGTCGATGTTGAGCCGGGTGCCCGGTTCGACCACGCTGTCCATGATCAGGCCCTTGACCGTCTCGTAGACGTCGTCACTCAGTACCTGTCGCTGGGGCAGGCGGGTGAGCTGTCCCGCCAGACCCAGATGAGCATCTGTCACAGTCGCTCCTCCCGAAACCTCATTCTGCCCGACCCTCCACCGGTTGGTGTGCACAGTCGTTACCAGAGCAAGTCTTGACGCCACCAGTGTGAAGCGGCAGCATCAGCTACGCAATATCCTATAGGATCTTTGAGGAGCAGGCCCCATGAACGTCCCATCGCTCTACCGGAAGACCGCCGTCGGGCTGGCCATCGTTGCGCTGGCCGCAACCGGCTGCAGCACCAAGAGCTCCAACGACACTGCGGGCGGTAGCAGCGGCAACGATGCCTCCGCCGGTACGTCGGGCGGTCCGGTCACGCTGAAGGACGCCTCCAAGGTCAAGCTAGCCCTGATCCCGGGCGGCGCGCACCCCTATTTCCAGCCGTGGAAGACGACCGCGGAGCTCGACAAGACCGACTTCAAGCTCGGTGACGTCACCTTCAACGAGACCGGCGAGTGGGACCAGGGCAAGCAGAACAATGTGATCAACTCGCTCGCGGCCCAGGGCTACAACGCGTTCGGGATCTTCGGTGTCTCGCCGACCGACATCAACTCCACCTTCGAGGACCTGAAGGCGAAGGGGTTCGCGGTCGGCTCGCTGGCCTCCTGCCCGGCCGGTGACACGAACTCGGCCGACTTCTGCCTGTCCACCGACGTCGAGGCGGCGGCGTACAAGGCGACCAAGGCAACGATCGACGCGATCGGCGGCGAGGGCACGATCGTGCACCTGACCGGTAACAACGTCGACTCGAACACGCAGCGCCGGATCGCCGGGGTGAAGAAGGCGATCGCCGAGACGAACGGCAAGGTGACCGAGCTGCCGGTGATCACCGACATCGACAAGGACCTGCAGACCGCGCAGAAGGCGGTCGCCGACCTGCTCGCCTCCAAGGGCAAAGAGATCAAGGGCATCGTCACCACCGCCTACAACCCGGCGGTCGCGGCGGCCGACGGCGTGGCCAGCAGCAAGCTGCCGATCAAGGTGGTCGCGATCGACGACGACGCCAAGATCCTGTCCGGGATCAAGTCCGGCGGCGTGGCCGCGACCGTGACCCAGAACCCGGTCGGCCAGGCGTATGTCGGCGGCTGGCTGCTCGCCCTGCTCGGCTCCAAGCAGTGCACGATGAAGACCCCCGGCGTGATCGTCGACTCGGGCTCCTTCGTGGTCACCAAGGCCAACGTGGACAGCTACGACACCGAGCGGAAGGCGAAGACGGCTGAGCTGCAGAAGGAGTTCGCGAGCCAGCTGACCTGCCAGTGACGTACTGACAATCCTTTGCTGAACGGCCATCCGAAAGCGGTAGAGAGCTTGCCCAAGTCAACAATCACCCGAGCCGAGGCGTTCCTCGTCGACCTCGAGGTGGAGACCGTCCGGACCGACGCGGTCCAGGCGTTCCTCAAACAGGAGACGGTGTTCGTCGAGCTGGAGACGAGCGACGGCCTCAGTGGCCTTGGCTACTCCTACACGATCGGAACCGGTGGCAGCGCGGTCCTCGCGATGCTGCGTGACCACTTGCTGCCCCGCCTGGTCGGCGCGGACGCGCGCAATGTCGAGGGGATCTGGTTCGACCTGTTCGCGTCCACCCGGGCGACGACAGTCGGGGCGATCACCTCGCTGGCGCTGGCCTCGGTAGACACCGCGTTGTGGGATCTCCGCTGTCGCCGTGCCGGTGAGCCGCTCTGGCGGCTCGCCGGTGGGTTCCGCCGGAACGTGCCGCTGTACGACACCGAGGGTGGCTGGTTGCACCTGACAACGGACCAGTTGGTCGCGGGCGCCCTCGCCTCGCAGAAGGCCGGATGGCCCGGGGTCAAGCTGAAGGTCGGCAAGCCCCGCGTGCACGAGGATCTGGAACGCCTCCAGGCCGTCCGGGACGCGGTCGGTCCAGCGCTGGACATCATGGTCGACGCGAACCAGTCGATGACGTACGCCGAGGCGAAGCGGCGCGCTCGCGCCTTCGAGCCGCTCGACCTGAGTTGGTTCGAGGAGCCACTGCCGGCCGACGACCTGACCGGACATGTCCGGCTCGCCGACTCCACCTCGATCCCGATCGCGGTGGGCGAGTCGATGTACTCCGTGTCGCAGTTCCGGGAGTACGTCGCCGCCGGCGCCGCGGGCATCGTCCAGGTGGACGTCGCCCGGGTCGGCGGTATCACCCCGTGGCTGAAGGTGGCGCACCTGGCCGAGACCTTCAACCTGGAGGTCTGCCCGCACTTCCTGATGGAGCTCCACGTCAGCCTGACGGCCGCAGTACCGAACGGTCGGTACGTCGAGCACATCCCGCAGCTTCGGGCGATCACGCACACCGAGATGGAGATCGTGGACGGTCACGCCGTGGCCCCCGACGAACCGGGACTCGGCATCGACTGGGACCACGACGCGATCGACGACCGGCGGGTCTCATGAGCGCACCGGTCTCGGAGACGGCCACCGCGGCGCTGCAGGAGCCGGACGCCCCGGTCGAGCAGCCACGCGGTGGGCGGGTCCCGTGGTGGGCGAACCAGCGGATCGGCCTGCTGTTACTGGTCGTCGCCCTCTCCGCCCTGTTCGGCATCCTGCGTCCCGCGTTCTTCAATCAGCAGTTGGTGGTCTTCCCGCTGCTGCGCGACATCGCGATGTTCACCGTGGTCGGCCTGGCCCAGATGTGCGTGCTGTCGATCGGCCACATGAACCTGGCGGTCGGCCGGATGGCCGCCGTCTCGATGATGGTCACCGGCATCTCGTACGACCTGTGGCACTTCGGCCTGTACGCCGGGTTGCTGGTCGGGTTGATCGCCGGGGCGGCGATCGGCGCGCTCGCGGGGTGGGTGATCGCGCGGACCGGCGTGAACTCGTTCGTCGTCACGCTCGCCCTGGACTTCCTGCTGCTGGGCCTGATCCCCCTCGTCTATACGGCGCTGACCGACAACGCGGCCTTCGTCACCAAGCCACCGGGCATGCGGGAGCTGCGGAACTACTCGCTCGCGGATGTTTGCATCGGCAACGTCTGCGGATCTCCCGCGGTGCCGCAGTTGGCGATGTTCGCGGTGATCGCGATGGTCGTGGTCGGCTGGATCTACAGCCGCACGAAGCTCGGCCGGGAACTGCTGATGACCGGTACCTCGGTCAAGGCCGCCGAGCTGTCGGGGATCCCGACGGCGCGACGGGTGATCATCGCGCATGCCATGTCCGGGTGTCTTGCCGCTCTGGCCGGGTTCATGCTGGCCGTCAGCACCGGTTCGATCAAGGCGACGATCGGTGAGGAGTTCATGCTGCCGTCGTTCCTCGGCCCGATCCTGGGCGGCACCCTGCTGGCCGGCGGGTTCATCTCCGTGTGGGGCACGCTGCTCGGCACCGCGCTGACCACGGTGATCCGGAAGGGACTCGACCTGCTGGGCGTCGGGCTGGAGAGCCTGAACATCTACCTCGGCCTGATCCTGCTGGTCGCGCTCTCGACCGACCGGATCCGAACAGTGTTCTCCGAGCGGCAGGGGGTGAGAAAACGATGAAACGCTTCGCCCTCCGTTTCGCCAGGACGACGGAGATGACCTTGCTGGTCATCTGCGTGGCGATGTTCGCCGGCCTGGTGATCGCCTCGAACGGTGACCTGCTCTCGGCCAATTCCTTGAGAGTGCTGCTTCAGTTCCTTGCCGTGCCCGTGCTGATCGGCTTGGCTCAGATGGTGGTTCTGGCCGTGGGACAACTCAACCTGGCCGTCGGTGCGATCGGTGGATTCGCCGCGGTCAGCATGGGTGTGCTGATGGCCGACCACGGGGTGCCCGTGCCGCTCGCGCTGCTGATCGGATTCCTGCTGGCATCCGTGGCCGGCCTGCTGAACGGTTTGCTCGTGGTGCTCACCCGGATCAATGGATTCATCGTGACGCTCGCGACCATGACAGTCCTGCTCGGCGTGCAGTACCGCGTGGTCGGCACGCGCACCGTCGACGGCTATCCCCAGAGCATCAAGAGCTTCGGCTCGTACGCCGTGTTCGGCATCCTGCCGTTGATCTTCCTGGTGGCGTTGGTGGTGGCCGCCCTGCTCGCGGTGATGCTGCGCCGGACTGTGCCCGGGCGACAGCTGCTCGCCTCGGGCGGGAACCCCATTGCCGCAAGGCTTTCCGGCATCTCGAACGACCGGTCCGTGATCATCGCGCACACCTTGTCCGGGGCGATCCTCGGCATCGCCGCGATCCTCACGGTCGCCTCGTCGCCGGGTGTGAACAAGAGCATCGGCGGTGACTGGCTGCTCCCGAGCTTCGCCGCCCCGATCATCGGTGGCGCCTTGCTGACCGGTGGTTCGGCCGTCGTGCTCGGCACGGTGCTGGCCGCGTTCATCGTGCGATTCGTCGACACGGCCCGGGCGGAGTTCTCGCTCGAGCCGAGCTGGGTGAACTTCGTCGTCGGTGCGGTGGTTCTCGGCTCGGTCGTGCTCGGGCAGGTCCGCACCCGCCGGCAGGAACGCCGTACCGTCGTCAAAGCGCCGGATGCGGCCGTGGCCGGAGGTGTGTCATGACGCTGTTCGAGGCCGAGAAGGTGGACAAGCTGTTCCCCGGCGTGCGCGCGCTGGACGGGGTGACGCTGAAGCTGGAAGCCGGCTCGGTGCACGCCCTGCTGGGCGAGAACGGCGCGGGAAAGTCGACCCTGATCAAGGTGATCACCGGGCTCTACCGTCCGGACGGCGGTCGCCTGCTGCTCGACGGCAAGGAGGTGCAGTTCGGATCGCCGCACGAGTCCGCTGCCGCGGGCATCGGCGTGGTGCACCAGGAGCGCAACCTGATCCCCGGGTTCACCGTCGGCGAGAACATCCTGCTGCAGAAGCTGCCGACGTCGCGCGGACTGGTGGATCGCGCGGCTATTCGTACCGAGGCGGCACGCTGGCTGGCCGAGCTGGACCTGGACATCGATCCGGACCAGCCGGTGACCGATCTGTCCGTGGCGCAGGCGCAGTTGGTCGAGATCGCGAAGGCGCTGTCGATCGAGAGCCGGGTGCTGCTGTTCGACGAGCCGACCGCGTCGATCACGCCGAACGAGGCCGAGCGGCTGTTCCGGGTGGTCGGCAAGCTGAAGGACGCCGACTGTGCGGTGCTGTTCGTCAGCCACAAGCTCGAAGAGGTCTTCCAGATCTGCGACACCGTCACGGTCCTCAGGGACGGCGCGTCGGTGCTGGAATCAGGCACGCTGTCCGACCTGACCCGTGACGAAGTGGTCGACCTGATGGTCGGCCGCGTCCACGAGGCCCTCGCGCTACCACCGCGGACCGTCCCCACCGGGGCCGCACCGCTGCTGGAGCTGTCCGGAGTCAGTACTGCGACCGGTCACGCGGACGTGGATCTCACGGTGCGGCCGGGCGAGATCGTCGGTCTGTACGGGCTCGTCGGCGCGGGGCGGAGCGAGCTCGCCAAGGCGCTGCTCGGGCTGGACCGGATCACAGCGGGCGAGGTCCGGGTGCGTGGTCAGGTGGTGCGGATCCGCAACGTCCGCGACGCGTTGCACCACCACAAGATCGGCTACGTCACCGAGAACCGGAAGGAGGAGGGCGTCTTCCTCGAGCAGTCGGTGAGCCGCAACATCGCGGTGACGGTGTGGGACAGGCTTCGCAAGGCCTTCGGCTATGTGCCGGCCAAGGCTGAGACCGCGATGGTCGCCGAGTACGTAGAACAGCTCGGGATCCGGATCGCGTCACCGGCGCAGCTGGCCGGGACCTTGTCCGGCGGGAACCAGCAGAAGGTGTCGCTGGCGAAGTGGTTGGCGGCGAAGACCGAGATCCTGATCATCGACGAACCCACGGTCGGGATCGACGTCCGGACGAAGGACGCCTTCCACACGCTGATCTGGGACCTGGCCGCCAATGGGCTGGCGATCCTGCTGATCACCTCGGATCTACCGGAGATGATCACGCTGGCCGACCGGGTGGTGGTGATGCGGGACCACCGGGTCCGCGGTGAGGTGGCGAACGACCACGACTACGACACGATGAGCCAGCGGGTCATCCGGCTCATCCACGCAGAAGGGACCACCGCGGCATGAGCGGGCGGGTTGACGAGGACACCGGCGGGCAGGCCGACGGTCGCGTGGGTGGGCGGGTCGATGCGCACCACCACATCTGGGATCTGAGCGTGCGCGAACAGAGCTGGATGGTCGGTCCTGAGCTTGATCCGGTCCGACGGAACTTCACGATCGATGACCTGGCACCGCTCGCATCCGCGGCGGATGTCACCGCGACCGTCGTGGTGCAGACAGTGAGCGTGGCCGCGGAGACGCCGGAGTTCCTGGATGTTGCTGCTGGCAATGAACTGGTCGCGGGCGTGGTCGGCTGGGTGGATCTGACCGCGCCCGATGTCGCGGATGCTCTTGCCGGACTGCAGAACAGGCCCGACGGTTCGTGGCTGAAGGGGATCCGGCACCAGGTGCACGACGAGGCGGATCCACGCTGGCTCTGCCGTCCCGACGTACGGGCTGGTTTGAAGGCGGTGGCTGATGCCGGGCTGGTCTATGACCTGTTGACGAAGACGCCGCAGCTGCCGGCCGCTGTGCAGACGGTTGCCGCGTTGCCGGAGCTGGCGTTCGTGGTGGACCACATCTCGAAGCCGGTGATCGGTGCGGATCCGGAGCCGTGGGCAACGGAGCTGCGAGCCCTCGCGGCGCTGCCGAACGTGTCGTGCAAGCTCTCGGGGATGGTGACCGAGGCTTCGTGGACCGACTGGAAGGTGGCAGACCTGCAGCCGTACGTGGAGGTCGTGCTCGACGCCTTCGGTCCGGACCGCGTCATGTTCGGCTCGGACTGGCCGGTCTGCCTCCTCGCCGCCTCGTACGCCGAGGTGGTCGAGGCCGCCGAAGAACTGACCGCCGGCCTGACCCCCGCCGAACGCAACGCCATCTTCAGCACCACAGCGCGCCGCGTCTACCACCTCACCTGACCTCCCCGACACCCAGCGTCCGAAGAACCGGGGGTCCTGCCCCGCACTTCTTCGGACGCAAGGTGTTCAGGGGGAGGCGGCGAACTCGACCCGGACGCCGAGCAGCCGGACCGGTCGTCTCAGCTCGAACTTGGCCAGTACCGCGAGCGCCGCCGCGGCCACCACCTCGGGATCTTCGGTGACCTCGGGCAGCTTCCGGCTCTTGATCGGCGTGTAGAAACTGGTGAACCGGACCTTCACGTGGACCCGCTGAACCCGTCGGCCCTCGGCGACGACGTCCCGGGTCAGCTCCATCGCCATCAGCCGGATCTTCTCCTCGATCTCCGCCCTTTCGGTCAGGTCTTCGCCGAAGGTCACCTCACGGCTCCGCGACACCGGTTCGCGGGGCACATCGGTCACCTCGGTGTCACCCAGGCCGCGCCCCAAGGCGAGGTACCAGGTACCCATTTTCGGCCCGAACCGCTTCCGCAGTACGTCGAGGTCGGCCGCGGCGAGATCGGCCACGGTGTGCAGGCCGAGCTCGTTGAGGTTCTGCGACATCCGGCTGCCGATTCCCCACAGCTCGCGCACCGGACGGTGGTCCATCACCTCGGCCCAGTTCGCCGCGGTCAGTTGGTAGACCCCCGCGCCGGTGCCGCTGTCCCGCTTGCCGAAACCGGTCGCGAGCTTCGCCCGCACCTTGTTGTCGCCGATCCCGATCGAGCACGACAGCCCGGTCCGCTCCAGCACCGCCTTCCGCAGGTCGGCCGCGAGGCCCCATGGGTCGTCGCTCGTCGCGCCGACGAAGCACTCGTCCCAGCCCCACACCTCGACGATCACGGGGAACTCGCGCAGCGTGTCCATTACCTCGGTCGACGCCGCCTCGTACGTGGCCGGGTCCGACGGCAGGAACACGGCGTCCGGGCAGCGTTTCCACGCCGCCTTCAGCGGCATCCCCGAGTGCACGCCGAACTCGCGCGCCTCGTACGACGCGGTGGCGACCACCTGGCGGGCCTGGCTCGGATCGCCCGAGCCGCCGACCACGACGGGGAGCCCCCGCAGCTCGGGGTGGCGCCGGACCTCGACCGCGGCGAGGAACTGATCCATGTCGACGTGCAGGACCCACCAACGGCTCATCGACGACTCCTCGGACTTGATACCCCAGGGGTACCACAGTCGCCCGAACAGGTCTTGGACCACGGACCTCCCGCACCGGCTTGTTGCCCTTGGCCACGGTCTGTGGTTGGACGAATCGAGACCAGGAGCAAGTAGTTGCCTGGAGCCCCTTTTAGGTCCGCGCCCGCGGGCAGTCGTCACCGTGTGTGAGGGGGTGTGGGGAGGTTTGTTCGCGGGTACTTTGACTGATGCCGCGGTTATGCAGACAGCCGCAGTGATTCCCGATCAGCCCGAGGTGTCTGTCGATGGCTCAGTTTTTCCGGACCGGCTCATGAGTCGGCGTAAGCCGCCGGCCGGGGCGGTCACGAAGGGGCCGGATGGTCTGCCCGACCCGCTGATGGAGAATTGGGAGTGGCAGGACGAGGCCGCCTGCCGGGACGTCAATCCCGAGTTGTTCTTCGCCGCCGAATCCGAGCGTGGTCTGCGGAAACACGCCCGCGAGATGCTCGCCAAGTCACTGTGCGGCACCTGTCCCGTGCAGCGTGAGTGCCGGAACCACGCGGTCATGGTCGGCGAGACATATGGCGTCTGGGGTGGTACGACCGAGGAAGAGCGCGAACCCGCCCTCCACGGCCGCCGCTAGGTGGTTACCCGCCGGTCAACCCAGCTGGGTGGAGCTGACCCTGGGTCGACGAGGCAGGCGTGGTCACGCTGTGTGCCATCGCGCAGGGGACCGTGATCGCCCTGCCCAGCTGACCTCTCGTGCGCGGTGCCCGGCTCGTCGCTCCGGGGTCAGTCGAAGAGTTCTTCGAAGAACGACTTCTTCTTCTTGCGGGGGTACTGCTGGTTGCCATAGCGGTCGTTGTCGTACCGCTTGTCCTTGTCATAGCGGCGATCGTCGTACCGCTTCTCCTCGTACCGCTTCTCTTCGTAGCGCGGCTGCTGCGGCTGCTGCGGGACTGGCGCCGCAGGGGTGTTGAAGGCGGCCTCGGCGTCGACGAGCCGCTCCAGTTCACCCCGGTCCAGGAAGATGCCGCGGCACTCCGTGCATTGGTCGACGGTGATGCTGCTGCGCTCGTAGGTTCGCATCGAGCCTTGGCACTTGGGGCAGGTCAGGGTCTCCATCTCAACACCCTAGGTGACGAAATGCCCGTCATCCCGGGAGTTCAGTGACTTCTTAGGAAGTGCTCACTCGGACGCATTCGCCTCAGGACGTGCCTGAACCGATCAAGCCCGGCCGGCACCCGTTCCATCAGATCTTCCCGGCCGGCTGGTGGTTCATACGGTTCCGGCCAGAAGTCGGTGATGTGGGTGATCAGCTCGCCGCGGAACCACGACCCGCGTCCCCTCAGTACTCATAGCCCGACCGGAATCCGCTGCACCGACAGGCGCGGCCACGCGGAGCTCGCTCGGCGCCGAAGTACGGGTGGGTTACTTGAAGCGGCCGAGGAAGTTGTTGAGGATGGGGCCGGCGGCCTTGGAGCCGGAGGCGCCGCCTTCGACGATGACGGCGAACGCTACGTCGCCTCGGTAGCCGACCATCCAGCCGTTGGTGATGACCTTGCCGTTGGAGACGACCTCCGCGGTGCCGGTCTTCGCCCCGTTCGCGCCAACGCCCTTCAAAACGCTCGCTGTTCCGCCCTGCACGTTGGCCCGCATCATCGCCCGCAGCGCGTTCGTAGTCGCTGCGGGCAACGCGGAAGCCACGGGACCGTTCGCGTCCTTGCCCGGGACCAGGACCGGCTTCAGTGCGGTGCCGTTCTTCACCGCGCCGGCCACCATCGCCATCTGCAACGGGCTCGCGGTCACGGTGCCCTGGCCGATCATCGACGCCGACTCGGCGACGACGTCCTTCGGCGCCGGGACCTTGCCGCCGTACGCCGGGATCGACAGCTTGAGGTCCTGGCCGAAGCCGAACATCGCCGCCGCCTTCGTCATGCCGTCGGCGGGGAGCCGGCCGTTCTGGGAGATGAAGGCGGTGTTGCACGAGTTGATGAAGGCCTTCTCCATCGTGCCGGTGCCGTACGCCGCGAGCCCGTCGTAGTTCTTGAAGGTCTTGCCGAACACGTTGATGGTGTTCGTGCACGGCATCGGCGAGTTCGCGGTCATCCCGGTGCCCAAGAGCGCCGCCGAGGTGACGATCTTGAACGTCGAGCCCGGCGCGTACTGGCCCTGGAAAGCGCGGTTGTAGCTCGTCGCGGTCGGCCCGTTGGCGGCGGCCAGGATCTGCCCGGTCGAGGCCTGTACTGCGACCAGCGACGCGGGCAGCTTGCTCGTCGCGAGCGCGGCTTCAGCGTATCGCTGCAGGTTCGTGTCGAGGGTGGTCTTCACGACGGTGCCGGGCTTGCCCTGCTGGTTGAAGACCTCCTTGATCGCCATCTTCGTCTTGCCGTCCCGCAGCGTCACCGTGCCGCCCGGAGTTCCCGCGAGCTGCTGCTGGAACGAGTACTGCAGACCGGTCGTTCCGACCAGGTCAGCGGAGGAGGCTGTCGGGCCGGCGTTCTTCAGCGTCTCGGCAGTCGCCGTCCGCATCGTGCCGATCACCGAACGCGCGAAGTTCGCGCTCTCCGGCAGCGACTGGGTGCCGCCCATCGTGAGCAGGCCGGGCAGCTTGCCCATCGTCGGCCGCAGCTTGTCCCAGTCCTCCGCGCGGATCGTGATCGCGTCGATGAACTGGCCGGCCGGCGCCGTCGTCGCCCGCGTCCGCAGCTTGGCTCCGTCGACCTGCAGCTTCTGCTGGAGGGCCGCGTACGTCGCCGCGGTCGCCACGTTGCCTGAGGCGACTCCGACGATCACGACCGGGCGGTTCGTCGTCAGCGGCTTGCCGGTGCGGTCGAGGATCGAGGCCCGGTTGGGCGCCGTACGAACCCGCTTCAGGTAGTTCGCATCACTCAGGCCGGGGTAGATCGTGTCGCCCGACGCCTTGATCTTCCAGGTGCCACCCGTCTTCACGGCGGTCGCGGAACTGGTCCACTTCATCGTCCCGATCCCACGCAGGATCGCCTCGACGGCGAGGTCCTGCGTGCAGGTGTTGCTGTCCGAACACTTCGGATCACCCTGCGGCGTCACGGTCACGGACTGCGCGACCAGAGCGGTGTCGACGCCGTCGAGCCGTGGCCCGAAGGTGGTCGGCGCGTCGGTCAGCGCGGCTGCCTCGTCGGGCTTGCCGTTCGGCGCCCAGGCCTTCACCCAGGCGGCGGCGAAGGACTTGACCAGCGCGGCGGAGGCCTGCGTCTCGTTGTTCGGGTCCGGCTTCCCGCTGCCCGACTTGCTGTCGGTACAACCGGCGGTGACCAGCAGAGCACTCAGACACACGATCGCAGCAGTTCGCTTCACGTTCCCAACTCTCGCACGGCGACGGGTACACACCTTGAACAGCCTTCGGCGTGTGGCCAGCCTGCCACGAGGGGGAAAATACTCACTCCGGACCTGCTCAGCCGAGCTGGATCACCGCGAAGCGGGCGCCCTCGGGGTCCGCGAGCACCGCCATCCGGCCGAAGTCGGTGTCGAGCGGATCACCGGTCAGTTCGCCACCGTGATCCCGCACCTGTCCGATGGTGGTGTCGGTGCACGAGGTCGCGAAGTACGGCAGCCAATGCGGCGGCGTCCCGGTCGGCAGGTCCGGGTGGAACTCCCCGGTCCCGGCGACCGGCTTGTCTGCGGCGTACAGGGCGGCGTACTGGGTGTCGTAGCCGCCGATCTCCTCCAGCCGGTAGCCGAAAACCGCCGAGTAGAACGCCTTGGCGGTCTGGTGGTCGCGGCTGAGGGCCTCGCTCCAGACGAACGAGCCGGGGGTCGACCGCCGCCCGCTGCCGATGTGCTCCGCCGCCTGCCAGAGACCGAAGATCGCGCAGTTCGGGTCGGCCGCGATCGCCATCCGGCCGTGGTCGCCGATGTCGTCCGGCTCCGTCAACAGCCGGCCGCCCTGGCTGCGGATCGTGTCGAGGGTGAGCTCCAGGTGGTCGGTCGCGAGGTAGGTCGTCCAGCGGCTCTGCAGGTGCTCGGTGCCGGGCTGCTTCGGGCCGATGCCGCCGACGTCCTCGCCGTCCACTCTGCAGACGTAGTAGTCGCCTGACGTCTGGTGCTCGTAGTCCCAGCCGAACAGTTCCGCATAGAACCCCGCTGCCGCCGCCGCGTCGTTCGCGGCCAGTTCCACCCAGGTCGGCGTACCCGCCGGCCGGGGCACGTTCCGCTCGGTCATCTACCCTCCGGGAATCCGTTTGCCAGGCGAGCCCCCCAACCTGCCAGGCAGTCCCGGTCACGTCGAGCCGATCACCAGCTGATCGGGTAACGGTTCGGTCACTCCTGGGGCGTATTCTGCTCGGTTGTGACCCGCCTAGCACTGCACAGCCGCCTGATCCCCGGCACCGAAGAGGCCTACGAGCTCGAGCACGCGCGAGTCTGGCCCGAGCTGATCACGGTGATGAACCGCGCCGGCATCACCGACTGGAGCATCTGGCGCAGCGGCCGCGATCTGTTCCACCTGGTCGAGTGCGACGACTACGAGGCGGCCGTCGCCCAGCTCGCGAACGACCCCGTCGACAAGCGCTGGCAGGAGCACATGAGCCAGTTCGTCGAAAGCTTCGCCCAGAACCCGGAGGGCCTCGCCGGCCAGTCCCTGCGCCACGTCTGGACCATGACCGAACAACAGGACTAGCCCGTACTACGCCCGGCGCGGGCCCGACATGACCGAGCACGCGGGCCCGGCGGACTAGGCGCGCATCTCCCAGACGAGGACTTCGGCGCCTTGCTGGCCGGCGGTGAGGCGGGGGCCTTCGCAGGCGAGTAGGCGCGCGGCGTCCGCAGTACCGAGGGTTCCGGCGCCTTCGAGGCTGATGGTGCCTAGGGCAACGAAGAGGTGTACGTGCGGCGCTTGGGGCAGGTGGACACTCGCGCCCGGCAGGAGCCGGGCGGCGTACAGGCCTGCCTGCTCCTGGTTGATCCGGATAGCGCCGGTGGTTGCGTGCTTGGGCAGGCCTGAGGCGATCGGCACGAGCTCACCCGCGGCCAGCGCGTCGTTGACCTCTGCTTGCTGGTACGACGGGGCGAGGTCGAGCTGGTCCGGCCGGACCCACATCTGCACATACCGGACCGGCTCGCCCGCGTCGTTCTTCTCGGAGTGCTGGATGCCGCTCCCGGCGCTCATCCGCTGGGCCAGTCCGGGGTAAACGATGCCGCTGTGGCCCTCGGAGTCCTGATGCACCAGGGCGCCCCGCAGTACCCAGGTGACGATCTCGAGATTCTGGTGCGGGTGTGTGTCGAATCCGGTGCCTGGGGCAACCACTTCGTCGTTGTGCACCATCAACAGGCCGAAGCCGACGTTCGCGGGGTCGTAGTACGGGCCGAAGGAGAACGAATGGTGCGAGTCCAGCCAGCCGGTCGTCGTACGGAACCTGTCGTCGGCCCGGCGGATGTCCACACTCATGACGACCAGTGTCGCTCAGCGGTCGGCGAACTCAGTAGTAACCCCTCTGGCCGTCGAGCAGTTCGCGGCTGGTGTCCAGGTGGCCGAGGTGACGGGCGGTCTGCTCGACGCCCCGTCGCCACTGCCGACCTGAAACGGGACTGCGGCCACTCGGTGGGTGGCCGCAGTCCCTTCCCGGGGAGGGAGTCTTGGTGTCAGCCGGTGGGGTTGCCGTTGTCGGAGCCGAGTTTCGCCTTGGCCGTCTGGGATTTGCCGGCCCGGGTGTAGGTGATCGTCACCTCATCGTCCGGGCGGTGCGAACGGACTGCGGCGACCAACGCGTCCCCTGACGCAATCGCCTTGCCGTTGACGGCGGTCACAACATCGCCCGCCTTCAAACCGGCCTTATCCGCCGCACCGCCGGACGTCACCTGGCCGAGGGTCGCTCCTTGTGAGAGCCCGTCGGAGGACTGCGCGTCGCCGACCTGTACGCCGAGCCGTGCATGCGTGGCCTTGCCCTTGGCCGCTAGCTCGTCGATGATCGGCTTGGCCTGGTCGATCGGGATTGCGAAGCCCAGGCCAATGTTGCCGCCGGCGGATTGTCCCGATCCGCCCGCGGTCTTGATCGCGGAGTTGATTCCGACCACCTGGCCGGCCAGGTCGATCAATGCGCCGCCGGAGTTTCCGGGGTTGATGGCGGCGTCTGTCTGGATTGCTGGAAAGACTGTGGTGCTGTTCTGCTGCGAGTCACCCGAAGTGACCGGGCGGTTGAGCGCGGAGACGATGCCGCTCGTCACAGTCGCTTCCAGGCCGAACGGCGAACCGATCGCGACCACGCCCTGCCCGACGCCGAGCGTGCCGCTCTTGCCGAGCACGGCCGGGGTCAGGTTGTTGGCGTTGGCCCGGATCACCGCGAGGTCGGTCAGCGGGTCGGTGCCGACGATGGTGGCGGACAGGGTCCGGCCGTCGTTCAGCATCACCGAGATCGAGCCGCCACTGCCGGCGCTCTCCACCACGTGGTTGTTGGTGACGATCAGGCCGTCCTTGCTGATCACGATGCCGGACCCGGTGGCCGCGCCCTGCGATGTGGCCACGCCGATCTTCACCACGCTCGGCAGGACCTTGGCCGCGGCACTCTGCACCGAACCGTCCGGCGCGGAAGCCGGAGCGGCCTGGCCGCTGGTCAGCGGAGCCGTCACCGACGGCGTCGCGCTGTTGGAGTTGTTCGTGGCCGAGTACACAGCCGCACCACCCACACCGCCTGCGGTGCCGACCAGCAGCGCGGTGGCTGCCACCAGAGCCAGACCGCGCCGCTTGGGCTTCGGTGGCTCGGGGTCGGCGGCCGGCGGCTGCGGGCCGAACGGCCAGCCCGGGCCCGGTGACGTCCCCTGATGCGTCCCGGTCGTCCCGAACTGTCCACCCTGTTGGTAAGCACTCCCACCTGAGGGGTGCTGACCGGGCCGCTGCTGGCCGCCCTGCGGCGCGTACTGCTGCTGCGAGTGCTGGCCGTAGCCGGTCAACGGCAGCTGCTGCGTGCGCTCAGGCGTACCGAACGACGGCGAGGCGCCCTGCTGGGGCTGGTTCCCGTACGTCGAACCCTGCGCCGGGTTGTCCTGACCCGGGTGGTTCTGCGGCTGGTGCGGCTGGTTCTCGGTCATGGGCTGTACTTTGTCGGCCGCACCTGAGAACCCCCTGAAGATCCCGTCAGAGCAGCCGAAGAACTCCGTGAAGATCCCCTGAAGAACCTGTGAGCCCGTGCACACGCCGGGCCTGGGCGATCACGAAGCTGAGAGGGCGACACGCGGAAATCTACTGTGATGGGAGTAGACATTCGGGGTTGAGCTGGTTAAGGTTCCTGGTGTTGCGAAGAGAGAACAGCACAGCTGACGCGGGCAGCCGACGACTGTCCATGCACGATGGGTACAACCAGAACGAGCAACACAGCAGTTCGAGCAGGACCGCAGATCTGCCGGAGCCGGTCAAGGTAAGGGGTTCCGGCAGCTGCAGCAGGACGGCCAGGAAGTGCGCAGTACGAAGTCAGTAGTAAGGCAGTGAGCAGGACTGGCCGGCAGTAGTGATCAGAAGTCGGAACACTGAAGAAGGAGAGGGTTACATCATCAGGATCGCCCGCTGTGGCTGCGTTTCGCCGGGCGGGTACCGCAGTCCCATCGAAAGAAGGTGGTCTTCGGTTACGCATTTCGCGATCCCCGCTGGATTCGCCCCTTGGGGCGGACCGCGGAAGTAGAGACCGGCTCGAGAGCCGGTAGATGGTGACAATCCAACCCCAGGGCCCCGGTGCTTCGGCACCGGGGCCCTCGACACGGAGGTGCGATGATCCCAGGCCAGCAGGTGGAGCAAAAAATGAGTACAGAGTGAGTACAGAACCGAACACAGAGTCGACCAACTTCGACGACGAGGACTATCCGGCCTACACCATGGGCCGGGCCGCCGAGATGATCGGCGCCACCCCGGGCTTTCTGAGGAGCCTGGATGAGGTGAAGCTGATCAGTCCGCAGCGCTCCGAGGGCGGACACCGCCGTTACTCGCGCTACCAGCTCCGCCTAGCCGCACGGGCCCGCGAAATGGTGGACCAGGGAACAGCCTTGGAGGCTGCCTGCCGCATCATCATCCTGGAAGACCAGCTAGCCGAGGCTTTGCGCATCAACTCCGAACTCCGCGCCCCCGCCGAGCTCCCCACAACAGCAGACAGCTAGCACCCCGTGCGCCTTACAGATCGTCGCTGATCAGCGGGTCAGCGGGTCTGGGTGGCGGCGTGGGGGAGCCAGAGGGTGAACTGGGCGCCTCCGCCGGGGACGTTGCGGGCGTAGATCATGCCGCCGTGCTGCTCGGCCGCGTGCTTGACGATCGCGAGCCCGAGGCCCGAGCCCGGGCGGCTACGCGCCTCGCTGGACCGGTAGAACCGCTCGAACACGTGCGGCAGATCCGCCTCGGAGATGCCCGGGCCGGTGTCCGTCACCGTCAGTACGCCGTCGAGCAGCCTCACCGTGACCCGGCCCACGGGTTCGCCTTCGCCGCGGGCGGTCGCTGCGTCATCCGGCACGCTGTACTTCGCGGCGTTGTCGAGCAGGTTCGTCACGGCCCGGCCGAGCAACCGCTCGTCACCCCAGACCGGGAACGGGTTGATCTTCACGTCCCACTCCAGCCCGGGGGCGCGGCGGCGTACCTTGATCACCGCGTCCTCGACCACGTTCGAGAGTTCGATCAGCTCTGCGTTCCGGACCTGCGGGGTGTCTCGGGCGAGCTCGGTCAGGTCGCCGATCAAGGCGGTCAGCTCGTCCATCTGTGCGCGGACGTCGTCCAGCAGTTGCTGCCGGTCCTCGGGCTTCAGTCCGCCGCGCTTGTCCGCCTGGGCGAGCAGGTCGAGGTTGGTCCGGATGCTCGTCAGCGGCGTCCGCAGTTCATGACCCGCGTCCCCCACCAACCGCCGCTGCCGGTCCTGCGACCGGGCGAGGGCGGCAAGCATCGCGTTGAACGCCACTGCCAGCCGGGAGATCTCATCAGAACCAGTGACCGGGATCGGGTTGAGTTGTTCGGTCCGCGCGATGTGTTCGGCGGCTCCGGTGAGCCGGGCGAGCGGGCGTAGACCGGACTGCGCGATTGCGTTGCCGGCCAAGGCGGCGCCGATCACACCGAGCAGACCGAAGGCCCAGAGCACGATGCCGAGATTGTGCAAGGTTTGGTCGATCGGCTGCAGGGACTGCGCGACGACCAGGGCCGCTTTGACATTGCTGTGCGGGATGTCTGCTTTGACGGCGACCACTCGGTAAGGGGTGCCGTTCGGTGCGCCCGCGGTGCGGACGCTCGGATTGTCCGACTGCGTCTTGGCGATGTTGAGCTCGTCCTGCCCCATCGGTGGCAGGTAGGCCGGCGAGACCCCGAGTGCCTGTCCGTTCTCGAACAGCAGGCCGATCCGGGTGTCGCTCAGGCCTAACGCGTCGGGCGGAGTCTGAGCGATCACGGCTGGATCGGTGATGACCTGCGAAGCCGCGGCCGCCCTGGCACGGGTGACCAGGCTGTCGTCGAGGTTCTGGTACATCTGCTGTCGCACGGTCAGGTAGGCCGCCAGGCTCACGAAGGCAACGGCGAGACCCACGGCCACAGCTGCGAGCAACGTGACGCGGGAGTGCAGGCTCAGCCGGTGCAGCTTCTCCTGCCACCAGTTCTGCGTCCGGGCCGCCGTCTCGCGCATTCGGTTGTTCCCGTTGCCGACGACAACGGTTTCATCCTGAGTCTGCGGTTGTACCTGCCCGCCTGTTCCCGGTGCGCCGTCGGGCCGAGGGCCTGTCCTTGGTTGGTTCGGCTCCGGACCGGCCGAGCCCGGCCCCATCGGCGCGGAACCTCCTTGGCCGGGCGGTGTGGAACCACCGGAGCCTTGACCGGGTGGTGTGGAACCGCCCTGGCCCGGGCGGCCGGCGTACGAGGGAAAATCAGGGGGTTGCGAGCTCACGGTGGGGTGTCTCTCAGCACATAGCCGATGCCGCGGACCGTGTGGATCAGGCGCGGCAGGTTTTCCACCTCGGTCTTGCGGCGCAGGTAGCCGATGTAGACCTCGAGCGAGTTGGCCGTGGTCGGGAAGTCGTAGCCCCAGACCGCGTCCAGGATCACCGCCCGCTCGAGCACCCGGCGCGGGTTGCGGATCAGCAGCTCGAGCAGGGAGAACTCGGTGCGGGTCAGCGGGATCGGGACGTTGCCGCGGTGCACCTCGTGGGCATCCACGTCCACCACCAGGTCGGCGTACTGCAGGACCTCGCCGCGTGGTCCGCCCTCGCCCGGCGTCGTACTGCGCCGCAGCAGCGCGCGGAGTCTGGCCAGCAGCTCCTCCAGCGCGAACGGCTTGGTCAGGTAGTCGTCGCCGCCGGCATCGAGGCCGTCCACCCGGTCCGCCACGGCGTCGCGGGCGGTGAGAACCAGGATCGGCACATTGTTGCCCGCGGCTCGCAGTGCCTTGGTGGTCTCCAGCCCGTCCAGGCGGGGCATCATCACGTCCATCACGATCACATCGGGTTCGACGTTACCGATCACCGCAAGCGCCTCGGCGCCGTCGGAGGCAGTCACCACCTCGAAGTCGTTGAACTCCAGCGAACGGCGCAGCGAGTCCCGGACCGCCCGGTCGTCGTCCACCACCAGTACTCGCATTTCGTGCTCTCCCGCTTCGCCTGAGTCGTCATTCGCGCAGGCCCGGCCGTCGGGACCTCCGCTTGTCGAGGCTATGCCGTCTGTTTGAGAATCGCCTGAGAACCCGCTGATCAGTCGCGAAGGAGGATCTCGTCGGCGTAGGTTTCCCGCGTGGACATCGTCGAATTCGCGCCTGAGCCGGAGCAGTACACCTGGACCTTCGGCGGCGCAGCCCCCATCCGTAAGGTGAAGCCCGGATCGGTCCTGCGACTGTGGACCGAGGACGCCTTCTGCGGCAAGCTCCGCAGCACCGAGGACCTGGCCAGCGCCTCCCTGACCATGCCGTTCGTGAACCCGCAGACCGGGCCGTTCTACGTCGAGGGAGCCGAGCCGGGGGACACCCTGGTGCTGCACTTCGTCGAGCTGACCCCGGCCCGGAGCTGGGGCGCCTCCGCGACCATCCCGTTCTTCGGCGGCCTGACCAGCACCGACCGCACGGCCACCCTGCAGGACCCGCTGCCCGAGCGAACCTGGATCTACGAGGTGGACACCGAGCGGCAGACGGTCGGATTCCAGGCGCAGGGCAGCAGTCTCGAGATCGCGCTGCCGATCGAGCCGATGCTGGGCACGGTCGGTGTCGCTCCGGCTGCCGGCGAGGTGCGCTCCTCGCTCGTGCCCGACATGTTCGGCGGCAACATGGACACTCCTGAGATGAAAGCGGGCGCCACCTGCTACCTCGGCGTCAACGTGGAGGGTGCGCTCTTCTCGATCGGCGACGGTCACTACCGGCAGGGGGAGGGTGAGTCCTGCGGTACTGCGGTCGAGGGCGCGATGAACGTCGTCCTGGTCGTGGAGCTCCTCAAGACCCAGGGTCCGGTCTGGCCACGGATCGAGAACGACGCGTACCTCGCAGTGGTCGGCTCGAGCCGTCCGCTGGAGGACGCGTGGCGTGCAGGGCAGGTGGACATGGTCGGCTGGCTGGGTGAGCTGTACGGCCTCGACAAGCTGGATGCCTACCAGCTGCTGAGCCAGGTCAGCGAGGTACCGCTCGCCAATGTCGTCGACGCCAACTACAGCGTGGTCACCAAGGTCCCGAAGCGCCTACTGCCGTCGGTCGAGGTGTACGGCGGCATCCACCGGCAGCTGCGCGACTTGGCCGCCACGCTCTGAGTTACTGCGGCTGCGGGAGACCGCAACACCGATCAGGCACAGGACGCCGCCAGCGAGTGCCAGTAGCGGGGCCTCGGCGTGCACGGCCAGACGAACAGCTCCTTCATCGTCTACGCGCCGGTCGGGCCTCGTCTGGTCGGCGGTCCGGACCGCCAACACTCATCAAGCGGCGTGGGCAGGTCGCTTTCCCGCTCAGGCAAGGCGGCCGCCGGCGTCGGGCGGGCCGTTGGCGAGTCGTGGCGGTCCGCTTGTCGGGTTGGTGAACCCCAACCAGCGTCGGGAGTGGTCTGCATCACTACGCTGGGGGCGACTTCAGCGACCCCTGGAAGGACCTGACCATGGCTGCCGACAAGTCTGTCCGCAGAGTTGCCCTGCTCACCGCGGGCGGCCTCGCGCCCTGCCTGTCATCCGCCGTCGGCGGACTGATCGAGCGCTACACGCAGGTAGCGCCTGACGTGGAGATCATCGCCTACCTGAACGGGTACCACGGACTGCTCAGCGGCCGGCACCTCGAGGTGACGCCCGACGTACGGGCGAAGGCTGGGCTGCTGCACAAGTTCGGCGGCAGCCCGATCGGCAACAGCCGGGTCAAGCTGACGAACACGGCCGACCTGGTCAAGCGCGGTCTGATCGCGGACGGGCAGAACGCCCTGCAGGTCGCGGCTGAGCGGCTGGTCGCAGACGGCGTCGACGTCCTGCACACGATCGGCGGCGACGACACCAACACCACCGCTGCCGACCTCGCGGCCTACCTGCACGAGCACGACTATGACCTGACCGTGGTCGGTCTGCCGAAGACCATCGACAACGACGTGATCCCGATCAGGCAGAGCCTTGGCGCGTGGACCGCGGCCGAGCAGGGCGCGATCTTCGCCCGCAACATCATCGCGGAGCACAGCTCGAACCCGCGGATGCTGGTCGTCCACGAGGTGATGGGCCGCAACTGCGGTTGGTTGACCGCGGCAACGGCCCAGGAGTACCGCAACTGGCTCAAGCAGCAGGAGTGGAACCCGGGCATCGGTCTGACCGCGGCCGGCTGGGACGTGCACGCCGTTTACGTGCCTGAGGCAACGATCGACCTGGATGCCGAGGCGGAGCGGCTGAAGAAGGTGATGGACGAGAACGACTGCGTCAACATCTTCTTGTCCGAGGGCGCCGGGGTGCCGTCGATCGTGGCCGAGATGGAGGCCCGCGGCGAGGCGGTCGGCCGCGATCCGTTCGGTCACGTGAAGCTCGACACGATCAACCCGGGCGCGTGGTTCGCCCAGCAGTTCGCCGAGCGGATCGGCGCCGAGAAGACGATGGTCCAGAAGAGCGGCTACTTCAGCCGGTCCGCGGCCGCGAACGACCGGGACCTCGCGCTGATCAAGGAGTGCACCGACTACGCGGTCGACGCCGCCCTGCGCGGCGAGTCCGGCGTGATCGGCCACGACGAGGAGCGGGGCGACGAGCTCCGCGCCATCGAGTTCCCCCGCATCGCAGGCGGCAAGGAGTTCAACCCCGAGGTCGAGTGGTTCACCACCCTGCTGACGGAGATCGGCCAACACTGACCCGCCGCTGACGACAACGTCCGAAGGACCGTGGGTCAGGCCCCGCGGTTCCTCGGACGCAAGCGATTTGGTGACGGCGTGCAGTCGGGTCGGCCAGGAGTCAGGTGGCGAGCCGGGTGACCCAGACGTCCGCGGCTTTCTCGATCTGGTCCAGCACCTCCTCGAAGCCGGCGTCATCGCCGTAGTACGGATCCGGTACGTCGACGTCCGCGAACAGCTCGACCGGTACTGCGAGGTCGGGGCCGCCGCGGCGTACCAGAGCCGACAAGTGACCCGAATCCATCGCGAGCACGAGCTGCCGATCGGTGAACCACTCGCGGCGGAACTCCTGCGCCCGGTGCGCGCTCCCGTCGTACCCGCGCCGCCTGAGTGCCGCCGCGGCCCGCGAATCCATCCGATCGCCGGCGTGCCAGCCGCCGGTGCCCGAGCTCGTCACCACGACGCCCTCGATTCCCGCCTCGGCCAGCTTGGCGCGCAGCACCACCTCGCCGATCGGGGAGCGGCAGATGTTGCCCGTGCAGACCACCTCGACGTGCCTCACCGCACCGGTCATCCAGCGGTCACCGGATCTCGGCCTCGTCCGGCAGGATCGCGTTCAGCAGGATGCCGACCAGCGTGATCACCAGGGACCCGAGCAGCGCGGAGCCGAACCCGGAGACGTGGAACTGGACGTCCAGCTTGCCGGTGATCCACGACGTGAGCAGCAGCATCAACGCGTTGATGACGAAGATCAGCAACCCCAGTGTCAGGATGATGAACGGCAGCGACAGCAGTTTCGCGATCGGCTTCACCACCGCGTTCACGATGCCGAAGATCGCCGCGACGATCAGCAGCGTCAGGACCCGGCGGCCCGTGGTGGCGCCCTCCAGCGTGATCCCGCCGACAACCCAGCTCGCAACCGCCAGCGCGACCGCGTTGGCGAGCAACTTGATGATCAGGTTCTTCATACCCTCGATCCTCCCACCCAGGGGTTCACCCGCCTCGCCCAGCCACGGACACGCCGGTACTGCGGATCGCCGAGCCGCCCGTACTACGGACAGCGGCGCGACGTACGGGGGTGGGGCGAGGCGCGCGTAGTACGGGGTGGGTCAGGTGGGTGGGGTGGTGGCGATCGCTTCGAGGAGGGATTCCTCGGCGCCGGCCAGGTGGCGGCGGAGTTCCTCGACGCATTCGTCGAGGTCACCCTTGTCCAGCAGGCGGACCAGTTTGCGGTGGGACGCGACCTGCTGCCTGGCGTCCTGGCGGAGCGCGTCGACGCGGGCCAGCGCGAGTCTGGCCTCGCCGGTGATCGAGTCGGCGGTGGCGATCAGCCGGGCACTGCCGGTGAGCGCGACCAGGCTGCGGTGGATCGCCAGGTGGGTCTCGGTCATCGCTTCCGGGTCGGCGCCCTCCTTGGCGGTGGCGGCGAACGTGCGCATCGCGGCGCGGACCCGCTCCCGAGCCAGCTCGTCGGCGTCGAACCAGGCCCTGATCCCGGCGGACTCCAGCACGAACCGTGCCTTGCAGATGTCCGCGACCGCGGCCGGGTGCAGGATCGCGACGCTCACGCCCTTGTTCGGCTCGCGGACCGCCAGACCCTCGGTGACCAGCATGGTCATCGCTTCGCGGACCGTGCTCCTGGCCACGCCGAGTGCCTCGGCGAGCGGCTGCTCGCGCAACGGCGTCCCCGGTTCGAGGTCGCCGGCGAAGAGGGCCGCGCGCAGTGCGTCGACGACGCGGTCCACCGTCGTCGATCGATCCACCCGCAGCCGTTCGTACATGAAGGTGATTCTCGTCCAGTCAGGGGCCGTTGTCGCGCGCGGCACGGTTGTCGGCGCCCGGTGATGGCCGGGCCTGTGGATAACTTACGACGCCGTCGCCCCGTTTTCGGCAGGCTGTTCCTCAGCGACCGGCCTTCCTGCCGGCCACCACCGAGCGAGTGAGGAGAGGCCATGGGCGAGGGCAAGACCCTACCGCTGCTCGGCGGCCTCGCCTTCCTGCTGCTGCCGCTGCTGCTAGTGATCACCTTGCTGTGCACGGCTCTGGCCGCAGGTAGCAGCCATGCAGATCCGTGCTCATCGACGGATTCGCTGGTGGGCTCGAACAACCAGCAGAGGGCCTTCAACTACTTCGCCTCGAACGGCTACAGCAAGGAACAGGCCGCGGGAATCGTCGGCAACCTCATCCACGAGTCCTCGGTCGAGCCGATGCTCAAGGAGGGCTCGCTCTCCGGCACCAGGACCTCGGCGAGCGAGGTCGACAGACCCGGCAGCGTGGACGACTGGGCAGGCGGCTGGGGGATCGTGCAGTGGACGCCGGCCAGCAAGGTGATCACTGCGTCGAGGCGCCTGGGGATCAAGGACGAGCAGATCGAGTCATTGGACTATCAGCTCGGATTCCTGAAGCAGCAGCTGGACGGCGACGGCCCGGTGCCCGAAGGCAGGGCCGGTCAGGAGTTGAAGGCAACGCGCAGCCCTGAGGATGCGGCCTTCGCGTTCGGCCGCTGGTACGAGCGGTTTCAGGGCTCGGAGAATCCCGACCACGAGCGCTACGCACAACGCAGGACCGCGGCCCGGCAGGTGTTCACCACCTTCGCCGATGTGGTTCTCCCCGTGGCAGTGCCGGTCGCTGCCAAATCCGGGGCCACACCTGGCGCCACACCCGGTGCCGCAGCCGGTGCCGGAGCGGGTGCTGGAGCGGGTGCTGCGGGGCTGGGCGGATGTGGAGCCGGCGATGGTGACGTCGTCAGGACGGCGCTCTCGCTGGCCTGGGACACCAGCGGGCACGGGAAGTTCCAGGGTGACGCCAAGCCGGAGTACCAGGTCGCCATGCCGAAGTTCAACGGCGCCACCGCGATCGACCCCCACAGCGACTGCGGTGTCTTCGTGGCGACGGTGATGGTGATGAGCGGGGTCGACAAGGGCTACGTGCGTCGGGTTGCCAGCAGCCAGCGCGAGTACGTGCGGAGCTCACCGAAGTACCAGACGTTCGAGAACCTCGACAACGTCAGCCAGGTGCAGCCCGGGGACATCTTCGTGCACGACGGCCACACGTTCATCTACACCGGCAACTACCAGGGCGGCGACGGCAAGACCTACAACGCGGCTTCGGCGTCATTGCACGGGCATGTGCCGGAGGCAACGACCGTGTACTTCTCCGATGCGCGCGGCCACTACACCGTGGCCCGGATCAAGAAATAGGGAGTGCGCGCGATGGATGAGAGTCAGCGGAGCCGGGTGCTGGGCGGCGCGGTCGTGGTCGTCCTGGTAATGGTGGTTGTGCTCGGCGGATTCCTGGTGTTCCGCAGTAAGCCTTCGCACATGCTGACAGTGAGGTCGATCCCGAACGACCTGACCTTGACTCTGGACGGAACGGCGATCGCCGCGGACGGTCAGGTGAAGGTCAAAGAAGGGCGCCATACGCTGGTTGGCCAGCGGCGCGGCTTCGAGACCTACACCCAGAGGATCGACCTCCGCGGAGACTCCTCGGTCAAGGTGTACCTCTTCTCGAACAGTGCCGATGGTCGGTCCTGGGAGCGGAACCATCCGGATCAGGTGCTGGAGACCGAGGCCGACGCAGCCCGGAGGTACGAGGAGATGAACGGCCGGCTGCAGCGCACCTATCCGATCCTTCAAGAGTTGCCGTACGTCGGACCCGGGTTCACGGTGAACTACGGCGCGTCCGAAGCGCTCCCGGACGACCCGGAACAGCTCGCCTTCTACATCAAGGTGACCGACTCCGAGGGCCGCCGGAAATCGCAGGAATGGCTCACCGGCCACGGCTACGCCACGGCCGACCTGGAGCTGATCTACACGACCTGAGCGGCAGGCGACCGGTCGCCCCGGGGTGGACGATGCCACCCGGGGGCGAACCGGCGTACCGGAGGAACTCAGAACATCAGGGCGCGCGCCGGGTCCTCGAGGATGGAGGCGACGTCGGCGAGGAAGGTGGAGCCCTTCTCACCATCGATCAGGCGGTGGTCGAAGGACAACGCCAGCGTCGTGATCCAGCGCGGGACGATCTCGTCGTCGACCACCCACGGCTGCTTGCGGACCGCCCCGAACGCGAGGATCGCGGCCTCGCCCGGATTGATGATCGGCGTTCCCGCGTCCACCCCGAACACCCCGACGTTCGTGATCGTGAAGGACCCGCCGGCCTGGTCCGCCGGCTGCGTCCTGCCCTCGCGCGCGACCGCGACGAGGTTGTTCAAGGCACCGCACAGCTCTGGCAGCGTGAGCGACTCGGCGCCCTTGATGTTCGGCACGATCAGCCCGCGCGGGGTGGCCGCGGCGATGCCGAGGTTCACCGAACCCTTGAGCACGATCTCCTGGGCCTGCTCGTCCCACGCCGCATTGATGATCGGCGTACGACGGGCGGCCAGCGTGACTGCCTTCGCCACGATCAGCAGCGGTGAAACCTTCAGGTCGCGGAAGGCCTTGTCCTTCTTCAGCCGTTCGACCAGGTCCATCGTGGCGCTGACGTCGACGGTGATCCACTCGGTGACGTGCGGCGCGGTGAAGGCACTGGCGACCATCGCCTGAGCCATCACCTTCTGCACACCCTTGATCGGTATCCGCGTGTCACCCTGCGCACTCACCACCGGCGAAGCCGCGAAGCCGGCTGCAGCACCGGCTGCGTAGCCAGCCGAAGCACCGGCGTCGGCGGCCGGTGCCGCCGCATGGCCCTCGACGTCGGCCCGGGTGATGATGCCGCCGGGACCGGTCGCAGTCACCGTCGCCAGGTCGATCCCGAGGTCCTTGGCCAGCTTCCGCACCGGCGGCTTCGCCAGCACGTGCACGGATCCGCCAGCCTGGTTGCTGCCGGCAACCACCGCTTCTGGTGCGGGCTCAGGCTCGGCAGCCGTGACCGGAGCAGTCGATGCGGCGACTGGGGTCGGGGCCTGCGGAGCTACGGCCCGAGTGGCGCCCTTGCGGGGGCGGCGCTTGGCCTCGGTGGTCTTGGGGCCATAGCCGACCAGGACCGCGGTCCGTCCACCGGGAGCCGCACCGCCGATCTTGCCGGCCTCGATCTCGTCCCCGTCCGGGATGGACGGAACGAGGTCCTCCTGCGGCGTGCCTTCGCCCACCGGCGGAGCCAGGTCGCCCGGCGAGGCGTCACCCGTCTGCACCGAGATGATCGGCGTACCGACGTCAACCGTCTCGCCCTCGGCCACCAGGAGTTCGGTGACCACGCCGGCGAACGGCACCGGCAACTCGACCAGCGACTTTGCCGTCTCGATCTCGACGATGGTGTCGTTCAGCTTGACCGTGTCGCCGGGCTTGACCTTCCAGCTGACGATCTCGGCCTCGACCAGGCCTTCTCCCACGTCCGGGAGGCGGAACTGCTGGATCCCCATCAGTACTCCATCACCCGGTCGACACCTTCGAGCACCCGGTCCAGGTCGGGCAGGTACTCCTCCTCCATCCGCGAGGGCGGGTAGGGGGTGTCGAACCCGGCGACCCGCAGTACGGGCGCTTCCAGGTGGTAGAAGCATTCCTCGGTCACCCGGGCAGCGAGCTCGGAGCCGGGGCCGAGCGACAGCGGCGCCTCGTGCACGACGACCGCGCGGCGGGTCTTCTTCACCGACTCGAAGATCGTCGCCAGATCGAGCGGCGCGATCGAGCGCAGGTCGACGACCTCCAGGTTGCGGCCGTCCTCGAGCGCCGCTTCGGCCGCCTGCAGGCAGGTCTTCACCATCGGGCCGTAACAGAACAGCGTGGCGTCGGTGCCCTCACGGACCACCTTGGCCTTGTACAGCGGGTTCGCCGGCGGGACGTTCTCGTCGAGCTCGGCCTTCTCGTGGTACCGGCGCTTCGGCTCGAAGAACACCACCGGGTCGTCCGACGCGATCGCCTGCTGGATCATCCAGTACGCGTCGACGGGGTCACCGCAGGCGACCACCTTGAGGCCGGCGACGTGCGCGAACAGCGTCTCCGGGGACTCCGAGTGGTGCTCGACCGCTCCGATGCCGCCGCCGAAGGGGATCCGGATCACGATCGGCATCTTGAGCTTGCCCATCGACCGGTAGTGCATTTTCGCCACCTGGCTGATGATCTGGTCGTACGCCGGGAAGACGAAGCCGTCGAACTGGATCTCACAGACCGGCCGGTAGCCGCGCAGGGCGAGCCCGACGGCGGTGCCGATGATGCCGGACTCGGCCAGCGGGGTGTCGATCACCCGGTCCTCGCCGAAGTCCTTCTGCAGGCCCTCGGTGACCCGGAAGACACCGCCGAGCTTACCGATGTCCTCGCCCATGATGAGGACCTTCGGGTCGTTCTCCATCGCGGCCCGCAGGCCCATGTTGATGCCCTTGCCCAGGCTGATCTTCGCCATGATTCAGCGCTCCTCTGCTGTGTCACCGAAGGAGGCCGCATAGGCGGTGTACTGCGCCTTCTGCTCCACCAGCTGCGCGGTCTGCTCGACGTACGCGTGGTCGAAGAAGTCGGTGAGTGACGGGTCGGGCATCGACAGGCAGCCTTCGCGCAGCCGGGCGGCGATCTGGTCGGCCTCGGCGTCGATGGCGTCGAAGAAGTCGTGGTCGACGCCGGCCGACCGGGCCAGGTAGGCCTTCACCCGCTCGATCGGGTCCTTGAGCTTCCAGTACTCCAGGTCCTCGGACAGCCTGTACTTCGTGGGGTCGTCCGAGGTGGTGTGGGCGCCCATCCGGTAGGTGTAGGCCTCGACCAGGGTCGGGCCGCTGCCCTCGCGGGCCCGCTTGAGCGCCTGCTGGGTGACCGCGTAGGTCGCCAGTACGTCGTTGCCGTCGACGCGGACGCCGGGGAAACCGAAGCCCGCGGCGCGCTGGTAGAGCGGGATGCGCGTCTGCCGGTCGATCGGCTCGGAGATGGCCCACTGGTTGTTCTGGCAGAAGAAGACGACGGGGGCGTTGAACACCGAGGCGTAGATGAAGGCCTCGTTGACGTCGCCCTGGCTGCTGGCGCCGTCGCCGAAGTACGCGATCGTCGCCTCGCCGTCCTCGGGGTCACCCACAGCGTGGTCGCGCTGCTGACCCATCGCGTAGCCGGTCGCGTGCAGCGTCTGGGCGCCGATCACGATCGTGTAGAGGTGGAAGTTGTTGTCGCGCGGGTCCCAGGCGCCCTGGTCGACGCCGCGGAACAGGCCGAGCAGGTTCAGCGGATCGACCCCCTGGCACCAGGCGACGCCGTGCTCGCGGTAGGTCGGGAAGACCATGTCCTTCTTGTTCAGGGCGCGGCCGGAGCCGATCTGCGCGGCCTCCTGACCGAGCAGCGAGGCCCAGATGCCGAGCTCGCCCTGACGCTGCAGGGCAGTCGCCTCCGTGTCGATCCGGCGGACCAGCGTCATGTCCCGGTAGAACCCCTTGATCGCCTCGTCATCGAGGTCGAAGGAGTAGTCCGGGTGCTCGACGCGCTCGCCTTCGGGCGTCAGCAGCTGGACGAACTCGACCTCCTCGGAGGCCCGGGACGGACTGACCGGCGCCTCGGCGGGCGCGAACACTTCCGGGGCAAGGCCCGGCACCGACTCACTCACATGCACTCCTCGGGTTCGAGCGCGGGATCGCCGCGACCGCAACGTTGCACGGGCCCCGACCCATCCAGCCGGGTGAGGCTTCCGGGGAAGAACCGCGTGGATCCAGGGTTGATGCACACCGCGTGGCAGTGAACCTCCTCACTGGTATCACTGCCTATCTTGCCGGACACCGTACCCAGCAGGTTGCTGATCCGCTAACTGTCTGGACGCGGACTTGTACGCCGGTACCGGAGGCCGTCTCAAGATGAGACACCAGTCCGGCAGGTGGTCACATCCCGGCCTCTCCTCCCGCTCGAATCCGAGGTTGTGACACCTCGGCCGGGATTCACACGGCATGTGTCACAGCTTCGTACCGATTACGGCACCCGCTCGAGCCGCCCGGACTTGAAGTCGGCCTGCTCCGCGATCGCTGTCACCAGGCGTGTTCCCCCGTCATGCCCTGCGAACAGCGCGTGCGGGTCGCGTGCGGATTGCCAGTCGTGGTCTCCCCGTCGTGCACCGCGAACAGCCCGTGCGCGCATGCGTGATCCGGCGGGTGCGTGGCGGCCTCCGTGCCGTCGCCTTCCACTGTCCACCCGCGCGCCGTCCACCACCCTGGAAGCCGGCGGCGCGGTGTCGGGAGTCACCCGCAGGACGGGCTGTCGAGTGTGAGGAGTTTGGGAGCGAGTGTGTGGACCGAGTGGCCGGTAAGCGTTTGCCAACGACCCGGTCCGCACACTCGATCCACGGGTTGGGCGAATGGCCCCAAGGTGGGGCCACTCGATGACTGTTGTCCGGTCTGTGAGCCCCAGATGCTGTCCAGTCGGTGATCCCGCCACGACCCCACAGGCGACCGCGTCAACGTGGCGGGAAAGCATGGTCCGCTGGCCGGATATCGCCTTGTGGCTGGATCGACGCGCGGACTAGTGTCAGCATCGTCAACACATTACGCCCATGACACCGCCCGAGAGGATGTCTCCGATGGCCGCTTCCGCCCCTGCCGTCCTGCCCGAGACCGGCACCCGCCAGGCCTCGGCGGCGATGATCTGGTCGGCTCTGGCGGTCGTGTACGTGGTCTGGGGCTCCACCTACCTGGCGATTCGCGTGGTGGTCGAGGCGCACATCCCGCCGATGCTCGGGATGGCAGCCCGGTTCCTGGTCGCCGCTGTCCTGCTTGCGGCCTTCCTCGCGCTGAAGTCCGGCCCGGGGCGGCTGCGGGTCAGCGGACGCGAGCTGCTCGGTTCCGCCGTGGTCGGTCTGCTGCTACTTGCCTTCGGCAACGGTGCGGTGGCGATCGCCGAGCAGACGGTTCCGTCGGGACTCGCCGCGCTGCTGGTCGCCGCGGTACCCCTCTGGCTGATGCTGTTGCGGGTCGGCGGCGGCGAACGGCCGCGACCGCTGACCTGGCTCGGGGTACTGATCGGATTCGCTGGAGCGGCTCTGCTCTCCCTGTCCGGCGGCGACACGAGCGCGAAGCCGCTGTCGGTGGCCATCCTGGTGCTCGGCACGATCAGTTGGGCGGTGGGCTCGCGATACTCCCCGCGCCTGGGCCTGCCGAAGGACCCTCTGGTGGCGACCGTCTACGAGATGGTCATCGGCGGTACTGCGATGGTGCTGATCGGTGTACTGCGGGGCGAGCCCGGGCGGCTCCACGTTGGCGCGATCGACACCTCGGGCTGGATCGCGCTGGCCTACCTGGTCGCGTTCGGCTCGCTGCTCGCGTACACGGCCTATTCCTATCTGTTGGCCAACGCCCCGATCTCGCTGATCGGCACCTACGCCTACGTGAACCCGGTGGTCGCGGTGTTCCTCGGCTGGTTGATCCTCAGCGAGCACGTCACCGCGAAGATTCTCCTCGGTGGCGCGGTCGTCGTCCTCGGCGTCGCCCTGGTCGTCACGGCCGAACGCCGCCGCACTCCCGTCGCCCCCGCGGTCACCGCACCTCGCGACTGAGCCCCCGGCCCCGGCCGCGGGCTGCGGGAGACCCGGAAGAAGGAAGAACCCGGGCTCCCATGGGGTGCCCGGGTCTCCCACCGCTGCCGATGCGCGCGGCAGCGGGTCCGTGTTTGCCGGCCGACGCCCTGCCCCGAAAAAACAGGACGCGAAACTCCGGCAATGTTGCGACGACATTCCGATTCGTCGTGGTAATGCCAATTCGGCGACCACCGAGCCCGCCGAAAATCACCCTCGAATCACCGGGTCATCCGTCACCCGCGCACAGACAACGACGAAGTCCCCGATCGGTTACGGGCTGAGGGCAACGACTCCCTGACCCAGCTGCTACCGACAAGTTGCCTGGTCAGAGGCATGTTGTTGCCGGGTCAGCAATCCCATCGCGTCATCGCTATGCCCTCAGGCCGAATCCCGCCTGAATCACGCCGGGCCGGAAAAGTTTGCCGAAGAAGTTTGTAACCACCCGGGACAGGTCTCGTTACCACTAAGACGAATCCGTCAAACCCGAAAGGAAACCTCGCATAATGCAGGTAACACGCAAGATCGCCGCTGCAGCGGCTGTGGCAACCGTTGCCACGCTGGGCCTGGCCACCGTCGTGAGCGCCAACATGATCGACGACACCAAGGCCAACAGCGGCCTTGCTGACGCGGCTTCGGTGGCGAGCAAGGGCTACGGCGACCACGGCAAGGGCAAGTTCTACTGGGTCAAGGACGACGGTAGCCTGCTGGCCGTCACCGACAACAACGTCGGTCCGTTCCAGGCCTGCCACAACTTCGTCCCGGTCAACGGTGTCGGCGGCCAGGTGCCCGTCACCGACATCACCGGCATCGTCGGTTTCTGGAACGACAACAACACCGCGACCGCTGTCAAGACCTGCGAGCAGGACTCGAAGCAGAACAACGACAAGTGGTACCGGATGGACGAGGGCGGCCTCATCTCCGTCTCCGACAACAACGTCGGCCCGTTCCAGGTCTGCCACAACGAGGTCCCGGTGAACGGTGTCGGCGGCCAGGTTCCGGTCTCTGACCTCGCCGGCGTCCTCGGCCTCGGCAACGACAACAACGCTGTCGACACGCTGAAGACCTGCGAGCAGGACTCCACGCAGAACAACTGACCCTCCCTGGTCAGTGATGCAGGACCCGAGATGGTCGCCTCGGTGGGGCGATTGAATCGGTAGCACCATCAGAAGCGGCATCGGGAAGTACGCCTCACTCCTTCCCGGTGCCGCTTCTCCTCGCCCGGGTCCCAGCCCGGTCCGAGCCGCCTTCTGTCAGCCGTCGAGGTCGCGGAGGTCCAGGACTGTTCCGCTGTCGAGCCGACGGTCGAGCAGCGACCAGATCCCCCGCGCGGCCTGCTCGGCGGTGATCAGCCCGCCGGAGCGCTTCAGGTCGCGGAATCGTTCGACGGCAGGAAACGCCCGCTCGTCCACCGCTCGGATGTCACCCTGCATCGCCGTGTCGACCACGCCAGGCGCTACTGCGATCACCCGGCAGCCGTTCTCCTCGGCGCCGACCGTACGCACCCATTGCTCGACCGCGGCCTTGCCGGCGTTGTAGGCCGACCAGCCCGGGTACGGGTTTCTCGCGGCGCCGGACGAGAGCATCACCAGATGCTTCTCGCGGTCCAGCTCAGCCGTCGCCCGGAGGAACGCCCGGCCAAGCACCTGTGGCGCAGCCGAGTTCAGCAGCACAGCCCGGGTATAGGCGTCCGCGTCGACCGCCGCAGCCGGGCCGATCGGAACGACCGTGCCGGCGTTGTGCACGAACACCACCCGGTCGCCATCGAACCCGGCCAGCTCGGCCGCGAAGTGTTGCTCGACCCGCTTCCAGTCGGCGGGGTCCGACAGATCAGCCTTGAAGTGCTCCACGGTCCCTCCTCGCCGCGACAGGTCGATGACCCGCGCGTCCGGGAACGGAACGGCCGAGGCCAGCGCGGCACCGATCCCGGCGGAGGCGCCGGAGATCCAGATCAGCGAGCTCACTGGCGCCAGGAGCGGGCGACGTCGAGGAAGAGGTCGTTCGCCTCGCGCTCACCGATCGTCACGCGGGCGCCGTCACCGGGGAACGGCCGGACCGAGACGCCCTCGGCTTGCGCCGCCTCGGCAAACGCCAGGGTTTCCCCACCGAGCGGCATCCAGACGAAGTTCGCGTGCGTCTCCGGCACATCCCAGCCGGCCGCCCGCAGCTCTGCGACCACCCGGGTCCGCTCGGTCACCAGGGCGTCCACCCGTTCCAGCAGTTCGTCCTCGGCCTCGAGTGAGGCGATCGCGGCCGACTGGGCGATCTGGCTGACCCCGAACGGCAGCGCGCACTTGCGGATCGCCGCCACGATCGGCGGGTGCGCGATCGCGTAACCAATCCGGAATCCCGCCAGCCCATAGGCCTTGGAGAAGGTCCGCAGCACCACGACGTTCGGCCTGTCCCGGTAGACCTCCGCGCCGTCGACCGTCTCGGGCTCGCGGATGAACTCGCGGTACGCCTCGTCCAGTACGACGAGGACGTTGCGCGGGACGACATCGAGGAACGCCAGCAACTCGTCCCGGCGAACCACCGGCCCGGTCGGGTTGTTCGGCGTACAGACCAGGACGACGCGGGTGCGGTCGGTCAGCGCGGCCTCCATCGCCTTGAAGTCATGCCGCGCGTCCTCGGTCAGCGGCACCTGCACCGAGGTCGCCCCGGTCAGCTGGACCGCGATCGGGTAGGCCTCGAACGACCGCCACGCGTAGACGACCTCGTCGCCCTCGCCGCACGCAGCCTGCAGCAGGTGGTACAGCACCGCGACCGAACCCGTGCCGACCGCGAGGTCGGTCACCGGCACGCCGAACCGCTCCGACAGGGCCTCGAGGAGCTCGAGCGCACCCATGTCCGGGTAGCGGTTCATGTTCGCCGCCGCCTCCATCGCCGCGGCCAGTACGCCGGGCAGCGGGGGATACGGGTTCTCGTTGCTCGACAACTTGTACGTCGGCCGGCCGTCGGTGCGCTCGGGTGGTCTGCCCGGCTTGTACGCCGCGACATCATCCAGACAGGCGCGGAAGCGGACCTCGTCCTCAGGGGTCATGCTCGCAGGCTAACTGTTGCGGCGCCGGGGTAGAACCCTGCCTCGGCGGACCCTACAAATTGACCATCAAGGGACCCCGCAAGGTCCGCTCATTCGCCGTGAATCCGACCGAACGTTGGACAAAGCGGCAGCGAATGGGCGGAACGCCTTGGCGTCGGCGGTCAGCCGCGGTAGCGCCCGCAGTACCGGAGATCAGGTGGGCAGGACGACCTCGCCGCCGGGAAGCGTGGCGGGGGTGAGGTCGAAGTCGAGGGGGTTGGTCAGGCAGCGGGCCGAGCCGCCGCCCTTGTGGAACTCCGACAGGTCGAGCACGACGATCTTCAGGCCGAGGCCGGTCAGCAGCTCCCGTAGCCGCGGCGAGCAGGCGGGCATGATGATGGTCTCGTTCACGACCAGGGAGTTCCCGCTGAACGCGAACGCCTCCTCGTCGGTGAGCACGATGGGGTCCGGAACGATGCCGAACAGCTCGGCCTGGCTCGCCGCGTCGAAGGCCGGCGGGTAGACCAGCGCGTGGGTGCTGTCGACCGGGCAGAACGGCAGGTCGAGGTGGTACATCCCCTCGTGCGCGATCCGCAGCCCGCGGACCCGGAGGTTCCACTCGGTCGCCAGGTGCTTGAGCGCATCCGCCTCGGTGCGTGGGCCGTAGCCGACCACCAGGCTGTCGCCGAAGAGGAAGGCATCGCCCGACTCGAAGTGCGGGCCGATCCCTTCACCGCCGGTCCGGCTCAGCTCGAACCCGTGGCCGGTGAACCAGTCGGCCGCCGTCAGCGACTCCTTGCGCCGCGGCTCGAACCGCATGTGGGAGAGCATCGCCCGTCCGTCACCGGTCGCCAGGCCGAGGTTCATCGCGTAGACCATGTCGGGGGAGTCCGGCCGCTGCTCCAGCACCTCGACCTCGCCACCCGCGTCGACGATCGCCTGACGCAGCGAGTCCCACTGCTTCATCGTCAGCGCCGGGTCGGGCTGGTCCTGGGTCGACATGTACGGATTGATCACGTAGTCGATCCGGAAATGGTCCGGCCGGACCATCAGATAGCGGCGACCCCACCCCAGCGAGTGACCCATGAAACCACCTCTGCGACTCGGGTCGGCGACATTGACCGATCCCCTGATTGTCTGACAATCAGTCAGTGTGCAGTCCTGCCTGACCCGAGTCAACACGGCTCGGCAGAAGGCCTGCGCGGACCCTGTCCACCTGGAGGAACTCGGTGGTGGAAGGGATGGTCGCCGGGAGAAGGTAGCGGGGTGGCGGTCTTGCTGGCGGTGCTCGGTGCGGCGGTGTTGCACGCCGTGTGGAACGCACTGGCGCACGGGGTTCCGGACCGGCTGGGCGGCTTCGCGTTGCTCGGGTTGTCGTCCGGGACGTGCGGCCTCGTCACGGTCGTGATCACGGGACTACCACCCGCACGTGTCTGGCCGTACATCATCGCCTCGGTCCTGCTGCACCTTGCCTACTACGGCGGCTTACTGGCGTCCTACCAGCTCGGGCAGTTCAGCCAGGTCTACCCGCTGGCTCGCGGTACGTCGCCCTGGGTGGTTGCCGTGGTCGCGATCGTCGTCCTGCACCAGGAGCCGGTGCCAGTAGAGCTGGCCGGAGTACTGCTGATCTCGGCCGGGCTGATCGCACTCGTGTTCATCGGCGGTCGTCCTACCCGGCGGCAGTCACCCGCGTTGTTGGCCGCGTTCGGGACGGGGCTGACGATCGCGGCGTACACGGTGGTGGACGGAGTCGCTGTCCACAAGGTCGCCCTGGCGTCGTACATGGGCTGGGTGTTCATGCTGCAGGGCTTGATCGTGCCGCTGCTCGTGCTCTGCCGGCGTGGCCCGGGCTTCCTGACTGTGGAGCGACGTTTCCTGTACGCCGGACTCGGCGGCGGGGTGGTGTCCCTTGCGGCGTACGGGCTGGTGTTGTGGGCGCAGACGCGCGGCACGCTGGCCTCGATCGCGGCCTTGCGGGAGACCAGCATCATCTTCGGGGCGATCATCGGCGCGCTGTTCTTCGGCGAACGGTTCGGGCCGAAGCGCGCTCTCGCCGCTGCTGTCGTCGTCGCCGGGATCGTGCTGATCAGTGCTGGATAAAGGAATCAGGGGGCCCCGGGCGGGGGACCCCCTGACTCGGCCTGCGATGTTTCAGTAGCGCGTCACGGCGTCCAGCGCGTCGACGATGCCCTCACCGAAGAAGGCGTTGTTCGCCGTCGTGCCGGTGCAACGCGGGTCGGGTGTGGCTGGGCACGCGGTGTCGTCGGCCTCCCGCTGCAGGGCCTTCTCCAGCTCACGCGGACCCCACCACGGGTGGACCGACTTCATCAGCGCGGCGACGCCGGTGACATGCGGGGACGCCATTGAAGTGCCGCTGAACTTCGCGTAGCCGCCGGGCACCGTCGACAGGATGCTGCTGCCCGGAGCCGCCACGTCGATCTTGCCCAGGCCGAAGTTGGAGAAGCTGCTCTTGGCCACGGCCTGGGTGGTGCTGGCAACTGTGATCACCCCAGGCAGCTCGGTCGGCATGTCGAGGCAGTCGTTGTTGATCTGCCGGGTCACCGTCGTGGTGTCGTTCGGGCTACTGCTGTCGGTGGTCTTGTGGGCCAGGTCGTAGTTCGAGTTACCGGCGGCCGCGACCGAGAGCACGCCGTGCTTGGTGGCGTACTCGTAGGCGCGGCGGACCGCCTCCTGGACGGCGCCCTGGTCTCCGTTGTCCTTGCACCAGAACGTCCACGGGTCGATGAAGTAGCTGTGGTTCGTGACGTCCATGTGGTGCTCGGCGGCCCAGATGATCCCGCAGATCGAGTACTCCGGGTAGATGAAGCCGTCGTCGTTCACGACCTTCACCGAGGCGATCCGGACGCCCGGAGCGACGCCGACGATGCCGATTCCGTTGCGGGCGGCGGCCACTGTGCCGGCCACGTGCGTGCCATGGGAGCTGGTGGTCGGCCGCCAGCCGCCGGCGGTGGTGTCGGGCACCCCGTTGTTGACGCAGTTGACCGAGTCCTTGGCGTCGAAGTTCGGCGCCAGGTCCGGGTGGGTGTCGTCGACCCCGGAGTCATTGATACCGACGAGGACCCGGCGGGATCCGTCGGTCACCTTGTGCGCCAGGTCGGCCTTGATCTGCTGCATGTCCCACTGCTCGACCTCGCGCGGGTCGGGAGTCGGCGTACCCTCGGCCGTGTTCAGGCCCCGGCTCTGCGCAGTCGGCGCAGTCGGCGCGGTCTTCGCGGCGGAGCCGACCGGGCCCTCGCTCACGGCCGCGGTCCGGGTGGCGCCGACCGACTGGATCTCCCGGCCGTCGCGACCGGAGCGGACGTCGGTGCGGAAGTCGGCGTTGGTCGCCTGCGCGATCACCACGCCGATCTCGTCGTAGGACTGGACCACGGTGCCGCCGGCGGCCTTGACGGCCTCCTCAACCTTCTTCACGTGGCCGTGGCCGGCCTTGGTGTTGATCGCGTAGTTCATCAGCGGACCGGGCGCGGACGAGGCAGCGGTCGATGCGGTGGGCGCGAAGGGCGCGGCCTGGGCGGCAGTGGCGGCACCGGCCGTGGTGAAGGCCAGAGCCGCCACGGCAAGGCCGGCACTCAGCCGGTGGGAACGGGAGCTACGGGACACACTGTCTCCTCGGGGCGATAGCGAGTGGACGGAACGCTGCCCGCGACTCTAGAACGCTTCTGCGCCCACGGGTCCCCGGGCCACCCAACACACGGGAAACCCTGCACCGCCTGCTACCGACAGTCCCCGGCCTCACTCTCCGCTGTCGACCTACTGCCCACAGCTGTGGATCGTCCTGTGGATAACCCGTGGACAAGCCGCGCGGTCAGGTGGACAAGCTGTGGAGTCAGCAGCCGCCTCAGGCGGCCGGAGCCTGTTGACGCCACTTGTCCACAGCCGCTCATTGCACCAGCCCACAGACCGCGCGAGCTTGTCCACAGCCGAGGGAAGGAAATCGGGATAGAAGGTGTTGCGTGTAAGTTAGATACAACAGGTATACGTCGTCTTGGTGAGGGGTGAGCAGTGAGCAGCGGGGTGCCGGAGAACGAGCCGGCGAGTGTGGGGTCGGTGTTGGGGGATCAGACCACCGAGATCGCCCGGATCGTCGCGGAGTCGGCTCCCGGAGTGGAGCGGATCCCGGCAGCGGAGCGCGTCTACGCGTACGTGAAGGCAGCCATTCTGGACCGGGTCTACCCCGGCGGTGAGTTGCTGACCGAGGGGGAGCTGGCCACCGCGGTGGGAGTCTCCCGTACTCCGGTCCGTGAGGCGCTGCTGCGGCTGGAGGAGTCGGGGCTCGTCAAGCTCTACCCGAAGAAGGGCGCGCTGGTCCTGCCGGTGCTCCCGCAGGAGATCAACGACGTCCTCGAGGCGCGCGAGCTGATCGAGGTCCACGCGGCCGCCAAGGTCTGGCCGCGCCGCAAGCAGCTCGCCGAGACCCTGAAGCCACACGTCGACGAGATGCGCAAACACCGCAGGGCCGGGGATGCGAAGAGCTTCCTGGAGGCGGACCGCGCCTTCCACGAGGCCATCGTCGGTGCCGCGGGCAACGAGATCCTCGCCAAGCTCTACAACAGCCTGCGCGACCGCCAGGTCCGGATGGGCGTGCCCGGCATCGAGGTGCAGCCCGCTCGGATGGACAGGTCGATCGCCGCTCACCAGGAGATGATCGACGCGCTCGGCGGGAACAGCAGCAAGCGCTTCCGCGAGCTCGTCGTCGACCACATCCACGCCGCCGAGACCGACCTGCGGGGCCTGCGGTGACCGAACTTCTCTTCCCCCTGGGCGGTCGTCGCGCCTGGGCGGTCTGGGCCACTGCTGTCTTCACCTACCTGGTCACCGTGTTGCACCGCGGCTCCATGAGCGTCGCGGGTCTGCAGGCGGCCGAGCGGTTCCACATCTCCGCGTCCGCGCTCGCCAGCTTCACTGTCGTGCAGCTGACCGTGTACGCCGCGATGCAGGTGCCGGTGGGCATCCTGCTGGACCGCTACGGGTCGAAACGCCTGCTGATCGCGGCCTCGGGACTTCTCTTCGTCGCTCAGTCCGCGTTCAGCCTGGTCGACTCCTACCCGGCGGCACTCGCGGCCCGGGCGATCCTCGGGGTGGGCGACGCGCTCGTCTTCATCAGCGTGCTCCGGGTGGTCATGTCCTGGTTCCCGGCCCTGCGCCAGCCGGTGATGTCACAGACCACCGGCATGCTCGGCGGTATCGGCGCGATCGTGTCGACAGTTCCGATGGCCGCCGCCTTCCACTCCTTCGGGTGGACCGGCACCTTCGCCGGCGCGAGCGTGCTCAGCCTGATCACCGGTGTCGCCGTCCTCTTCCTGCTCAAGGACAGCCCGTACGACGAGCCGCTGCACCGGACGAAGCAGTCCCTCTCGGAGGTCCGGCACAACCTGCGCCGGGCCTGGAGGGAGCCGGGCACCCGGCTCGGCCTTTGGACCCACTTCACTACCAGCTTCTCGGGCAGCACCTTCGGTCTGCTCTGGGGTTATCCGTTCCTGGTCCGCGGCGAAGGACTCGCTCCGACGACCGCGGCGGCTCTGCTGATCCTGCCCGTGCTCGCGGGGCTCTGCTACGGACCGGTCGTCGGCCGGTATGCGGCGAAGTTCCCCTTCTACCGGTCGTGGATCGTGCTCGCCGTGATCGCGGGATCCGTGGCCATGTGGACCGTAGTACTGGTGTGGCCAGGCCGGGCTCCGATGCCGGTCCTGCTCCTGCTGATCGTCGTACAGGCTGCTGGTGGTCCTGGGTCGATGCTGGGGCTGGACTATGCGCGGACGTTCAACCCGACGACCCGGTTCGGCGCCGCGAACGGGATGGTCAACACCGGCGGGTTCATCGCGACCCTGCTCTGCATCGGGATGGTCGGGGTGCTGCTGGACGCGTCCTCGGGCGGCGCGCCGCAGACCATCACCGACTTCAAGTGGGCGCTGACCTTCCAGTACGTGCTGTGGGGCATCGGCACGGTCCAGATCCTGCGCTACCGGCGGCGGGCCCGCGCGACGTTGGCCCGGTACAACCCCGAGGCCTACGAGGCCCTCCGCGCCAACCAGATCGTCCCTCTCGAGGCCTGACCCCGCCTCCGATGAGCTGGCGGGGGTCCCGCCACTTCTCCGGACGCGACAGGGCTGTCTCAGGGGCGCGCCAGGCGGGTGCCAGGGCGGTATCAGTGGTGCGGCGGACGGTGGTTCCAGAACAGTCATCTGGGAGGAACCGATGTCCACAACGAACCAGGTCGCCATCTCGGCCGAAGGTCTGGTCAAGAAATATGGCACCACCACCGCGCTGGACGGCGTCGACCTGAGCGTGCCGAGCGGCAGCGTGCTCGGCGTCCTCGGCCCGAACGGGGCCGGCAAGACCACCGCCGTCCGCATCCTCGCCACCCTGCTGAGCCCGGACGCCGGGCACGCGACAGTCGGCGGCTACGACGTGGTCCGTGAGGCGGCGCGGGTCCGCGAGATCGTCGGCCTGACCGGCCAGTACGCGTCCGTCGACGAGGACATGTCCGGGCGCCGCAACCTGGTCATGATCGGCCGCCTGCTCGGGCACTCCCGGCCGCGGTCCAAGGCCCGAGCCGACGAGCTGCTCGAGCGGTTCGGGCTGATCGAGGCCGGCGACCGGATCGCGAAGACCTACTCCGGCGGGATGCGCCGCAGGCTCGACCTGGCCGCGAGCCTGGTCGGGAACCCGAGCATCCTCTACCTCGACGAGCCCACCACCGGGCTGGACCCGCACGCCCGCGACGGGGTGTGGGACACGGTCCGCAACCTGGTGCTCGACGGAACCACCGTGCTGCTGACCACGCAGTACCTGGAAGAGGCCGACGCACTGGCCGACTCGATCATGGTCTTCGACAAGGGCAAGGTCGTGGCCTCGGGCCGTCCGGCCGAACTGAAAGCGCAGGCCGGCCGCCAGTCGATCGACGTCAGACCGGCCGAGCCGGGTCACCTGGAGCGCGTCGCCGCGATCGTCGCCGAGTCCGTCGGGGTGCGTCCCACCGTCGACGTGGTGAACGCCCTCGTCAGCGCACCGGTGACCGACGGCTCGGTGCTACCGGTCGTCGTCCGCCGGCTCGACGAGGAGGGGATCGCCGTCACCGAGCTCGCGCTCCGGCTGCCCAGCCTGGACGAGGTCTTCCTCGCCCTCACCGGGCACGCCACCGAAGAAGAGAACGTCGCAGCCCTGGAAGGAGCGGGCCGATGAGCACCGCGACACTCGAAGTACCCGCCCCCGCGGCCCGCCGGAGCCGGCCGTTCGCCTGGGTGGAGCAGAGCCTGACCCTTGCCTGGCGCAACATCGTGCGGATCAGGCAGAACCCGGAGGCGCTGGCGGACGTGACGTTCCAGCCCATCATCTTCCTGGTGCTCTTCCTGTTCGTGTTCGGCGGTGCGATCTCCGCCGGTGGGAAGTGGCAGGACTACCTGCCGTACCTGTTGCCGGGGTTGCTGGTGCAGACCGTCGTGTTCTCGACGATGGGGACCGGGGTCGCGTTGAACGACGACTTCGCCAAGGGCGTGTTCGACCGGTTCCGGAGTCTGCCGATCTCGCGGATCGCGCCGCTGGTCGGTGCGGTGCTGGGCGACGCGGTGCGGTACACGCTCTCGATCGTCATCCTGATGGGAACCGGCTTCGTGCTCGGCTTCCGGTTCGGGAACGGGGCGGGCAACGGACTGCTCGCCTGCCTGATCGTGCTGCTGTTCGCGCTCTCGCTGTGCTGGGTGTGGGTCTGGCTGGGGCTGAAGCTCCGGACCGCGCAGGGCGTGCAGGGAGTCGCGTTCCTGGTGATGTTCCCGCTGACCTTCGGCAGCAACGTGTTCGTGAACCCCGACACGCTGCCCGGCTGGATGCAGGCCTTCGTGAACGTGAACCCGGTGAAGTACCTGGTGAACACGATGCGGGGGCTGATGCTCGGCGGCGAGGTGCGGCAGCCGCTGCTGATCACGCTCGCCTGGATGGTCGGCCTGATCGCGGTCTTCGCCCCGCTGGCGATCCGCGCCTACCGTCGCCGCACCTGATCGCCGCAACCACAACGGGGGTCGAGGCAACTGCCTCGGCCCCTGTTGCCTGTCGCGGCAAAAAGGCGACGCTCAAGCGAAAGGCCCTATTTTCACACGGAAATCGGCCGGTCATCACGATCCGATCTGGCTAAGATGACAAGAGTTCAGGCACGGGGTATCGACAAGAGGTGCAATGAGCGAACCCTCCGTACGCCGCTATTCCGGACGCTCGGTGGACGAGTGGAAGGCGGCGCGACGGGAACGGCTGATGGACGCCGCGCTGGAGCTGTTCGGTACTGATGGCTACCAGGCGACCTCGGTGGAACGCCTGTGTGCAGAGGCGAAAGTGTCGACCCGGCACTTCTACCACGAGTTCCGGAACAAGGAGGCGGTCCTGCTCGCGGTGCACGCCGAGGTGATCGAGCTGGCAGTCCGTAGTACAGGTGATGCGCTCGAGCGGACCGCCGCCGCGCCGGTCCGCGAGCGGATCACCGCGGCCGTCGACGGCTACCTGCAGGCGATCATGGCGGATCTGCGCCGGGCGCGGATCTCCTTCGTGGAGGTTGTCGGCACGAGTCCCGCGATCGAGGAGCAACGCATCGCGTTCCGCGAGTTGCTGGTCTCGTGCGTGGATCACATCGGCGAGACCGCTGTCGCCCGGGGGGAGATCGCGCCGAAGGACTTCAGGTTCCTGGGGTTGTGCTTCATCGGCGCGGTGAACACCGTCGTGTACGACTGGATGCTGAAAGAGCCACGCCCACCTGAGGACCAGGTCCAGGGCGCACTGCGCGACCTGGCCGTCGCCCTCATGACGAGCTGATCACCTTACGGAGCTCCGCGGTCGCGTCCTCGCGGTTCAGCGCCGCGCCCGCTTCGTAGGCAGCGTCGTACCCGTCGGACCCGAGCGCCTCGCGGAGCCGTTCGACAGTACGGCGTACGTCGAGGTTCGGCCGGCTCCGCAGGCCGCGCAGAGCCGCGGTGATGCCGAGCAGCCGGGCGGCGCGTTCAGGATCGCCGGCCAGCAGATCGACCTCGGCGGCACTCTCGATCACCATGGAGATCAGCGGCATGTCGTCACTGCTCAGTGCGAGGTCGAGGCCGAGGCAACTGTGCTTGCGGGCGGTGGGGAGATCGCCGAGCGCGACCGCCACCCGAGCACGCTGCCCCATCACCAGCGCGTGCTCGTGCGGGGCCAGCCGCCCGACGCTCAGGTCGAGCAGTTCGTAGGCGCCTTCGGCTCGTTCGTGCGCCTCGTCGAAGTCGCCGCGTCGGAGCGCGAGCGCGCTCAGCCCGACCATGGCGATCGACTGCCCGCTCCGGCTGCCGGTCTCCTCAGACAGCTGCCGCGCCCGGAGCAGGTCGGCGAGTGCACCGTCCAGGTCACCGAGCTCGGCCCGGCTGAGCGCACCGGAAGACAACAGTTGCGGGACGCCCTCCGTGGTGCCCAGCTCGGCGATCAGCCGCAACGCCTCCGTCAGGGACGCCAGCGCGGCGGCATGGTCGCCGACGGCGCCTTGGTAGCTCGCCATCCCCCGGAGTGCCAGCGAGGTGCCCCATCGGTCGCCGAGCTCGCGGAACCCAGCCATCGCCAGTTCGAGATCGGCGAGCATCTGATCGATCTCGCCCTCGTTCTCGTTGACCATCGCCTGCATCATCGTCGCCATCGACCGGGTCCACAGGTCCGGCACCCCCCGCGCCTCGTCCAGCTCGCGGGCCATCGCCGGCTTGTCGCGGCGGGCAGCCGCCCAGATCGCGTTGGTGAGCAGCCCGACCGCGGAGCCGCGAACCTCCTGATGCCGTCGGCCGAGCCACCGCACCTCGGCGAGTGACCGGATGGCCTTCGCGAACGAGGCGGGAAGATCCTCACCGGCCGAGATCGTGCCGATCGCGTACATCAGCACGGTGGCCGCCCGCGTGACTGGTTTGGTAGGCCCCGGTACAGCCAACGCTGCTTCGAACCAGGTGATGGCCTCTGCCGGACGGCCGCGCATGTTCCAGTACTCGCCGAGCACCGAGACCAGTTCGACCGAGTTGGCGGCATCGCCGGCGTCGACCGAGCTGCGCAGGGCGTCGAGGAGGTTCTCGTTGTCCGCGTCGAACCGTGAGATCCATTGCAACTGCTCGCCGGTCCGCAGCTTGGTCTCCGCCTGTGCGGCCAGTTGCAGGAAGTACGTCGTATGCGCCTGCCGCACGTCGGCGGACTCGCCCGAGGCCGCAAGTTGCTCGGCGCCGTACGCCTTGACCGTTTCGAGCATCCGGTAGCGCACGGACCTGTCGTCGGCGGCCGCCTCGACGAGCGACTTGTCGACCAGCGACGCCAGTACGCCGAGCACGGCCTCGGGTGGAAGGCCGGGACCGCTGCAGACTTGCTCGGCCGCCTCCAGGGTCGCGCCGCCGGAGAAAACTGACAGGCGTCGTGCGACTGCCTGCTCGTCCGGCTCCAGGAGCTCCCAGCTCCACTCGACCACAGCGCGCAGCGTCTGGTGCCGTGGCAAAGCTGTCCTCGAACCGCTGGTCAGCAAGCGGAACCGATCCGCGAGTCGCTCGACGATCTGCACCGGCGTCAACGCGCGCAACCTGGCGGCGGCCAGTTCGATCGCCAACGGCATGCCATCGAGCCGCCGACAGATCTCCGCGATCGCCTCCCGGTTCCCTTCGGTGATCGTGAAGTCCGGCCGTACCGCGCGGGCGCGGTCGACGAACAGCTGGACCGACGGGTAGCTCTCATCCACGCTATCCACCGGCGGCAGCCCGAGTGGCCCCACCTGATGGAGGTACTCGCCGGGGATGCTCAAAGGCTCGCGGCTGGTCGTCAGCACCCGGAGCCGCGGACAGACCGCCAGTAGCGAATCGACCAGCGCGGCGACTTCCTGGACCAGATGTTCGCAGTTGTCGAGGACGAGCAGCACCCGCCGGTCGGCGATCACCTCGACGAGCCGTTCCGTCGCGGCGCGGCTGGTCGGCAGGTGTTTCGGCGCAAGGGTCGTCTTGAGATGGTCGACGTATTCGCTGGCGCCCAGCGCGGTCAGCATCGCCGGCGCGACATCAGCTGCGTCGCCCAGCGGAGCCAGCTCGACGAACCAGATCCCGTCGCCGCCCTGCTCCATCAGCGAGCGCCCGGTCTCGGTCGCCAGCCGCGTCTTGCCGGCGCCACCCGAACCGACCATCGTGACGAGGCGCGTTCCGTTGTTCAGCAACCTCATCAGCTCGGCGACATCGTCGGAGCGACCCACGAAGCTGGTCAGAGGCATGCGCAGGTTGCTCTTCGGGGCCGCTTGGACCGGCGCCAGGTCGACGGCGCGCGCGGCCGGATCGATCGAATCACCCCGCAGCACCTGCACATGCAGCTCACGCAGCCTGGTCCCCGGATCCGCGCCGAGCTCGTCGGCCACGGTGCTCCGCACCCTCTCGTACGCCGCGAGTGCCTCGGCTTGGCGACCATCGGCGTACAGGGCTCTGATCAGGAGTTCGTGCAAGCGTTCGCGGAGCGGATGCGCGACGGCGAGCCGTTCGAGCTCGGCAGTCACTTCGCGCGCGTGTCCGCTGGTCACCGCGGCCTCGGCGAGATCCTCGGACGCACCCAGCCTGAGCTCGGCCAGCCGATCAGCCTCGATCCCGGCGAAGGGAAGATCCCGCAGGTCCGTCAGGGCGTCGCCACGCCAGAGCCGCTCGGCCTGGGTGAGGAGCGCCCGGGCCTGAGCAGGATCCGACGCCAGCAGTCGCCGGCCCCGGCGGACGAGATCCTCGAACTGGAGCGCGTCGACGGACTCCGGCGGGATGGTCAGCGTGTAGCCGGCCGGGCCGGACTGGACCGAGATGCTCGATTCGGTGGCGGGCAGACCCGCCCGGAGCCGGGAGACCAGGGACTGCAGGGCGTTGGCGCTCGGCGCCTCGCTGCCCCACAACCCGTCCACGAGCGTCTCGATCCCCACCGGACGGCCGGCGTCCAGGGCCAGCCGCGCGAGCAACCCACGCAACCTGACGCCGCGGACGTCCAGCGGAGTCCCGTCGGCCGCCCACATCGCGAGAGGCCCCAGCACCGCTATGCGCACCACTCCAGCCTCCCACACCACCCCTCAGCTCGGTTGCGTCCGAAGAGGTGAGGGGCCTGCCCAACGGCCTTTCGGACGCAAGCTCCCACCGATGGCTTACTGTCGGCGGGTGACCGAGATCGCCGCCAAGACCCAGTCCGCCCTGAGCCGGATCCTCGCCGAACGTCAGACCGAGGGCCGGGTGCCCGGGATCGTGGGTGCCGTCGCCCGATCCGGTGCGCTGGCCTGGTCCGACGGGGTGGGGTCAGCCGACCTGTCCGCACCGGGGGTGCCGCCGACCGCCGATTCGCAGTACCTGATCGCCTCGCACAGCAAGACCTTCACCGCGGTCGCGATCATGGCGCTGCGCGACGAGGGCAAGCTCAGCCTGGACGCACAGGTCCAGGAGTTCATCCCGGAGAGCAAGCACGAGGGAATCACCGTGCGGCAGATGCTCAGCCACATCAGCGGCATGCAGCGCGAACCCGTCGGCGATGTCTGGGACCAGCTGAACTTCCCGGACCGCGCCGAGCTGATCGCGGGCTGGAACGAGGCCGAGCGGATCGGCAAGCCGCACCACCGGTTCCACTACTCGAACCTGGTCTACTCGGTGCTCGGCGAGATCGTGGCCCGCCTCGACGGGCGGTCATGGTACGAGTCGATCCAGGCGCGCATCCTGCAGCCGCTGGAAATGCGCCGTACGACGGTCGGCATGGACGGCGGGCCCGCGGCCACCGGGTACTACGTGCCACCGTTCTCCGACGTACCGGTCAAGGAGCCGCTGATCGACATCGGCGCGATGGCTGCGTGCGGGGGACTGGCGAGTACTGCGGAAGACCTCGTCCGGTGGATGATGTTCATCGCGAACCCCACCGACGAGGTGCTCTCCAAGGACACCCTCGACGAGATGTGCCAGCCGCAGACGATGGCCGACGTGGACCGTTGGCAGCTCGGGTTCGGCCTGGGGTTCATGTTGTTCCGCCGCGGTGAGCGGGTCTTCGTCGGTCACACCGGCGGCATGCCCGGCCACATCACCGGCAGCTTCGTGCACCGCCCGTCCGGCACCGCGGGGGTCACGCTGATGAACACCACCTCGTCCCCCGATCCCGCCACGATCGCGACCGACCTGATCATCAAGGTCCTCGAGGACGACCCGGCCCTCCCGACCCCCTGGATCCCCGGCACCTCGGTCCCCGACGAGCTGGTCGGCATCCTGGGCACCTGGTTCTCCGAGGGCAACCCCTTCGTCTTCTCCGTCAAGGACGGCAAGCTCCAGGCCGCCGCCCCGGGCCTGCCCTCCTGGAAGGCCCCTGCGGTCTTCGAGAAGATCTCCGAAGACCTCTACCGCACCGTTTCGGGCCGCGAAGTAGGCGAACTCCTCCGCATCACCCGAGACGCTACCGACACTCCCACCACCCTCCACTGGGCCACCTACCTCTGCACCCGCCAACCCCTTGCCTTCGGCGAATGGCTCTAGTCCGACAGCCGTAGTTCGTGATGATGCCTTTCGGCGCGGGGGGGGGGGCCGTGGAGGGCTGGGTGGGTGCGGCCCTGACCAAGAGTGGGGACCTGGGACAGGTAGTCGGGGCCTTGAACATGTTATTTCGTGTCCGCGGTCCCTGTTTGGTGTTCAAGGTCGCCGCTTCGGGATTCGGAAAAGCCCTTGTGGACAAGGGAATTGCGGATCGGCGCATCTGCCCGGGGAAGGCCGGCCCGGGCGGCCCTCGAACAGAAGGCCGCCCGGGTTCGAGCTACTTGTTGTAGCTGGTGTGGCCGTCGAATAGTTCGCGGATAATGTCGAGGTGGCCGAGGTGGCGGGCGGTCTCCTCGATCATGTGGCAGAGGACGTACCGGGCCGAGGCCGGACCGTCGTCGTCGTAGTTCGCCTTCTGCACGTCATCGAGGGAGAGACCGCTCAGGATCTCGTTCGAGCGGGCACACTCCTCGTCGTACTGGTCCAGCAGGCGGGCGAGTGGGACGCCGTCGGCAACGCGCATCTCGGCGTTCCGGGGGCCGTCTTCGGTCCACGGCGTCTGGCCGGTGTCCGGAGTGCCGAGCAGGTCCTCGGTGAACCAGGAGTACTCGATCCAGCGCATATGCGACACGAGGCCCGCGACCGTCATCAGCGGCGATGTCGGCAGCAACTTGCGGTGGGCGTCCGCGTCGCTCAGACCCTCGCACTTCATCCTCACGAACGACCGTTGCAGATCGAGCCAGCCGGTGAGTTGGGTTCGCTCGTCCGCGGTCAGCGGCGGACGGGTCACTACGTTCATTGCAGCTCCTGTGAAGACAGAGCCGCCAGTCTCAGCCGCGGGTGCGACGGACAGGCAGCACGACGGAAACACTCGACATCGCCCTCACCTTCCTTCCGTCGCTCGACCAGAACCATAGCGCCCCGCCCGGCCCGCGCCTACTGATTTAGCAGCCGCGCCTTGACCTCGTTCTTCAGCACCTTGCCGACCTTCGAGCGCGGCAGGTCGTTCCAGACCTCGACCTGCTTCGGCGCCTTCACCGCACCCAGGCGGCTCTTCACATAGTTCCGCACCTCGGACTCGGTCACGGTCAGCCCGGGGTGGAGTTGCAGCACGGCCGTCACTCGTTCGCCCCACTTCTCGTCCGGCAGGCCGACGACCGCGCAGTCCCGCACGGCCGGATACGACATCAAGGCCTGCTCGACCTCGGCCGAGTAGACGTTGAACCCGCCGGTGATGATCATGTCTTTCGCCCGATCCACTATGTAGAGGTAGTTGTCGTCATCGAGGAACCCGATGTCCCCGGTGTGGTGCCAGCCGTACTGCGAAGCGGCCGCGGTGGCCTCGGGGTCCTGGTAGTAACCCGCCATCACCAGCGACCCCCGTACGACGATCTCCCCGCGCTCGCCGCGATCCACCAGCCGGCCGTCGTCGGCCATGATCGCCACCTGGGTCAGCGGACTCGGCTTGCCGGCGGAGGTGAACCTCTCGACGGCCGGCGTCCCGTCGGGATGGAAATGGTCGGCGGGCGCCATCGTGGAGATCATCATCGGCGCCTCGCTCTGACCGAAGAGCTGCGCCATCACCGGACCGATCCGCTCCAGCGCCTCCTCCAGCCGAGCCGCCGACATCGGAGCGGCGCCGTACCAGAAACACCGCAGGGAGCTCAGATCCGTTGTAGGCAAGGCGTCGTGCGCGAGCAGCATGTAGATCAGCGTCGGCGGCAGGAAGGTGTGCGTGACCCGGTGCCGCTCGACCAGCGCGAGGAACTCCGCGAGGTCCGGCGCCGGCATGATCACGATCTCGCCGCCGAGCGTCAGGATGGGGAAGGACAGTACGCCGGCCGCGTGCGTGAGCGGCGCGAGCGCGAGATACACCGGGCGCTCGGTGAACGGGTAGCTCATCAGGGTGATCGCCGACATGGTCTCCAGGTTCCGCTCGGTCAGCACCACCCCCTTCGGCCGCCCGGTGGTGCCGCCGGTCCCGACCAGCATCGCGGTGTCGTCGACCACCTCGGCCTGCCACGGATCAGCCGGTACGCCGTCCAGCCACGCGGCCAGGCTGGTGACCTCGGGCAAGGAATCGTCCAGGCAGACCACCAGCGACAGCTTCGGCAGCTCCGGCAGGATCTTTTCCACCAAGGGCAGGAACGCACGCTGGAAGATCAGACACGAGCAGTCGAAGGCGTCGAGCAGTTCGCGGTTCTCGGCCGCCTCGTTGCGCGGATTCACCGGGCACCAGATCGCACCCGCGCGGGCGATGCCGAAGACGCACGCGAAGGAGATCGGGTTGTTGGCGGACAGGATCGCCACCTTGCTGCCCGGCGAGATCCCCGATTGCTGCAAGGCCCGCGCAACCTGGAACGACAGCTCCTGCACCTCGGTATAACTCAAGCTGGTGCCATTCATCGTCAGGCATGGCGATTCCGGACCGAGCGAGGCGCCCTTGTCCAGGTAGTCGTACAACCGCACGCGGGCCTCCCTCGGCCGGGCTGCAGATGCGGGGGCTTGCCCGGGGGTTTGGGTTGACACCCCCGCACCTGGTCTGAGTGGTCGCTGACCGACCGCTAGTGATGAACCGTGACGACTGGTTCGAGGACGAGGCCGAAGCTTCGTAGTACGCCGAGCAGTTCGCGGTGCCCGAAGGCCTGGCAGGCCGACGCGAGCCCGGCCCGGCGCGGCGGCTGCTGGAGCAATGAGTACGCCGCGTAGGCCTGCAGAACGCCGGTCTGCTTGTAGTTGCTGTTGCCGTGGATGACGCAATGCGCGCGCCCGAGTGGTCCCGAGGCGTGCACCGAGTCCAGGGACGTGTTGATGCGCGGGTTCTCCCGCGGCGGCATGCTCGCCTGGACCGATGCCGCGACCTCTCCGAGGGCCGCGTCCTGCTGATCGAGGGGGAGCGTCTTGATCTGGCTCTCCACCATCTTGACGGCCTCGACGACACCTTCCATGACAGCCCGGTCGAACACCCCTCCGGCCACCTTCACATTCGCCACCCGTGGGTCGTTCTTGAACCACACCGGATGACTCGTTCCACCCCACGGCAGCGCGAGCGCGCTCGCGTGCTGACCGGGTACGTTCACCTCGAACGTGGTGAGCGGATCCCACTTCACCAGTTCGTTCTGCTCGAGGTAGTGCCAGTCCGCCTTGAGGATGGTGAAGATCGTCTGGGTCGAGGCGTAGGTCGGGAAACCCTTCCACAGCACGAGGATGTCGAGCGTGTCCAGCCCAGGTGTCTCCAGGCAGATGTTCGCCGCGATCTCGCCGGTCGTGTACATCTGGGCGACACCCGGTGCCAGCAGCAGCCCCTGAGCGGCGTACTTGTCGCTCCATCCGTTCTGCGCGTCCAGCAGCCAGTCCTGCTCGCCTGTGGTGTCGAGGTAGTGGCAACCGGCCGCGAGAGCGGCTTCGACCACGTCCGGGCCGTGCTTGACGAACGGGCCGACCATGTTGCTGACCACCTTGGCGCCGCGGAACAGATCTGTCAGCGCACTCACCTCGTGCTCGACCTCGACGACCTCATGGTCGACCGTGTCGATACCGGGGACCTTGTCGAGCACCTCCTGGATGCGCTGGGCGTCCCGGCCGGCTGCGATGAACGGGACGTTGAACTCGCGCAGGTATTCGCAGACGAGCCGCCCGGTGTAGCCGGACGCGCCGTACACGACGACGGGTTTGCTCATCTCACATCCCCATTCCGCCGTCGACCGGCAGGCCCGCGCCGGTGATGAACTTGGCCGCGTCCGAGACCAGGAACACGACCGCGTCCGCCATGTCGCCGACCTCGCCGAGCCGCCCGAGTGGGGTCAGCCCGACGACGTCACCGACGGCGGCCTCCGCGGACGGCCACAACCCGAGGGTGACCATGTCCGCCGCCAACTGCATGCCCATCTCGGTCGGTACCAGGCCCGGATACACACAGTTCACCCGGACGCCGTAGCCCAGCTTGCCTGATTCCATCGCCGCCACGCGGGTGAGCCGGTCCACCGCCGACTTGGTCGCGGAATACCCGCCGATACCGGGGAAGGGGATCGTCGCCGCGACGCTGGAGATGTTGACCACCGAGCCACCAGACCCCGCCGGTCCACCAGGGCGCATCGCCCGGAACGCGTGTTTCAGCCCCAGCGCGGTGCCCAGGACGTTGATCTCCAGCATCTTGCGGACGTCCTGGGGATCGAGGTCGACGACCAGGCCGGACAGTTCGACGCCCGCGTTGTTGATAAGGATGTCGAGACCGCCGAGCTCCTCGATGGTCGCGTTGATCGCGGTTTCCCAGCTCGCGTCGTCGGTGACATCCAGCGCGACGAAGGCCGCTGTGGCGCCGGTGTCCTTCAGCTTGTCGGCGGTCTCCTTGCCCAGATCCTCCTGGATGTCGGCGATCACCACGGCCGCGCCGGCTTTCGCCAGAGCCTCCGCCATGCCGGCGCCCAGACCGCGGGCACCCCCGGTCACCAGTGCCTTCCGTCCGCTCAGGTCGTACATGGACATCTCCTCCTCGCGCTCGGCGGGTGCCCGATCACCGGTGAGGTGCGGTGACCGGGCGATGGACACAGCGTCACGGAAGTCTTGACACTCGTCAAGACTTTCCTGGACAACTGTCAAGAAAATCGGTTGTCCGGCTAAACTCGACATTGGAAACCCTGGAGGTTGCCGATGACCGAGGCGACGGATCGGATCTCGCGCCGGCAGGTGGACAAGTTCGCGGAGCGCCGCTCCCAGTTGGCCACCTCGGCGCTGCGCACCCTGTCCGAGCTCGGCTACGCCCGGACGAGTCTGCGGGAGATCGCGCAGAACTCCGAGTTCTCGCACGGCGTGCTGCACTACTACTTCCGCGACAAGGTCGAGCTGATCACGTACTGCGTAAAGCAGTACAAGGCGGAGTGCGTCACCCGGTACGACCAGATCGTCGCGACCGCGGAGTCCGCGGACCAGTTGCGAGAGACCTTCGGCGCCGCACTGACGCTCACCTGCGACGAGGACGGGTCGATGCACCGGCTCTGGTACGACCTGCGCAACCAGGCCCTGTTCGAGGACTCGTTTCGCGCGGACGTGCTGGAGATCGACAAGACCCTCGAACTGATGATCTGGCGCATCGTCACCCAGTACGCCGAGCTGAGTGGTCGTGCGCTCGCGGTCTCCTCCTCCACCGCCTACGGGTTGCTCGACGGGCTCTTCCAGCAGGCCCTCTTCCGCAACCTCGCCGGCGACGAGACAGCCCTGCCCGACCTCCGCACCGGCGTCACCCAGACCCTCCCCAAACTCCTGGTCTCCTGACCCTGTGGACGAAGCGCCCGTCGGCGGCTCGTGAACTGGCATCCTGTTCCCCGACGGCAGTCATACCTACTTGAAAGGTCTGGTGATGAGCTTGGACGCACGATTCGATCTGCCGATCTTCACCAAGACCGAGACAGCGATGCATCTCGGGCTGCCTCCGACGACGCTCCGCTACTGGCTCCAGACAGGCGCTCTGCAGGCGGCTGAGCGCGAACATTCAAGCCAGGCGACCATGACATTCGCCAGCGTGGTTGAAGCGCACATGCTCCGGCAGTTGCGCGTGGCAGGCCTTTCGCTCCGGGCGATTCGCGACGCGGCGATCAGATTGCGCAGCGAGGTGGGTCGGCCGTATCCGCTGGCCTGGAAGCGTCTGGCCCATGACGGCCGGGATCTTCTGATGGAGATCACGGCCGAGGGCCGTGATCCCTCATGGGAGCGCATCCGTGATAGTCAGGGCGGCCTGGCGGGCGTGGTCGAGCTCGGTCTGGAGCCGATCAGCTGGGCGCCGGACGACTATGCGAACAGACTGCGCCTGGTGGCCTATCGCGGTGCTCAGGTGATCGTGGATCCAAGGTTCTCCTTCGGGCAACCGATTCTCGAACGGGCAGGGGTTCGGGTTGAAGACGTCGTGGACCTAGCTCGGGCCGGCGAGTCTTATCAGGTGATCGCCGACGAGTTCGGCATCGAGACGACCGAGGTCGAGGCGCTTGTCCGGCCTCATATCCGCGCCGCCTAGGTTCTATATCGACGTCGGGCTGGGGGGACTGGCCGTTCCTGCTCTGGTCCGCGAACTCGGCTGCGAGGCGCTGACCAAGGTCCAGGTGTTCGGCCAGCGGAAGGTCGAGGACACGGAATGGATTGCGTGGGCCGATGCTGCGGACCTGGTGGTCCTGACCAAAGATGACGCCATCCGACGACGTCCGCTGGAACGCGCAGCGCTGGCGGAATCGCGACTCCGTGTGTTCTGCCTGACCAACGCGAATCTCACCAAGGCGCAGCAGGTCGCCAGATTCGAAGAGCGATGGCCGGCGATTCTGCGCAGATGTGCTCAGCCGGGACCATTCGTCTGCGGCGTTTACACCGATCGTCTGCAGGATCTGAACATCTGAGTGGCAGTTCAGCCGTTGCGGAGGTCGTTGATCCGCTTGGCCTTGCCTAGGGAGCGTTCGAGGGCATGCGGGGGTAGGACCTCGACAGCCGCGGTGACGCCGACCAGGTCCTTGATGCGACGGGACAGGGTTCCGGCCGCCGAGGCATAGGAGTCACTGGGGAGATCGGGACCGGCCTCCACCTGGACGGTCAGCTCGTCCAGGCGGTTCGGACGACTCAGAACGCACAGATAGTGCGGGGCCAGCCCGTCGACCAGCAGGATCTGTTCCTCGATCTGGGTCGGGAAGACGTTGACGCCGCGGACGATCATCATGTCGTCGGTGCGGCCGGTGATCTTCTCCATCCGCCGCATCCCGGGACGGGCCGTGCCCGGCAGCAACCGGGTCAGGTCCCGCGTCCGGTACCGCAGCACCGGAAAGGCTTCCTTGGTGAGCGTCGTGAACACCAGCTCGCCGACCTCGCCGTCCGGCAGCACCTCGCCGGTGACGGGGTCGATGATCTCGGGGTAGAAGTGGTCCTCCCAGATGTGCAGGCCGTCCTTGGTCTCGACGCACTCCTGCGCGACACCCGGCCCCATCACCTCGGACAGCCCGTAGATGTCCACCGCGTGCATCCCTGTCCGGCTCTCCACCTCGGTGCGCATCTGCTCGGTCCACGGTTCGGCGCCGAAGATGCCCACCCGCAATGAGGTCTCCCGCGGATCCATGCCACGGGCAACCATCTCGTCGAGGATGGAGAGGAAGTAGGAGGGCGTCACCATGATGATCCGCGCCCCGAAATCGCGGATCAGGTCGACCTGGCGTTCGGTCATCCCGCCGGACACCGGAACCACCGTGCAGCCGAGGCGTTCGGCTCCGTAGTGCGCGCCGAGCCCACCGGTGAACAGCCCGTATCCATAGGCGATGTGGCACACGTCGCCCGCCCGACCGCCCGCCGCGCGGATCGACCGCGCGATCAGATTCGCCCAGTTGTTGATGTCGCCGCGCGTGTACCCGACCACCGTCGGGCGTCCCGTCGTACCGGAGGAAGCGTGCACGCGGACGACTTCGGAGCGCGGGACGGCGAACAGGCCGAACGGGTAGTTGTCCCGCAGGTCCTGCTTGGTGGTGAACGGCAAGCGGCTCAGGTCGGCCGGCGAGCGCAGGTCGCCCGGTTCGAAGCCCACGCTGTCGAGCGCCGCGCGATAGTGCGGGACGTTCTCGTACGCCGCGCGCACCGTCGTCTGCAGCCCGGCCAGCTGCCGCGCCCGGAGCTCGTCGACGGACAGCCGTTCGCCGTCGTCCTGCAACTCCGGCGGGCAGGCCTCGCCAAGGAACCGGTCCGTCATCGAACGCCTCCAGAGAAGTTCAGGGGCGGGCCAGCAGGGTCGCGATGCCCTGGCCCACCCCGATGCACATGGTGGTGAGCGCGTACCCGGCATCGCGGTGGCGAAGTTCCAGGGCGGCGGTGAGAGCTAGACGGGCGCCGGACATGCCCAGGGGATGGCCCAGGGCGATGGCGCCGCCGTTCGGGTTCACGTGCTCGGCGTCGTCGGGTAGGCCGAGCTCGCGCAGTACTGCCAGGGACTGGGCCGCGAACGCCTCGTTGAGCTCGATGACGCCGAGATCCGTCAGCGCGACACCGGTGCGTTCGAGGAGTCTGCGGGTGGCGGGAACCGGGCCGATGCCCATGATGCGGGGCGCGACGCCCGCGGCGGCGGTGCCGACGATCCGGGCCAGCGGGGTGACGCCGAGCCGCTCGACTGCCTCGCCGCTCATCACCAGCAGGGCCGCGGCGCCGTCGTTCACACCGGACGCGTTGCCGGCGGTGACCGTGCCAGGGTCACGGAAGGGCGTCTTCAGCGCGGCAAGTGCTTCCAGCGAGGTCTCGCGCGGGTGCTCGTCGACCTCGACCGTCGTCACGGCGCCCCGCCTGCCGGGCACGGCCACCGGCACGATCTCCTCCGCGAGCCGCCCGTTCGCGACAGCCTTGGCCGCACGCTGCTGGCTGCGCAACGCGAACAGATCCTGGTCCTCACGAGACACCCCGAACTCCGCAGCCACGTTCTCGGCCGTCTCGGGCATCGACTCGATCCCGTACTGCTTCTGCAGCAGGGGATTGACGAAGCGCCAGCCGATCGTGGTGTCGAAGACCTCGGCCTGCCGGGAGAAGGCGGTCGTTGCCTTCGGCATCACAAAAGGTGCCCTCGACATCGACTCCACGCCACCGGCGACGACGATCTCGTGGTCCCCGGCAATGATCGACCGGGCCGCCGAGGCGACTGCGTCGAGACCCGACCCGCAGAGCCGGTTGATCGTGGTGCCGGGCACTGTCTCGGGCAGACCCGCCAGCAACAAGGCCATCCGGGCCACGTTGCGGTTGTCCTCACCGGCCTGGTTCGCGCAGCCGAGGATCACGTCGTCGATCAGGGCCGGGTCGAGCTCGCTGTGCCGGGCCAGTAGAGAGGAGACGGTGTGGGCCGCGAGATCGTCGGGGCGCACCGCGGCGAGCGCGCCGCCGTACCGGCCGATCGGGGTGCGGACGCCGTCCGCCAGGTAGGCCACGCGGGTCATGAACTCTCCTCGACTCCGGACTCGATGACGGTGTACTCAGAGTCGGACTCAGAGCCGGACTCAGAGCCGGACTCTGTGCAGGACTCAGGGCCGGACTTGAGCACGGTGCCGGACAACTGCCGGCTGCGACCGCGGAACTCGGCGATCAGGTCGTCGCCGCGCCGGACCGTCACGTCGTAGATCCCGTTCCGCCCGTACGACGCCCGCTCCCGCGCCTCGGCGACCAGCACATCCCCGCGCTGGGCCGGCGCGATGAAGACGATGTCGCAACCCTGCGCGACGGTGACCTGGTTTCGCGAGTTGCAGGCGAAGGCGAAGGCCGAATCGGCCAGGGTGAAGACGAAGCCGCCGTGCGCGATCCCGTGGCCGTTCACCATGTCGGCGCGAACAGTCATCTCGAGCACGGCGGTGCCCTCGGCGACCCGGACGAGGCGCATGCCGAGCGTGGCGCTGGCGGTGTCCTCCGCCCACAGGGCGGCAGCCACCTTCGCGGCCAACTCATCGCTCATCTGTTCACCCAACAAGGACTGGCTGTGACACTCTATCGGCGATCTGGTCAAGGACTGTAACATCCCAGACGCAACGACACAGCGGCGACCTACGCTGTCCGTAAGTCCGAGCCCACCAAGCATGGAGCGCGCAGATGACCACCGCACCGACCCGTACCGACTGGCTTGCCGCCCATCGCGAACGCCTGGACGGGGCGCTGGCCGCGATCCGTAGCCGTGGCTACTACTCGGCGTTCCCGGAGTCGCCCAGCCCGCGCGTGTACGGCGAAACGGCGGCCGACGACGGCAGGGCGGCGTTCGAGGCGCACCGCGGTACGTCGTACCCGCTCGAGACGCCTGGGTCCAACGGCACGGTCACCACGGAGCAGTCGCCGTACGGGATCCAGCTGGACATCCAGTACCCGCGAACCGTCGAAGAGGGCCTGGACGAGTTGCTCGCGGCTGCCAAGAAGGGCATGTCCGACTGGCGAAAGGCCGGAATCGACACCCGTGTCGGCGTCACCCTGGAGATCCTCGACCGGCTGCACAAGCGCGTCTTCGAGCTGGCGAACGCTGTCCAGCACACCAGCGGCCAGGCCTTTGTGATGGCGTTCCAGGCCGGTGGCGCGCACGCGCTCGACCGTGCGCTCGAGGCCATCGCCTACGCCTCCGAAGAGATGAACCGCTACCCGGCCGAGGCGGTCTGGGAGAAGCCGGCCAAGGGCGACCCGATCCGGCTGGAGAAGAACTTCACCGTCGTCGGCCGCGGGGTCGCGCTGGTCATCGGCTGCAACACGTTCCCGACCTGGAACTCCTGGCCCGGCCTGTTCGCCTCGCTGGTCACCGGAAACGCAGTCGTGGTGAAGCCGCACCCGCTGGCCGTGCTGCCGCTCGCGATCACCGTCGAGGTCGCCCGCGAGGTGCTCGCCGAGGGCGGCTTCGACCCGAACCTGGTCACCCTGGCCGCCGAGCACGTCGGCGACGGGCTCGCCAAGCCGCTGGCGCTGCGCCCCGAGGTGAAGGTCATCGACTTCACCGGTGGCAGCGAGTTCGGCGAGTGGCTGGAGCAGAACGCGACCCAGGCTGAGGTCTTCACCGAGAAGGCCGGCGTCAACGCAGTACTGATCGACTCGACCGACTCGTTCAAGGCGCTCTGCAACAACCTCGCCTTCACCCTGTCCCTGTACTCCGGCCAGATGTGCACCACCACGCAGAACCTCTTCATCCCGGCCGACGGGGTCGAGACGGACGAGGGCCACAAGTCCTTCGACGAGGTCGGCGCGGGCATCGCGAACTCGATCAGCAAGCTCCTCGGCGACGACGCGCGCGCGGTGGAACTGCTCGGTGGCATCGTCAACCAGGCCGTGGTGAGCCGCCTCGAGCTGGCCCCGGAGTACGGCGACGTGGTGCTGCAGTCACGAGGCATCAAGCACCCGGCCTACGAGGACGCGGTGGTCCGCACGCCGCTGCTGGTCGCGATTGACGGCAAGGACGAGGAGGTCTACGGGCGTGAGTGCTTCGGGCCGGTCTCGTTCCTGGTCCGAACTGCGGACACCGACGAGTCGATCGACCTGTTCCGCAAGACGGTCGGCGAGGGTGGCGCGATGACCGCGGGGGTCTACTCGACGGACCCGGCGACGCTGGAGAAGGTGCGGGAGGCGGCGCTCGAGGTGGGTGTCGCGCTGTCGGAGAACCTGACCGGCCAGGTCTTCGTGAACCAGTCGGCCGCCTTCAGCGATTTCCACGGCACCGGCGCGAACCCGGCCGCCAACGCCACCTACACCGACGGGGCTTACGTTGCGAGTCGCTTCCGCGTCATTCAGTCTAGGCGTCATGCCTGACGCCCTGGACCCACAGAATCTGACCGAAGCTCTCACGTACTACGACAGCTGGCTGGCGTTCAACCAGCGCTACCAGCGGATCCCCGGGGTCCAGGCGGCGGTTTTCGCCGGCGACGCGATCGCCTTCTCCGCGGCGTACGGGCTGGCCGATGTCGAGCAGCAGGTCGAGCTGACCGAGAACCACCTGTTCCGGATCGCGTCGCACTCGAAGACGTTCACCGCGACGGCCGCCTTCCAATTGGTGGAGCAGGGCCGTCTCCGGCTGGACGACAAGGCGGCCCAGCACGTCACCGAGATCGTCGGTACGCCGCTGGGTGAGCGGACTGTGCGGGATCTCCTCAGCCACGCCGGCGGGATCACCCGGGACAGCGAGGAGGCCGACTTCTGGCAGCTCGCGACCGGCTTCCCGGACCGGGACCACCTGCTCGCGGTGCTGAAGGAATCGGCGTCCGCGGTGATTCCGGAGAACGACCGGTTCAAGTACTCGAACATCGGCTACGGCCTGCTGGGCCTGGTGATCGAGGCGGCCGCGGGAACGTCGTACAACTCCTACGTCCAGAGCGCGATCGTCGACAAGCTCGGGCTGTCGGGACTCGGCCCGGAGCTGGACCCGAACCGGAGCAACGAGTACGCGGCCGGCTACAGCTCGCTTTCCTATGCCGACGACCGGGTCCCGATCGAGCACGTCGACACCCGTGCGCTCGCTCCGGCGACCGGGTTCTACGGCAACGCGCGTGACCTCGTCACCTACTTCTCCGCGCACCTGCCCGGCGACGACCGGCTGTTGACGGACGCCTCGAAGCGGCAGATGCAGCACCCGCTGTGGAAGACCGGCGAGGAGGACGGGCCGCGGTACGGGCTCGGTCTGCAGGTGTCGAAGGTCGGCAAGCGGGACGTGTTCGGTCACGGCGGCGGCTACCCCGGTCACATCACCCGCTCACTGGTCGACGGTGAGCGGCGGCTCGCGGTGTCGGTGCTGACGAACGCGATCGACGGCTCCGCCGCGCAGCTCGCCGAGGCCGCGCTGAAGCTGATCGACCTGGCCGAATCTGAGGATCGCGGCCAAGGCGAGGCCCGCTTCACCGGCCGCTACGCGAACCTCTGGGGCGTGTACGACATCGCGCTGCTCGGCGGCCGCCTCTACGTGATCGACCCGACCTCACCCGACCCGGCCGCCGAACCGCAGACCCTTGAGGTCGAGGGCGATTCGCTCCGCGTCACCGGCGGCAACGGCTACGGCTCGTACGGCGAGTCGTACCGCTTCACCTTCGACGACAACGGCCGGGTCGAGTCCGTGCGCGGCTCCAGCGGACTGCTGGCCCAGCCCCTCGACGCCTTCGTCCTGCCCGATCGCGTTCGAACGAAGAGCTAACCTCCAGACCATGACCATCCACGGGGAGCACCCGTTCCTGCCGCCGGAATCGGAGCGCAGCCCGGTCCGGCGGCTTCGCGGCCGGCTGCCGTCGCCGGTCAGCCTCTGGACCAGCTCGTACGACGGGAAGCGGGCCGGGCTGACGGTGTCGTCGATGCTGGTGGCGGACGGGGACCCCGGGGTCGTGATCGGGTTGATCGACCCGGACTCCGACCTCTGGGAAACGTTGCGCGAGGCAAGGACCGCGGTGGTCAGCCTGCTCGGCGCTCCGCACCAGCAACTCGCGGACGCCTTCGGCTACGTGGCCCCGGCACCGGGTGGTCCGTTCCGGATGATCGAGTGGACCGACACCGAGTGGGGCCCGGCCCCGGTCGGTGTCAGCACCTGGGCGGGTTGCCGGTTGGCTGACGCGGATCCACCCGAGGTCGGCTGGGCGCTCCAGGTCCAGCTCGAGATCGCCCACGTCGAACTCCTCCCCGACGAGATCCCACCCCTCATCCACCGCCGCGGCCGCTACACCGTGCTCTGAGGCAGTGCTTGCGTCCGAAGAACCCGGGGGCAGGCCCCACGGTTGTTCGGACATAAGGTGGGGATCATGCGTGCCACCACGATTCATGCTCCGTTCGACGTCCGGCTCAGCGAGGTGCCGGACCCGGTGATCAGCGGTCCGACCGACGCCGTGATCAAGATCGTTGCCGGCTGTATCTGCGGCTCCGACCTGTGGTCCTACCGGGGCGAGAACAAGATCACCCCCGGCAGCCGGATCGGGCACGAGTACGTCGGTATCGTGCAGGAGGTCGGTTCCGACGTCCGCACAATCAAGCCGGGCGACTTCGTTGTCACCCCGTTCGTCGCCAGCGACGGCACCTGCCCGAACTGCCTGGCCGGGTACCAGTCGGTCTGCCAGAACATCGTCGGCATCGGCTCGAAAGACGCGGACGGCGGCCAGGGCGAATACGCGAAGGTCCCGTACGCCGACGGCACGCTGGTCGCGACCCCGGAGGTCCCGGACGACTCGCTGGTCCCGTCGCTGCTCACGTTGTCCGACGTGATGGGCACGGGCTGGCATGCCGCTCGTGCCGCGCGGGTGAAGCCCGGCGACACGGTGGTGGTGGTCGGCGACGGCGCGGTCGGGCTGTGCGGCGTACTCGCTGCTGTCCGGATGGGTGCCGAGAGAGTCGTCGCGCTGTCGAGGCATGAGGCCCGGCAGAAGATCGCGAAAGAGTTCGGAGCCACGCATATCATTGCCGAACGCGGCGACGAGGCGAAGGCCGCAGTACTGGAACTGACCGACGGCGTCGGCGCGGACGCGGTACTGGAGTGCGTCGGCACGGACCAGTCGTTCAAGACGGCGTTCGACATCGCCCGGGCCGGCTCGACGGTCGGGTTCGTCGGCGTTCCGCACGGCGTCGAGGTGCCGATCCGCACCATGTTCAGCCGTAACGTCGGCCTGGCGGGCGGGGTCGCCCCGGCGCGCCAGTACCTGCCGGAGCTGATGGCGGACGTACTGTCGGGGGCGATCGACCCCGGGCTGGTGTTCGATCAGGAGCTGCCGTTGGAAGAAGTGGCCGAAGGCTACAAAGCGATGCACGAACGGCGTGCGATCAAGACCCTGCTGCGTCCGTAGCGCGCAAGACCACCCGACCGGGGTGGTGGGGAGGGATCAACAGGTGCACTGCGCGAACTGGCCTTTCAGACGCGGAGTGTGCGCGCTCTCATACGCGAGCTGCGCGAGGGGTCACGTCTGCGCAACGCGCCTGCGCGGAGCGTTGACACCCGACCAGCCCCGTGCCCAGAGTTGGGCCGTCAAGGGGGCATTCGTTGTAAGACAGCTCCAAAAGCTGAGCGGAGAGTGAAAACATGCGTGGTGGTTGGAGCAAGACCGTCGCGGTAATGGGTGCCGTGGGTCTTCTCGCGGTCAGTGCCTGTGGGAACAGCAGCGACAGCGGCAGTGGGAACTCGGCGAGCAAGGATGTCACCGTCTTCACCTGGTGGGCGGACGGCGGCGAGAAGGCCGGCCTGGACGGACTCGTGTCGGTCTTCGGCACGAAGTGCAAGGACTACAAGTTCGTGAACTCGGCTGTCGCCGGTGGCGCCGGGGCGAACGCCAAGCAGGTGCTGGCGAACGACCTGGCCGCGAAGAAGCCGCCGTCGACCTTCCAGGCGCACGCGGGCGCCGAACTGGGCGACTACATCAAGAACGGCCAGGTCGACGACGTCACCGACCTGTACAAGCAGTTCGGCCTGGACAAGGCGTTCCCGCAGAGCTTGCTGGACAACCTGACCGTCGACGGCAAGATCTACTCGGTGCCGGCCAACGTGCACCGCGCCAACGTCGTGTGGGCGAACCCGACGGTGCTGAAGAAGGCCAACATCGACGCCGCCACGGCCCCGGCCACGGTCGACGCCTGGATCGCCGACATGGACAAGCTGAAGGCCGCCGGGGTGAAGTACCCGCTCGCCGTCTCCAAGGGCTTCGCCGAGGAGATGGTGATGGAGGCCGTGCTGCTCGCCGAGCTCGGTGCTGACAAGTTCGTCGGTCTGTGGAACGGCAAGACTGACATGGCCGGCCCTGACGTCACCGCCGCGCTGGAGAAGTTCAAGAAGGTCCTCTCGTTCGGCAACGTCGACCGCGAGGCGATCGACTGGCCGGACGCGCTGGGCTATCTCAACAAGGGTCAGGCGGGCTACCAGCTGATGGGCGACTGGGTCGCCGCGCAGGAGTTGTCCCTCAAGGTGCCGGAGACCTCGTACACCTACTGGCCGGCGCCGGGCACCGCGGGGAACTTCCAGTTCCTGGCGGACTCCTTCACCCTGCCGACCGGTGGTCAGGACCCCGAGGGTGCGAAGTGCTGGCTGGACGTCGTCGGTAGCGCCGACGGCCAGAAGGCCTTCAACACCAAGAAGGGCTCGATTCCGGCCCGCTCCGACGCGGCTCCGGCGGACTACCCGAAGTACCAGCAGTCCGCGATGGCTGACTGGAAGAAGGACAAGATCGTCCCGTCCTGCGCTCACGGTGCCGCGTGCACGCTGGGCCAGAACGACAGCATCCTGTCCGCGATGGGTCAGTTCAGTAGCGGGCTGGATGTCGCAACGCTGCAGAAGGCACTGGTCGCGGCTGCGAAGCCGAACTGATCCGTGCTGATCTCGTCGGCTGACAACTACCAGGAGTCCTGAGCATGCACGGAAGAATCCGCACCTGGGGGCCAGGGGCGTTGGTGCTGCTGCCCACGGTGCTGTTGCTCGGGTACTTCGTCTACGGGCTCATCGCCTGGACGTTCAACACCTCGTTGACCGACCGGCACACGGCCCGGCCCGGCTCGGCGAACTATGTCGCGTTCGACAACTACGCCAACCTGTTCCATGAGGACAGGTTTCTCAACTCGCTGAAGAACCTCGGCGTGCTCACGGTGGCGTTCATCCTGGGCACGCTGATCTTCGGCCTGTTGTGGGCGTTGCTGCTGGAGAAGGGGGTCACCGGCGAGGGCGTGTTCCGGTCGATCTTCCTGTTCCCGATGGCGATCTCGATGATCGCGTCCGGCGTCGTCTGGGGCTGGTTGCTGAACCCGTCCACGGGCGACGACGCACGCGGTCTGAACCGGCTGTTCTCGATTCTCCACCTGAACTTCCTGGAGAATCCCTGGTGGACCGGGGGGAGCCGGTGGACGACGATGGCGTCCATCGCGCTGCCCGCGGTCTGGCAGCTGTCGGGCTACATCATGGCGTTGTTCCTCGCCGGGTTCCGTGGCATCCCGCCGGAGTTGCGGGAGGCCGCCCGGGTGGACGGCGCCAGCGAGTTCAAGCTGTACCGGTACGTGCTGTTCCCGCAGCTGTCGCCGATCGCCCTGTCGGCGCTGATCATCCTGGGCCACATGTCGCTGAAGCTGTTCGACCTGATCTACGCGATCACCGGGCCGAACCAGTTCCGCACCGAGGTGCCTTCGATCTACATGTGGAACACCTTGCTGCGCAGCGACATGGCCAAGGCGGCAGCCATCGCGATCGTGCTGCTCGCCGTGGTCGCAGTACTGGTCATTCCCTATGTCGCCTACACCGTCCGGCAGGAGAGCGAAGAATGACCGTCGTAGAGGCCCCGGCCGCAACCGGTAAGGCTGCCGCGGCGATCACGGGGAAGCCCCGCCGCAGCACGATCGCGGACGGCTCGACCCGGAAGAGCCGGACGATTCGCTACGTCCTACTGCTGATGTTCCTGCTGTTCGTGCTCACGCCGGTCTACGTCGTGGTCATCACCAGCTTCAAGACCTCGGCCGACACCTCCGCCGCCGCGCAGTGGTCCTTGCCGCAGACCTGGACGCTGGAGCCGTGGCGCAAGGCGTGGGACGTGCTGCAGCCGTACATGGTCCGCTCGCTCTCGCTGGCGGTGCCGGCCGCGATCATCTCGTCGCTGATCGGTTCCGCGAACGGGTTCGTGCTGGCCCGCTGGCGGTTCCCCGGCGCGAACCTGGTGTTCGCGTTCATCCTGTTCGGCATGTTCATCCCGTACCAGGCGGTGATGCTGCCGCTGCGGCAGACCTTCGAGGACCTGAATGTCACCCGCGGGATCCCGACGCTGCTGATCGCGCACGTCATCTACGGCCTGCCGATCTGCACGCTGATCTTCCGCAACTACTACGCCACGATCGTGCCGCACGAGATCATCGAGTCGGCCCGGGTGGACGGCGCCGGGCTGGTCCAGACCTACCTGCGGATCATCCTGCCGATCTCGATCTCCGGCTTCGTGGTGACGCTGATCTGGCAGTTCACCTCGGTCTGGAACGACTTCCTGTTCGCGTTGTTCCTGACCCAGCAGAACAACGGACCGGTCACGCTGGGCCTCGCGGCCCTGGCCGGTGGGCAGAAGGTCGACTACGCGGCGAGTATGTCGGGTGCGCTGATCACCTCGTTCCCGACCCTGCTGGTCTACATCCTGCTGGGCCGTTGGTTCATCGGCGGGCTGATGGCAGGAGCCCTGAAGGGCTGATCCTCCTCGGGGGTCTGTCTTCGGAGAGACCTTGCTTTCGTACTACGGCCTGCGGCCCGTGGACCCGGTACTCCGTGCTGGAACCACGGGTCGTGGGGGTTTCGTCACGGCGTGTCGCCCTCACTGTCCACAGGACGCGCCTACCGCCCTGCGGCAAGGGGGTCTTCGGCGGTAATCTCGCCTAGGTGACCAAGTCAGGGGGCCGGGACGGACGCGGCAGCCATCTGCGGCTGGTCGGCTCCAGTCCGGGCTCCACCCCACGGCAGCCCCCGGTGGGTGTCGTCGGGACCGACCTCGACACCACGCCGAGTGCCGCAGTGCTGGAAACCTTGCAGGAGACACTGCTGCTTGATCTGGCGGCGGCGCCTCCTGCCTTGCATCCCGTGATCGCGGAGGCCTCCGTCGCGCGGTCTGCCGCCCTGCTCGCCGACCAGCTCTGGCCTGCCGGGCAGCCCGACGAGATCGGTGAGGTCGAGCGGTTCTTCTGGGCCGATGCCGCGCGGGTTCTCGGTGAGCGGCGTGACCTGGATTCCTTTGTGCTGCTGACGAGTCTGGCCCGGACAGTCGGTCCGGCCGGGCGGCTTCCGCTGCAGCGGGCGCACCTGTCGCGCGGGCGCACGCAGTCCGGCGTACCGGACTGGGTCTCGCGGATCGCCGGGTTCCGGTTGACCAGCGCGATCGTGTCCGAGGACGTCACCGGCGACGGGTTGAGCGTCGTGCTGGACTACGACGACGACCATCATCCGCACACGGTGGTGGTGTTCGTGGACAACAACCTGGGCGCGATCGCGAAGGACGTGTTCGTCGGGCCGCCCGTCGACCGGGTGGTCGAGGCGTATCAGCGCGGTGGGCGGGTGACCGTGCGGACGGTTCGACCGGCGACTGCTGCGGGGATCATCCTGCAGGCGCTGGGCGAGACACACGATCATGACGATCCGCCGGTGACGGAGGACTTCGAGTTCTTCTCCGGCCTGCTGGTGAATCGCCTGACTCAGTTGCCGGAACGCCCTGTTCGTCCACCGGTTCGGCCGCAGCTGTCCGGGCGGCAGCGGGATGAGTTGGTCCAGGAGTTCATCGAGTCGCGGCACGGCGTCGGCCTGCCGGACGATGCGGCCGACATCGCGCGGCTGTGGATCGACCACGCGGTCGACCGGACGGTTGGCGGCCCGCTTCGCGTCAGCGCAGTACTGGTGGAGCTGTTCCTGTCGTACTGGCTGCCGCGCAAAGTGCTTGCCGATAGCACCTACTTCGCGGCGGTGCCGGTGGTCGTGAAGGCGTGGCTGGAGTTCGCGGGGGAGCGGACCGAGCTCGACCTGGACGCGATCGAGGAAGCGCTGGACGCCGTAGACGTGTGGACGCCTGCGCTGGAAGCGGCAGCGCTGTCGGACCCGATCGGCTCGAAGTCCGGCGAGCGGGTCTTCCTGGATGACACCAGCGCAGACCTCGAAGACGCCTACCGAACCCTCGCCGGCCTAGGCGCTCCACCGCGCCCGGACCTCCGCGGCCTGGACAAGTCCCAAGCCGCGACCCTGTCCGTCCTCGCCCCGCACGCATGGCTCCTGGCCGGCGAAACCCTCGGCACGAACTACGCCGCCGAGGCCTACGAGATCGCCGACCGCCTGGTCCGCGACGCCCCCGACCTCCTCGCCAAGGCCCGCCTCTCCACCTGGCCCCGCGCCATCGTCTGGCTCCTCGCCCACCGCCACCGCCTGGTCGGCCCGGGCGAACCCCTCACCCCCCACGGCCTCGCCTCCGAACTCTCCTCGTCCCCACCCACCCTCCGCAAGACCGCCAGACTCCTCACCAGCACCCTCATCCTCCCGCGCTAAGGAGCCGCGCCCTCCCGCGCTGAGGAGCCGCGCCGCTGCCACCCCGACGCCAACTCCCGCTGGCCCGCGGGGACTGGCCGGGTTTTCGTCGGCTGGCGCCTTGCAAGCCGCCATCGGCCGAAGAGCCCGACATCGGGTCGGCGGCTTCAGCCGGGGGTGGGGCGATTCCGACCACCTGCTGTCGCTCGGAATACCGCGACCCCCAACCGGCCCCGAGCCGCGTCCTCGTACTCGACCCGCCACCCCGGCCACCCCGGCCGACCGCCACCCCGGCCACCCCGGCCGACCGCCACCCCGGCCACCCCGGCCACCGCGGCCGACCGCCACCCCGGCCGACCGCCACCCCGGCCACCCCGGCCGACCGCCACCCCGGCCACCCGCCACCCCGGCCACCCCGGCCGACCGCCACCCCGGCCACCCTGACGCCAACTCCCGCTCGCCCACGGGGACTGGCGGGTCTTTCGTCGGCTGGCGCCTTGCAAGCCGCCATTGGTCGAAGAGCCCGACATCGGGTCGGCGGCTTCAGCCAGGGCGGGACGATTCCGACTGCTTCCTGTCGCTCGGAGTACCGCGATCCCCACCGGCCCCGAGCCGCGACCTTGTGCTCGGCCCAGCCATTGCGCGGTCCGGGAAACGGCTGAGCTGTGCACAAGGTGCGGATTCACCCCCGGGCTGAGCTGTGGGGAATCACCCGCCTGGGACTCTGCCGAGTCACTGCGCGGCAGAGTCCCGGCTGGCGCAGCAGGTGGTTCTGGGGCGGTCAGTTCCGGTGGCCTCGGACGTCATCTGCGGACCGTGGACAAGGTATTACCTATTCGAGGTCCCCGCTGGGTGTCCCAAGCCTCGACAACTGTCCAGGCTCTAGGCTCGCCCACCGGCCCACCGGCCCACCGGCCCACCGGCCCACCGGCCCACCGGCCCACCGGCCCACCGGCCCACCGGCCCACCGGCCCACCGGCCCACCGGCCCCGGTCGCCGTCGCCATCCCACCGGCCCACCGGCCCACCGGCCCGGTCGCCGTCGCCATCCCACTGCCGCCTGGCTTGAGGAGAGACGGGACAATAAGGGTATGCATGTGCGCGCGCCGGAGCTCAGGGGTCGGGGATGGTTGAACACCGGGGGCAGGGAGCTGAAGCTCGCGGACTTCCGTGGGCGCTTTCTTTTGTTGGATTTCTGGGCCTTTTGCTGCATCAACTGTCTGCATGTGTTGGACGAACTGCGGCCCCTGGAGGAGAAGTACGGGGATGCGTTGGTGATTGTGGGGGTGCATTCGCCGAAGTTCGCGCATGAGGGGGAGGAGGCGGCCGTCAGGGCTGCTGTCGAGCGGTACGAGGTGGGGCATCCGGTGCTGGATGATCCGGAGCTGGTGACGTGGGAGAACTACACGGCGCGCGCCTGGCCGACGTTGGTGCTGGTGGATCCGAATGGGTACATCGTTGCCCAGTACTCCGGCGAGGGGCACGCTCACGCGCTGGACGCACAGCTGGCTGAGCTGATCGCGGAGCACGAGAAGGCCGGCACGCTGACGAGAGGCAAGTCGCCGTACGTCGCGCCGGTGCCTGAGGCAACGGATCTGCGCTTCCCGGCCAAGGTGGGTCGACTGGGCGACGGATTCCTCGTCGCGGATGCGGGCAATCACAGCATCGTCGAACTGGCGGCCGACGCCACTACCGTGATCAGGAGGTTCGGCACCCAGCAGCGCGGCTTCGCCGACGGTCCCGCGGATCAGGCGTCATTCTCCGAGCCGAACGGCCTCGTCCTGCTGCCCAAGGAGATCGCCGACCAGGTCGGCTACGACGTGGTCGTCGCGGACACGGTGAACCACGCGCTCCGCGGCATCACCCTCAGCACCGGCAACACAAGCACGCTCGTCGGCACCGGCAAACAATGGATGGACGGCGACGGCACGGATGTCCTGAGCTCGCCGTGGGATGTCGCCTGGTGGCAGGACAAGGTGTGGATCGCCATGGCCGGCGTGCATCAACTCTGGACCTTCGACCCGTTCACCAAGAGCACCGAGGTTGCCGCCGGCACCACCAACGAAGGGCTCAGGGACGGCCCGAAGGAGCAGGCCTGGTTCGCCCAGACGTCTGGATTCGCGGTCGACGGCGATCGCCTCTGGCTCGCCGACTCCGAGATCTCAGCCGTCAGGTGGGTGGACACCGAAGTGCACACGGCCATCGGGACCGGCTTGTTCGACTTCGGGTTGCGCGACGGCAAGGCGGAGGAGGCACTGCTGCAGCACCCGCTCGGCGTGACGGTCCTCCCGGACGGCTCGGTGGCGATCGCCGACACCTACAACGGTGCCGTACGCCGGTTCGACCCGCGGACGAACCTCGTCGAGACGATGGCGACCGGTCTCGCCGAACCCAGCGGAGCTGTTGTCGCAGGCAATGAACTGCTGGTGGTCGAGTCGGCGGCGCACCGGTTGACGAGGATCCCCCTGGGCGCTTCGGCGAAGGCGGACGAGTTCAGCACCAGGACGCAACGCCCGCCGATGGAGATCGCCGGGGGCGAGGTGACCCTCGATGTCGTGTTCACCCCGCCGCCCGGGCAGAAGCTGGACAACCGGTACGGGCCGTCCACCCGGCTACTGGTCTCGTCGACCCCCGAGGCGTTGCTCAAGGAAGGTGCGGGTGATTCCACCGACCTGACCCGTCGCCTGGTGATCGACGAACGCGTCGGGGACGGCGTGCTGCACGTCGCAGTACAGGCTGCTTCTTGTGATGACTCGGCAGAGGTGGAGTTCCCGGCTTGTCACATGCACCGGCAGGACTGGGGCGTGCCGGTGCTGGTCAGCGCGGGCGGGCCCGTGCGGCTCGAACTGGTGCTGTCGGGAGCGTCTACTCCTTGATGTCCTTGTGGTGCTCCTCGACCACTCGGTACTCCTCCTCGACCGCGGGATCGAGGGCGTCGTTCGGGACGCGCCGCCGGCGGTTGGTGATGTAGAAGGAGAGCACGATTCCTGCCAGCCCGGCGAGCATCAGGATGTATCCGACGACGGTCAGGTCGACGGCGTCCCAGGAGTCGCGGATGGCGAACGCCAAGATGGCGCCCACCACCATCAGGAAGATCCCCACACCGATGCTCATGCCGAGCCCTCCTCGAAATGATCAGGACACTTCGACGCTATGCCCGCCCCGCTCCGGGGTCCATCACCGACGCATATCGATGACCGGCCCTGGAACCGGGCGGGTGAATTGTCTCCGGGTACCCGGAGACAAACCCACACTACAAATCTAGCGCGCCGCCAGTTGTACGTCGCCGCTGATCGTAGTGGCGTCGAGTTTGTGGGTCCCTTCGGGGCTGTCGATGAGGCCGTTGGCAACGTCGCCGCTGCCGTTGTCGCCGGTCACCTTGGTGCCGCGGGGAACAGTGACCTCGAACTCCGAACGGCACTGCCACCCGGATCAGGCAAGACGCTCAGATCCGCCCTGACGCGGACGTAGCGCGACCCTGGCTCGGACAGGGGAGACCAAGCCAGGGTCGTGCACGGGCAGAAACGTTTCCTCAAACTGAACCGGCCGGGCAGGCCAGATCAACGGGCAGCTCGGGGCAGATCAGCCGCGGCAGATCGGTCGGCGCAGCTGTCAGGCCAGATTCTCGGGCAGTTCAAGCTCAGTCGAACAGCTCAGAAGGCGGATTCGGGCAGGTCCATCACGTCGAGGTCGGTCATCTCGGCCTTGATCCGCTCGGCCCGCACGGTCGGCATCGTCGACCGGACGAACCACTGGGCGGCCGCGACCTTGCCGGCGTAGAAGTCCTTGTCGGCCTGCGACAGGTCCTCGCCGAGCTTGTTCAAGGCAACTTCCGCCTGCCGCAGCATCAGCCACGAGCAGACCACGTCGCCAAGCACGTAGAGCAGCCGCGAGGTGTTCAGACCGACCTTGTAGATGTTGCGCGGGTCGCCGTTCTCGGCCTGCGGGTTGCTCGACATCAGCGCCTGGCCCATCACCCCGAGCAGCTTCTGGGTGTCCTCGAGACCCTTGGCGAGCAGGGTGCGCTCCTCCTTCAGGCGGCCGTTGCCGGCCTCAGAGGCGACGAACTCCTGGATCTGGTCGGCCAGGTGGCCCAGCGCCCTGCCCTGGTCCTTGATGATCTTGCGGAAGAACAGGTCCTGACCCTGGATCGCGGTGGTGCCCTCGTAGAGGGTGTCGATCTTGGCGTCGCGGACGTACTGCTCGATCGGGTAGTCCTGCAGGAAGCCCGAGCCGCCGAAGGTTTGCAGCGACTCGGTGCCGAGCAGGGTCCACGACTTCTCCGAGCCGTACCCCTTCACCAGCGGCAGCAGCAGGTCGTTGACGCGCTCGGCCTCGTCGTCGTGCTCACCGGCGTACCGGGCCTGCTCGGCACGGTCCTGGTAAGTCGCGGTGAAGAGCACCAGCGCGCGCAGCGCCTCGGAGTACGACTTCTGCGTCATCAGCGAGCGGCGCACGTCCGGGTGGTGGGTGATGGTGACGCGCGGCGCGGTCTTCGCCGGGTTGGTCAGGTCGGCGCCCTGGACCCGCTCCTTCGCGTATTCCAGCGCGTTCAGGTAGCCGGTCGACAGCGTCGCGATCGCCTTCGTTCCGACCATCATCCGGGCGTACTCGATGACCTGGAACATCTGCGCGATGCCCTCGTGCACCTCGCCGAGCAGCCAGCCCTTGGCGGGGGTGTTCTCGCCGAAGGTGATCTCGCAGGTGGTGGAGACCTTGATGCCCATCTTCTTCTCGACGTTCGTGACGAAGGCGCCGTTGCGCTCCCCGGTCAGCTCGCCGGTCTCCAGGTCGAAGTCGTACTTCGGGACCACGAACAGGCTGAGGCCCTTCGTGCCCGGGCCGCCGACGCCTTCGATGCCCTGCGGGCGGGCCAGCACCAGGTGCACGATGTTCTCGGTCATGTCGTGCTCGCCCGAGGTGATGAACCGCTTGACGCCCTCGATGTGCCAGCTGCCGTCGTCCTGCAGCGTGGCCTTGGTGCGGCCGGCGCCGACATCCGATCCGGCGTCCGGCTCCGTCAGCACCATGGTGGCGCCCCAGCCGCGCTCGATCATGTGCTGGGCGATCTTCTTGTCCCGATCGGTGCCGTTGCGCCACAGCACGTGCGCGAAGTTCGGCCCGGCGGCGTAGATGTGGACGGCCGGGTTCGAGCCCAGCACCATCTCGGCCGCGGCCCAGCGCAGTGAGGGCGGCGTCGGCTGACCGCCGAGCTCCGGCGGCAGCTCGAGCTTGAACCACTCGGCATCCATGTAGGCGTGGTAGCTCTTCTTGAACGCCTCCGGCAGCTTGACCTCGTGGGTCTGAGGGTCGAAGACGGGCGGGTTCCGGTCGGCCTCATCGAACGACGCGGCCAGCTCGTTCTTGGCCAGCCGGTCGATCTCGGCGAGCACCTCACGGGCGGTGTCGACATCCATGTCGGCGTACGGCCCCTGCCCGAGCACCTCGCCACGGCCCAGGACCTCGAGCAGGTTGAACTCGATGTCCCGCAGATTCGACTTGTAGTGGCTCACGCGGATTCCCCTGCCTCTTCGCTGCCTGTACTCACGAGTAACTTGAGTATATACCCGCCAGTAACGACCACCAAGCCGATTCTCTGTGACGTCGCTCGGGGTGCCTGGTGGGCGCCGGTCCGGCCTCGCCAACGCCCGGGGGTCGCCGATCGGGAACTGATAGACCAAGATGGACCCAGTGACGGGAGGAAAGTTACGGGGGTTCTACGAGCAGTGGAGAGGGCCATGAGCACAGCACCCGGTACTGCGACCGGCGACCTCGACGTCCGGCGGAACCGTCGGTCCCTGGTGGCGGGCACGGTCGGCAACTTCGTCGAGTGGTACGAGTTCGGCGCGTACGGCTTCTTCGCCACGGTGATCGCGGCGAACTTCTTCAGCAGCACCTCGACAAGTGACGCCGAGAGCCTGATCAAGACTTACGCCTCGTTCGCGCTGGCGTTCTTCTTCCGGCCGATCGGCGCGGCGGTGTTCGGCCGGCTCGGCGACCGGATCGGCCGACGGCCGACGCTGATCGTCGTGCTTGTGCTGATGACCTTGTCCACCACGCTGATCGGGGTGCTGCCGACCTATGCCACGGTCGGTGCCGCGGCGCCTTGGCTGCTGACGTTGGTCCGGGCTCTGCAGGGGCTGTCCGCCGGTGGTGAGTTCGGCGGCGCCGTGTCGATCATGACCGAGTTCGCGCCGCGGAACAAGCGAGGCCTGTACGGCGCTTGGCAGTCCCTCACCGTCGCGCTCGGCCTCCTCGTCGGGGCAGGGCTTGCCGCGATCCTGGCGACGGCCCTCAGCGCGGAAGCCCTCAAGGACTGGGGTTGGCGGGTGCCGTTCCTGCTGGCGCTCCCGCTCGGCCTGGTGGCGCTGTGGTTGCGACTGAGGTTGGACGAGACTCCCAACTTCGCAAGGGTTCAGCAAACCGAACAGCTGCCGGCGGACAAGGCCGAAGTCGCCAAGGCGATTGCCCTCGGCATCGGTCGGCTGATGGGCTGGTCGGCTGCCGGGTACACGTTCCTCGTGGTGATGCCGTCCTACCTCCAGGCCACGCTGCACGCGACCTTCCAGCAAGCCCTGGTGGCGACGGTCCTGGCGAACCTCGGCTTCGCCGTGTCGATCATGCCGGCGGGCTGGCTGAGTGACCGGATCGGGCGTCGCCCGGTGATGGTCGCGGGCGCCGCGCTGGTCGTCGTACTGGCGTTCCCGTTGATGAATCTGCTGCAGGACAAGGAGAGTTCGAACGCGGCCAAGGGGATCGCCGTCTTCGTCGCGGGCTTGGTGGTCGGGCTGATGGCTGGTCCCGGGCCGGCGATGTTGGCGGAGATGTTCCCGACCAGGGTCCGCTACACCGGGCTCGGGCTGGCCTACTCGCTGTCCAACGCGGTCTTCTCCGGATCGGCCGGACTCATTATCACCGAGCTGATCAAGCGGACGAAGAACGTCGACATCCCGGCGTACTACGTAGTGGTGACGTGCGCGGTCAGCGTGCTCGCCCTGCTGACGTTGCGCGGCGACGATCACCGGCGGGAGTTGCGGGACTGACATGCGAGTCATCGGCCTGATGTCAGGCACGTCGTACGACGCCATCGACGCCGCTGCGGCGGACCTGCGGATCGAGGACGACCGGATCATCCTCACTCCGCTCGGGATGCTGAGCCGCCCGTACTCCGGCCAGTTGCGCCAGGACATCGCCAATTCCTTGCCGCCAGCAACCACTTCGATGGAGCGGGTCTGCCGGCTCGACACCGGGATCGGGCAGGAGTTCGCAGCGGTCGCCGGACAAGCCGTCGAGCAGCTTTGCGGTGGCCATGCAGACCTGGTCGTGTCGCACGGCCAGACGGTGTTCCACTGGGTCGACGGCGAGGAGGTTCGCGGCACGCTCCAGCTCGGCCAGCCCGCCTGGATCGCCGAGGCCACGGGAACCACTGTCGTCTCGGACCTTCGCTCCCGCGATGTCGCCGCGGGTGGTCAAGGGGCTCCGCTGGTCAGCATCGTGGACGCCCTCTGGCTGCGCGACCGACCCGGTACGCCGGTCGCGCTCAACCTCGGCGGGATCGCCAACATCACGGTGATCACCGGCGAGCCGATCGCGTTCGACACCGGTCCGGCGAACGCCTTGGCCGACGCCGTGGTTCGCGAGCTCACCGGTGGCCGGTCGACCTTCGACGCCGACGGGCTGATGGCTTGGCGCGGGCGGATTCACCCGGAGCTGTTCGAGCGGCTGCTCGCCGAGCCGTACTACCGCAGACCCGCGCCGAAGAGCACAGGCAAGGAGCTGTTCCACCTCGGGTATCTCGCTGAGGCGATGGCCGGGCTCCCCGAGATCGCGCCCGACGACCTGGTCGCCACGGTGACTGCGCTGACCGCCCGCACGGTGGCTGACGCGGTGCACGCGTACGGCGGGACTGAGGTCATCGCCGCCGGAGGTGGGATTCGGAATCCCGCGCTGATGCATCGTCTGGCTGAGGAGCTCCGGGGTGTTCCCTTGCTGAGCACGGACGAACTCGGGCTGCCTTCGGTGGCGAAGGAGGCGTACGCGTTCGCAGTACTGGGGTTTCTGACGGTCAACGGGCTCGGTGGGACTGTGCCGAGCTGTACGGGGGCTCGGCACACGAGCGTGCTCGGGTCGATCACGCCTGGGGTCGGCGCGTTGCCGATTCACCAGCCTCCTGAGCGGATGCCCACGGCGTTGCGCATCGATTCGGCTGACCCGGGCGGCGTGTGACGATCCACCGGTGATCAAGTCCGTGGAGATCCATCCCCGGCGTCGGGCATTGGCCGGGGACGGCCGACCGGTCGCTGGAGGGGATCAGCGAGGACTACACGAAGGTCCTGCAGGACTGGTTCACTCGTCGACCCAGGCGAGGATGAGGCGGGCGGACTCCTCCGGGGTGCCTTCGCCGGGGACCGAGCGGGGGACCAGCTTGCGGATCTCGGCCGCGTCGGCGATCGCCTCGGCGATGTGCTGGTCGGACCAGCCGCGCTGGGCGAGCCGCTTGCGGCGTACTGAGTCCGGGCAGTCGAGATGCAGCCAGCGGCCCTCGGGCATCTCCCGCGGGACCAGCGGCGACAGCAGCAACATGGGAGTGCCCGAGCGGCGGATCAGCTCGGTGATGCGCAACCAGAGCGCGTTGTATGCCGGCCAGTTCGCGGCGGCGGTGGAGTCGGCGATGTCGATGCCGAGCACCTTGCCCTCGTGGTCGAGCAACTCGTCCATGTCCATCACGACGAGGTTGCCGGAATGCAGCCGCACCAGCTCCGGGATCACGGTCGACTTGCCCGCGCCCGGCGCTCCTGTCACCACGTACAACCTCGTCACGCCCACCATTTTCACCGAGCCACGCAAGGCGTGCATGTCAGTGTCGCGTCGAGGCCGTTGCGGCGAGTTGGACGGTCGCGAGTTGACCTTCGAGTTGCCTAACGGTCGCGAGTTGACCTTCGAGTTGCTTGAGGACCCAGGATCGGCGGCATGACAGACGAGTTGCTGACGATCAGCGCCTTCGCGCGGCGGGTCGGACTGACCCCCAGCGCCCTGCGGTTCTACGACGACTGCGGACTGCTCCGCCCGGCGGAGGTGGACGAGCAGAACGGCTACCGGTACTACGCGCCGGAGCAGGAACAGCGCGCTGCGTTGCTCCGGGACCTGAGGGAGATCGACCTGCCACTGGCCGACGTCCGGGTCGTGCTCGACGGTGGTCCGGCCGAGGGGGCGGCGGTGGTGGAGGCGCATCTGCGGACGGTCGAGGGCAAGGCGGACACCGCTCGGAAAGCCGTGGCGCGGATCCTCAGCTCCCTCCCCGCTGTTCCATATGAGTGTGCTGTGACGCTGGGCGGTGCGGAGTTGGCGAGCGCCATCCGGCAGGTCGCGACTGCGGCGGCGTCGACCCCCGACGAGCTCCCCGCGCTGGCCTGCGTACTGCTCGAGCTGGGCGAGGACGAGGTCACACTCGTCGCCACGGACCGCTACCGGCTGTCGGTCCGCAAGCTCCACCCGCTGGCCTTCACGGGCTACCCGCGGAACGTGCTGATCTCCGCTCCCGAACTGACCGCCCTGGCCCGGTGGAGCGCCGCGGCTTCCGAGGTGCGGATCCAAGCCGGCCCAGCCGGTACGACGTTGGTGGCAGACGGGTCGTCTTCTTCCGTGATCCCGGTCCCGGTGGTCGCTGAGGAGTACCCCGCCTATCAGGCGATCCTCGAAGGTCTGGCGCCACCGAGTTGCCGCATCGTCGCAGACCGCCTTGCCCTCCTCGACCTCCTGACCACCGAAACGGTCGCCCTGGACATCACCCCGACACTCATCACGATCACCCCGGTCGCCTCGGCGCCCAAAACCTGCTCCAAGGCGAACGTCCCGTCTGAGGATTCCTCGGTGGTGGCTGGACCACCTGGCTCCGACGGGCACTCCGAGGTGGATGCATCCGGGTCCGGCGGGCAGCTCGAGGTGGTCGGCTCGGGAGCGCCGGTGCGGGTCGGCTTCGCCTCGTCCCTGCTGGCGGCCGCGCTGACCGTGAGCGTCGGCCCGGACGTCCTCCTGGAGATCTGCGCCCCGGACCGCCCGGTCGTCGTACGGTCCGCCGATCAGGGCACCTTCACCACCCTCGTCATGCCCACCCGCATCGACGGCGACGGGTGACCGGACCAGTCTCCTCAGTGGTCGGCGAGTGCGGACTGCGGTGGGGTGAGACAACAGGAGTACCTTGAGGGGACCGGAGGCGGTGGTGGCTCATTGTCGAGTGCCTTGGAGCCTCTGGTGTGACGAGGCGATCTCGATGGCACTCCCTGTGTTCCTGCCGTCCACCAAGCCGTTCCGAACCGAAATGTTCCAGCGCGAGCCGGCGCCGGTGCGCCCTGAGCCGGTACTGCGCAGGCCGACGGACATCACGCTCGGCGTCATCTTCGCCGAACTCTCCGCAGCCCGCGCCGAGAACAAGGCTGAGCGAGGCGCACCGAGGGTCGGTACTGCGGGCGGCCCGCGCGCCGACCGCCTCCTGATGAGCCTCGAGGCGTGCGCCCGAGCGCTCGCCGAGCGAAACCTCCCCATCCCCCCGAGTATCCGAGACGAGCTTCGCCTCCGCCGGGCCCTCTGGCCCACCCGCCGCTGATTCGTCGCGAGACCCTCAGAGCGCCACGCGCAAGAACATCGTCACTCCGTCAGATAGGGCGAGAGCAGCAGCTCCAGCTGGTCCCGCATGAAGTCGGTCAGCGATCCCCAGCCGTTCACGGCCCACACTTGGAGCGCGCCGTTGAAACAGACCAGGGTGAGTCGGGCGAGCGCGGGGACGTCGGCGTCCGGTTTCAGCTCGCCGGCCGCCTGAGCGGCCTGGAGCAATCGCGCGCAGCTGTCAACGATCGCCGCCGAGTGCGCCAGCGCGTGCTCGCGGAACTCAGGGTCGGCGACGTCCAGCTGCACGAAGCCGAGCCCATTGCCGAGCTCCTCCCGATGCTTGATGTGAGCAACGCTCGAGAGTGCGAAATCACGCAAGGTGGCCAACGGCGAGGTATTCCGTGCCTCCGCCTCCTCGGCCGCGCGCAGAACCATCAACGGCGACCGCGCCGCCGAGGCGAGCAGCAGCCCGCGCTTGTTGCCGAACCGCTGCATCAGGGTCGGAGGAGCCAGCCCGACTCGGGCGCCGACCGCCGCGAGCGTCAGCTTGGCCGGGCCGAGCTCGGCGAGCACCTGACGGGTCGCGTCCAGGATCGTGTCGTCGCTGATCAGGCGTGGTCTGGCCACGATCTCCCCCCTGGACGGTTTGTGAACAGCCATTCATTAACTGCGCCGACAGTAACAGATCATTGCCCGCTCAGTTATCTGTTGACGACGGGTGGACGGCGAGGCGCCCCCGCGCCCCGCTATGGTCTGTGCCGTTCGGCCCTCCGCCCTGGGCCGGACTCTGTCGCACCAACGGGGAGCTTTTTCATGCGTTTCGCCCGCCTGTTCCTAGGCCTGCTGTTGGCCCTGGCCGGATTGCTGGTCACGATCGCCGGTGCGGCGGCCGCCTTCTGGCTGGTCGGCCCGGACGACACGATCGATACCGGCGAGCAGCCGTTGTCGAGCAAGGGACTGGCCGTCATGACCGCGCCGGACCTGCTCGACCGGCACGGCCCGACGCTGCACGTGACCGCGTCCGGGAAGAAGCCGGTGTTCGTCGGCATCGGCCAGGACCTCGACGTGGCGAGCTACCTCGGCAGTTCGGAGTACACGCGAGTGCTCCGGCTGAACGTGCCGCCGAAGTTCGACACCCAGGAGATGAAGGGTGGCCTGACCCCGCTCAACCCGCCGGCCGGGCTCGACTGGTGGACCGCCAAGGCCAGCGGTGCGGGGAAGCAGTCGATCTCGTGGTCGATGGCCGACGGCTCGTACGACGTGGTGGCGATGAACGCGGACGGGACTCCCGGGGCGGACGTCCGGCTGACTCTCGGGATGGAGCTGCCCGGGCTGTTCGGGACGTGTCTGGTGGTGTTCGGGGCCGGGCTGGTCCTGCTGTTCGTGGGGCTCCTGCTGATGCTCGTACGCCGGCGGCGTCCCCCGGCTCCCGTGGTTCCACCCGTACCGCAGTACCAGCCGCCAGCTTTCCAGCCGTCGGGTTCGGGGCCTTCGGGACCGCAAGGCCTCGTACGGCGGGTCGGCGTGGGCGCGACGGGAGCAGTTCTGTTGCTGACGGCAACTGGTTGTGTCGGGGTCCCCGAGAAGAACACGAGCCATCCGGTGACTCGCGCGGCGGTCACCGTGGCCGACGGGCAGGCGGTGGTGAAGAGGTACAACGAGCTCAACAACAAGGCGAACCAGACCCGCGACGCCAAGTTGTCCGAGACGATCGAGGGCGATCCGACCCTCGCGCAGACGCGAGCCGGATACCAGATCGGCCGCAAGATCGATGAGGCCGGCAAGGACAAGGTCAAGCCGTTCACCTACACCAAGCCGCAGATCGGTGCGCCGCAGTTCAGCACGTACCCGATGCGGTTCGTCGTCAGCTCGGGCGTCTCGGACGACCCGAACAGCCGGCAGCTCGGCGTGTGGCAACGGCAGAACGCCGGCACTCCCTGGGTGCTGACCCACTCGGTCTATCCATCGGCAACCATGAAGCTGCCACCGATGGAGGAATTGCGCACGCCCGTGAAGGCGGACATGGACAAGCTGTCCAGCCTGCCGCAGTCGGCCGGGAACAACCTGGCGCTGTATCTGAGCGGAGGTACAGCCTCCCCGAAGGCCGGGCTGTTCGTGCCGTCGCCAGGGACGGTGACACTGCTGAACAGCCGAGCCAAGGACAAGGCCGCCGACGTCAAGGAGACCTACATCTCCACCGTCACCGACACGTTCCGGCTCACCGGTGATCCGGTCACCTTCATCTCGTCGACCGGCGAGGGACTGGTGTTCCTGGCGCTGACCGAGCAGTACCTGCAACGGGTCGAGCCGGGCTCCAACGCGTACTGGACCAGCGGCGCGGCCACGGCCTTCAGCAGCTATGTGAAGTACACGCAGACCCTCCATCAGGACTACCTCCACCAGGTGGCCCTCGTCGTCCCCCAGAAGGGCCACGGCAAGATCCGCATCCTCTCTATCGATGGGCAACTGGTAGGCGCCGGCGGCTCCTGACCTCAGGAAGTCCCCCGGTGCGTTCTGGGGCGGGATAGCGGCCCCGGTAACGGCTTTTTCGTCCGGTGACCCCTTTATTTGGCGCCAGCGGCCGAACAACCCGGCAGCCGATCCCATCCCAACCGAGCCAGTCCTGCCCGCTCGCCCCGTGCCGCCCGCGACCCCGACCGACACCGAACGCCCTGCCCGGGGCGCCGACCGACACAACGCCCTGCCCGGGGCGCCGACCGACACAACACCCTGGTCGGGGGTGCGCCGATCGATCCTCAGCGGGTGAGAGTGATGTTCAGTGAGCGACCGTGCGTTTGGTGGGTCGGGAAGGTGACGCGGGTGCCGGTGAGGGTGTGGGTCAGCTGGATGCCCGCATCTGAGGAGACCGTGGTCGCCCGGCGGCCGGGGAGCGTGAGGGTGATGGTTGGGCGGGTCATGGTGGGGTCGGAGACGGCGATGGTGAAGGTGCGGTCGGGGTGTTGGCGGGTGATGACCGAGGCCGGGCCGTCGATGGTGAGGCCGGGGAGGGTGTGACGGCCTTCCGTGAAGGTGTTGGCGGCCGTGAGGTTGAGGGTGGAGTGGTGGATCGCCTGCAGGCGCGGAGTGTTGGCGAGCACCAGCACTCGGCCGTAGAGATATGAGCGCAGTCGGGCTTCCGTGGCGTTCGGCACCAGCGCGTACGCAAGCGCGGTCCGGGCTTTGGCTGGTTGGTTCACCGTGACGCCAAAGACGCTCTTGGTGATCACGGTGTCCGGATTTGAGGTGCGAACTACTCGGCGGCTGCGGGTGACCTGGGCGAGGTCTACGGATACCTGGGTCGGGCTGAGGAAGTAGTAGCCGAGCGAAGCGCCCGCTGTGGTGTTCGCGTACCGCAGCCAGCGCAGGTCCGCAGTACCGGGGCCGGACCAGGTGCGACCGTTGCGCAGGGCACCGGTGATCGCGAGCTGATCCGTTGGAGCCGCCAAGCGCGCGTCGATCGAGGTGGTGACTGCACGGGTTTGATCGCTGACACCTGCGGCCAGTACGACGATCTCCTCGTCGAGCATGAACCACGACTTGGTTGACTCCGCGTTGCGGTAGACCACGAAATCCTCAGGCAGGATCGCCCGGTCGGCGTACGCGACATCGCTCGACTGGATCATCCCCGCCGCGGCGTACGGGCCGAGCGTGGCGCCGCCGGAGTACTGGTTGGTGCCGCGCGGGAAGTAGACGTAGGTGTTCTGCGACTCCGACGACGACGTGAAGTTCAGCGGATGGCCCGGGTTGTCGTAGTACGGCGTGCCATAGAGCTGCGGGACCGTACTGCGTTGCTCGACCGGCGCGGTGACTCCGGCCAGGGCATAAGGGGAGGCGGCTGTGTAGTAGTCGACGCCGAACGACTTGGTCTGGTCCTGGCCGGCCAGGTAGAGGTAGTACGCGCCGTCGCCCTGGAACCACGGCATCAGGTTCTCGCCGCTCATGTACTCGTACTTGCTGATCCGGTTGGAGCTTCGCGCGAGGGCGAACGCGTAGCCGGGCCGACGGTGCACATTCTTGTCCATCGCGTTGAAGGCGATGCTGCTTGCCGCAGGATTGAGGTCGGCTGCCGTGATCGTGGAGTCCTTGGTGATGTCGGCGAATCGCGCGACGCTGACAGGCGAGACGAAGCTGTTCGGGTTCAACGTCGGGCGGGCCGTGAACTTCACGTACCCCTTCAGTGCGGCGGCGTCCACGGGCGCCGCGTAGTCGGACAGGTCGACGATCGCCTCGACCACGATCGCGACATCGTCGTACCCGGTGGTGGTTCGTGACACCGCGCGGCCCTTGACGATCTCCATCATCCAGCCCTCGAAGATCAGCGGGGCGAAGCCGTTCTGCACCCAGCCCTGGACGACCCCGACGAGGTCGTCGCTCTGCGCGTAGTCGGTGCCGTCGAGGGTCTTGATCGTCTGCACGACCCGCGTGAGCAGGGCCTTCCCGTACGACCCGGTGTAGGCGACTGAGTCGTGCTGGATGAACGAGCCGTCCGCGTAGTACCCGTCGGTGACGCCGTGCTGGAGGTTGTCCGGGTCGATCGTGGCGAACACGGTGAACTGGTCCTGCAGGGCCTTGCGGATGCGCCGATCATCGTCGAGCAACGCGCCCTGGATGATCCGGTTGGTGGTGATGTCGGCGAGGTTGGCGCCGGTGTGGAACCGCGAGTCGAGGTTCACGTCGCCGTCGGTTCCGTTGCGGAGATACGCGTCCATCGACGCGACGTACTGGGTGATCAGGTCCGCCGGCGCCTCGAGCAGGGCGAGGGCCTTGCCGACGTGCGTGGAGATGCCGATCTCCCAGGTGAACCAGTTGCCGTAGTACCCCTTCGACTGGTCGCCGTAATAGTTCGCATGCAACCACTCGAGCTTGTCGAGCACACGAGCCTGTACTGCGCTGTTGCCCTGCAGGTCGGATGCCGGGCCCGGGCGCTTCGTGGCGAGGGCGATCTCGTAGAGGTGCTGGTACGACGCGATCAGGTTCGGGTCGCTCGTGCCGAGAGGTAGGCCGGCGAAGACCTCGGTCGCGCCGGCCCGGTCCATCGAGGCGAGCCAGGTCCGCGCCGTCTGGTCCATCGACGCGAGCTTGGCGGCGACCTCCGGACGGGCGTTGGACTCAGGTGTTCCCGCGAAGATCGCGATCAGGTTCGTCAGCAGTTGGTTGGTTGCCGCGGGCTGCCCACTTGCTCCGGTCGACGCGTTCGCGGGCGCGGGTCTGACCGCGGTCAACAAGGCGGTGGCGGGTACGAACGACAGCAGGCGGCGGCGGGTGATCTGCACTGGTACTCCCGGGCGAAGGGGAAAACCTCACACCCCAGAGTGAATCAGCGCAACTAAGTTACGGCAACCGATAGCGATCAGAAAAGCGAGCCAACGTCACCGATGCGACAAGCAGCAAACTCGCAGCTACTTCGGCTGCCGAGGCCTGACCTTCCTCTACGACAACAACTCCTACGGTCGTGCCTACGGGTTCCAGGACCAGACGTGGATCGCGGCCGGGGTCTGTGGGGAACGAACGTCGACAACGGCCGCTTCGTCTACACGTACAAGAAGTACCCCGGACGTCCCACCTGCATCCAGGCCTTCACCCGCTACGGGCAAACGTGGAGCAGCACGGCGATCAACGGCGTAGGCGTCGGCCGGACGCGGTCAGAATCAGCTGGACCAAGAACTCCTGGCAGGTCGCGTCGGCCGGTGGTGACGCGTGTCCATAACCCGCAGGGGTGCATTGTTGCGTCAGTCAACGTTCCGGCCTCACAGGCTGACGGCCAGGGCTAACTGGTCAGGTCCACTACGAAGACCCGGGCAGGTTGGCAACACGTGGACAGCAGAGCCCGGCTCGGCCCTGCGGGAGTTGATTGAGGGCGAACGCACAAGTCGCTCTGATCTACAGACACCCACGCCGACAATCGTCACCGGGCAGTAGCTCAGAAATGTCAGAACTTGTCGACGAAGTTTTGCAGGAAGGTCCGGACGGAGCGGACGAGGACGACCTCCCGGAAGCATCGGGCACACAGTGGGCACGGAGGCTCTACCCGGCGCCTGAGACGACGAAACCCCAGGTCGGAAACTGATCTCTGACCTGGGGTTTCTGCCTGAGCGGGTGACGAGAATCGAACTCGCACTGTCAGCTTGGGAAGCTGATGTTCTGCCATTGAACTACACCCGCGCGCTGCCGGTGAACCAGCAGACCGAAGGATCATACCTGGTCACCCGGACGGTTTGCACGGGGGGTTATCGGGCATTTTCCACAAAGGGCACGCCCAGGACTGGGCAGGTCGGTCATCTTCTGGCAGATTAGAACGCGTTGCCGGGGGCAACATTCGACGCAACGTGAGGATGCGGTCCTTGCCGGGACCGGACAAGATGGTTGCGGGGCAACTGAAAAGAAGGGGTGAACGGTGGCAACTGACACTAACGACGCGCTGGAGAACCTGGAGAAGGAGCTCGTCACGTTGGCGCGCCGGCTGCGAGGTCTGCAGCGGACGCTGTCCGACGAGGCGCATCCGGATCTGGAGCCGGCGCAGTACGCGTTGCTGAACCATGTCGAGGAGCTCGCACCGGTGCGGATGGCCGATCTGGTCGCGGCGCTCGAGGTCGACAAGGGTCCGGTCAGCCGGGCCTGCGCCAGGCTCGAGGAAGAAGGTCTGCTGAAGCGGGCCGCGGACAAGTCGGATGCGCGGGCGACCTTGCTGACGCTGACCGCCAACGGCAAGCGCAAGCTGGCCGCGGCGCGGAAGAAGCGGCACAAGGTGATCGAAGACCTGCTCAAGGACTGGTCGCCGGCCCAGGTGAAGACGTTCGCGACCCAGGTGTCCAGGTTCAACAAGCTGTCCGGCTGAGACGTTGCCATAGGCACGTAGCGGCGGATCCGGGGAGCTGAGGGCTCCGGAGGGCCGCGGACGGGCCGATGGGGGTGACGGGTCGACCAGGCGGAGGAGCAGCACGCTGCGGTAAGTTGCGTTCGTGCTGCTCTCCGACCGCGACATCCTGGCCGAGATCGACGCGAAGCGGGTCCAGCTGGATCCGTTCGATGCTGCGATGGTGCAGCCGTCGAGCGTCGACGTACGGCTGGATCGGTTCTTCCGGGTGTTCGAGAACCACAGGTACCCGCACATCGATCCGGCCGAGGAACAGCCCGACCTGACCCGGATGGTCGAACCGGCCGGCGAAGAGCCGTTCATCCTGCATCCCGGTGAGTTCGTGCTGGGGTCCACCTACGAACTGGTGGCGCTGCCCGACGACGTGGCGGCGCGGCTGGAGGGCAAGTCCTCGCTCGGCCGGCTCGGCCTGCTCACCCACTCCACCGCCGGCTTCATCGACCCCGGCTTCTCCGGCCACGTGACGCTGGAGCTGTCGAACGTGGCGACCCTGCCGATCAAGCTCTGGCCCGGCATGAAGATCGGCCAGTTGTGCTTCTTCCGGCTGTCCTCCCCGGCCGAGCACCCGTACGGCTCCGCGAAGTACGGCTCCCGCTACCAGGGCCAACGCGGTCCCACGCCGTCGCGCTCCTTCAAGAACTTCCACCGCACCGACATCTAGCCGGAACGCGGAACGCCGCCCAGGAAGTGCTCCTGGACGGCCCTCGGGTCAGGTGCATCACTCGCTTGAAGCGCCTTCTGGAGAAGGTAAGCCGACGACTTTCCAAGACCTGCGGGATGCCGACGACCGGGTCCGGCTGTGTCGTTGGTTTTCTCCGACACCGGCTTGCCGTCGGCAAGATCGAATCTCTCCCCGAGGTGAGTCACTCGAGCTCGGGTCGGACTGCTTGTCGTCACCGCCGCTGCAGCCTGCCAGTGCGGCTGCGGCGGTCGCGGTGATCAACTGACGCAACATCTTGGCCTTTCCGCAGGTCGCCCAGCGTGACGGCTCGAACGCTAGCAGTGTCACCAGGTCCTCGGTGTTACAAGACCCATTCGTTGCAACACCTTGCAAACCAGCAGGCCCGTCGGTGCCGGTGCCACCTCAGCGGACGACGGACAGACCGGTACGGCGGTGTCGTGGCTGCGGCTCGAGCCGGTCGGCGAGTCGCCGGAGTGCTCCGGCCAATTCGTGTCGAGGGCCTCCCTGCCGGGCCGCTCGACGAGCGGCCCGGTCCTCCCTGAGCATGGCGTGCGCCTCGGCGTTGCGAAGCTGTTCGGCGACTCGATAACGCGCTACCTCTTGGTGTTCGGTGATCATCGACTTTCTCCCCTCACTGGTCCCCGTTGACTGTGGTGGTGGTTCAGACCCGGACGACGGTGATGTCGCCGGAGACGGTGCGGGCCCGCAGCATCAGCGAGCGTTCGCCCTCGGCCGGCCTCTCGCCGGGCTCGAGGTCGCAGCGGATCTGCCCGGTGACCGTCTTCAGGTCGAGATACGTCGGCACGCCGTCCGGTACGCCGATCTGCACGTCGCCGCGGGCGGTCTCCGCCCGGACGCTGGGCCCGTCGGCGATCTCGACCCGGACGTCGCCCGAACCGGAGGTGGCGACCGAGTGGTCCCGGATCCGCTCGATGGTGATGTCACCCGAGCCGACCTTGACCGTGGTCGGACCGAAGGCGTCACCGATCCGCACATCCCCCGAGCCGGTGCTCAATGCGGCGGCCCCGCCCGCCTCGGTGAGGTCGATGGAGCCGGACCCGGTACTCGCCCGGACTGTGCCGGCGGCGTGCTGGACCCGGACGTCACCGCTGCCGGTGTTCGCTGCCAGGGCACCTTCCACCCGGTCGAGCCGGATGTCGCCGGAACCCGTCGACAGCCGGGACTCGCCCAGCGCTGCCCGGGCCGAAATGTCACCCGAGCCGGTCTTGATCCGGGTCGACAGCTCGACCGGGGTCTGGATCCGGACCCGGATCTCCGGACCGCGGCGGATGTTCTTGGGGCCCTCGACGATCAGTTCGCCGTTGGCGACCTCGAAGACCACGTCCTGCTCGTCGCCGCTGTCGACATCCAGGCTGACCTGGGTCTTGTCGCCGTCGCCGGGCACGATCTCCACCAGGCCGGAGCCGATCTCGATCCTGACGCGGTCGATGTCGTCGGTCAGTTCGTCCTTGAAGCTCACTGGGCCCACCCCGTCATCTGCTGGCCCGGGCCACGTCCGCCCCGGCGATGCCCGCGGTCGCGGTCGCGGCCACGCTCGCCCCGTCGGTCACCGCGGCGTGATCCTTCGCCGAACACACCGTCGGGTCCGAAGGGTCCGTCGGGACCGAACACACCGTCCGGGCCGAAGACACCATCGGGTCCGAGCGGGCCGTCCGGTCCGAGCGGTCCCTCGGGGCCGAAGATGCCACCCCGGGGAGCGCGCGGCGGGCGTCGGGGGCCGCGGCGGCCGCGGTCGCCGGTCAGCGCGGTCATCACGGTGCGCATCAGCCACGCATTCGAGGAGATGCCCTCGGCCGCGGCGGCTTCGTCCACCTTGTTCTTCACCGACATCGGCAGCCGCAGCGTGATCCGCGCCGTCGGCTCGTCGGCGTCCGGCGCCGGTTCGTCGGCCACCGCCTCGTCTGCTTGGTCGTCCAGGTCGTCCAGGTCGTCGTCGTCATCGTGGCTGGTCAGCTGGCTCGGGGCCGGCGTGACCACGAACTCGGGACGGCCGCCGGCCATCCGGAGCTCCACCGAACCGGGCGACAGCTCGCGGCTGATCTCTCCGGCGGCGTCGGACAGGGCTGAGATGAGGGCCAGGCGGCCTGCGTCATCCAGCGTGGCTCCGAGGCGCTGGGCCACGGAGCGAGTTTGGTCGTCGGCCAACGCGGTGGCGTTCTCCACGCTACGGCGGACCGACTCGAGATAGTGATCTAGTTCCATGACGCCAACTATGACGTCATCGTGACGTCATTGTCAACCCCTGGTGATGTCACCGTGTTGTCTTGGTGCCGTCATGGCTGCCGTGGACAGTCCGCCGTGACCCGAAGGCCTCAGGGCAGAATGAGGGCAGTCGATCGAGAGGAAGTCGCGGATGTCCAGAGGGGTGCTCGTCACGGGTGCGTCGCGAGGTGTCGGGGCAGAGGTGGCGAAGGCCTTCGCCGCGGCCGGGGATCGGGTCGTGCTGCACTGTCGTGGCGCGGTCGACAAGGCCCGCGCCGTGCAGGCGGAACTGCCTGGCGAGGGGCACGCGGTCCTGGTCGGCGATCTCGGCGATCCGGCCGCAATCCCTTCCCTGGTTGAGGAATCAGCCGCCGCGCTCGGACGGATCGACGTACTGGTGAACAACGCGGCGCTTTTCGTGGATGAGCCCGTCGCCGGGTCGAGGCGGCTCGGGCATTCGCTCACCGAGACGTCGTACGACGACTGGGTGGCCGCGTGGCGCCGTACGCTGGCGGTGAATCTGGAAGGCGCGGCACATCTGACCTGGTGCGTTGCCCGGCAGATGCTCGAGGTCGACCCCGCGGATGGCGCCAAGAGAGGCGCGATCGTCAACGTCGGGTCGCGCGGGGCCTACCGCGGAGAGCCTGACGTGCCGGCGTACGGCGCGTCGAAGGCCGGGTTGCACGCCTTCGGGCAGTCGATGGCGGTTTCGCTGGCGCCGCATGACATCACCGTGACGTCAATCGCGCCCGGATTCATCGCCACCGATATGGCCGAACAGGTCCTGGGCGGCCCGGGCGGCGACGCGATCCGCGCTCAGAGCCCGTTCAACCGGGTTGCTACCGCCCAGGAGGTGGCTGCCGCCGTCGTCTGGCTCGCATCCCCCGAGGCGAGCTGGTCCTCCGGCGCCGTCCTCGACTTCAACGGCGCCTCCTACCTGCACTGAGCATTGACGTCCGAAGTCGGAAGCAGGCAGACAGCAGGCAGCTCAGCGGGTGACGATCTTGCTGGCCGGCGGTGCCTTGATGGTGACGGGCTTGCCCCAGTCGCTGGCGTTCATCGTCATGCTGACGCCCGCCAGCTCGAAGGTGACCTTGTACGTCAGGTGGTCGGCCGACCCCATCCAGACCGTGTAGACGAGCGTCTTCGGCATGCCGGCGGTCACCTTCTGGCCCTTGGCCTTCAGTGCGGCCGCCATGTCGACCGTGACGTCGTAGCGGTCGACCTTGCGACCGTCGACCGTCTCGGTGCGGATGTACTTGGCGTTCTTCACGCCCGCGTCGAACGCACCGAACGTCTTACTCGGGTCGACTTCCTTCAGCACCGACCCGAGACTCGCCGCCATCGGGTCGGCGGAGTCCTTGGTGTCGACCTTGACGAATTTGCCGGCCGGGACGCCCTTCATCGACAGGTACAGCGTGTCCTTGACGAGGATCATCTTCATCCGGCCGCCGAAGGCCGCGCCGTTCAGGTCGATCTGCATGGCGACGGGCTTCATCGTCTGCACGCCGGTGACGGTCATCGCCTCACCGGCGACTACCATCCGCATGTTCACCCGGACCGAGTTCTTCCCGGCCATGCCCGTCTTCATCGCCGGCAGGAAGCTCGCCGTACTCAGATGGGCGGCCGGTTGGGCTACTGCCTTCGGCGGCGCGGCGGTCGTCGTCGAGGCGGTGGCTGATGGGGTAGCGGCCGGCAGGTCGGTGGCGGCCTGCTTCTGCCCGCCACCACAGGCGGCGACCCCCAGTACGAGCGGCAGGGTGGCGGTAACAGCCGCCACCCGAGTGCGGAACCTCACGATGTTTCCCTCCCATTGGACCAAGCCGTCGGATCCTACGGCCCGGATCCCCTGCGCGGGAAGGGATTTTGCAGCAACCTGCAGAATCCTTGCGTCCGAAGAACCGAGGGGCAGGACCCCCGGCTCTTCGGACGCAAGGAATGGTGGAGACCTCAGCTGGTGCGTTTGACCGAGGTCAGGAGGAGTTGGGCGACGTCGGCGACCTCGACGGATTCGCGGGCGGAGCCGTCGGCCTGCTTGGCGGTCAGGCCGTCGGACAGCATCACCCGGCAGAACGGACAGCCGGTCGCGATCTTGTCGGCGCCGGTGGCGACCGCCTCGTCGGTCCGGTTCAGGTTGATCCGGGTGCCGATCTTCTCCTCCATCCACATCCGTGCACCACCCGCGCCGCAGCAGAACGACTTGGTCTGGTTCCGCGGCATCTCGGCGAACTCGGCGCCGGGAATCACCTCGAGCAGTTCGCGCGGCGCGTCGTACACCTGGTTGTGGCGGCCGAGGTAGCACGGGTCGTGGTAGGTGATCTTCTGGCCGTTGAGCGCGCTGTCGGCCGGGGCGACCGGGGTCAGCTTGCCCTCGCGGACCAGGCGGTTCAGCAGTTGCGTGTGGTGGATGACGTCGAGCTCGACACCGAGCTGGGAGTACTCGTTCTTCAAGGTGTTGAAGCAGTGCGCGCAGGTGGAGACGACCTTCTTCGCGCCGGTCTCCTTGAACACCTCGGCGTTCTGCATCGCCAGCTGCTGGAACACGAACTCGTTGCCGGCGCGCCGGGCCGGGTCACCGGTGCAGGTCTCGCCGTCGCCCAGTACCGCGAAGGAGACGCCGGCGATGTTGAGCAACTCGGCGACAGCCTGGGTGGTTTTCTTCGCCCGATCCTCGAAGGCGCCCGCGCACCCCACCCAGAACAGGTACTCGACCTCGGCCAGCGTCTCCACATCGCTGCCGACTTGTTTGACCTCGAACGGCAGGTCCTTGGCCCAGTCCATCCGGCCGGACGGGTTCATGTTCCACGGATTGCCCTTGTTCTCCAGGCCCTTGAAAAGTCCGTTCAGCTCGGACGGGAAGGACGACTCGATCAGCACCTGGTAGCGGCGCATGTCCATGATCGCGTCCACGTGCTCGATGTCGACCGGGCACTGCTGCACGCACGCGCCGCACGAAGTACAGGCCCACAGCGCGTCCTCGTCGATCACCGCCACGTCGGCCGATCCGACCAGCGGCCGCTCCTGCTCGGCCAGCACCAGCTCCGGCAGCGACTTGCGCTCGTCGTCGGAAGAGGCCAGCAGGTACGGCGCTTTGGCGTACGCGTGCTCGCGCAGATTCATCACCACCAGCTTCGGAGACAGCGGCTTGTCGGTGTTCCATGCTGGGCACTGCGACTGGCACCGCCCGCACTCGGTGCAGGTGGTGAAGTCGAGCAGGCCCTTCCAGGTGAAGTCCTCGACCTTGCCGACCCCGAGCGCGGCGTCCTCGTCGAGCTCCTCGATGTTCTCGAAGTCGATCGGCTCGCCCTTGATCATGATCGGCTGCAGGGCGCCGAGCGCCGTACCGCCGTCGGCCTTCCGCTTGAACCAGATGTTCGGCCAGGCGGTGAACCGGTGCCAGGCCACCCCCATCGTGGCGTTCAGAGAGATGGTGATCATCCACGCGAACGAGATCAGGATCTTGATCATCGCGACCAGGTAGATGGCGTTCTCCAGACCGTGCTCGCCCAAACCGCCGAAGAGGGCGTCGCCGATGAAGAACGTGGTGGGGAAGTGGAACTTGGACGCCTCGCCCAGCTCGTACTCCAGACCTCGCAGCAACAGGATGCAGACCAGTACGCCGAGGATCGTGTACTCGACGTAGTACGCCTGCCAGGCGCGGGATCCGAAGAACCTGCTGTAGCGGGCCTTCTCGCCCTTGGGGAGGTTACGCAGCCGGATCGCGATCAAGCCGATGATCGAGATCAGCCCGGTCCAGGTGAGGAACTCGCTGACCCACTCGAACACGAACCAGTGGCCGATCACCGGCAGCACCCAGTGCGCGTCGAACAGTTGGCCGAACGCCGTCACCAGGCTGAGGAACAGCCCGATGAAGCCGAACGCGACAAACCAGTGCAGTACGCCGATGTGGCTCCACTGCAGCATGCGTGTGTGCAGCAGTGATTCCTTGGCCAGCGTGACCGTGCGCTGCCCAGGGTTGTCGGTGCGGCTGGCCGGCTGGCCGAGCTTGATGACGGACACCATGTGCCCGATCGTCCGGCCGAACAGCGCGATCCCGACGAGGGCGATCGCGAGCGAGACGACGATGGCGAGGATCTGCATACCAGCGATGTTATTGGTTGGTTACCGGTCAGTCATGTCGGTGTCAGCCTCGTCACGCCAGCGTGTCCTGTCTCACTCTCGGCGAACCGCATGACGAAGGGCCGGCCGAGAAGCTCGGCCGGCCCTTCGGTGAGGGGTTTGTTACTTGGTGCCGAAGACCTGCAGTTCCGACATGTCGGTGAACCTGCAACCGCCGAAGGCGCCGGCGGGGCAGTTGTTCGCGAAGTCGGGGACCTGCGGGCTGAGCATCGTGAACCGCACGAACTTCACACCGGTCGCGTTGCCGCTCGGGGTGAGCTCGGTGTACTTGCCCCGGTTGGCAGCAGTGAAGGTGCCCTCCTGAGCGGTCGCCCAGGTGACGCCGTCGGCCGAGGTCTCGATCCGGTACTGACCGGTCGAGGAGCTGCCCGGGTCACCACAGGTGTTGGACGGATCGACCGAGAACTTCGTCACCGTGACGGCCGCCGGCAGCGCGATGTCGACGTGCTTGGGGATCATCACGTTCGTCGGGGTGCCGGCGTTGTCACCGGTGGTGCTGCCCCAGCCGGACCCCTGGACGCCGTCGATGGCGAAGCCCGGCCCACACTGCGGGCTGAAGTCCGGACCGTTGAAGGCCTTCACCGCACCGCCGCCCGAGGCCGAGGCCCAGTTGCGGCGGGGTGCGAAGTTGGCGGTGGTCCCGTTGGCGGCGACGGTGACGGGCTGGTTGAGGATCTCGTAACCGTTGCCGGCGAGCACGAACTTCGGGTAGGTGCCGGGGAAGACGCCCGAGATCGTGTACTTGCCCTGGGCGTTCGTCACCGCGGTGTAGTCGCCGACGAAGCCGGAGTCGTGCCCGGCGACGAAGACGAGCGCGCCGTTGACCGGGGCGTTGGTGTCCTTGTCGATGACGGAGCCCGTCAGCGAGGCGGTCTTGCCGGTCGGCGGGATGTGGAAGTCCTCGGCCGGCAGCGAGTCGCCGGCGTTGGTGGCCCCTGCGAACCAGCCCATGCCGCGGTCGGCGAAGATCTTCCACAGCGCCTTCTGGTTCACGCCACCGAAGGCGACCAGGTCGGCCTGCAGGATGGCGTTGCGCATGTCGAGCATCGACGGGTCGGCCGGGGACAGCTCCATCGCACGGGTGATGTCCATCAGTGCGCGGCTGTGTCCGAGCTTCTTGCGGATGTCCCACAGCGTCTGCGCCCAGACCTCACCGGAGGAGTGCACCTCGGGTGCGCCGCCGATGGTCGGGAAGTCGCCGTAGGTGTAGCCGCCCTGGGATCCGTCGATGCCGACGCAGGTCGACGCGGTCGACCCGACGGAGCAGTCGATCGCCTGCGTCCGGAACAGCTGGCCGGCGGCGACGTACTTGCCCTCGAGGACCTCGCCGTCCTTGGCCGTGTCCTTCTCGAGGCCGTTGGTGACCAGGTAGTCCATCGCGTAGAAGTCGCTCCACGCCTCACCCATCGAACCGGCCTGGATGCTGTTCAGGGTCGAGTTGCCGGAGGCGTCGACCACCAGGCGGTTGGACAGACCGTGGGTGTACTCGTGGTACAGGATGCTGGCGTCGTTCGCGCCGCTGGACGGGACCCACGGCTCGGTCGCGTCGTCGGTACCCGGGAAGTGCCACAGGTACATCTGCATCCTGGGCGACAGGCCGTCGGGCGGGGTGTTCATGTTCGCGTTGTCGACGTGGTTGCCGTCCGGGCCGCCGTTCGCGGCGGTGGCGGCACCGTCGAGCGCGTTGAGGCTGACCGGGTCGCCGCCCTTGGCCTCGAAGTTGCCCGCGGCCGGGGTGAAGCCGATCGGGGACTTCAGCAGCCAGTTGTGGAAGTTGCTGGCCAGGTAGAACGCGTTGGTGGTGTCCTGCTTCATGTTCGTCTTCCAGGAGTCCGGCTTGGCCGGGTCCCAGGTGCAGATGAACGACGCGGAGCAGAACGTGCTCGAGGTCGGGAAGGACTTGAGCACGTACTCCGCGCCGCTCTTGGTGCCGGGCACCTTCACGGTCTCACCGCTGTTGGCGACGTTGTCGTCGTTGACATCGGCGAACGCGACCACCGAGGTGCCGTCCAGCGTGGTCGCCCCCTTCTGGAGGTAACCCTTCTGGAAGAGGTTGACGACCTTCTGCTGGCCACCGCGCGGTGCGCCCGGGTAGTTGTCCTGCACCAGCGCGTCGCCGTTGGCCTCGTCGGTCAGGTCCCGGCGATACAGCACCGCTCCCGACTCTGCGTCGACCACGTGCGTGTAGTTGAGGGAGTCGCCGGCCTGGGTGTACGTCGCCCAGCCCTTGCGCAGCCCGTCGGCGGTGTAGAACCAGACAAGCTTGGCCTGGTCGCCGTTGGTCCAGTTCTTCACCGAACCCTTGGTGGTGCCGCTGACGGCCTTCGCCTTGCCGCCGACATCGTCGGCGGCGCGGGTGCGGGCCGAGTCCGCGGAGACGGCCGGGCCGGCGGTGCGGGCCGCGGCCAGGCCGTTCAGACCAGCTACCGGCGAGCCCTGGATCGAGATCAGCTCACCCCGCTTGGTGACGTTGGCCTGCAGGCCGTTGCCGAACAGCGGGACGCCGTTGACGACCTGCTCCCAGGAAACGTGATGGGTGCCGATGACGTCCTTGTAGTCCTTGCGGAGCTGGAGCGTCTGCAGGTCCTTCTCGGACAGGTGGAAGATCTCCGGATGGGCCCGGATGTAGTCCAGAGCCACCTTCGCGGCGGGCTTGTTGCTCCGGCCGGTGAGGAAGCCGTTCAGCTTCGCGACCTGCTTCGGCGTACCGGTGACCTGGTCGACCGAGACGAGGGCCTGGGAGCCGAGCGAGTCGCGGTACTTCGCCTGGGCGGTGCCCTGCTTCGCCATCGTCTTGGCGGCGTTCGCGTAGTCGACCTTGTTGCTGGGCGTCCGCGCGTCGTAGTTGCCCTTGCGTTCCTTGGCGCCGGTCTGCTCGGTGGGCTTGCCGGATTGCTTGCTTGCGTCGGGTGCCGGCTTGGCGCTCGGCGCAGCCAGCGCACCGGTGGCGGTCAGTGCCAGCACTGTGGTGGCCGAGACAGCGGTGACTGCCAGGAGCCCCCGCCCTCTGCGTGATGTCGTCACAGAAATGCTCCATGGAGTTGTCTGCGCGGATCGCCCTCAACGATCCGTCCGGGAGCGACCTTAAGGGCGGTTCTCCGCTCGGGGAAGGGAAATCCGCGGAATCACGCAGAGACGAGGGTTGTCCTTCGTGAATGCACGAGTACTGCGAGCGACAGCATAGTCGTCGCGCTCAGCAGTACTCCGGATGCGAGGAGTGTCGGCGTGTGTCTCACAGGAGCGCTGGTCGCCCGCGACGGGGCTGGGTTGGACCTACCCTGGGACGACCCTGACCTGAGCCTGCAGGAGGCCGCTGGTGCTGCGTTTCCCGTTGATCCATCCGCCGCTGCTGGGGGCTTTGGCCCGGGCCGGCCACGGTTCCGTCGTACTGCTGGCCGATGGCAACTACCCCTACGCCACCGCGGTATCACCGACCGCCGAGACCATCTGGCTCAACCTGCGGCCCGGACAGATCCCGGTTGACGACGTCCTGGAGACGTTGCTGGGCGTAGTACCGGTCGAGTCGGTCAGGGTGATGGCGACGGAGACCGGGGAGGAGCCCGACATCTACGGTCGGTTCCGCGAACTGCTGACGTCGACTCCGCTGCAGCCTTTGGCGCGTGCTGATTTCTACGCCGCCGCGCGCGGCCCGGAGCTAGCCGTCGCTGTCGCGACCGGCGAACAACGCCTCTACGCCAACATCCTGCTCACCCTCGGCGTGGTCAGCTGATCTGTGGGCGCAACGGACGAGCCCGATCGAGCCCGTCCGTTGCGTGCCGATCAGAAGGCGCTGGCGCCGTTCGGCGTACCGGGGCCGGTCGGGCCGTCCCAGCCGGTTCGCGCGGTGCCGGGCTGGCCCGCTCCGGTCATCTCGGTCGGGGCGGAACCGGCGTGATTGGTGTTCGAAATCGTGCGCCCGTCAGACCCCCTGAATCCAGCGATCCGAAGCCTGACAAATGTCATGGGTCCCGGGCCGCAAGTGCCTGCCGGCCAGCGGTTTTTCCCTTCGTGACGGTCAGATCCGGGGATCGGCGGGAACTGAAGGATTCCCCCTGCCTTTTCCGGACCGACCCCTGACAGGCCGAGGCCTATCAGGTCATGGAGTCAACGCCGTACTCCGGTACGAAGCTCCGCCGGCGGCTACCCGGATGCCGTCGGCGGCACCGACATCTACACCGCGGTCCTCGACCACAACATCTCGACCTCGCCGATCTGCAGGACTACCTCGCGAACGGGTGAGGTTTGAGTCGGGCAGCCGGAAATGAAGAGTGCCGGCCGTCCGGCAACGCCGCCGGACGGTCGGCACCCGCATGGTTCACGCAGGCGAGGCGCCCTGTCCGGTGAGCGCCGCGCCTGCATGAGGATTCAGAGGAGACCCAGGTCAGCGGTCTCGGAGTCGGTGAAGAGGCGGGAGCGGATCAGGAAGCGGACGCCCTCGGGCGCCTCCACCGAGAAGCCGCTGCCGCGGCCTTTGACGACGTCGACCGTCAGGTGCGTGTGCTTCCAGTACTCGAACTGGTTCTTCGACATCCAGAACGCCACCGGCTTGTCCAGCCCGTCGACGTCCAGATCACCCAGCTGCATGTCCGCCGCACCGGTCCTGAACTCCCCGTCGGGGTAGCACATCGGTGAGCTGCCGTCGCAGCAACCACCGGACTGGTGGAACATCAGCGGTCCGTGCAGCTCGGTGAGGCGGCGGAGCAACTCCGCCGCCTCCTCCGTGAACGAAACCCGGTCGACCATCAGCGGGGTCTAGAAGAAGCCGAGCTTGTTGGGCGAGTAGCTGACCAGCATGTTCTTGGTCTGCTGGTAGTGGTCGAGCATCATCTTGTGGTTCTCGCGGCCGATGCCGGAGTTCTTGTAGCCACCGAAGGCCGCGTGCGCCGGGTAGGCGTGGTAGCAGTTCGTCCAGACGCGGCCGGCCTGGATCTCACGGCCTGCGCGGTAGGCGGTGTTGATGTCGCGCGACCAGACGCCCGCGCCGAGCCCGTAGAGGGTGTCGTTGGCGATCTTCATCGCGTCCGCGTAGTCGTCGAACTTCGTCACCGAGACGACCGGCCCGAAGATCTCCTCCTGGAAGATCCGCATCTTGTTGTCGCCCTCGAAGATGGTCGGCTGGACGTAGTAGCCGCCACTCAGGTTGCCACCGAGGTCGGCCTTCTCGCCGCCGGTGATCACCTTGGCGCCCTCGGCCTTGCCGATGTCGATGTAGGACAGGATCTTCTCGTACTGGTCGTTGCTCGCCTGTGCGCCCATCATCGTGTCGGTGTCGAGCGGGTCGCCCTGCTTGACCGCCTGGGTGCGGGCGGTGGCGTCACGGAGGAAGTCGTCGTAGATGCCGGACTGGATCAGTGCGCGTGACGGGCAGGTGCAGACCTCGCCCTGGTTCAGCGCGAACATGGTGAAGCCCTCGAGCGCCTTGTCGTAGAAGTCGTCCCGGCTCGAGGCGACGTCGTCGAAGAAGATGTTCGGGCTCTTGCCGCCGAGCTCAAGAGTCACCGGGATGATGTTCTCCGAGGCGTACTGCATGATCAGCCGGCCGGTCGTGGTCTCACCAGTGAACGCGACCTTGGCAACTCGGTTGCTGGAGGCCAGCGGTTTGCCGGCCTCGACGCCGAACCCGTTGACGATGTTCAGCACGCCCGGCGGGATCAGGTCGCCGATCAGCTCCATCAGCACGTGGATCGAGGCGGGCGTCTGCTCGGCCGGCTTCAGTACGACGGCGTTGCCGGCCGCGAGCGCGGGAGCCAGCTTCCAGGTGGCCATCAGGATCGGGAAGTTCCACGGGATGATCTGGGCGACCACGCCGAGCGGCTCGTGGAAATGGTAGGCGACGGTGTCCTCGTCGACCATCGAGATCGAGCCCTCCTGGGCCCGCAGCGCGCCGGCGAAATACCGGAAGTGGTCGATCGCCAGCGGCAGGTCCGCGGCCAGCGTCTCGCGGACGGCCTTGCCGTTGTCCCAGGTCTCCGCGACCGCGAGCAGTTCGAGGTTGTCCTCGATCCGGTCCGCGATCTTGTTCAGGATGTTGGCGCGCTCGGCCGACGAGGTACGACCCCAACCGGGCGCTGCCCCGTGCGCCGCGTCGAGGGCACGTTCCACGTCGTCGGCGGTACCGCGCGCGATCTCGGTGAAGTTCTCACCGGTCACCGGCGTCGGGTTCTCGAAGTAGCCGCCCTTGGCCGGCGGCACCCATTCACCGCCGATGTAGTGGTCATAGCGCGACTTGAACTCGACCGGGCTGCCTTCTTGCCCGGGAGCTGCATAGATCGTCATCGATCCTCCAGTGGGTTTGGCGGTGACCGCAACCTAGGCCGGGTGACGTTGCACGGACGTTGCATCACTCTCCGCACTTGAATGCCGAGAAGATCCGGGCAAGGCTGAGGCGTGGACGGACCGGAGCATGCGCGCCGGCTCAGCGAGCTGTACGACGAGGTGCTCGGTGGCGGAGGCCGGGCGCCGGGTCTGCCGCGCCCGCTGGTCGCCGAGTCGTGGCAGCGTTCGCTCGCGGCCTCGGTCGACCCCGAGCTGGACGCACCGCCGGTGGTGGTCACGACGGAGCTGCTCGAATCGCTGCGGGAGAACCATCCGCTCCGGGCAGTGTTGCCGATCCTCCGGCAGACGCTGACCACCATCGCGGACGAGGCGTCCCACATCATGATCATCACTGACGCGCAGGGGCTGATCCTCTGGCGCGAAGGCGCCGCCGACGTCCGCCGGCAGGCCGACCGCATCGCGCTGTCCGAAGGGGCGCTCTGGTCCGAGGACGCCATCGGCACCAACGGCATGGGGACCGCGCTCGCCGCTGACCAGCCGGTGCAGATCCACTCAGCCGAACACCTGGTCCGCCGGATCCACGCGTGGACGTGCGCCGCCGCTCCAGTGCACGATCCGGACACCGGCAAGCTGATCGGCGCGGTCGACGTCTCCGGCCCGCTGCGCACTGTCCATCCCGCGATGATGGCGTTGGTGACAGCCGCGGCCCAGTTGGCCGAGGGGCAGCTGCGGGTCCGGATGGCCGCCGCCGATGAGCAGTTGCGCGCCCGCAACATGCGCCACCTCACCGCCCTCGGGGACTCGCCCGGCGCCCTGCTGACCCCGACCGGCCGGGTGCTGGCCGTCCAACCGCTCGCCTGGTTGCCCGACCGGCTGGACGTCTCCGCAGGCGTCGATCGGGTCGAGCTGGGCGATGGGCGCGAAGCCGTCGTCGAGCAACTCGACGAGGGCTACCTGTTGCGCATTCCCGGTTCCCTACGACGTTCGCGCCCGTCCCTGCGGCTGAAGCTCCTCGGCGCGGGCCAGCCGATTGCGGTGGTCCACGGACGGGACCTCGTCCTTACTCTCCGCCGGGCGGAGGTGCTCGCGTTGCTGTTGCTCCACCCGGCCGGGCTCACCGCGGAGCAGTTGATGCTCCAGCTCTATGGCGACGAGGGCAACCCGACGACGGTTCGAGCCGAGATGCATCGACTGAGGAACCTGCTCGGGGTGGGCATCCTCGATACCAAGCCGTACCGGATCGTCGCGGACGTGACCAGCGACGTCACCGAAGTACAGACCGCTGTGCGGGCCGGTGAGCTGGTCAAGGCGATGGAGCTGTACTCCGGGCCGTTGCTCGAGCGGTCCGATGCGCCGGCCCTGCGCGCGGAACGAGCTGAGCTCGACGCGACGTTGCGCGGCGCAGTACTGGAGTCGGGTGATGCGGAGCTGCTCTGGCGGTTCGCGCAGACATCCACCGGGTCCGAGGATCTCGAGGTGTTCGAGGCGCTGGAGGCAGACCTGCCGGCCGCCGACCACCGCCGCTCCGCAGTGGTCGCCCGCCTTCGCCGCTTGAGCCAGTAGGTCAATCGGTCTTCGCGGGTGGGACCTGCTGGGCCCATTCGGCCCAATCGGCGAGCGCTGAGTAGAGCCTGACGCCCGCCTCGATGGCGACCCGCATCGACTGGGTCTGCGGGCTGTTGCCGAACTCGCCGCGATCCTTGGCCGCCGCGTACTGGCGGTACTGCTCGGCGATCTCGCTGTAGAACTGCGCCTCCGCGGCCAAGTGCTGCTGCTTGCATCCCGGTCTCGTCAGGACGGACCTCGGTCGCCAGTTCCCTCGCCTGCAGGTGGCCGCGATCCACGCCTTCGCACTCTCCGCCCGCCGAGGGGCCGAGCCGTTGGTGCGACTTGCGGTCGGCCCTGACTTCCCGCCCGGCTCGTACTACGAGCGCTTCACGCCGGTCCGCTCTTCGTCACTCTCGTACGACGAGGCGCTGGCGGAGCGTCTCTGGGTCGCGACCGAGAAGCTCCGTGGGCCGTTCTCGGGATGGGAGACGGGGTCCAGATAGTGGACCGCGGGATTTAAGTCCACCAGGTTAGTCTAGTTTCGCAGTTGTGGATGCTGTGGTTCAGAGGTCGTCGTCACGCCTTGACGGGCGGGGCGGCGACCGAACCGCGCTCGATCAGGGTCGGCTCGACCGTGGTGCGGCGGACCCGGCGGTTCGTGTCGACGGCCGAGGTGACCCGGGCGACGACATCCGCGACCAGCTCGTCGAGCGGCCAGTGGAACGTGGACAGCGGGGGGCAGAGCAGCTGCGACAGCGGCTGGTCGTCATAGCCGAGCAGGGAAAGGTCTTCCGGGAGCCGGATGTCGAGCTCCTTGCAGGCGGCATAAACGCCGAAAGCCATCGAATCGGCGAGCGCCAGGATGCCGGTCGGCCGGGGCGTGCTCGTCAGCACCGTGCGCGCGACCTCCGTGGCGCCCTGCAGATCGTGCGGACAGGGAACGATGTGGACCTTCAGCTTCAGGCTGGACCCGATCCGCTGCGCGATCTCCTCCGCGGGCCGTTCGATCTCGAACCGGCGGGACGGGCTGAGCACCGCGATGGTCCGGTGGCCCGCGTCGGCCAGCCGGCGCAACGCAGTACTGACTCCTGCTTCGTTGTCGAAGAGCACCTCGGACTTGGCCTTAGCCCCGGGCAGCGCGTCGCCGATCGCGATCACCGGCGCCTGTTGGGCGATCTGCGCCCAGCCCTTGGCGCCCGGGTCGATCGGGATCACCACGATCGCGTCGGCGCGATGGTCGACGAGATGTTGCGCGAGCTCGAGCTGGCGGTCGGCGTCGCCGGCCGAGTCGAGGATCCAGGCGTTCCGGTCCGGAGCGAGCAGCTCCCGGCCGAGCGCGGCAGCGAGTCGCTGCTGCCAGAGGTCTTCGAGCGAGGCGCAGAGCACGCCCACCGAGCCGCTGCGGCCGGACGCGAGCGCGCGGGCCACGGGATCGGCCTGGTATCCGAGGCGCTCGGCGGCTTCCTGCACGCGCAGCTGCGTCTCCGGGGTGCCTTGCAGACCTCGCAACGCGTAGGACACCGCCGCCATCGAGAGACCGGTCTCCGCCGCGATGTCCTTGAGGGTCGGCCTGCGGCCTGTGCCGGACATGGGATCGACCCTAGGGCAAGCCGCCGACAAAAGCTGGCCGACCAGGCGGCGGCTTTGAGACACGGCTTGACAGCGAGGGATTTGAAGCGCTTCAATGCAGCTATCTTGAAGCGCTTCAAAATGACTTCGACCGGGGGAGGGGAAAGCCAGTGGCCGGCGTGATCGACGTACACCAGCACCTGTGGCCGGCCGAGTTCGTCGAACGCCTCCGCGCCCGCACCGAGCCGCCCTACCTCGATGGCTGGACCTTGCACACGACGAGCGAACCGCCGTACGAGGTCGATCCCGCGGCGCATGCGGTCGACAAGCGGGTTGCGCTGGAGCAGGACGACGAGACCGCTCTGGTCGGCCTGTCGTTGTCCAGCCCGCTCGGGATCGAGCAGTTGGGTGACGCCGCACTCCTCGACGCGTGGCACGTGGGCGCTGCTTCTCTACCGGAACCCTTCAAGCCGTGGGCGGCCGTCAATCTCCTGGAGCCGGACCTCGAAGGCCTGGAATCCCTTCTGAACGAGGGGTTTCTGGGCTTGCAACTACCGGCCCACGTTCTCGGTACGCCGGCCGCTTGGGCTGGCGTCGCCTCTTTGCTGGCGGTGGCGGAGCGGTTGGACAAGCCGATCCTCGTGCACCCCGGTACGGCGGTGCCGCCGGCTGAGGAAGTGCCCGGATGGTGGGCGCCCGTGGTGGACTACACCCTTCAACTGCAGGCGTCCTGGTGGGCGTGGCACGCCTTCGGAGGACGGGCCGCCTTCCCGAAGCTACGGCTGTGTTTCGTCGCGGCGGCAGGCCTGGCCCCGGTCCACCACGAAAGGTTGGCCGCACGTGGTGGCCGCCTCGGCACCATCGACCGCAACCTGTACGTCGATACCTCGAGCTACGGCCCGCAGGGGATCGACGCGGTCTCCCGGGTCCTCGGCATCGACCAGGTCGTGCACGGCACCGACCGCCCATACGCCAGGAACGTCGAGCTCCGCCAGGGTGACGCCGCGACCGCGGTGATCCGCCACAGCAACCCGCATCGGTTCCTCTACGGCACCGAACCACCCTCATCGACCAAGCGATGAGGAACCACATCCACCAAGGCCGGATCCCGCAAGGACCCGGTATCACCTCCGAGAGGGGAGTGCAGTGACTGTTCAGCCCGTTTCCGACGCACCCGTCGTTCCCGCGCGCCAAGCCAGCCGGCTCGTGGAGCTCAACGACTGTCTGTCGCTGGACAACCTTCCGGGCCGCGACCTGGATCCCAATGAGCTGTCCGAGCTGGCGGCCTCGATCGCCGCCCAGCCACACCTGTGGGAAGACAAGGTCGCCTACAGCGACGACGAGCGCGTCTTTGCCTCGCTGCACCGCGACGCGAATGTGGATGTCTGGCTGATCTGCTGGACCCCGGTGAACGACACCGGCTGGCACGACCACGACATCTCCTCGGGCGCCGTCGCCGTTGCCCGCGGCAAGCTCGTCGAGCACAACCTGGCGATCGGTGTCGAGTCCATCGAGACCGAGATCGAGGCCGGTGACGTCTACGGCTTCGGCCCGGAACACATCCACCGTGTCGTCGGCCTCGACAAGGGCAGCGTCACCGTGCACGCCTACAGCCCGCCGTTGTGGCGGATGGGCCAGTACTCCGTCAAGGACGGTGTCCTCCGCCGGATGTCCGTCTCGTACGCCGACGAACTCCGCCCGCTCGACTGATCGCGCCACCAACCGCACCGCACGCTGCCCGGCTCGGGCTCTCGCCACCCCTGAGCCGGGCGACGCCATTTCCGCGACGGCGGATCCCGGTCACCCGGCAACGGCTTGCCGGGCGGCGCCATTTCCGCGACGGCGGGATCCGGTCACCCGGTAACGGCTTCTTCGACCAGTAGCGCCTGATTTTGGCGCCAGCGGTCGAAGAACCCGCCAGCCGACCTACTCCGGATGCGCGAGAGGAAGGCCTCGGGTTCGCGGCCGGGTGAGCTGCGCCGACGAGCTGGAGACCTTTGATGCGCGCATTTGTCGAGCCGGGTGCATTGCCGAGTCCGGTGTTGGCTGTCGAGGCCGGCGGTGGGTGCTGGCTGGTGGCATGCGTGTTTGGCCGCGGCAGTGCGTGTGGGCGCGCCGGGCAATGGCCTCGCCGGGGTCACGGGCCGGGGGATTCCGTGTTGTCGTCCTCGTCCCAGGGTGAAACCCAGGTGGTGTCGTTCTTCGGTTGGGTCAGGGTGCGCGCGGGCCTCGGTGCGCACGGTTCGTCGCCCCAGGGGTTGAGGCGTGCGGTTTCCTCCGGCGTGATCCAGGGGATGTCGCTGGTGTGCGGCCAGGCCGGAGCCGGGCGCGGTGGCCCCTGGTCGCCGGGTGGCTGCTCGTCGCCGGCCGCGCCGGGAGAACCGGCTGCCCCGGGTGAACCGGGCGAACCGAGCGAACCGGGTGAACCGGGCGCGCCAGGTGCAGGTGCGCCGGGTGAACCGGGTGCGGGGCGTGGGTCTGGTGTGCTGGGTGGTCGTTTCCGGTTGAGGCGGGTTGGTGGGGGTTCGGCCCAGGTGGGGCGGGTGACGGTGACGCGGCCGCGGGTGATGGTGATGGTCCAGTGGCCGTGGTGGATCTGGATGTGGTGGGCCCGGCAGAGCAAGACCAGGTTGGACAGGGCGGTGGGTCCGCCGTCGATCCAGTGGATCAGGTGGTGGGCGTCGCACTGGATCGGCGGTGCTCCGCACACGACGCAGCCCCTGTCGCGGAAGTTCAGTGCGCGGCGCATCGCGCGGTTGACGAACCGTTCCTCCTTCCCGACGTCCAGGGGTTCGGAGTCGGTGCCGAGGATGATGGGGACGACGCCGGCGTCGCAGGCGAGGCGGCGGACGGCGGCGGCGGACAGGTTGCCGCCGTAGACGAACCGGCCGAATCCCGGGTTGGTGTGGTCGAGGGCGCCGAGCCCATCGAACCCACCAAGGCCCTCGAGCCCATCGAGCCCCTCGAACCCGCCGAGACCGCCGTTCCCGTCGAAGCCGCCGAGCCCATCGAGCCCGCCGTTCGCGCCGTTCTGGCTGAGCCCGCCGGGGCCGCTGCCGGTTCCGGCGTTCCCGTCGGTTCCGGCGTTCCGGCTGTTCCCGGGGCTGGTGGCGGCGAGGGCGTTTTGGAGGTCGGTGAGGTCGATGGTGACGGTGATGTGGGGTTTGATGACGCCGTGGCCGGTGGTGCCGGCACCGGCGGCGGCGTTCAGCACCGTGGTCAGCGCGTCGGCTTGGCGCTTGTCGCGGGAGCGGGGGTCTTGTTCGCCGTCGATGGTCTTGTGGGGTTTGGCGTTGGCGTCGATGAGGGTGTTGAGGAGTTCTGCGTTTTCGTTGGCGAGGAACCCGCCGAACTTCAGGCCGTGGTCGGCGTTCTTCATCCAGAACGCCTCACGGGCGTAGGCCTTGTCCTCGGCCGGTTCGGGACCGTCGGTGTCGAGCAACTCCAGGATTTGTCGGCCGAGGTCGCGCAGGTCACCGGGCGGCAGGTGCCGCGCGGCCCGCACCATCTGCTCCTCCGCCGCGACCACATCCTCCACCGGCACCGTCGTCGGCACCTTTTCCAGCGCGGACACGATCGCCCTCGCCTGCGCCAGGTGCAGCAGCACCGGAGCCTCCCCACCGGCCTCCCCACCGGCGCCGCGGTCCTCGCCGTCGACATCGCTGTCCACCGCGGCGCCGGCACTGCCCCCGTCGGTGTCGGTGTCGGCCTGACCGTCGCCGTCGCCGTCTAGGTTGTCGGTGGGGGTGGGTAGGGCGGCGGAGACGAGTTCGTATTTGGGTAGCGCGGCGGCGAGTTTGAGGTCGCGGCGGACGTCGGCCTTGTCGAGGCGGTGCCGAAACGACACCAGTTCGGCGGTGTCGCGGGCGCCGAGCTCCTTGGCGTGGCCACCGGCGTCGAAGCCGGCCAGGACCTGGAGCCGGTAAGTTTCCAGCCGGCTGATCTCGTCGCGCAGCGCGTCGAGGGTGGTCAGCTGTTCGCTGCCGCTCATCGACCACACCGGCCGCATCTCCACGAGATCCATACCGACAACTGTAGACGGGGCCGCCGACAGTTTCTGTGCCGAGAACCCATTATAGATAAGGGATTTCTTGATGCACCGAAATTGACCCAGTTGTCCACAGCAACGCTCAGCCTGTGGACGCAGAGCTCTCGTTTGAGGGCCAGTTGTCTACAGCAACGATATGACTGGGGATAACGACGTGGCCTAGCGATCTGCCCCTGGTTGCCCTGGGTTGCCCTGGGAATGGCCTGTTGGTGGGGCATGCGGGTGTCCAGAATCGATCGACATGACGACGCAAGTGGACATTGAGACGCACTACACCACCAGGCATGACGAGGCGACCCGGCTGAGCTCGACGTTGAAGGGGCGGCTGGAGCAGGCGAGGGTTCGGGACCTGCTGCAGCGGTACCTTCCCGAGCCGCCGGCTGACATCGGGGACATCGGAGGTGGACCGGGGATTCACGCCAGCTGGCTGCAGGAGCAGGGGTATTCGGTCGAGCTGCTGGATCCTGTGCAACACCATGTCGAACAAGCGACGGCCGCGGGAATCAACGCAGTACAAGGGGATGCGCGGCGGTTGCCGTGGGACAACGAGTACTTCGACGCGGTGCTGCTGGCCGGGCCGATGTATCACCTGCCCGAGGCGGCGGATCGGCGACTCGCACTGCGGGAGGCTGTTCGGGTGATCAAGCCCGGCGGGTTCATCGCGGTGATCGCGATCAACCGGGCGGCCAACCTGATCGGTTCGACGCTGGCCAACAAGCTGCTGCAGCGGCAGGGGATCGTTACCGACATCCTCGACACCGGGTTCAGTCCGGACAACGAGCGGATGGCGGAAACGACGTACCACACCGTCACCCAGCTGCGGACCGAGCTGACGAATGCAGGCCTGCGTGCAGTCACCGTGCACGGCCTGACCGGTCCGGGCGGCTGGCTGACGGTGACGATCGACGCGCACTTCAAGGATGAGCCGCTGCCGGCCAGCTTCACCGAGCCGGACCCGCTGCAGACCGCCCTCGAGTGCTCGAGGCTCGCCGATCGCTTCCCGGAGTTGGTGCCCTCCAGTTCGCTCCTCTTCGCGGTCGGCCAACGTGCCTGACGCCTGGACCGGCCGCGGTTGGAGCACCAGCGGTTGGGCGCGGGACGCCCACGTGCGGAGGGTGCGCGAGCGGGCGATCCGGTACGCCGTCAACGGGTGGCCGGTGGCTCCACTCGCGGTGCCGCAGCACGGTGTGTGCCTCTGCCTTCGCGGCGACTGCGTGGATCCACACCTGGTCGGCGGGGTGGTGCGTCAGGGCTTCCAGGCGGACGCGGTGTGGAGCGAACATCCGTGGGGCATCGCATTGGTCACCGAGGGGTTCGACGTCGTGGACATCCCGCCTGAGTTCGGGGCACTGCTGAACCAGCACCTCAAGACGACTTGCCCGACGGCGATGGCGCCCGCGCGCAGGCGTTGGTGGTTCTTCCTAGTGCCGGGGTCGATCCCCGCCGGACAAGTCGCGGCTGCCGGCGGCGTACTGCACTCGGGTGTGGATGACTGGGTGCCGGCGCCAGGAACAAACAGCGAAACGACCGGGCGGGTGCGTTGGCTGGTCCAGCCGCACCTGACCAGCTGGCAGCCGTACCGGCGGCGGGATCCGATCGACCTGGTGTTCCCCAGCCTGACCGGAGCGGTGGGCAGAGCTGAGCGGTAATTCTCTGACTATAGTCAGAGAATGGGGATCGCCGATGTCAGGAGATTCAACCGGACCGTGACACAGCGGATCGGGGCGCTCAACGATGCTTACATGTCGCGCGATCGCCCGCTCGGCCAGGCGCGGGTGCTCTGGGAGATCGGGCCGGACGGGTGTGACCTCAGGGCGCTGCGGTCGCGGCTGGATCTGGACTCGGGTTACCTGAGCCGGCTGCTCCGGGTGCTCGAGAACGACGGGCTCGTCGAGGTCGACCAGAGTGACGGCGACGGCCGGGTCCGGACCGCGCGGTTGACGAAGAAGGGCAGGGCCGAGCGCGAGGTGCTCGACCAGCGGTCGGACGACCTGGCCGCTTCGATTCTCGAGCCATTGAGCGACCGGCAACGGACCCGGCTGATCAGCGCGATGGGTGAGGTCGAGCGGCTGCTGATCGCGTCGACGGTCCAGGTCGGCAGCGTGGATCCGCGGCATCCGGACGCCCGGTTCTGCGTCCAGGCCTACTTCGACGAGCTGGCCGAGCGCTTCGAGGGCGGGTTCGACCATGCCCGCACGATCTCGGCCGGCGTCGACGAACTGACGCCTCCCGCCGGGCTGCTGCTGGTTGCCACGTTGCACTCGCAGCCGGTGGGTTGCGGCGCGCTCAAGTTCCACGACGACGAACCGGCCGAGGTCAAGCGCATGTGGGTCTCCCGGGACGTTCGCGGACTCGGTCTCGGGCGTCGACTTCTGACCGAGCTGGAGAAGCAGGCCTCGGCCCGCGGCGTCGGAGTACTGCGTCTGGAGACCAATCGCAAGCTGGTCGAAGCGATCGCGCTGTACCGGGCGGCCGGCTATCGCGAGGTTCCTGCGTTCAACTCCGAGCCTTACGCCCACCACTGGTTCGAGAAGGATCTCTGAACGCCGCGAACTCCCGCGGCTCCAGCCGAGCCTCGTCCCCCGCCGCCTTCATCGCCTTGACCAGCTCGGCGCGGTAAGCCCGGTCCATTGCCGACAGCAACTGATCCGGCATCGCTCCACACAGCCCGTACTGCGAGAACGGCAGCCGCAGGCAGGCGGCGTTCAGTCGGGCGATGGCCTCGAGCATCAGCTTCGTCCCCCGTCGTCCGCCGACACAGATTGTCTAGAAGTCTTGGTGCGGCGAAGCCGTGAAGGTCGAGTCAGGTTCAGGCGGTGAGGCCGGACTTTGTGATGTTGCGGGGACAGGCCCGGAGTGCCAGCATTCACAGGCAACCTGCGGGTGTCGCGAGCAGGCCTACGCACGCTCGCTGGAGGCAATCAGCCGCGGTTGATGAGCGTTGGCGCTGCAGGGCTGTCAACGATCCCGTCGAAACCATGCCGCCATTGATCAGCACTCGACTCGGTGGCGCGCAGCGGTCCGGAAGCGGCGACCTTGAACACCAAACAGCGACCGCGGACACGAAATAACGTGTTCAAGGCCCCGACTACCTGTCCCAGGTCCCCGCTCTTGGTCAGGGCAGCACCCACCCAGCCCTCCGCGGCCCCCTGCCGAGAGGCATCATCACGAACTACGGCTGTCGTACTAGCGGACAAAGGGGAAGAGGGAAAGCATTCTCGGTAGGCGGAGGATCCGAGCTGAGGAGTCCCCTCGGCTCCTCAGCTCAGTCCTCCGCTGGCACCGAAACCGTGCTCAGTTCCCCCTAGTTGGGGTACCGCCCCCGGCACGGGGGGTCGGGGGGCCGGGGGCGGTTGTCCCGGGTCAGGGCAGGCGTAGGACGCCGAGGAGACCGTGCGTCTCGTTGGCGATGCCTGCCGAGAACCAGACCGAATCGGTGCCGCCGGTTGCAGTGGTACCGGGTAGCAGAGCCCAGAGGCCAGGGATCACCAGGGTGTGGCCGTTGGTCTTCTTGAGCTGCCCCTCGATCTTGTTGTCGAAGCGGCCCTGCGACTTGGGCTCGACGAAGTTGATCCGACCGTCGCCGAAGTTGCCGATCAGCAGCGAGCCGGCGTGCTTACCCCATGCGGCCGGAGCGATCGCCAGCCCCCAAGGAGCGTTCAGCGAGCCGCGCGAGGCGATGCGGGCGACGAACTTGCCGTCCACGGTGTACTCGTCGACGAAGCCCAGGCCCTTGCCGCTGGCGTTACGCCCGGTCTTCGGGTCGACCTTGGCGTAGGCCACGAAGATCTTGTCGCTGCCGTTGACCTTCAGCGTCTGCGCGTTGAACGGGGAGTAGCCCTTCGGCAGGTGGGAGTCCCGGAAGGCCCCATAGGGCTGCTTGACCTTGTCGAACTTGCTGTCGAAGACGTCGATCCGGCCCTGCGCGAAGTTCGCTGCGTACAGCTGAGGACCGTTCTTGGCCGTCGCGATGGCGAGCCCGGTGTAGACGGCGTCCTTCACGGTCGCCTTGATCTCGGCCGCGCCGATCAGCGGGTCCACCGTGCCGGACCAGGCGGCGATCTGGCCGCTCAGGGTGGCGAAGATGAAGGCGGCCGGCGCGGTGGCAGTGTCGCTGCTGAGCACGAAGCCGGTGGTGTTGTTGAAGACCTGGCCGGTCGGCACTGGCACGGTGACGCGGACGCCGGCATTCTTGGTTGCTGTGGTCTGGCCCGGGAGCCAGCGGTACAAAGTGGAAGTTGAGGTGCCCTGGTTCGACGACCAGATCGGCGTGGCTGGGCCGAAGGACAGGCCCCATGGGTTGACCAGGTCAGGATCGAGGAGCACATCTGGCCCCATCGGCAGGTCCGAGACCAGGTTCACCTGCTTGACCGCGAACCCGTCGCTGTGACCCGAGGACTGCTGTGCGCTGGCGGCGCTGGGCGCGACCAAGGCCAGTCCACCGATCAATGCGGCGACGACGGCGAGTGGTCGGCCTTTCGTACGAAGCGACATAACACTTTCCTGTCGGTTAGGAAGTGGAACATCCTCCACACGACCGAAACAGTGGCGTGGTTCACCTGTCTCGAAAGAGGCGCCGATCCCTTGCGACGTGCTCTGGATTCCCGCACGTGCGATCACTCAGTGTCGATGAGATTTCGCCGAGCGCCTCGGGCGGGACAGCGTGGTCGAGCGCCACGCTGTCCCGTCCGGGGCGGCCTGATCTAGGCCCAGGTCTCCGCGTGGGTGACGACGCCGTTCGGGGCGCCGATCTCGGTGACGACGTCGTCCGCGTCCGCTTCCAGCGGCTCGAACGGGTACTCCGGTACTACGTACGCGCGGGCCCCGGCGACGAGGTCGACCCCGGGCAGCTCGAACCACGCCTCGCCGAGCTCGCGGCTGATCTCGTAGATCGCCTGCTCGGCCGAATCCACCGGCTCCCGCTCGCCTGACTCGTCCAGCTCGGCCGGGTGCCGCTCCTGCGCGGACCGGCCGGCCTCGAGCAGTGCGTCCAGGTCGACCACGCGCAGGTCGAACCGCGACACCACGCTGATCAGCTGTTCCTGCTCCTCCTCCGGCTCCTCCTCTTCCTCGTCCTCGCCTTCCTCCTCGAGCAGCAGCGGCGCCGTACCGGTGTGTTCGAAGACTGCGTCGTTCCAGCCCTCGACGAGCTCCTCCAGCGCGACGTTCTGCTCGTACAGGGTGTTCTGCTCGTCCGGCCCGCCGGTCATCGCCAGCAGGGCCTCGGTGTGGGCCTGGAGCCGCTCGGCTAGCAGGCGGCTCGCCTCGGCCAGCGCCCTGCGGCTCTCTTCAGAGAAGAACTGGTCCCCGGAACCCGGGACCTGCTGGTCATCCACTTCAGTCACTGCGTTCTTCCCTAACTCTCAGGTGGGCCTGCGATTGCCAGGCGTAAGTATGCGCAGTCCGACCCGCAGACCGAAGTCGTGTCCGAAAACCGTCCGCATGAGAGAGCTGTTAGAGGTCTGGACGGGGTTGTTAGAGCACCGTGAGAACGCTCCTGACGGCGCCACCAGCGGTGTGCAGTGGACGCTCATACCAGGCGCTCGCCGCGCTGGGCCGAACCGAACGGCGACAGGGCGAATGGGCCGAACTGAGAGCATGGGGGTATGAGCACTAGCGGTCGCGGGCATCTGCGGATCTACCTGGGTGCCGCGCCCGGCGTCGGCAAGACCTACAAGATGCTGGGCGAGGCCCAACGCAGGCGGGAACGCGGCACGGACGTGGTGGTGGGATTCGTCGAGACCCACGGCCGGGAGCACACGGCCGAGATGCTCGACGGCCTGGAAGTGGTGCCGCGACGGATTCTCGACCACCGCGGCGCCAGTTTCACCGAGCTGGACGTGGATGCGCTGCTGGCCCGCCGGCCCGAGGTCGCCCTGGTCGACGAGCTTGCCCACACCAACGTGCCCGGCAGCCGGAACGAGAAGCGGTGGGAGGACATCGACGACCTGCTCAGCGCGGGCATCGACGTGATCTCCACGGTGAACATCCAGCACCTCGAGTCGATCAACGATGTGGTGCAGAAGATCACCGGCGTGCCGCAGCGGGAGACGGTGCCGGACCGGGTGGTCCGTGCCGCGGACCAGATCGAGCTGGTCGACATGACGCCGGAGGCTCTGCGCCGACGGATGGCGCACGGCAACGTCTACGCCGCCGATAAGGTGGATGCTGCCCTGGGCAACTACTTCCGGGTCGGCAACCTGTCCGCCCTGCGCGAACTGGCGTTGTTGTGGCTGGCGGACCGGGTCGACGCGGGCCTGCAGCAGTACCGTGCTCAGCATGACATCGACTCCACCTGGGAAGCCCGGGAGCGAGTGGTGGTGGCCCTCACCGGTGGTCCCGAAGGTGAGACCCTGATCCGGCGTGCCGCCCGCATTGCCGCCCGGTCCTCCGGTGGAGACCTGCTCGCCGTACACGTCACCCGCTCCGACGGACTGACCGGCGCCAATCCCACCGCACTCGCCACGCAACGGACCCTGGTCGAGAGCCTCGGTGGGACGTATCACCAGATCGTCGGCGAGAACATCTCGGATGCGCTGCTGTCCTTCGCCCGCGGGGAGAATGCCACCCAACTGGTGCTCGGCGGCAGCCGCCGCTCCTGGTTCTCGTCGCTGCTGGGGCCCGGCATCGGCGCCGGCACGATCCGCGACTCCGGGGACATCGACGTCCACATCGTCACCCATTCGGAGATGGGACGCGGCCGGTTGCCTCGGGCGCGCGGCAGCCTGTCGCCCCAGCGACAGCTTCAAGGCTTCGCGCTGGCGATTCTGCTGCCGCCGTTGCTGGCCCTGCTGCTCGGTCTCGGTGGCGACACGCTGAACCTGACGAGCAACGTCCTCGCGTTCCTGCTGGCCGTGGTGGTCGTCGCGTTGGTCGGCGGGCTCTGGCCCGCGATCGTGACCGCAGTCGCCGGCACGCTCGTGCTGAACTACTACTTCACCCCGCCCACCCGGACCTTCACGATCGCCGAGGTGAACAACGCCTTGGCGCTGGCGATCTTCCTCCTCGTCGCTGCGCTCGTGAGCTCGGTCGTGGACCGGGCTGCCCGCCGGACCCGGCAGGCCGCCCGCGCCGCCGCCGAGTCCGAGACCCTCGCGACGCTGGCCGGCACGGTACTGCGCGGCGAGACCGCCCTGCCCGCCCTGATGGAACGACTCCGCGAGGCCTTCGGCATGACCGGCGCAGTACTGCTCGAGCGGGTGCAAACCGACGAGCTGACCGAGACCTGGCGACCTCTGGCCGCAGCCGGTACTGCGACCTGTCGCCGCCCCGAGGAAGGGGATGCCGAGATCCCAGCCAGGGATGACCTTGTCCTCGTCCTCCAGGGCCACCAGCTGGCTGCCGACGAACGCCGGCTCGTCGGCGCCTTCGCGGCACATGCGGCGGCCCTGGTGGATCGGGCCCGTTTGAGCGAAGCCGCCGCAGAAGCGAAGCCGCTCGTCGAAGCCGACAAGTTGCGTACTGCGCTGCTCCGGGCAGTCGGCCATGACCTGCGCTCACCGTTGGCCTCGGCGAAAGCGTCGGTGACCAGTCTTCGCAGCGACGACGTCGAGTGGACCGAGTCCGAGCGGGACGAATTGCTCACGACTGCAGACGAGTCGCTGGACCGGCTCGCGCGACTGGTGGACAACCTGCTCGACCTGAGCCGGCTGCAGGCCGGCGTCCTGCCCGTCTTCGCCCGGCCGATGGCGCTGGACGACGTTCTGCCAGGTGCTTTGGCCGAGCTGGGTGATGCCGCTGCGAAGGTCACGGTCGACATCCCGCACACCCTGCCGTTGGTGGCCGCGGATGCCGCCCTGCTGGAGCGAGTGATCGCGAACCTGCTGGCCAACGCTGTCCGGCACTCACCAGAAGGCCGTCCGCCGCTGGTGACCGGCAGCGCGCTCGGCGATTTCGTCGAGATCCGGATCATCGATCGCGGCCCGGGGATCCCGGCGGCCGACCGCGACCGGGTGTTCGCGCCGTTCCAACGGCTCGGTGACACCGACAACACGGTCGGGGTCGGGCTGGGCCTCGCGCTCGCCCGCGGCCTGACCGAAGCGATGCACGGGACCCTGCAGCCGGAGGACACCCCCGGCGGTGGTCTGACCATGGTCGTCTCGATGCCTTCGGCAACCTTGCGTCCGGCCGACGCGCCGGTGCCCGGCAGTCGGGAACGCGCTGAGCCGGAGGTGCAGGGATGACCAGGGTGCTGGTGGTCGACGACGAGCCGCAGATCGTGCGGGCGCTGCAGATCAACCTGAAGGCCCGACGGTACGAAGTACAGGTGGCGGGCAGCGGTACGGCGGCGCTCAAGGTGGCCGCGCAACATCCGCCGGACCTGGTGATCCTCGACCTCGGGTTGCCCGACTTCGACGGGGTCGAGGTGATCCGCGGGCTGCGTGGCTGGACGGAGGCGCCGATCCTGGTGCTGTCCGGGCGGACGGACGCCACGGACAAGGTGGAGGCGCTCGACGCGGGCGCGGACGACTACGTGACCAAGCCGTTCGGGATCGACGAACTGCTCGCCCGGATGCGCGCGGTACTGCGCCGCAGCAACCTCGCGCAGGACGCGCCGGTGGTGATCGTCGGCGGCGCCCAGGTGGACCTTTCGGCGAAGCGAGTCACACTGGACGGCGGAGAGGACATCCGCCTCACCCCGACCGAGTGGCATCTACTGGAGGTGCTTGTCCGGCACCCTGGCAAGCTGATGTCGCAGCGGCAACTCCTGACCGAGGTGTGGGGGCCGGGCTACGAGTCTGCGAGTGGCAACCTGCGCTTCTACATGGGGCAGCTGCGCCGAAAGCTCGAAGCCGACCCCGCCCGGCCGGCGCATCTGCTCACCGAGCCCGGCATGGGCTACCGCTTCGAGCCGTGACTTCCCTACTGCTGAGGAGATCCGTTGGCGATCATCGAGAACGCCGTCTACGTCGACGGCCGCCGCGTCAGCGAGCCCGCGACCCTCGATGACACCTATACGCAGCTCCGAGCCCGGGACGGGATGGCGTGGATCGGGCTCTACCGACCCGACCCCTTGGAGATCGAGTCGGTCGGGGACGAGTTCGGCTTCCACCGGCTGGCCGTCGAGGACACCATCTCGGCCCACCAACGCCCGAAGCTGGAGCGCTACGGCGAAGTGCTCTTCACCGTACTGCGCTCCGCCCGCTACCGGGACGACCTCGAACGGGTGGAGTTCGGCGAGCTCCACATCTTCACCGGCAAGGACTTCGTCGTCACCGTCCGGCACGCCGAGTCGCCCGATCTCGGCCTGGTCCGTAAACGGCTCGAGGAGACCCCCGACCTGCTGAAGTGCGGCCCCGAGGCGGTGCTCTACGCCATCCTCGACCAGGTGGTCGACGAGTACCAGCCGGTCGTCGACGGCCTGCAGGGCGACATCGACGAGATCGAGGACCAGGTCTTCAACGGAGATCCCGAGGTGTCCCGGCGGATCTACGAACTGCTCCGTGAGGTGGTCAAGTTCATGCGGGCGACCCAGCCGCTGCCGGCCATGCTCGCCGACTTGCGCGGCGGGTTCGAGAAGTACGGCGTAGCCGAGGAACTGCAGCAGAACCTCCGCGACGTGGCAGACCACGTCGAACGCGTCGTCGACCAGTCGGCCGGGTTCAAGGTGCTGCTGATCAACCTGATCGGGGTCAACGGCACGCTGGTCGCGCAACGTCAGAACGACGAGACCCAGCGGCTGTCCGAGCTCAGCCTCCGGCAGAACGAAGAGGTGAAGCGGATCTCGTCCTGGGCCGCCATTCTGTTCGCACCGACCCTGGTCGCCTCGGTCTACGGCATGAACTTCACCCACATGCCCGAGCTGCATTGGATGGCCGGCTACCCCTACGCCCTCCTCCTGATGCTGTGTGTCAGCGTCGCCCTCTACACCATCTTCAAGAAGCGCGGCTGGCTCTGACGCTGACCGCCCTGTCCGATTCGTTCAAGACGGGTGGGCTGCTGATGCGGGAGGGTGTGGGCATGGAGACTTTCACTGCTGCTCGTGAGTTCATCCGGCGGGAAGGCCGGCTGGTGGAGCGCCGGCTGTTCGCGACGCTCTTCGAAGGGGCCGATCCGGCCGGGGTGGTGGACGCGCTGCGCGGCTATCAGAACGCCGACGGCGGGTTCGGGCACGGGCTGGAACCGGACAAGAGGTGTCCGGACAGCCTCGCGATCGACGTCGAGACCGCCTTCGACATCCTGCTGGCCGCGGGTGCTCGCGACGACGAGATGATCGGGCGGGCGTGCGACTGGTTGCAGTCCGCCGCCACGCCGGAAGGTCCCGTGTCGCTTGCCACGCCGGTGATGGAGCCATATCCCAAGGCCGCGCACTGGAGCGACTGGACCTACGCGCCCAGTCTCAACCCGACCGCCGGACTCGTCGGACGCCTTGACGCGTTCGGCTTCGAGCACCCGTGGCGTGACCAGGCCGCCGCCTGGTGTGCCTCCGCCTTGGCCCAGGGCTTCCCGGACGAGGCGCACGCGATGCACGAGTCGATGGAGTACCTGGAGCGTCACTCCGACGAGGCGGACGTCGCCAAGGTGAAGGAGTGGCTGCCGAAGCTGTCGTACTACCGCGCCGACGCCGCCGACCCGGAGTACGGGGTGACGCCGTTGCACTTCGCGCCGACGCCGGACAGCTTCTGGCGGCAGCTCTTCGACGATCAGCAGCTCGAGGGACACCTGGACCGGCTGGTCGCGGACCAGCAGGCCGACGGCGGCTGGGCGATCACCTGGGAACCGCCGGGCGTCGCCGCGACTCTCGAATACCGAGGCATCGAAACGCTTCGAGCCCTCCGGGTCCTCAAGGCCTACGACCGGTTGCCGACCAGCTGATTCGCCGGCCCAGGCGCGACATCGCCCGGGAGGAGCATGATCGCCGGCTGTGACAGAATCGGCGCTCGTGAGGAGGCCGACTCGTGCTGGTTGCTGACGGCTGGTGGCAGTCGTTGTTCTCCTCGATCGCTGCAATCGCCGCGATCTTGCCGGGCGCCGGAGTCCCGGCGGTGCCGCTGGCTCCGCAGGCGCCGACTAGGGCAGCGCGTTCCGACGGCTGGGCAGGTAGTTGGGCCGCCGCTGTCACCGAGGCTGACAAGACAGGTGTCTCCGCGACCGGTGTCGCGAACACGACACTGCGCCAGGTCGCGCATCTGTCCGTGGGTGGCGGTTCTGTTCGCGTCCGATTTTCGAACCGTTTCGGTACCCGTCCGTTGGTGATCGGCCGGACCACCGTCGCGCCGCGGAGGGCCGCACTCGCCGGTACGCCGACTGTCGAACTACTGCAGCTGGTTCCCTTGACCTTCGGCGGGCGTGGTTCGACCACCATCCCGGTGGGCGCTGAGGCGGTGTCGGATGCGGTCGCCCTGCCTGTCGCGGAGGACAGCGACCTCGTGGTCAGCACGTACTTCCCGCAGCCGACCGGGCCGCTCACCCAGCACCCAGCCGGGTGCGCGACCGCGTTCAGTGCTGACGGTGACCAGACTGGCTCGGGTGGAGCGCCGTACCGGAAGGTGGCGGGGACGGCCCGCTACGTCGTCGACGGGGTCGATGTGCGGGGCGACGCGGAAGGCTCGGTCGTCCTGTTCGGCGACTCGATCACCGACGGCGCCTCGTCGCCGATCGACAAGAACCTGCGCTACCCGGATCAGCTGGCCGATCTGCTTCTCACCCGTGGTTTCGGCGCGCTCAACATCGGCATCGCCGGCAACCGGCTGCTGGCGAACGGCGGTACCTCGGGTGAGGCCGCGCTCGGCCGGTTCGACCGCGACGTGATCCGCTGGCCCGGCGTCCGGAGTGTCGTCATCCTGGAGGGCATCAACGACATCCGCATCTCCCGCGGTTCGATCCCGGCGACGCAACTCATCAACGCGCACCGCCAACTGATCTCCCGGGCGCATGCGGCCGGCCTGAAGGCGTACGGCGCCACGCTCACGCCGTACTGGGCCTCCGACCAGTACACGGTCGGCGGCGAGGTGGCCCGGCAGGCGCTGAACCACTGGATCCGTACATCAGGCGAATACGACGGGTTCGTCGACTTCGAGCGCGCCGTCCGCGACCCGAAAGCACCGCTCCAGCTCCTGGCCGCCTATGACAGCGGCGACCATCTGCACCCGAACACCGCCGGCTTCACCGCCATGGCCCGAGCCGTCAACCTGGACCTCATCACCCGCTGAACCACCTGACCGCGCCTCCTCAGCCGGCCTCGGCCGGATGCTCGACCTGGCGGTCTCCCCATTGGGTCAGCAAGCCGCGGGCGATCTCGAGGTCGTCGCGCAGCGAGCGATCAGCCAGATCATCCGGCAGCGCGGCCAACGCATCCGCCAGCCACGGACCGACGGCAGCGGGTGCGAGTTGCTCCGGCTGCAAACCCGCCAGCCTCACCGCGCGAACCGCCGTCACGAGCTCAGCCGACAGCACGTCCCGCAGCGCATCAAGCAACTGCGCGGTCAGTACGGCGGCCTGTGGCGCGAAGCTGGCGTGGTGCTCCGCCCCGCGCGAAAGTGTCGCCGTCCCAAGGGTGGCGGGTTGTGCCGTCGAGCGGACCGAGGCGAGCGCGTCGTGGGCCACGTACTCGATCATCATCACACCCGAGCTCGCCTCGGCCCCACTGGCGAGGAACCTGCTCAGCCCGGTGAACTCCGGATCGACCAGGTTCGCGACCCGCGAGGTGGAAAGCGTCGCCACACTGTGCAGGCTCAGTCGCAACGAGTCGAGCGCCAGCGCGATCGGCATGGCGTGCCAGTTGCCGTTGTGCAGCACGGTGTCCCCGACGACCAGTGGGTTCTCCGCGGAGGCGTTCATGTCGATGGTCAGAGTGTTGCCCAGGGCATCGACATGGTCGACCGCCGGGCCGAGCACCTGGGCGAACGCGCGCAGGCCGAACGGATCCTGGACGCGCGCCGGTGGGATCGGCAGCCCGTCCAGCAGGCCGCGCATCCGCCGGGCCACCCGGACCTGGCCCGGCTGGGGTCGCGCCTCGTGCACGCGCACGTCGTACACCTCGGCGTTGCCGCGGAGGGCGACGTGGGACAGCGCGCCGACCAGCGGGACCACGTTGATGAGGGTCGCGGCCTCGACGTAGGCGAGGCAACACTCGGCGAGGGTGAGCGCATTGCTGGAGAGCAGCGGTAGGGCGCTGGTGCCGTCGATGACGTCGCCCAGCGCCAGCCCGAGCTCCGCCAACGGCCCGAGGTCGCCGGTGCCGATGGCGCCGCCGCGATGCAGGTCGGGCAGGTCGTCATTGTTGAGCAGGGCAACGATCGCGTCGGCGACCTCGGGAGCCAGCCCCGACCCGCCCGTGGCCAGCTGGTTCACCCGGATCAGCAGCCCCAGCCGCACGACGTCCTTCGGGTACGACGTGATCCCCGTGGTCGAGTGGGACGCCAGCAGCCGCGCGCCGTGCTCCGGATCTACCGTCAGCACGTCCCGGTTGGCCCCGACCCCGGTGGTCCGCCCGTACACGGGTCGGTGCAGCGCGATCTCCGCGACCGCTACGGCCGAGTCCGTCATCCGCTTGCGCGCGGTCTCACCCAGCTGGACCGGCGTGCGCCGCTGCCCGAGCGACACGGCGTTCAGCGGCGTCAGCCCGACCCCGGAAATCTCAATCGGCTCCACTCGCACAGTGTGGATCCTGTGACCGCCGACACGTAGTAGCCCGCCCGCCTACGTGTCTGAGATCCGAGACTCAGTAGAAGAACGGTAGCTCCACGCCGATCACCCGGAAGGGCGGCGCGGCGGCGCTGCCCTTGGCGAACTGGGAGTTGACGATCAGTAGCCGCTTGCCGTCGGTGGCCAGCGTGGTGGGAGTGTCGAACGCGGGATCGGTGTATTCGCCGATCGGGATCACGGTCCGGGCTCCGTCCGGGACCTCGAGCGCAGCCAGGAAGAACTCCGCGTCCTGGATGGTCTGACCACGATTGCAGACGCCGATCAGAATGTTGCCGATCATCAGCAGGCCGTCCGCGGCGAAATCCGAGGCGATCGGCCGAGCGGAGCCGTCGGCGAGTTCCACCCGCCAGAGGGTCTCCGTGCCTTGGGCTGCTGCCAGCAGGGCTGTCTCGTCCGCGGTCGAGACGATGCCGTTCAGATAGGCATCGGGACCGGCGTCGGGGACGGGTACGGCGACCGGGTCCGCATCGGAGAGGAGGCTGAATCGCCAGATGACCGGTCGTGACGAGTCGGTCGCGTAGGCGTAGTCGCCGACCACCCAGACGTCGTTGAGGAATCCCTGAACCCCACGCTTGGAGACCAACCCGCGGCTGGCCACGTCGTACACGAAAAGCTGGCCGGTCTCGCCTCCGCAGACGACCAGCTGCGACCCGGAGTACAGGGTCATACCCACGGCGACGGTCCGGCCGTCGGTGCCGGCGGGTAGCCAGATCTCTGCTGTGGGTGACGTCAAGGCGCAGCGGAAGATCGTGCCGTCGGCGCTGCTGCCGCTGAAGAAGTCGTTCTCCGGTCCGAGCGTGATCCCCTCCGGACGCACCCAGTCGCCTGGCAGCACGTACTCGGAGATGGGCATGACCTCCAACAGTAACGGCCCGCCGATCCTCCAGGGATCTGCGAGCCGTTGAGCCGTTGGCTACCGGGGACTACTTCTGGCCGTAGCGCTTCTTGAACTTCTCGACCCGGCCCTGGGTGTCCATCACGCGCTGCTGGCCCGTGTAGAACGGGTGGCTGGCCGACGAGATCTCGACGTCGACGACCGGGTAGGTGTTCCCGTCGTGCCACTCGATGGTCTCGTTGCTCTCGCGCGTCGAACCGGTCAGGAAGCTGAAGTTGCCGGACTTGTCCCGGAAGACGACGCGGCGGTAATCGGGGTGGATGTCCTTCTTCATGCGGCAGTACTTCCTTCCAGATAAGGGGCGAACGGGTCGGTCAATGTGCTGTCCCACTCATCCGCACGAAGGACACAACCATCCAGCCGCCGCCGTAATTCCCGGACGTCCAGATCGATTCCGGTGATCGACAGGTACGACGCGCGGTCGCCGTGGTCGGGGTGCCACTCGAGCGCTGAGCGGGCCTGGTGGGTCTGGCCGACCTCGGACCAGCGGTCCACCGGCAGGTCCGCGAGCCAGGGACCGAGCACTCCGAGGGCAATGTTCGTGCCGAAGCTGTCCCAGCCGAGCCGAGCATGCGGTTGCGACGCGAGCCACACCGTCCCCTTGCCCCGGGCGGTCCGAGCGACCAGGTCCTCGAGCGCGTCGTAGAGCCGCTCGGGGTGGAACGGTCGCGCGGACTGCCACACCAGGGTCTGCACCCTGCCCTCGTCCTGCAGGGGTGCGCTGATGCTGCCGGGCTCGACCCAGGTCTCGGCCGTATCCGGATCATGCAGCCGTACGCCGAGCAAGTCCGCGGCCGCCCCGGGGCTCCGGATGAGCGCCTGCGGGTTGAGCGCCCGTGCCAACGCCGCGGCGGTGTCGTCGGGACTACTCAGGATCACGGCGTTCGCGTATTCGATCTGTCGGGCGATCACCTCGGCGATGGCACGGCCGTCCTCCGCGGCGGTCGGGATGCCGCGGTCGTGGATCAGGTCCTCGCCGGTCAGGTCGTCGACGAAGGTGCCGGTGTGGGCCACGGTCAGCACGGCATTCACCCGGAGTTCCGAGCTCGCGTCGCGGGCGATCTCCTCGGCCAGTGCCTGGGTGTCCCCGGCGCCGGGGACCGACACGATCACCAGGCTGTACTTCTCGGCGGCGGCGATGCCGACCAGCAGCGGGACTAGCGAGTCACGCATCGCACAGGAGACACAAGGGTGACCCAGCCGGATCAGCTCGCGGTCGATCACGCCGGCCAGAGTCCGTGCGATCCGTACTACGGAGCCACCCGCCAGGCCGCTCACGTCGTACTCGACCAGGACGGCTGGTCCAGTTGCGGCCGGACCGGCAGGTCGGTCCGCGGCGGTCAGCAGGGTGGTGGCGACGGAGCCCCGGGTGGTCTCGTCGACCCCCGTCAGCAGAGTGACCGGCAGCATGGCGTCTCCCGTCTTATTGAAAACGATAACCAGTACAACGTACACTGTGCGGACCCGGACGGACTGCAGGGGTCCGAAGGAATACCCGGCCCCCGGCCCGGCGTTCACGGTACAGAAGTTCTACGGCGCGGGGACGCGCCCGGAAGGAAGGTCTGATGGCCAAGCGCAACGACGTCCGCCCGATCATCAAGCTGCGGAGCACTGCCGGCACCGGGTTCACCTATGTGACCCGCAAGAACCGGCGGAACGACCCCGATCGCCTGACGATGCGCAAGTACGATCCTAAGGTCCGCCAGCACGTCGACTTCCGCGAAGAGCGGTAAGGCCGACCGGTGGCAAAGACCAGCAAGATCGCCAAGAACGAGCAGCGCAAGAAGACGGTCGCCCTTTACGCCGAGCGCCGTGCGGAGCTCAAGCGGATCATCGCGGATCCGGCCACTGGGTTCGACGCGCGCGGCGAGGCGCAGCTGAAACTGCAGAAGCTGCCACGGGACGCGAGCCCGATCCGGGTTCGCAACCGGGACGCGGCAGACGGCCGGCCCCGCGGATACCTCCGCAAGGCCGGGATCTCCCGGGTCCGGTTCCGCACGATGGCTCATCGCGGGGAGCTGCCGGGAATCACCAAATCTTCTTGGTGATCTTGCAGAACGGCCCTTGCCGGGATGAGGTGTTCCCGGCAAGGGCCGTTTTCTATCTGTCCACGGACCGCCAGAAGCTGATCCGATGCTCGGTGGCGAAGTCGGTCCTGGTGACTCCGGCCGGATTCAGTGACTGCACGCTCGGGTCGAGCGGCGTCGCGCGGGGCCAGGTTGTCGAGCCCGGGAGGTTCGGGTTGCCGGTCCGGGCGAAGGCACTCCACCTCGCGATCACCTCGTCCGCCAACCTCGTCTGCGCCGGATCCAGGGGCGCCAGGATCTCCAGGTGGAACAGGTAGGCGAGGTCGCTCAGGTGGTGGGCACCGCTGCAAGGGCATGAGCTGGCATGAAGGGCACCTTCCTGCGATGGGCTGATGACCCTCAATCCTGGAAAGGGAAGCCGGGTCGGGCACGCGTGCCAGGACCCCCACTAGGTAGGTGTACTAGGTAGGTCTAGCACTACCCGTGCAGGCGGCGGGTCAGGGCGTCGGCGGCTTGTTTGGTGCGACGGGCGAGAGTCGCGCGGGCGGGGGGAGGGACCGCGTCGGCGCGGAAGGTGACGCTGATGGCTGCGACCGGGTGACCGGTGTGATCGACGGCGGCGCTTGCGACCGAGGCGAAGCCCGGGGTGATGTGCGAGTCCTCGATGGCATAACCCTGGCGTCGCTCGTCGGCGAGGATCCGGCGTAGCTGGCTGAGCGTTTGCGGGCCCTCGTCAGTACGGCGTACGAAACTGTCCGGGGTCGGGAACAACGCGCGCACCTGCGCGGGCGGTAGTGCGGCCAGCAGGGCGCGGCCTGATGCGGTCAACGTGGCTGGAAGGCGTACACCGACGTCCGTGACCAGAGTGACCGGTCGGGGCGGCTGTTCCTTCAGCAGGTAGACGAGTTCACGGCCGTGCAGTACGCCGAGGTGCGCGGTCTGGCCGACCTCCGCCACAAGCTGGGCGAGCAGCGGACGGGCCAGCCGCTCGAGCGGATCGTGGCGCAGATAAGCCGAACCGATCTCGAACGCTGCGACGCCGAGCCCGTACCGCTTCTCCTCCGGCAGGTGCACGACGAAGCCCTCGCCGATCATTGCCTTGAGCAAGTGATAGGTGGACGAGCGCGGCAGGCCGACCGCGGAGGCGATGCGCTCCATCGGTACCGGACCGGGCTGGGTGGCCAGGAACGTCAGCACCCGCAGAGTGCGGGTCGAGGCGGGAACGTTGCCGCTCACAACAGTGAGGGTAGCGGCCCTGTCTCAGATTTCGGACGATTGACCCCTTGCAGGGGCATGTCTCCTGATCTCCTGTGCGCTGCGCGGCATGACGCGGGTCACCTCAGAGCGCCTTCACGGCAGTCCAGGCGGCTGCCGTGGGCCGGTAGCCGAGCCAGCGGTTCACCGCGAGCATCGGCTGGTTGTCGGCGTCGTTCCCCGTGAACGCCTGGGTGAACCCGGCATCCCGGCTCCTCGCCAGCGCGACGGACTTGACCACCTTTGCCAGCCCGCGCCCCCGGTACGCCGGAACGGTGCCGGTGAGGTTCGACCAGATCACCCTGCGCTCCGGATCGGCCGTGGTGGTCACGAACGACACCACCTGGTCGCCGTCCAGAACAGCGATGCTCAGGTCCCGCCGCAGGTCCGGGTGGTTCCAGTCCGTCGCGAACCAATCGTCGTACGCCGGTGCGTGCGACAGGCCGCTGGGATCTCCATCGGCGACAGCCACCGTGGCCTCCCAGAGCTTGCGCGGATCGGCCGACTCGTAGTCGATCAACTGAAGGTCGTCCGGAACGGCGGCCGGCTCAGGTACTCGCGCAAGGTCGGCGCAGGCATGGCTCATCGGCCGGTCGATGGTGAATCCCCGCTTGGCGGCGAACCTCTTGGAGGCTTCGTCATCGGAGACCACGATCAGCAGACTCCGTGCGCCCACTTCTTCGGCCTTGGCGGAGATCGCCTCCGCGAGGGCGCTGCCGATCCCGCGGTTCCGGTCTGCGGGAGGCACCTGCACGGTGATCCGGGCGCGGGGTGCCTCGGCCCCCGGCGCCGGGAGATAGACGTTGCCGTAGCCGACGACGGAATCCCCCTCGACCGCGATCAGAACCACCCGGGAGCGGCCCGCCCTGAGTTCCGCCTCGACCCCCTTGGCCGTCTTCACCAACTGCGGCATCGCGGCCGCCCAGACCGCGGCGGTTCCCACCGCATCGGCCGGCCCCGCCGCCCGGATCTCGAACCCCATACCTGAACCCTAGGTCCGCCCAGGGTCGCCGATCACCGGCGGTCACGCCCGCCCCACCGCGGTGAATCTCCTAGGCGCCCCCCGCCCTCCGCCGAGTGTGCGCACTCTGCCACCGACTGGACGGACCGTGCCGCCGGTAAGCCCTTGCCGACGGCACGATGCGCACACTCGGAAGGAACCTTCGCGCCTTGCGGAGGCGACGTGTCTCGGGTTTGAGACAGGAAGTGGGTGGCGATGGTGTCGGTGTTGGGATCGGCGGGGTGCAATGGGCGGGTGGAGACAGCACAGGTAGTCGTTGGGGTCGGGCCGTTGAGTCCGCAGGACGTCGTCGCGGTGGCGCGGTGCCGGGCGTCGGTGCGGATCGACGACCAGGCCCTCGAGGAGATCGCGAAGTCCCGGGTGGCGATCGAGGCGCTCGCGCAGGCGGATACCCCGCACTACGGGGTGTCGACCGGGTTCGGGGCGTTGGCCACGCGGCATATCGCGCCGGAGTTGCGGGCGCAGTTGCAGCGCAGCCTGGTGCGGTCGCACGCGGCCGGGTCCGGGCCGGAGGTCGAGACCGAGGTCGTTCGGGCGTTGGCGCTCCTCCGACTGTCCACGCTGGCTACCGGCCGCACGGGAGTGAAGGTCGAGACAGCCCGGGCGTACGCCGGGTTGCTGAACGCGCAGCTGACTCCGGTCGTGCATGAGTACGGGAGTCTCGGCTGTTCCGGCGACCTGGCTCCGCTGTCCCACGTCGCGCTGGCTGTGATGGGGGAGGGCAAGGTCCGTGACGCCGACGGCAACCTCCTCGACGCCGGCGAGGCGCTCGCGGCCCACGGCTTGGCGCCGGTCGTGCTGGCCGAGAAGGAGGGTCTCGCACTGATCAACGGCACCGACGGCATGCTCGGCATGCTGGTGCTCGCCCTCGCCGACCTGGATCGCCTGCTCAAGACCGCGGACATCGCCGCGGCCATGAGCGTGGAGGGGCAGCTCGGGACAGATCGCGTATTTGCCGAGGACCTGCAGGCGCTCCGCCCGCACCCGGGCCAGGGATCAGCCGCGGCCAACCTGCGCGCAGTACTGGCTGACAGCGGGATCGTCGCGAGTCACCGGGGGCCCGACTGCAACCGAGTTCAGGATGCCTATTCACTGAGGTGTTCGCCGCAGGTGCACGGTGCCGCGCGGGACACCTGCACTCATGCCGCGACCGTCGCGGGCTACGAGTTGGCTGCTGCGATCGACAACCCGGTCGTCCTTGCGGACGGACGCGTCGAGTCGAACGGCAACTTCCACGGTGCGCCCGTCGGTTATGTGCTGGACTTCCTCGCCATCGCCGTGGCGGATGTGGCCAGCATCAGCGAGCGTCGGACGGATCGGTTCCTGGATGTCGCGCGCAACCATGGGCTGAACGCCTTCCTTGCGGACGATCCCGGCGTCGACTCCGGGCACATGATCGCGCAGTACACGCAGGCCGCGATCGTGTCCGAGCTGAAGCGGCTCGCTGTACCGGCCAGCGTCGACTCCATCCCGAGCAGCGCGATGCAGGAGGACCACGTCTCGATGGGTTGGTCCGCGGCGCGCAAGCTCCGCCGCTCGATTGACGGCCTGCAAACGGTTCTGGCCGTCGAGATCCTGACTGCCGCGCGGGCGTTGGACCTGCGCGCGCCGCTCGAGCCCTCGCCCGCCACGGCCGCGGTACGGGCGGTCCTGCGGGAACACGTCGAAGGGCCGGGCACCGACCGGCACCTCGCGCCCGAGATCGAGCACTCCGTCCGGCTTGTTGCTGACGGCACCTACTTGTCCGCTGTCGAGGCCGTCACCGGCCCGCTGTTCTGAGCTCGCTGTCCAGAAAGGCTGGATCACACATGTCCGGACCACGTCCCGTTCGCGCCCCTCGGGGCACCACCCTCACCGCCCGTGGCTGGCAGCAGGAGGCCGCGCTGCGGATGCTGCAGAACAACCTCGACCCCGAGGTGGCCGAGCACCCTGACGAGCTCGTCGTGTACGGCGGGTCGGGCAAGGCGGCTCGCGACTGGAACTCGTTCGACGCGATGGTGAGGACCCTGACCACGTTGAAGGACGACGAGACGATGCTGGTGCAGTCCGGCAAGCCGGTCGGGGTGATGCAGACGCACGAGTGGGCGCCGCGGGTGCTGATCGCGAACTCGAACCTGGTCGGCGACTGGGCCACCTGGGAGGAGTTCCGCAAGCTCGAGGCGATGGGATTGACGATGTACGGCCAGATGACGGCCGGGTCGTGGATCTACATCGGCACGCAGGGGATCCTGCAGGGCACCTACGAAACGTTCGCGGCTGTCGCGGCGAAGAAGTTCAACGGCACGCTGGCCGGAACGATCACGCTGACCGCCGGACTCGGCGGCATGGGTGGGGCGCAGCCGCTGGCGGTGACCATGAACGACGGCGTGGCGATCTGCATCGACGTGGACGAGTCGCGGATCCAGCGGCGGATCGAGCACAGGTACCTCGATATGCGGGCGTCCTCGGTGGACGACGCGCTGCGCCTGGCCGAGGAGGCGAAGGCGGCCCGCAAGCCCCTGTCCATCGGTGTCCTGGGCAACGCCGCCGAGATCGTGCCGGACCTGTTGGAGCGGGGCGCGCCGATCGACATCGTCACCGACCAGACCTCCGCGCACGACCCGTTGATGTACCTGCCGGTGGGCGTGGACTTCGACGACTGGACCACCGCACGGGAGAAGGACCCCGCCGGATTCACCGAGCGGGCGCAGGAGTCGATGGCGCGGCACGTCGAGGCGATGGTGGGATTCCAGGACGCCGGAGCAGAGGTGTTCGACTACGGGAACTCCATCCGCGACGAGGCCCGCAAGGCGGGTTACACCCGGGCGTTCGAGTTCCCCGGCTTCGTCCCGGCGTACATCCGGCCGTTGTTCTGTGAGGGAAAGGGCCCGTTCCGGTGGGTCGCGCTGTCCGGCAACCCGGCGGACATTCACAAGACGGACCAGGCCGTCCTCGATCTCTTTCCGGACAACGAGCACCTGACCCGGTGGATCAAGCTGGCCGGTGAGCGGGTCGCGTTCCAGGGGCTGCCGGCAAGGATCTGCTGGCTCGGCCAGGGCGAACGCGACAAGGCCGGCGTGCGATTCAACGACATGGTCGCGTCGGGTGAACTCGACGCGCCGATCGTGATCGGACGCGACCACCTGGACACCGGCAGCGTCGCCTCGCCGTACCGGGAGACCGAGGGGATGCTGGACGGCTCGGACGCGATCGCGGACTGGCCGCTGCTGAACGCGATGGTCAACGTGTCCAGTGGTGCTTCGTGGGTGTCGATCCACCACGGCGGTGGCGTCGGGATGGGCCGGTCGATCCACGCCGGCCAGGTGTCCGTTGCCGATGGCACCGAGTTGGCCCGGCGGAAGCTGGAGCGAGTGCTGACCAACGATCCGGCGATGGGCGTGATCCGGCACGTGGACGCCGGCTACGAACGAGCAGAAGAAGTAGCGGCCGAACGAGGTGTCAGGATCCCGATGCAGGAGTCCTGACTGCGGAGTGCGACCGTGGCAATCCCTAGCGCTAAGGTGCACTTTCCCGATGAATGAGATTCGAGCTGACCATGTGGAACTCGGCTCTGGTTCACCTAGGATCGTTCGGGCGATCTCCGACGAGCGCGAAGGGGCGCCATGATCGAGTTCGAAGACGTCACCAAGCGGTATCCGGACGGCACCGTCGCCGTCGACAAGCTCTCGCTGCGGATCCCGAGCAACGAGATCACTGTGTTCGTCGGGCCCTCGGGCTGCGGCAAGACGACCTCGCTGCGGATGATCAACCGAACCATCGAGCGCACCAGCGGCCGGATCTCGATCGATGGCGAGGACATCAACGCCGGTGATCCGGTCACCCTGCGGCGCGGTATCGGTTACGTGATCCAGCATGCCGGGCTGTTCCCGCACAAGACCGTGGTCGACAATGTCGCCACCGTGCCGAAGCTGCTGGGCTGGGACAAGAAGAAGACCCGCGCGACGGCGATGGAGCTGCTCGAGCGGGTCGGTCTCGACGTCAAGCTCGCCGAGCGATACCCGGCTCAGCTGTCTGGTGGCCAGCAGCAACGAGTCGGCGTGGCTCGCGCGTTGGCAGCGGATCCCAAGATCATGCTGATGGACGAGCCGTTCAGCGCGGTCGATCCGATCGTGCGGCACCAACTGCAGGAGGAACTGCTCCGGCTGCAGCGCGACATCGGAAAGACGATCGTCTTCGTCACCCACGACATCGACGAGGCGATCAAGCTCGGTGACAATGTCGCCGTACTCCGCGTCGGTGGCACGCTCGCCCAGTTCGCACCGCCGGCCGAGCTGCTCGCCCACCCCGACGACGACTTCGTCGAAAGCTTCGTCGGTCAGGACCGCGGCTACCGCGCCCTGACGTTCCTCAAGCCGGACGACCTGTCGCTGGCCCCGCTGCCGCCCGAGTTGTCGGTCGGCGACGACGGCCGCCCGCTGGGGTGGAAGAGCAACGGCGAGCTGCTGCCGCTGGGAGCCGTCTTCCAACGGGGCGACTCGTTGCGCGCGACGATGGACTCGGTGCTGACCTCGCCGGTCGGCCAGGGGGTCTGCGTGGACGAGGCAGGCAAGGCGATCGGCGTGATCGACTACATCACGCTGGCCGAGGTGCTTCGGCCGTGACCTGGATCGGTGACAACACCGGCCTGATCTGGACCCAGCTGGGGCAGCACCTCTACCTGTCGCTGATCCCGATGGTGCTGGGGCTGCTGATCTCCGTGCCGCTCGGCTACGTCGCGACCAGGTTCGGCTGGCTGGCGAACCCGCTGGTCGCACTCGGCGGCGTGCTGTACTCGCTGCCGTCCATCGCGCTGTTCATCGTGCTGCCGGCGATCATCGGCACCCAGGTGCTGTCCCAGGCCAACATCATCATCGCGCTGACCATCTACGCGGTCTCACTGCTGATCCGGAACGTGATCGACGGTTTGCGCTCCGTGCCCGAGGAAGTGCTCCAGGCCGCTGTGTCGGTGGGCTATGGCACCCTGCGAAGGGTGGTGACCATCGACCTGCCGATCGCCATCCCGGTGATCTTCACCGGGCTGCGCGTCGTCACGGTCGCGAACATCTCGATGGTGAGCGTCGGCGCGATCATCGGGATCGGCGGCCTTGGCCAGCTGTTCACGCTGGGCTTCCAGCAGGACTTCCTGACCCCGATCGTGGTCGGGGTGGTGCTGTCCCTCGCGCTGGCGCTGCTCGCCGACATCCTGCTGGTCGGACTCCAACGGCTGCTGACCCCCTGGGCGCGGGCCCAGACCCCTGTGAAGGAGGCCCTCCGATGATCCAGGGACTTCTCGACTTCATCACCGACCCGGCCAACTGGTCGGGCGCGGAGGGAATCACCAACCGGATCGTGCAGCACCTCGGCTACACGTTCCTCTCGCTGCTCATCGCCGCCGTGATCGCGTTCCCGATCGGCCTGCTGATCGGTCACACCCGGCGTGGTGCGTTTCTGGCGATCAACACCGTGAACGCGTGGCGCGCTCTGCCGACGCTCGGTCTGCTCACCCTGATCGTGTTGCTGATCGGGATCGGCGTGGTGCCGGTGATCATCGCCCTGGTGGTGCTCGGCATCCCGCCGATCCTCGCCTCGACGTATGCCGGAGTCTCCGGCGTCGACCCGGCCACCGTCGATGCCGCCCGGGGGATGGGCATGACCGGCCGCGAGATCCTCACCAAGGTGGAGATCCCGATCGCGTTGCCGTTGATCATCTCCGGACTCCGCAGCGCCACCCTGCAGATCGTCTCCACCGCCACCGTCGCGGCGTACGTCGCACTCGGCGGGCTGGGGCGGTACGTGATCGATGGGCTCAGCCTGCGGGACTTCCCGCAGATGCTGACCGGCGCCGTGCTGGTCGCAGTGCTGGCGATCCTGCTCGATCTCATCTTCGCCGCGATCGGGCGGTATGCCGTGTCTGCCGGGCTCACCGGCCGGCTGCGAGGCAAGAGTGACACCAAGACTTCAACTGCTCCGGCACCGGCCGGAGTGTAGTAACGGACCCTGGAGGATCCCGTGTTCAGAAGAACCTTCATCGGCAGCGCCATCGCCGCGACAGCCGCTTTCGCGCTTGCAGCCTGCGGGGGTGGAGGCGACGACCCGCTCGGCGGCGGCAGCAGTGACGCCGGCGGCGGTTCCGCACCCGCCAAGGTCGACTCGCTGACCGTTGGCTCGGCGAACTTTGCCGAGAGCCAACTGCTCGCGGAGATCTACGCCCAGGCGCTCGAGGCCAAGGGCATCAAGGTGAACCGCAAACTCAACATCGGCGCCCGCGAGCTCTACATGGCGGCGATCCAGGACAAGTCTGTCGACCTGCTGCCCGAGTACACCGGGGCCACCCTGGTCTACTTCAAGAAGGACGCCACCGAGAACGAGGCGGAGGCCGTCTACAAGGCGCTCCCGGGCGTACTGCCGAAGGGACTCGAGGTGCTCGACAAGTCCCCGGCCGCGGACGAGGACGCCATCGTGGTGACGCCGGAGACCGCGGCCAAGTACTCGCTGAAGTCGATCGGCGACCTGAAGGCGGTCAGCAAGAACCTGGTCGCCGGCGGCGGCCCCGAGTTCAAGACGCGGACCGCCGGCCTGGCCGGCATGAAGGACAAGTACGGCGTCGAGTTCAAGGAGTTCAAGACGCTGGACGCGGGTGGTCCGCTGAGCCTGAAGGCGCTGAAGGACAACACCATCCAGGTGACCCAGTTCTTCACCACCCAGTCGGTGATCAAGGACAACAAGCTGGTCGTGCTGGAGGATCCCGAGCACATCCACCTGCCGAACAACGTCGTTCCCTTGATCCGGACCGACCACAAGAGCCCTGACGTCGCGACCACGCTGAACGCGGTGCAAGCCAAGCTGACCACCGACGGCCTGACCGATCTGGTCAAGCGGATCGAGGTCGGCAAGGAGAGCGCGGACGTAGTCGCGAAGGACTGGCTGTCGAAGAACCCGCTGTCCTGACCTTGACCGAGTCGTTCGAACAGATGTGGGCGGCGCTGGCCGCCATCGGTAAGGACCCCTCGAGCGGGGGGTACCACCGGGGCGGCTGGACGCCGACCGAGCGCGCGGCGACGGACTGGTTCACCGACCAGTGCGCCGCCCGCGGGCTCGCTCTCGAGTCCGACGGCCTCGGCAACCTGGTCGCCTGGTGGTCACCTTCCTCGGTGCCCGCTCCGGCCTCGGGAACTGCGTCGGGCCCGGCTGGGGGCGCGGGCGTACCGAACGTGCCCGGGGTCGTGACGGGGAGCCATCTGGATTCAGTGATCGATGGTGGCGCGTTCGACGGTCCACTCGGGGTGGTGTCCGCGCTGGCGGCCGTGGATCGACTGCGGGCCGAGGGCTTCGAGCCCTCGGTGCCGATCGGCGTCGGCGCTTTCGTGGAGGAGGAGGGCTCGCGGTTCGGGATGCCTTGTCTCGGATCGCGGGTCGCTACCGGCGTCCTGTCCGCCGAGAAGGCCCTGGCTCTGCAGGATCGGGCTGGAGTGCCGTTGAGCACGGCATTGTCCGAGCTGGGCATCGATCCGGCCGCCGTCGGCCCGTCGCCGTTGTTGGACCGGATGGCGACCTTTGTGGAACTGCATGTGGAGCAAGGTCGTGCCTTGACCGCTCCAGTCGGTGTGGCGAGCTCGATCTGGCCGCACGGGCGGTTCCGGTTCACCTTCTCCGGTGAGGCGAACCACGCCGGCACCACGTTGATGGAGGACCGGCACGACCCGATGCTGACGTATGCGATGACGGCCCTCGCGGCGAACAAGCAAGCCCGCCTCGCCGGCGCGCGAGCCACCTTCGGCCGCCTGTCGGTCGAGCCGAACGGGACGAACGCCGTGCCGTCGCAGGTGACTGCCTGGCTGGACGCCCGGGCGGCTTCCGACGACGTACTGCGGTCGTTGCTCGCAGCAATCACTCGGCAGGCGGCGGAGCGAGCGGAACGGGACAGGACCACCGTCGACGTGGTGGCGGAATCCGTCTCGCCGGTCGTGGATTTCCAGCCGGGCCTGCGGGACCGGCTGGTCGGCGTACTGGAGGGGGCTCCGGTGTTGCCGACCGGCGCCGGGCATGACGCCGGGGTGTTATCGGATGCGGGGATCCCGACGGCGATGTTGTTCGTGCGGAATCCCACCGGTGTCTCGCACTCGCCCGCGGAGTACGCGGAGCAGGACGACTGCCTGGCCGGGGTCGACGCGCTGGCCGCAGTACTGAAGGATCTCGCGCGGTGACCACGTATTGGTGTGAGCAGGCGCTGTTGCCGTCCGGGCTGGCATCGAGTGTTCTCGTCACGGTCGCGGACGGGCGGTTCACCTCCGTCGAGGTCGGGACGCCCGCCGGCGATGCGGTGCGGCTGAACGGGTTGGTCCTGCCAGGGTTGGCGAACTGCCACAGCCATGCGTTCCACCGCGCGCTCCGCGGGCGGACGCAGACCGAGCGCGGAACGTTCTGGACCTGGCGAGAGCAGATGTACGCCGTGGCTTCGGTGCTCACCCCGGACAGCTACTACCAACTCGCGCGGGCGGTGTACGGCGAGATGGTGCTCAGCGGGATCACAGCGGTCGGGGAGTTCCACTACCTCCACCACGGCCCAGGCGGCAGCCGGTACGACGACCCGAACGCGATGGGGAAGGCGTTGATCGCGGCCGCGCGAGACGCCGGGCTGCGGATCGCGTTGCTCGACACGTCTTATGTCGCTGGTGGTATCGACCAGCCTTTGAACGGGGTGCAGCAGCGGTTCAGCGACGGTGATGCCTCCGGCTGGGCCGCCCGCGTGCTGGACCTGAGCGGTGGGGATGACGTGGTGATCGGGGCAGCGGCGCACTCGGTGCGAGGCGTACCGCGGGACCAGCTCGCCACGGTGGCCTCCGCGTTGCCGCACGCGCCGCTGCACATCCACCTGTCGGAGCAGGTCGCGGAGAATACGGCCAGCCTCGAGGCGTACGGGCGGACTCCCACGCAGGTGCTCGACGAGGCGGGATTCCTCGGCCCGCGGACCAGCGCAGTGCACGCGACCCACCTGACACCGGTGGATGTCGGTCTGCTCGGGAACTCAGCGACCTACTCGTGTTTCTGCCCGACGACCGAGCGGGACCTGGCGGACGGGATCGGGCCGTCGGTGCTGCTCCGGGACGCCGGTTCCGCGCTGACTCTGGGGTCCGACAGTCACGCGGTGATCGACCTGTTCGAGGAGATGCGGGCTGTCGAGCTGGACGAGCGGCTCTTCTCGCAGGAACGCGGCCACTGGTCTGCGCCGGAGTTGGTCGCCGCAGCCACCGTCAACGGTCATCACTCGCTCGGCTTCGAAGACGCCGGGGTGATCTCGGTCGGCTCGCGGGCAGATCTGGTCGCCGTACGGGTGGACAGCGTTCGCACCGCAGGCACGGGCGCTTCGCTCGAGACTGCCGTCTTCGCCGCCACCGCAGCTGATGTGGTGGATGTGGTTGCCGGAGGCGTGCAGTTGGTGGCTGGAGGCAATCACTTGAAGCTCGACGTGGCAGCGGAGTTGGCTGCCTCGATCTCCGTGGTGGCCGCCGGATGACCTCGCTGCTGCTGACCGGGATCGGGTCGTTGGTGACGAACGATCCGGCGCATGGTGGTCTACTGGGGGAGTTGCGGGACGCGGCGATCGTGATCGAGGGGTCGCGGTTCGCCTGGGTCGGGTCGCGGCGGGAGGCGCCGGCCGCGGACGGTTCGCTCGATCTCGGCGATCGGGCAGTGATTCCCGGGTTCGTGGATTCGCACTCGCACCTGGTGTTCGCGGGCGATCGGGCGGAGGAGTTCGCCGCGCGGATGACCGGGGAGCCTTACAGCGCAGGCGGAATCCGGACCACCGTCGCGGCGACACGCGAGGCCTCCGACGACCAGCTGACGGCGAACGTGGCCCGACTCGTGACGGAGATGCGTCGCCAGGGGACCACTACGGTCGAGATCAAGTCGGGCTACGGGCTGACGGCCGTGGACGAGTCGCGTGCCTTGGCGATCGCGGCGAACTTCACCGACGAGACCACCTATCTCGGGGCTCACGTCGTACCGCCCGAGTTTGCGGACGACCCGGCTGGCTACGTGGCGTTGGTGACCGGGGCGATGCTGGATGTGGCAGCGCCGCATGCGAAGTGGATCGACGTGTTCGTCGAGCGGGGTGCGTTCGACGCGGACCAGGCCCGGGCGATCCTGCAGGCCGGTGCTGCGAAGGGCCTCGGGCTGCGAGTCCACGCGAACCAGCTCGGCGAAGGTCCCGGCGTACAGCTTGCTTGCGAGCTTGGAGCCGCGGCGGCCGACCACTGCACCCACCTGTCGGATGCCGATGTGGATGCACTGGCCTCGACCGGGGTGGTTGCCGGGCTGCTGCCGGCAGTGGAGTTCTCCACGCGCTCCCCCTATCCGGACGCGCGCCGCCTGATCGGCGCCGGCGTCACGGTGGCGCTGGCGAGCGACTGCAACCCCGGATCCTGCTACTCCTCGTCGATGCCGCTCTGCATCGCCCTCGCAGTACGGGAGATGCACATGACCCCCGCAGAGGCCCTCTGGTCCGCCACTGCCGGCGGCGCCGCCTCCCTTCGACGCGACGACCTCGGCCGAATCACCCCCGGCTCCCAAGCCGATCTAGCTGTCCTGGACGCCCCTTCCTACCTCCACCTCCCCTACCGCCCCGGCGTCCCCCTGGTGGCGCGAACCTTCGTAGCCGGCCGGCCGGTGTAGGGCCGGACCTCCAACACTCACTAACCCGCATCCCAGCTCAGGACTCACGCTCACGCGAGCGGTCAGGCGGCCCGAAGCAGCCGCTTGGTGAGTGTTGGAAGTCCGGTCGCCTCCCTCACCGACGCCGCCACCCAGTCCGGGTCATACATGATGTCCTCCCAGCTGAAGCGCAACACTGTCCAGCCGCGGATGCTGAGGTTGACGTGTCGTCGGCAGTCCTTGACCAGCGCCTGGCGGGTGCCGTGGTGTTCGAAGCCCTCTGCCTCCAGTCCGATGCGCAGACCCCAATGTCCGAGATCCAGCCGTGCTGAGAACTCGGCGTCCCGGACGGCGACCTGTGGAACGAAGCCGTCGATTCCGGCCTCCAGCAGGATGGCTCGCAGAGCGGATTCCAGCACTGATTCGGCTCGTCCGTCTGCCAGGCCGACCACCTGCTGAATCCGGCGCCGGTGTGGTCCTCGGAGCTTCCTGGCCGCAGTGAACAGATCATCCTGATCGACGATTCCCTGGTGCAACGCTGAGTCGGTCACTGCGAGTGCTTCTGGGAGCGGAAGGACCCGGATGCAGTCGAGGAGGGTCTGGATCGGCGTGGTCACGTCGCCGTCGACGGATGCCTCGGTCCAGTGCAGGATGCACGGCTGACCCGTTCGTCGGCGGACCTTCCCGGGCGGCAAGGTGACATGGGGCAGCGGAGGTGGCGTGATCACCTTCATCCCCCAGTGCAGCGCCGCGCTGGTATGGGAAACCACCCCGCCCTGGCTGCGGGCCACCGTCAGGGCAGACGGTGACTCGGGCAGCGCGTAGACACCCTTCGCCACCCGGTGGATCGTCCCCGTAGCGAGCGCCTTCCGGATGGTTCGCGCCGAGACCAGGGCGCGGAGTTCGCCGAAGGATGCGCTCCCGCCGCGCCGCCCGAGCACCTCGAGTACATCCGCCATGTCTGTCCCCATCGTCACGGACTCGAGCCGATCGCCGCGGGGCTTGTCCACAGGGGCGGACCGCCAACACTCACCAACCCGGCGATGAGCAGCTCCGGCCGCGTGAGCTGAGCGGCAGGTCTGCCGGCCGGGCGTGGTTGGTGAGTGTTGGCGGTCCGCCCCTCGATACCTTGGCCGTATGGCTCGTATATCCGTCGCCCGGTCCATCCAGGGGCAGCTCCCGTATTTTCCGAGTGCCGTCAGGGTGCGGGATGGGCGGGTGCTGGTGGTGTGGCGGGAAGGGCTGGGGCATGTGCGGAGTGTCGGACGGATCGTGCTGGCCGAGAGTCTTGACGGGGTGAGCTGGTCGGAGCCGCGGGTGGTGGTGGACGGGCTGTACGACGACCGGGATCCGATGCTGGTGGAGCTCGAGAACGGGGAACTCCTGCTGAGCTGGTTCCAGATCGACTGGTCGGTTCGGCCGTACGTCTGTCCGGGTGTGCTCGTGTCGCGGTCGGCCGACGGTGGTACGACGTGGGGTGAGCCGGTGCTGGTCGGGTCGCGGATGGTGCAGGAGACCGAGGAGGTCTGGCACTCTTTCAGGTCGGGGCACATCGTCGCGCACGGGCAGATCCTGGAGCTGCCTGGAGGTGATCTGCTCGCGCCCGTGTACGGGGTGTTCCCGGGCGATACGTGTCACTCGGCGAGCGTGGTCAGGTCCACGGACGGCGGGCGTACCTGGCCCGCCGAGAACGAGGTCATGCTGGGGCAGGCCGGAGACCGGGAGTACGTCGAGCCGGTCCTGACGTTGCTGCCGGACGGACAGGTGGTGGCGTTGCTGCGGACCGATGACGAAGCGGAGCTCACCAGGTCCGACGACAACGGCATGACCTGGTCGCCGCCCGAGCTGTCAGGCCTGCATGCGTTCTCGGCGGACACGCTGACCTTGTCCGACGGCGCCGTACTGGTTGCCTATGGCGACATTTCCAAGCGGTTCAACGCGGGCCGGCCGACGGTGGCGACGATCGTGAAGGATCCCGGCGGGCGGTGGGACCAGGATCCGCTGCGCGTCGTCATCGATACCGGCCAGGACACGTTCGACCAGTCGAACCCGGCCGTCGTCGAACTGCCCGGCGATCGGCTGCTGATCATCAGCTACGACATCTTCACCCGGGAGATCGTCGGCGAGCTGCTTCCCCGCGCCGCCCTCGCCTGAAGAAATTGCGGTGCGCCCGGGCGGGGAGCCCGTCACGCTTGGTGGTATGTCCAGCGTGGCGGTGCGGCGGGTCGACGGGGAGTTCCGCCGGCGGCTGACGGCTGCCTTCAGCTGGCAGACCGATCGCGGCGTGTCGAGCAGCTACGCGGACGTCACCGGCTGGTGGCGCGACCCGGACCTGATCCGTGAACTGGGCCCCGCGTTGGTCGGCCTGTACGCCGAGGCGCCGACGGTGGTTCTCGGTCCGGTATCCCGCGGCGCCCTCGTCGGAGCCCTGACGGCTGCTTCGCTGGGGGTCGGGTTCGTGGAGGTCCGCAAGGACGACGGGCAGGCGATCGACAGCGATCGCTGGGTGAAGCGAACCACCGGGCCGGACTACCAGGATCGGCACCTCGTGTTCGGCTTCCGCCGCGAGCTGATCAAAGCGGGTGATCGCGTCCTGATGGTCGACGACTGGGCCGACACGGGCGCGACCGCCCGAGTGGTCCGCGAGCTGGTGGACGCCTGCGGCGCGCACTGGATCGGCGCCGCCTGCATCGTCGACGCGCTCACCGACACCCGGCTGCGCCACGAGCTCCCCCTGCGCGCCCTCCTCGACGTACGGGCTCTCTGATCTGCTCTGCGTCCGAAGAAGCGAGGGGCTGGCCCAACGGTTCTTCGGACGCAAGGAGATTGTGAACGGGGAGTCAGTCAGCGAGTTCCTTGGACAGCATGGCGCTGGTGGTGCCGTCGGGGCGGTGGATCTTGCCGACCTCGACGAAGTCGCGGGCGGCGTGGAAGGCGAGGGAGGCTATGTCGGGGGGATCGGACTGGACCCGGCAGACGAGTCGGTCGAAGGGCTTGGCCGAGCGTTCCACCGCTCGGTACACCAGCGAGGCGATCCCCTGACGGCGGTACTTCTCGGCGACCACGATCCGGTCGAGGTGGAGGAACCGGTCGGCATAGGTTTCGGCGAACCACTGGAAGTCGAGGCTGTCGTGGGCGGAGCCGGGGGCGAAGGTGAGGACGAAGGCGGCGACCTCGCCCTCGGTCTCCACCACAGCGGCGTGGGCGGCGATCAGGCGGAGCCAGTCCAGCCGATCGGGGCCCAGCGGGTCCGTCTGCTCGACCGCGGCTGCGTTCAGCGCGAGCACGGCCGGCTCGTCGGCAGAAGTCATGGGGCGGAGTTTCACGAGGCCACCATCCCACGCGCGGTGCCTTCCGCGGCAGGGGTCTGACCAGGGCGTGACCTGAGGATTCCCGGAAAAGTGGACCCCGGAGTTGGGAATGACCCCGGGGTGCGGCAATGTTGAGCCAGGTGAACTCAAGTCTGCACTTCCAGGCGGTTCCGGGCGGTTGCGGGCGGTTCCAGGCGGTTGCTGGAGTCAGGCCCGATTTGAATCCGGGCCCCGGGGGCGGCAGCATTGAGTCTGCATCACTCAACTTCGTGGAGGTAACGCACATGGCCCGCGCGGTCGGTATCGATCTCGGTACGACGAACTCCGTCATCGCCGTACTGGAAGGTGGCGAACCCACCGTCATCCCCAACGCCGAGGGAGCGCGTACGACGCCCTCGGTCGTGGCCTTCGCCAAGAACGGCGAGGTCCTGGTCGGCGAGGTGGCCAAGCGCCAGGCCACCACGAACGTCGACCGGACGATCCGCTCCGTCAAGCGTCACATGGGCGAGAGCTGGAACGTCTCCATCGACGGCAAGAAGTTCACCGCGCAGCAGATCAGCGCATTCGTGCTGCAGAAGCTGAAGCGGGACGCCGAGGCGTACCTCGGGGAGCAGGTCACGGACGCGGTCATCACCGTGCCGGCCTACTTCTCCGACGCGCAGCGCCAGGCGACCAAGGAGGCCGGCGAGATCGCCGGTCTGAACGTTCACCGGATCGTCAACGAGCCCACCGCGGCTGCGCTGGCGTACGGGCTGGACAAGGGCACCGAGCAGACCATCCTGGTCTTCGACCTCGGTGGCGGCACCTTCGACGTCTCGCTGCTGGAGATCGGCGACGGCGTCTTCGAGGTGAAGGCCACCAGCGGTGACAACCACCTCGGTGGCGACGACTGGGACCAGCGGATCGTCCAGTGGCTGGTGACTCAGTTCAAGAACAAGAACGGCACGGACCTGTCCGGCGACAAGATGGCCATGCAGCGTCTGCAGGAGGCGGCCGAGAAGGCGAAGATCGAGTTGTCCAGCGCGGCTGAGACCTCGATCCACCTGCCGTACCTGAGCCTGACCGACTCCGGCCCGCTGCACCTGGAGGAGAAGCTCTCCCGGGCCGAGTTCCAGAAGCTCACCAACGACCTGCTGGAGCGCGCCCGCGCCCCGTTCAAGGCAGTCATCAAGGACGCCGGCATCGACGTGTCGAAGATCGACCACGTCATCCTCGTCGGTGGTTCGACCCGGATGCCCGCGGTGGCCGAGCTGGTCAAGGAGCTGACCGGTGGCAAGGACCCGAACAAGGGTGTGAACCCTGATGAAGTAGTGGCTGTCGGCGCTTCGCTTCAGGCCGGTGTGCTGAAGGGTGAGGTCAAGGACGTCCTGCTGCTCGATGTGACCCCGCTGAGCCTGGGCATCGAGACCAAGGGCGGCGTGTTCACCAAGATCATCGAGCGCAACACCACGATCCCGACCAAGGGTTCGGAGATCTTCACCACGGCCGAGGACAACCAGCCGTCCGTGATGATCCAGGTCTACCAGGGCGAGCGCGAGATGGCCCGGGACAACAAGTCGCTGGGCAACTTCGAGCTGACCGGCCTGCCGCCGGCGCCGCGGAACGTGCCGCAGATCGAGGTCACCTTCGACATCGACGCGAACGGCATTGTGCACGTGAACGCCAAGGACCTTGCCACCGGCAAGGAGCAGCGGATGACGGTCACGGGTGGCTCCGCGCTGCCGAAGACCGACATCGACAAGATGGTCCGCGACGCCGAGCAGTACGCCGAGGAGGACCGGGTGCGCCGCGAGGCGGTCGAGTCCCGCAACCAGGCCGAGGGCCTCGTCTACCAGACCGAGAAGTTCCTGCAGGAGAACGAGGACAAGATCCCCGACGACGTCAAGACCGAGGTCAACGACGGCGTGGCCGAGCTGAAGAAGGCGCTCGAGGGTGAGGACGCCGACGCGATCAAGACCGCGTCGGAGAAGCTCGCCCAGTCCAGCCAGAAGATGGGCGCAGCGATGTACGCGAACGCCCAGGCCGCGGGTGGCAGCAGCTCCGGCGAGGGCAGCACCGACGGTGCGTCCGAGTCGAGCAGCGACGACGACGTGGTCGACGCCGAGATCGTGGACGAGGACCGTCCGCAGGACAGCCAGAGTGGGACCGATAAGGCTGAGGACACCAAGTGACCGATCGTCCCACCGACCCAGGTAGCGAGTTCGGCGACGGCGAGCCCGTCGTCCGGGACAAGCGCCGGATCGACCCGGAGACCGGCAACCTGCGAGAGCCTTCGCACGCTCCCGCGGGTGGCGCCGCGCCAGGCACGCCCGGTACGCCGGGCGCCCAGCCGCCGCGCGAGCCGTCCGACCTGATCGGGCCGTCGGCCCAGGAGGCCCTGTTGACCGAAGCGCTGGCGGAGCGTACTGCGGACCTGCAGCGGTTGCAGGCGGAGTACGTGAACTACAAGCGCCGGGTGGACCGGGATCGCGAGGCCAACCGCGAGGTCGTCATCGGCTCGGTGCTGACCGAGCTGCTGCAGACACTGGACGACATCGGGCGGGCCCGCGAAGCGGGTGAGCTCGAGGGCGCGTTCAAGGCGGTTGCCGAGACGGTCGAGCGGGTCACCGAGAAGCTGGGCCTGGTCAAGTACGGCGAGGTCGGCGATGCCTTCGACCCGCGGATCCACGAGGCGCTGCTGCACAACTATTCCGACGAGGTGGACGGGCCGACCGCGACGCTGGTGATGCAACCGGGCTACCGCCTGGGCGATCGGATCCTGCGGCCGGCCCGGGTGGCCGTCTCGGAGCCGACCGAGCAGTTGCCGGCGGACAACACTCCCGGCGAGGCTGCCGGCGCTGAGACCGGCGACAGTGAAAAGCCCGCTGAGTAAGCGAACCCCTGCGAGGAGGTGAGGCGTCGATGAGTACGAAAGACTGGTTGGAGAAGGACTTCTACAAGGTTCTCGGCGTCTCCAAGACGGCTGAGGCCGCCGAGATCAAGAAGGCCTACCGCAAGCTGGCGCGCAAGTACCACCCGGACTCCAACGCCGGGGACGCGTCCGCGGAGGCCAAGTTCAAGGAGGTCTCCGAGGCGTACGACGTCGTCGGGGACGCCAAGAAGCGCAAGGAGTACGACGAGGCGCGTCGGCTGTTCGGCAGCGGCGGTTTCCGGATGCCGACCGGCAGCGCCGGCGGCGGGCAGGGGTTCGGCTTCGACGTCGGCGACATCTTCAACCGATCGGGCTCGACCGGTGGCGGTGGTCTCGGCGACATCCTGGGCGGCATGTTCGGCGGTGGCGGCCGGTCCACGACCACCACCTCGACGGCCCGTCCACGCCGCGGTGCCGACATCGAGACCGAGGCGACGATCGAGTTCGCCGAGGCCGTCAACGGTGTCACCGTCGGGCTCCGGATGACCAGCGACGAGCCTTGCAAGACCTGCCGCGGCACAGGCGCGAAGTACGGGACTGTGCCGAAGGTCTGTCTCAAGTGCGAGGGCACCGGGATGCAGACCTCAGTCCAGGGTGGTGTCTTCGCGATGACGGAGCCCTGCACCGAGTGCAAGGGTCGCGGTCTGGTCGTGGACCAGCCTTGTGAGACCTGCCACGGCTCCGGTCGCGGCCAGTCGAGCAAGACCATGCAGGTCCGCATCCCCGCGGGTGTGCAGGACAACCAGCGGATCCGGCTGAAGGGCAAGGGCGCCGCGGGTGAGCGGGGTGGGCCTGCGGGCGACCTCTACGTCAGCGTGCACGTGAAGTCGCACCGGATCTTCGGGCGGCAGGGCGAGCACCTGACGCTGAGCGTCCCGGTCAGCTTCACCGAGGCCGCGCTGGGCGCCGAGATCAAGGTTCCAACGCTCGACGGCCTGCCCGTCACGGTCCGGATCCCGGCCGGTACTGCGAACGGCAGCAAGCTGCGCGTTCGGGGCAAGGGATCGGTCCGGCGGGACGGCACCAAGGGTGACCTGCTCCTCACCATCGAGGTGCAGGTGCCGCACCAGCTGACCGACGAGCAACGCACCAAGCTGCAGGAGTTCTCGACGTCAGCGGGCCAGCCTGATCTGCGGGCCGGGTTGTTCGGGAGTTCGTGATGGGCATCCCGTTCACCAGCGTGCCGACCTGGGACGACCGCACCCCGATCTACGTGATCTCGGTGGCGGCGCAACTGGCCGGCATGCACCCGCAGACCCTGCGGCAGTACGACCGGCTCGGCCTGGTCACGCCCAGCCGGGCATCCGGGCGGGGCCGGCGGTACTCGGCGTACGACGTCGCGAAGCTGAGGTATGTGCAGCACCTGTCGCAGGAGGACGGCGTCAACCTGGCCGGCATCCGGCACGTCCTCGAGCTCCAGTCGGAGGTCGAGGACCTGCGCCGGCGGGTGAACCAGCTGCTCGCCGAGGTGCAGCGCGGTGTCGGAGTGTCGCGGCAGAGCACCAGCAGCCGGGTCTTCTCGGCCGGTCCTGCCGGTGACGTGATCGCGATGGGCCGGCAGCAGACCACCACTCGGTGGATCCGCACCCAGCCCCTCGAACTCGGCCAGCGCTGACCCGCTGCCCCCTAGAACCTCCGGAAGCTCCCAACCCCCAGGGAGTTTCCGGCTCCCCCGGAAGCCCAGTCCCCCAAGGGCTTCCGGGTCCCGGGCCGCTCCCTGTCCCCCCAAGGAGCCCCCGGGCGCCGAAGGCATGACCGCCTTCGGCCCACCGAAGGCGTCACCCCCAGGACGTCTTCGGCCCCGGAGGCGTCCACCCGAGACGTCTTCGGCCCCGGAGGCGTCCCCCCAGACGCCTTCGGACAGCCGGAGGCATCGTCCCCCCGGTGTCTTCGGCCAAGAGCCCCCGGACCCTGGTGGTCCGGGGGCTTCCTGCTGTCCGGAAGCTCCTCCTGCTGTCACCCAACCGCCCGTGCTGCCCCGGTGCCGCGGCCTACGCTTGCTGTGTGACGCTCAAACTGCAGAGTGAACGCCTGGTGATCCGGGACTGGGAAGAAGAAGATGCCGAGGCCGCGCTGGAGATCTATGGCTCGGCCGAGGTCGCCCAATGGTTGTCGCCTGCGATCGAGCGGGTCGGTGATGCCGCGACAATGCGGGTCATCCTCCGCGCGTGGATCGAGGCGCAGCCCAACTTCGTAGTACCGGCGGGGCGCTGGGCCGTTGTCCGCAAGGAGGACAACGAGGTGGTGGGCGGCCTGCTCATCCGGCTACTGCCGCCCTACGAAGAAGACCTCGAGATCGGCTGGCAACTGAAACCCGATGCCTGGGGGTACGGCTATGCCACCGAGGCCAGCCGCACGTTGACGAAGTGGGCCTTCAGGGAGGGCGCGATCGACGAACTGTTCGCCGTCACCCGACCGCACAACAAGCGCGCGATCGCCACCGCGACCCGACTCGGGATGGAGTGGGTCGGCGAGACCGACAAGTACTACGACCTCAAGCTGCAGGTCTACCGGCTCCGCGCCTCTGAGTTCAGAGCCTGATAGTTCACCCCTGACAGCGGTCACGCCCTGTGATCGGAGGCAGTGAGCGCCTCCGGCATGTCTCCGCAGCGCCGGCCCGGCGCCGGATGAGGGTCGTATGAGGAGAGATCGCCGTGGTTCGCCAACCAGCGAAGGGCCTGTGGGTCGATCCGCTGGTCGAGGGCCATCAGCGCAGCGGGTACTGCGCCAGCCGTCCCGGCTCGGTTGGATCCGGCGGTTGCGGCGGGAAGTCGCTGACCAAAACTGTCTCGTCTGTCTGGCCCTCCACCCCTGCGGCGAGCTGTCGTCGCCGACAGTGATCGACGGTGGATCGGCCCTCTGGTTCCGTCCGCGGGGAGGCACGCGACCGCAGCGGACAGGTACAGAAATATGCGGGTTGGGGCCGATGCTTCCAGAGCTTGTCGGAGTCAGGTGGGACCCTGAGTTCTCCCCAGGTTTTGAAGAGTTGAGTGGAATGCGCTCAACTTTGGATAGGTTGTTGGTAGTGACTGTTGTTGGCTGAGCTTGAAAGGCTGGAACCAGATGGACGTTCAGCGGTTGACGACGCTGGCCCGGGAAACCCTGTCGGTCGCGATCCGTCAGACCTCGGCGGCGGGCAACCCGACCGTGGAACCGATTCACCTGTTGTCGGCATTGCTGGCGCAGCCCGAGGGGACCACTGTCGGTCTGCTCGAGGCCGCCGGCGCTGATGTGGACGCCGCGCGGCGCCGGACCGCCGAGCAGCTCGCCCGGCTGCCTAAGGCGAGCGGTGGCAGCGTGCAGGCGCCGAGCCTGTCGCCCAAGACCTCGGACGTGCTGAGCCAGGCGGAGCAGCGTGCCCTCGGGCTCGGGGATGAGTTCGTCTCCACCGAGCACCTGCTGATCTCGCTGGCCACGGTCGAGGGAAGTGCGAAGACCGCGCTGGGCGTCACCGCGGACGCACTACTGCAGGCGTTCGACAAGATGCGTGGCAACCGACGGATCACTTCGCCGGAGGCCGAGGGGACCACGAAGACGCTGGAGAAGTATGGCGTCGACCTGACCGAGCGGGCCCGGGAAGGCAAGCTCGACCCGGTGATCGGCCGGGACTCGGAGATCCGCCGTGTCGTCCAGGTGCTCTCACGCCGGACGAAGAACAACCCGGTGCTGATCGGTGAGCCCGGCGTCGGCAAGACCGCCGTCGTCGAGGGGCTGGCCCAGCGGATCGTGGCCGGCGACGTGCCGGAATCCTTGCGCGGGCGACGGCTGATCAGTCTCGACCTCGGCGCGATGGTCGCCGGCGCGAAGTACCGCGGTGAGTTCGAGGAGCGGCTGAAGGCCGTGCTGACCGAGATCAAGGAGTCCGACGGCCAGATCATCACCTTCATCGACGAGTTGCACACGGTCGTTGGCGCGGGCGCGTCCGGCGAGGGCGCGATGGACGCCGGCAACATGCTGAAGCCGATGCTGGCCAGAGGTGAGCTGCGGATGATCGGCGCCACCACGCTGGACGAGTACAGGACCCGGATCGAGAAGGACCCGGCGCTGGAGCGGCGGTTCCAGCAGGTGTTCGTCGGAGAGCCGAGCGTCGAGGACTCGATCGCGATCCTGCGCGGTCTGAAGGAGCGCTACGAAGCGCACCACAAGGTGGCGATCTCCGACAGCGCGCTGGTGGCGGCCGCGACGCTGTCGAACCGCTACATCACCGGTCGCCAGTTGCCGGACAAGGCGATCGACCTGGTCGACGAGGCTGCGTCCCGGTTGCGGATGGAGATCGACTCCTCCCCGGTTGAGATCGACTCGCTGCGCCGCACGGTCGACCGGCTGAAGATGGAGGAGCTCGCCCTGTCCCGCGAGGACGATGCGTCCAGCCGGGAGCGGCTCGAGCGGCTGCGCGCCGACCTCGCCGACCGCGAGGAGGAGTTGCGCGCGCTCGAAGCCCGGTGGGAGAAGGAGAAGTCCGGCCTGAACCGGGTGGGTGAGATCAAGGAGCGGATCGACGAGCTCCGCGGCCAGGCCGAGCGCGCTCAGCGCGACGGTGACCTGGAGACGGCGGCGCGGATCCTCTACGGCGAACTCCCCGAGCTGACCAAGGAGCTCGAGGCGGCCGCCGCCGAGCCCGAGGTGACGGACGGCCCGGACGCGATGGTCAACGAGGAGGTCGGTCCGACCGAGATCGCGGAGGTGATCGCGATGTGGACCGGGATCCCGACCGGCCGGCTGCTCGAGGGCGAGACCGGCAAACTGCTCCGGATGGAAGACGAGCTCGGCCGCAGGCTCATCGGTCAGCGCGAGGCGGTCAAGGCCGTCAGCGACGCGGTCCGCCGGGCCCGGGCAGGGATCTCCGACCCAGACCGCCCGACGGGGAGCTTTCTGTTCCTCGGCCCGACGGGTGTCGGCAAGACCGAGCTGGCGAAGGCGCTCGCGGACTTCCTCTTCGACGACGAGCGGGCGATGGTCCGGATCGACATGTCGGAGTACGGCGAGAAGCACAGCGTCTCGCGGCTGGTCGGAGCCCCGCCCGGCTACGTCGGCTACGAGGAAGGCGGCCAGCTGACCGAGGCCGTTCGGCGCCGCCCGTACTCGGTGATCCTGCTGGACGAGGTGGAGAAGGCCCACCCGGAGGTGTTCGACATCCTCCTGCAGGTGCTGGACGACGGGCGACTGACCGACGGCCAGGGGCGCACGGTCGACTTCCGCAACGTGATCCTGGTGCTCACCAGCAACCTGGGCTCGGCGTACCTCGCGGACATGTCGATCGACGACAGCGCGAAGCGCGACCAGGTGATGAATGTGGTGCGGCAGGCGTTCAAGCCGGAGTTCATCAACCGGCTGGACGAGATCGTGCTGTTCGACGCGCTCGGCTCCGAGGAGCTGACGAAGATCGTCGGCCTGCAGATCGTGGCGTTGCAGCGGCGGCTGAGCGACCGGCGGATCACGCTGGACGTCGGCGAGGATGCGATGGAGTGGTTGGCGATGACCGGCTACGACCCGGTGTACGGCGCCCGCCCGCTGCGTCGGCTGGTTCAGTCCGCGATCGGCGACGAGCTGGCCCGCGGCCTGCTCTCGGGCGACATCCGCGACGGCGACACCGTGCACGTCCGCCTCAACGAGGCCAAGGACGCTCTCGAGGTCGCGGCCGCACGCGTCCCCGCCTGACGGTTGCCGCCCCGGCCCGCTGGCTGCCGGCCGGCCGGGGCGCATGCGCTCGCTGTCGGCGATGCGGAGAAACTCGGGTCCTTGGCCCGAGGTTCTCCGACTATCGGCTGGCGGAGGTCTACCGCCGCCCGGACTTTGTGCTGATCTGGGAGGATCAGGGCAGCGGCGCAGTCGGCGCCGGTGGAAGGACCTCCAGGCCATGACCGATCAGCACGGCGATCAGCCGCCGCGTGACCAGGACCGACCGGGGCCCTATCCGGGCGTGTTCGGTGGGCCAGCCGGCGCTCAGCCTGGTCCTCCTCCGCCTAACTCCGGCCCTGGCCCGTACGGCGACCGTCCCGGCCCGTACGGCGGATCCTTCGGCCGCCAGAACCCGTACTCCGACCTGCAGACCGCGCCGCCGAAGCAGGTGGTGATCGCGTCGGTGATCTCCTTCGCCCTCGGCGGCCTCTGCTTGCTCCTCGGCGTGTTCTCCCTGACCTCGGCGGGCGAGCAGATCGCCGAGACCTTGACCGGTTCGAAGGGCGCGCGGAGCCTGGTGGTCGGAGTCGTCCTCGCCTGCGGCGTCGCCTACATCCTGCCGGCCGTCTACCTCCGCAAGCGCCGCCCCTGGGCCCGCATCATGCTGATCGTGGTCGCGGCGTTCGGCATCGCCGGCGGCACAGCCGCGCTGCCAGGCAGCATCTTCGGCCTCGCGCTGCACGTCACCTTGCTGGTCCTGATGCTGCAGCAACCCACCAAGCTCTGGTTCTCTCGCCGCTGAGAGGGCTTCCGCCGCCGGATCGCCCTGGGCGACCGGATCAGTCGTTTCGCCTGGACCGAGACCGTCTGCCCCTTTCGCTGTCGGCTGTTCCATGCATCATGAGATGCGAAGGAGGCGCCGTGATCGAGGAGGGTTCCACTACGGCGGAGGTGCGCGTGGCCTTGCTGCTTGCCGCCGGCCGAGGACTTCGGATGCGATCCACCCATCCGAAGGCATTGCGGCGGGTCGGCGGCATCAGCCTGCTGGAACGTTGCACCAAAGTGTTGCGCCAGGCCGGGGTCGAGCGAATCGTCGTCGTGGTCGGTTACCGCTCGGAAGACATCGTCGCCGCGATCCAGGCCCGGAACCTGCCCGTGGAAGTGGTGACCAACGCCGATTGGCAGCACGGCACAGCCTCCTCGGTGCTCGCGGGCCTCCGCACGGTCGGCGACGAACGCTGTCTGGTGGTCATGGGCGACCACGTGTTCGAGGCAGACGACGTCCGACGCCTGGTCCGGACGACCTGCGGCAATGTCGCGGCCGTCGATCGCGATGTCGACCGCCAGCTCGCGGGCCTGAGCGGCACCCGACCGAACCGGATCCGCTTGCGAGACGACGGGTGTGTTGCGTCCTTGGGGCCCGACCTCGACGAGTACGACGCGGTGGACGCGGGTCTCACCGTCGTCGAGGTGAGCGACGTGCTGTCGATGGACGGGCGTACGCCGAAATCCTGGCTGGAGCTCCGGCAGCAACTGTTGGTGCACGGTCATCCCCTGCAGTCCCATGACGTGCACGGGCTGTGGGCCGACGTGGACACGCCAGAAACGGTGCGGGCCCTGGAGCGGTTCATGTGGCGCCGCTACGGGCCCAAGCCGACCGACGGCGTGATCGCCCGGATCGTCAATCGCCGCATCTCCGGACCACTCACCCGGCTGTTGTTGCATACCGGACTCACCCCCGACGCCGCGACAGCGCTGGCCTTCTCCGTCACGCTGCTCGCGGCCGGCTTGGTGGCGACCGGCAACAGGTGGCTGATGGTCGCCGGCGGCATCGGCGTCGTCCTCGGCTCGGCGCTCGACGGTGTCGACGGAGAGCTCGCCCGGGTCAGCGGTACGGCGTCCCGCCGCGGTGCCACCCTGGATACGCTTCTCGACCGGTACGCCGACCTGGCGGTCGTCCTGGCCCTGGTCCTTGCCGCCGGGGCGACGCGAACCGCTTGGGGCTGGGGATTCGCCGCGGCCATCGGGTGCCTGCTGGTGTCCTATGTCCACGCGGTCGGCCGGGACACCGACGTACGACTCTTGTTCCGCCGTGAGTTCCGGCTGCTCATCTTCGCGGTGTCCGCCGTGATCGGACTGCCGCTGTGGGGGCTGATCACCGTTGCCCTCGCAGCCAACCTGGACGTACTTCGAGGGGTCGTCCTGCTGCTCCGAGCCATGCGCGAGTAGCCGGTCCGATCAGTTGCGGCGTACTGCCGGTGGTGCGGTGGTCGACCGCAGTACCAGCGACGTGTCCAGCACACGGCGCTCGTCACCCTCGTTTCCGTCCAGGAACGAGACCAGCAGGTCCACGGCCTTTCGTCCGGCGTGACCGCCGTGTGCGGACACGGTGGTCAGCGGTGGGGACATGGTCGCAGCCAGGACGTCGTCGCAGCCGATCACGCTGAACTGGTCCGGAACACCGACGCCTCGAGCGGCCAGGCCGGCGAGAATCCCCTGCGCGAGCAGATCGTCGAACGCGATCACCGCGGAAGCCCCCGAGCCGAGGATGTCATCCACCCGCTGCACGCCCGCGTCGTACGTCGATCGGCGGGCGGCCACGGCGCTCACCTTCAGCCCGAGCCGGCGTCCGGCGGCTCGGACAGCGCGGCGCCGCTCGGCGTTGGACCACGAGGACGTCGGTCCGCTGACATAGACCAGGTGCCGGTGTCCCAGCCCGGCCAGATGCTCGACCGCGGCCGCGATGCCGGTCGCAGTGTCGATGAGCACCCGTGGCAGGCCCGGTACATCCCGATTGATCAGGACCAGCGGTCGCCGCTCGGCGTGGGCGCGAATCTGCTCCTCGGTCATTCGGGACGAGGCGAGCACGATGCCGTCGGTCTGTGGCCCGAATTTCCCGACCAGCACGTCCTCGCGGGTGGGGTCCTCGTCGGAGTCACCCAGCAGCAGGCTGAAACCGGCCTGGTCAGCAGCCGCCTGGGCGCCGCGGATCAGTGGCGGGAAGAAGGGGTTCGCGATGTCCGGTACGACGATCGCCACGGTGCCCGCGCGTCCGGTGCTGAGGGCCCGGGCCGTGTGGTTCGGCACGTAGCCGAGCCGGGTGGCCACGTCCATCACGTGCGCCACGGTCTCGGCCGTGATCATCTCGGGCCGGGAGAACGCACGCGACACGGTCGACTTCGAAACGCCGGCCGCGGCCGCTACCTGGCTGATGGTCGGCGTCGCCCCGGAACCCCGCTGCTGAGTCACGCAGTCACTGTACGGGCTGTCTCAATTTCGTTGATTGCTTGACGTGCAACCGGTTGCACGGCATGGTTGCAGAAATGTCGGGCCGGGTGGCTCGGTCCATGCGCAGCAAGGGAGACTTCGGTGGCACCGTTGGACTGGTTGGTCGTCTGCGGCTACTTCTTCGTGATGGTGGCGATCGGTCTGTGGGCCAAGTCCCGCGTCCACGACGCGGCGGACTTCTTCACGGCCGGAGGCAGGATGCCGTGGTGGCTGTCGGGAATCTCCCACCACATGTCCGGCTACAGCTCGGCGGTCTTCGTCGGGTACGCCGCGATCGCTTATACCCAAGGGTTCGTGCTCTACGTCTGGTGGGCGCTGGGCATCACCTTCGCGATGGTGGTCGGTGCCTTCGTCTTCGCGCCACGCTGGCCCCGGCTGCGGCAGCGACTCGGCGTGATCTCCCCGCTGGAGTACCTGAAGATCCGGTACAACCTGCCGACCCAGCAGTTGCTGGCCTGGAGTGGCACCGCGTTGAAGGTGTTCGACGTGGGCGCCAAGTGGACGGCCACCGCTCTGCTGCTGAACGTCTTCGCCGGCGTGCCCGTGGGGTGGGGAGTTCTGATCACCGGCGGCGTCACGCTGATCTACTCGACCATCGGTGGCCTGTGGGCCGACGCCCTGACCGACCTCGGCCAGTTCGTCATCCAGCTCCTGGCCGGCATCGTGCTGTTCGTCGCGGTCCTCGGCAAGCTCGGCGGCGTCTCGGCGATCTGGACCATGTGGGGCGACCTCCCGGACGGCAACGCCAAGCCCTTCAACGGCCAGTACACGGTGCTGTTCGTGATGGTCTACCTCCTGATCAATACGCTGTCCTACAACGGTGGCACCTGGAACCTGGCCCAGCGGTTCATCGCGTCGCCCAGCGGCAGCTCGGCTCGCCGCGCCGCGCTGTTCTCCGGCGGGCTGTACCTCGTGTGGCCGCTGGTGATGTTCTTCCCGATGTGGGCGGCGCCCATCCTGCTGCCGAACCTCGCGAAGCCGGAGCAGTCGTACGCCCTGCTCACTCAGAACTTGTTGCCGATGGGACTCGTCGGGCTCGTCCTGGCCGGCCTGTTCTCGCACACGATGGCGATGACCGGCTCCGACGCCAATGCGATCTCGGCGGTCGTCACGCGCGACATCCTGCCGGCCGTCTGGCGCGGGGCGCACCGCCTGACCAGCAAGGCCGAGCTGGTCTTCGGCCGGATCAGCACCTTCGCCTTCATCGCCCTCAGCATGGCCATCGCGCTCACGGCGGACAGCTTCGGTGGCGTCCTCGGGCTGCTGATCCTGTGGTTCGGCGGGCTCGTCGGACCGATCGCGATCCCGATGCTGCTCGGCCTGCTGCCGGCCTTCAAGCGCTGCGGACCGACGGCCGCGATCACCTCCTGGGCGGTCGGCCTGCTGGTCTTCTTCGTCACCCGGTACGTCGTCGACGGCCGGATCGCCGCGCTCGCGAAGGACAAGGCGACCGCGATCCAGGTCGGCGGACCGGTGGTCTGCTCGCTGATCGTCTTCGTCCTGATCGGCCTGATCCACCCGTGGCACAACGACGAGTCCGACGCGCTGGTCGATGCGCTCGGCCAAGACCCTGACGAGGTCGACGAGCGGAGCCTGCAGGTTGGGCATGTCTGATCCGCAGACGTCCGAGCTCGTTGCCACCCGCAAGCACCTGGTCGACGACGTCCTCGGCTGGTGGATGGAGCACGGCCCGGACCCGCAGTACGGCGGGGTGCGGACCTGCTGGGACAACGCAGGCAAGACCCTCGTCTCGACCTACAAGTACACCTGGTCGCAGGGCCGCTGGGTCTGGCTGATGGCGCGCGTCGCCGAGGCGGCCCGCGCTGGGGTGCTTGACCTGGACCCGGAGCCGTACCTGCAGCAGGCCCGGTCGACGGCGGCGTTCATCCGCGACCACGCGCTGCTGCCCGACGGCACCACGGCGTACGTCACCGATCGCTCCGGCACCCCGAAGGAGCCGGTGGCCGGGCAGGGGATCAGCGTGAGCGTGTTCGCGGATCTGTTCGCTGCGCTCGGCTTCGCCGGCCTGGCACAGCTCGACCCCGAGTGGGCCGGGCCGGCCGAATCGATCCTGCTCGCCGCAGCGCAGCGCATCGACGCCGGGACGTATCGCTCGGAGCCCTACCCGGTCCCGGCCGGGCACGCCTCGTTCGCGCTGCCGATGATCCTGCTGGGCGTCGGCGAGCAGGTGCATCGCGCCACTGGTTCCGCTCGATCGCTCGAGGTGGTGCGAGACTCGGTGGCCGCGATCGAGAAGACCTTCCTGCGGGGAGTCGAGGTCGTGGAGATGCCATCGGATGCTCCCGGCCGCGCCGACACCCTGCTGAGTCGGCATCGCGCACCCGGGCACACGCTCGAGGCACTGTGGTTCCTGCATCACGCGGCCGATCTGGCGCCCGGCACGGTGGCCGCCGACCCCGATCGGTTGGCAGACATCGCGATTCACGCCTGCGGGCTCGACTGGGACGATGAGTACGGCGGCTTGCTCCGCTTCGTCGACAGTGACGGCGGCGTGCCGGCAGGCCGGCGTACCGACGATGGTTACGAGGCTCTGGTGGTCGACACGTGGGATACCAAGCTCTGGTGGCCGCACGCTGAGGCGCTCTACACGACCGCGCTGCTGAGCCGCGCCACCGCACGAGCCGACGTCGCCGACTGGCACGAGAAGTTGTACCGCTACACGATGGACACCTTCCCGGCCGGGCCCGGGGAGGAGTGGATCCAGATCAGGCGGCGTGACGGCAGCCCGCTGGATGCCACCGTCGCGCTGCCGGTGAAGGACCCGTTCCACATCGCCAGGTCGTTCCTGCTGCTGGTGGAACTGCTGCACGAAGACGCGAACGAAGCTACGGAGGTTCAATGAGTACGACGGGGACGGGAAAGCTTACGGTGGAGGTGTTTCCCGACCGGGAGGAACTCGGCCGGAAGGCAGGCGACGATATCGCCGCGGAGCTCCGCAGCAGACTGGCCCGGCAGGATGGCGTACGGGTGATCTTCGCCGCCGCGCCCAGCCAGCAGGAGACGCTGGAGCGGCTGCGAGTTGCCGAGGGCATCGATTGGAGCAGGGTGACCGCGTTCCACATGGACGAGTACCTCGGGCTGCCGCCGGACGCGCCGCAACGCTTCGGGCAGTGGCTGAAGGACGCCCTCTTCGACCACGTTCCTTTGGCGAAGGTCCTGCTGCTCGAACCCGACGCCTCCGACAACGGCCGGCAGTACGCCGAGGAGCTCGCCGCGGCGCCGATCGATCTGGTGGTGCTGGGAGTCGGGGTGAACGGGCACCTGGCCTTCAACGATCCGCCGGATGCCGATCTGGAGGATCCACGCTCGGTGCGGCTGGTCGAGCTCGCGGCCGCGAGCCGTCAGCAGCAGGTCGACGACGGCTGCTTCGACCGACTCGAGGACGTGCCCACCCAGGCGGTCACCCTGACCGTGCCGCGTCTCCTGGACGCCGGCCGCCTGTTCTGCGTAGTACCGGGGGCGGCGAAGGCCGACGCCGTACGGGCCGCGCTGAGCGATCCGATCGGCCCTGCCTGTCCTGCAACCGCGTTGCGCCGGCACGGCGACTGCACCCTCTACCTCGACAAGGAGTCGGCAGCTCATGTCAGCTGACAGCACGGCAACCAGCGCGGAGGACCTGTCCCGCGGCTACCTGGACGACGTCCACGAACTGCTGCTCAGGATCCAGGCCGAGGAGTCGAAGACCATCGCCGCGGCGGCCGAGCTGATCGCCGACCAGATCGCCGCGGACCGGCTGGTGCACGTGTTCGGTCCCGGCGGGCACTCCAACCTGGCGGCTCAGGAGGTCTTCTTCCGGGCCGGCGGGCTGATGCACATCGCCGCGATCCTGGACGAGGGAACCCTGCTCTCCAACGGCGCGCTGCGGTCCATGGCGATCGAGCGGACGCCGGGGTACGGACGGATCGTGGTTCGTGACCGTGACCTGGGCGAGGGGGATCTGTTGATCCTGGTGAACGCCTACGGGATCAACGCGGCCCTGATCGACGCCGCGCTCGAGGCGCGGGAACGCGACGTCCGGCTGATCGGGATCAGCTCCCGGGCACACGCCGAGCGCACCTCGCCCGACCACCCGGCCCGGCACCCGAGCAAGCAGAACCTGCACGATCTGGTCGACGTGGCGATCGACTCGAAGGTGCCGATCGGCGACGCCATCGTCGACGTACCTGGCGTGTCGGAACGGATCGCGGCGGTGTCGACCTTCGCGAACGCCTTCGTCCTCAACGCCCTGACTCTGCACACCGTCAACGAACTCGTTGCCCGTGGCATCGAGCCGCCGGTCTGGCGGAGCGGGAACGCGCCGGGTGGGGACGAGGCGAACGGTCGCTTCCTGGGCCGCTTCCGGCACCGGGTCCCCACGCTGTGACCAGCTCCTACGGTGGTCTCGATCCAGCCACCGGCCGGCCGCTGACCGTGCGGGTCGAGGGCGGCCGCATCGTCGACGTCTCAGCGGCGACAGGGGAGGTCGACGGGTGGCTGGCGCCCGGGTTCGTCGACCTTCAGGTGAACGGGTTCGCGGGGCTCGACGTCAATGGGCCGGATGTCACCACCGAGACCGTGGTCGAGCTCGGCCGGGCGTTGGCAGCCGCGGGCACCACCACCTTCGCGCCCACGGTGATCACCGCGTCCGAGCACGACATGGTGAACTCGCTGAGGGCGATTGCGGCTGCCCGCGAGGCCGACCCTGTCACCCGGGACGCCATTCCCTTCGTGCACGTGGAGGGTCCACACCTGTCGCCTGAGGACGGGCCGCGCGGGGTGCACCCGGTCGAGCACATCCGTCCGCCGGACGTCGAGGAGTTCCTGCGTTGGGAGAGCGCATCCGGGGGACTGGTCGGCATCGTCACGCTGTCCCCGCATTATCCCGGCACGCCCGAGTATGTGACCGCCCTGAGCCGTGCCGGCGTGAGCGTTGCCCTTGGTCATACGGCAGCGAGCCCCGAGCAGATCACCGCCGCCGTGGACGCGGGCGCCGTGTTGTCGACGCACCTCGGCAACGGGGCACACGCTGTGCTGCCGCGGCACCCGAACCACCTGTGGACCCAGCTGTCCGACGACCGGCTGACTGCCGGCTTCATCGCCGACGGCCATCACCTGCCGGCTGACGCGCTCACCGCGATGGTTCGGGCGAAGGGGATCGAGCGCAGCGTGCTGGTCTCGGATTCGGTCGCCTTGGCCGGCTTCGAACCGGGCGACTACCAAACACCCGTCGGCGGAACCGTCCACCTGTCCGGCGACGGCCGCCTGTCCTACGCCGGTACGCCGTACCTTGCAGGCGCGGCTCGTTCGCTGGCAGACGGCGTCGCTTCGGCAGTGGCGCTGGCCCGGATCCGGCTGGGTGATGCGGTGCGGATGGCCACGGCGAACCCGGGCCGGTTCGCCGGTGACCGCGGCGTACTCCGGCCCGGTGCGCAGGCGGATCTCGTGCACTTCGACTGGGCCCCTGGCGACACCACCCTGCGGCTGCGCACCGTCGTACGGTCGGGGCGTGAGGTCGGGCGATGAGCCCGGTGCAGGGCGGCTTCAGCCGCGCGGTCAGTTCGATCACGGCGGGTGCCGCGGTCGTGGATGTCACGCCGGCGGTCGGTGCTGCGATGTCCGGGTTCGTGGCCCGGTCGAGCCCGTCGACAGGGGTGCATGACCCGATCACGGTCCGGGCGGTCTGCGTAGAAGACACAGCGCTGGTGACGGTCGACGTAGTCGGCTTGCATGAGGATTTCTGCGCCGCGGTCGCTCGGGGGACGTCGTTGCCCGCCGAGAACGTTCGCGTGCACGCGACCCACACGCACGGCGGTCCGGCCAGCGTGCCGGGGCGGCTTGGCGATGAAGCGGATCCCGTCTGGTTGGAGAGCTTGGAGGCGTCTTGCATCAACGCCGTCGAGGAGGCGCTCCAGAACCGGCGGCCGGCTCGACTGCTGTCGGGCTACGGGATCGAGGTCGGTGTGGCGCAGAACCGCCGCCGGCCGGACGGTCCCGTCGACCGTTCACTTCCGGTGGCGCAACTGGTTGATTCCGATGGCCATCCGATCGCCGTGCTGGCGTCGTACGCGTGTCATCCGGTGGTTCTCAGCGCCGACAACACCTTGCTCACCGCCGACTATCCCGGCGTAGTACGGCGAGTGGTCGAGCAGCGGTCCCCGGGTGCGGTCGCGATGTTCCTGACCGGCTGTGCGGGCGACGCGAATACGGGGCACGCCGCGAGTGCCTCCGTGTCGCTGCGAGCTAACGACAGCCGCACCTTTGCAGCCGCCGAAGCCGCCGGTACTGCGATCGCCGCAGCCGTCGCCGCAGCTCCACTCAAGCCCTGTGACGGCCCGATCGCCGCAGCCGTCGGCCAAACTGAGCTGACGATCGACGCCGACCCGCAGGTCGCCGAAGCGAGCCGGTGGGGCGAGATCGCGGCGGACCCCAACAGCGATCCCGCCGCCGCGGCCCTGATGCGCTGCTGGGCCAACTGGGCGGCGCGAACGGCTGCCTCAGCCCCGACAACCTGGACCGCCCGAGTCGGCGTCCTCATCTGGGGCGGCATCCGCATCATCACCCTCCCCGGCGAGCCCTTCGCCCGCACCTCACTGGATATCCGGGCAGCCCTGGACCGCAGTACTGGTTCAGGCATGCCACATCACGGCAACGGCGCCACCTTCGTGGTGGGCTACACCGACGGCTGTCCGGGCTACCTCCCGCCCGCCTGCGAGCATCCCCACGGCGGCTATGAAGTCCTCGAAGCTCACCGCTACTACAACCTCCCCGGCCCCTTCGCCCCCGACTCCGCCACCCGCCTGACCCAAACCGCCCTGACCCTCGCCGCACAGGTAGCGACGCCCAAACCAGGGCAGTCGAAGGCAACAAACGCCAGCTGACACCCCACTGCCCGCGAGCTGTTGCAAATGCTTGCGTACATCTGACGGCCACCGCTGGCGCGACTCGGTCGGGGTCGCCAGAGCGGGGTTGCCTGCGGCGCCATTCGAGGCTCCAGAACCGCCAGCGGTTACACCGAGTAGGACGCATGTCACACAACCCATACAAATCGGTGGGCGAACTGTATGGGTTGTATGTGTTGCGTGGTCGAGCAGACGTTTAGAGTAACCACGGTATCAACGGACTCGGGGGTGAGTTCGGGGAGTCGTGGGGCAAATGTCTCGACGGGGTTTGAGCAGTTCTGCCCAAGCGTTGCAGGATCTTGAAGGCGCAAGCATCGAGATGCATTTCGTCCCATACAACTGAGGATTCCATGGCAATAGGGTTTCAATTTCATGCTACACGGCCGGAGATTTATCAAATGGCGGCGTCTTGGGCCGATAAAGATGGGCTAGTGGTTGCCGTCGAGAAATTTTCGCCGAGGTATGAGGTGTATCAGGTATCGCTGGACAACCTGATGGATGCGACGTCGGAGGATGGCGAAATTCGCAGGTTGTCGCTCCACCGAGACGCGCCGGATGTGTCGATGAAGTCGGAACGTGAATTCCTATCTGCCAATCCAGATCTCCTGACGATCTTGATCGGCGAGGAGCGAGAAGGGATGTTGTTCGAGTCGATGCTTGGGTCGACCTCGGATGACGCTCAGATGGGGAAGGTGTGGCGGCGCATCAGGGATCGTGCCCGAAAGTCGATGTACAAAGGCGCGTGGGTTAAGAGCAGGCTCAGCGGAGGTGGGAATTTTGATGCGAGTCACGCCTACACCCCGGGCCCCCTGGCCCTGCAAGGCCAAGGTGCGGAGATGGTTGGGATAAATGATGGAACGATCTACCTGCTGAACTCAACTGAGGGGTGACGCGATCGGTTCAGAGACGTTCGACTGGACGAGACCTGGCTCATGATTTCTGACCAAGAATTTCATTCCCATTTTCAGGGAATGCTCGAACGGCACGGGATGTCAGATCCGGCGGTTTTCCGCCAAGTTGAGACCTTCGATGAAGTTCCCGTGTGCTCGCGCCTCAGTGAGCTCGATTTCATGAGTTCGCTGCCGATTGTCGACCAGAATCGATTGATGATCGTTGCTGCCACCCGTCACTTGATCAAGATTTGCGAGTATCTCGACTCGTTCCCGGACAGCGAACCCGGTTTAATTGTGGTGGTGTCGATCACGAGCTGGTGGATAGACGAGGATCGGGCATCCAGATGCAATGACGGGACGATCGAGCATATTGTACCCGCATTCTGGGTTGGTAACTTGGCTCACCCAGACATGAAGGCCTTCAGATTCCATTTACCTCGGTCCAACCCGGCCGAATTTGTCCTTCAAACTGTTGGACCGAATGGCTTCGAAGTGGTTGAGAGTAGAATTGAAGAATGGATGCAAGGCTGCCCCAAGCGCGTCTACGTGGCCAGGGCCGGAGATATTCCTGCAACGGCACGGGCATGACTGACCCGACAGTGTTCAATCAGCGCCGGGTTGCCGTCCTGATGAATGAGGTTGACCGGTACGTGGCCGATGCTCTAGTCAGTGCACCCCGGACGACAACGGCGCTTGGCCCAGGTTCGATCCCGCGACCGGCGAAGGATTCGCCGAGGGCAGCAGCGCGCAGTACACCTGGATGATCCCGCACAATCGTGCGATCAGAGTTTGGTTGGGCGGGAGAGGGCTTCTTCCAGGATCTGGGGATTGTTTGCAGAAGGCCCAGCGGACCAGGGGCGGCCGGCGCCTCGTTCGCGAGTGGAAGCCGGATACTGGCGCTACGCGTATTTGGCACGAAACTCTGGATCTTGAAGGAAACGTTAGAATCGTACGACCCGACGTTGGTGCAACTGGGGGGACAAGGTCCATTACCTGTTCGATGCCGACGGCAACTACAAAGGGAGTTGGTAGACGTGCCCGACCTCCAAGAGCAGGTCAGGAGCAGGGTGGTGGGCCTGATAAAGGCGTCGGTAACCCGAGAGGAAGCTGCGGACTGGGCCATGGCGCGGATCAAAGATGTATCGGCAGACTACTCCTCCAATTCGACCCTTTGGAGCGCGCTCGACAGATTGGCGGGTGCTGACCTTCAGCAAGGCCCGGGGGTCTATCTGCATGGCGAGGAAGATTTCCGCTCTTGGCTGGCGGACCTTGACGGCTAGCCCACTGGTAACGAGGGCCCTGCGCCCCTAAAAGTATTTACAGTGTTGAACCGAATAAATGAAAAAGGCTCACCGTTCGCCGGGTATAAAGGTGGTAGGGAATTCTTGAATGACGGCAGCCAGGAAGCGTCAGTTCTACCACGCGGGAATGGCGTAACGTATCGCGAGTGGGGACGTTAACCCGAAGGTCAAGGGCGTCGATCGCGGTTCAGAGCGCCTCGTTACCGGCAGTGACGGATCCGCCTGGTACACGACCGATCACTATCAATCATTCTTCCCGGTTCGAGGAGCTGGCGGATGAGTAATAATCCTCTCCTGAGCGCAACTCCACCTTGGGTCCTCATCGCGGACTTCGGGTCATCGGCGTTCGAGGCGGCGCTGAGCCAACTTCGCGCTGTCGGCGGTGAGGTGATTTCGCTTGATGGTGCCCGCGGGCTTACCAGTAGTGCCCTCTTCGACCAGTTCGCCCAGGTCGCGAAGTTTCCGGAGTACTTCGGAAGGAACTGGCCGGCGCTCGACGAGTGCCTGGCCGATCTCGAGTGGTTGCCGGCCACATGCTACGTGATGACCCTCAAGAATCCTGATCGCCTACTGGAAGACGAGCCGCGTAGTCGCGCTATATTCGCGCGGGTGATAAAGCGAGCGGCCGCGGAGTGGGCGGAGGCGGTGGTGACCGGAGAAGACTGGGATAGACCAGGCATTCCATTCCACCTCGTGGCGGACGTCGGCCCAGGCTTCGGGCAATGGTGGCGGGCTCCGCTCTCTCAGCGAGAATGGCAGGTTGGCCTGGCTCGGTCGGCAGACAGATACGGCCGGCGCCGGTACTGGTACACAACTGCGGTGGCGGCCCAATCAACACGAATGCAGAGGGCATCGACCACGCACTATAGCGTCACTTCAGTACTGGAGGACAGTCGGCGGGTAAGAGTCTGTTCGACCATTCGGAGATGCCCCATCAGCTCGCAGCCCAAGCCGAAGGCACCCCCTTCGCTTTTTCAACAAAACAATGGCCGCGTGCAGCACGTTGTTCCGCATGCTGGTGCCAGATCGGGGTCGATCGAACAACGGCAAACGCAACTCGGACTTACACTGTGGTAACTGAAGCGAATGGTGACATGGCAACAATGTTCCCAGGTCTTCCCGGGAGGCTTGGCGCCCTAATCAGGTGCTCTTGTTGAGAGGCGATGGCAATGAAGGCTAGGGCGATAGACGCCAGGTTTAACGTTTTGGAGGAGGTAGCGCTTCCAGATGAACTTGTGAGTTGGCTTCTTGATGAAGCTGGTTCATCGGGGCTGGTACGCCATATCGACGAGTATGGGGACACGTACTTCAACTCTCTTCAAGTGCGTGATTTTCTGGCAGAAATCGAAGCTATGCACCCTTTGGTCCCTGATCCCGTTATCGCAAATTCGCTATCCGAGCTTTCTCGGCTGGCGCGTCTTGCAATTGAGCGACCACATAGGTTTCTCGTGTTTGAAGGAGACTAGCCTGCGTCTGCGCATACCCGACGGGAAAGTAGGGTGCACGCTCGGATACCAGAGCGTTTCTGGCGGCAGCGGTCCCCATAGGTGCGCGGAACGTACGCCCACGTTGCCGTCGCGGTAGCCGTCAGTCATCACCCTAATGCCCCATCCGAGTGAAGAAAAGGACAGGTAAAGTCCTTGGAAGCGTCGCCTGCTCGGCTCGGAGAGCCACACGTACTATGTGCTCGCCGGTAAGAGTCCGGTACTGGTCCACAACTGTGGCGGCCAAGTTACTGGTCACCCGACACACTGCGCATGCGCTGACGGCGGTATCCCGAAGGTGCGCAATGGGGCGCTTGCAGGCGATGCATCCGAGGTCGGGTGCGCCATTCGATGAGAACGGTTTCCCTGACTTCTCGGACTGGCGTCACCCGGATGGGCTGGACATTCGGATCGAACTATCTGGGAGCCGATCAACTGACTTTGCTAGAGCCAATAGGGCGGCGGGCTTGGACCGTGCGCCGGAAGGATATATGCGGCATCATCACCAAGATCTAGGGTTAATGCAGCTGATCGAGTGTGATGCTCACAGGCTTACAGGGCACACCGGCGGCTTCTCTGGAGGGCGATAGCGGTGGTAGTGCAGTTCGAGGACAGCGAGTATTTCACTGGGCCGCCGACTGACGATAAACTGGTTGCCCATGCTGAGGCGGCCTTGGGTGTGAAGCTGCCACGGGATTACGTCGAGCTGCTGCAACAGTGAAACGGCGGCACGCCGCGGAACCGGTGCTGTCCCACCGAGTTTCGAACGTCCTGGGCTCCAGATCACATCGAGATTAGCGCGATCCTCGGTGTGGGAGGCGACCAAGGAATCGATGCTGCAAATGGGCGGGGAAGCGCTGACATGATCGCGGAATGGGGCTATCCGGCGATAGGTGTCGTAATTTGCGTTATGCCCTCCGGGGGTCACGACGCCGTCATATTCGGTTATTTGGAATCTGGGCCACTAGGCGAACCTGCAGTGGCATATATAGATGAAGATCGGGTGCCCGCGCTGGACTGCCGACTCGTTTACTCAATTCATCGGAATGTTGGTCCCGCGTGATCATTTTCATGAATTCTGTTGGCGAATAATTCTGTCGGCCTGATTTGACGTGCAATTCACCCAACTTCCTATCGCATTGACCCCTGGCGTGCGCTTGCCGTGTGAGCGAACGTCGCTGCGATAGTCACCTTTGCGTCACGCATACGTGTGTCGAGGGTCCTGGGTGTCAGCGAGGTCGACCGGCTTGGCTGACAGGCGGTCGTCAGTCGGCGGCGAGGCCGAGTGTGCTGCCAGAGGTCTCGGCCAGAGCCGTGGCGACCGTTCGGGCGTTGGCTCTGGCTTCGTCGTCGGGGATGCGGGGGAGAAGGTCGTCCCAGGCGGCGATCATCGCGCCGCGGAGTTGCATCATGCCGAGGGGGCGCGCGAGGAACCAGATGTGGAAGTGCTCGCTGCCGTCACCCCACCGGTTGAAATGGGTACGGCCGACGCCTTCGATCCGGCGGATTGCCCCGGCGACGCGCTGGATCATCGGGCCGAGGGTGGCAGTCAGCTCGGGCGGCAGATTGTCGAGCCGGTAGTGCTCGCGGGGCACCAGGAGCGCCACCATCTGCAATCCGTTCTGGAGCCCGCCCTTGAGGATCCACTGGTCGTCACCCCAGATCGCACTCCATTCGGGATCCTCACAGGTCATGCACGGCTTGCCGCCAGGCTCCCCGACCCGCGGCGGCTCAGGCAACACCGGCTCGTTCAGTGGCACCACCTGAAACTCACCATCGAACGGAAAGAACTGCTGCCCCACCATGGGTTCGGGCGACATCCGCTCCCCGTACGGAAGCCTGCGGTGGTACTCGGACGGACGCTCGACATCAGTCATACCCGGAACTCTGCCCAACTCGCCTGCCGGACACCACCACATTTGCACCGACCTGCAGCCTCCGTGTGGCCGGTGCTGCGGCGGTCAGAGTTTGGTGAGGCGGGAGAGGGCTTCTTCCAGGATCTGCGGCTGTTTGCAGAAGGCCCAGCGGACGAGGGGACGGCCGGCGTCCACGTTGTCGTAGAAGACCTGATGGGGGATTGCCACGACGCCGGTCTTCTCGGGGAGCATGCGGCAGAACTCGACGCCGTCGGTGTAGCCGAGGGGGCGGACATCGGTGGTGACGAAGTAGGTGCCTTGCGGTCGGTGTACGCCGAAGCCGAGCGCTGCGAGGCCGTCGCAGAGCAGGTCTCGTTTGGCCTGCATGGTGGTCCGCAGGTCGTCGAAGTACTCGTCGCCCAGGGCAAGCGCTCCGGCGACGGCGGGTTGGAACGGGGCCCCGGACACATAGGTGAGGAACTGCTTCGCGGTGTTGACGGCGGTGACCACCTCCGGCGTACCGGTGACCCAGCCGATCTTCCAGCCGGTGACAGAGAAGGTCTTGCCTGCGCTGCCGATGGAGACCGTGCGCTCGGCCATTCCCTCGTACGACGTGAGCGGCCGGTGCTGGAGTCCGTCGAAGATCAGGTGCTCATAGACCTCGTCCTCGATCACGACGAGGTCATGCTCGACCGCGACGGCGGCGATGCCACGGAGCTCGTCATCGGTCAGGACGGTCCCGGTCGGGTTGTGCGGCGAGTTGATCAGCAGCACCTTCGTCCGCGGGGTGACCGCTGCTCGGAGCTCGTCGAGGTCGAGTCGGAAGTCGGGGGCGCGGAGGGTGACCGGGACGCGGCGACCACCCGCCATCGCGATACACGCGGCGTACGAGTCGTAGTACGGCTCGAGGGCGATCACTTCGTCGCCGGGCTCGACGTACGCGAGCAGCGCGGAGGCGATCGCCTCGGTGGCGCCAGTGGTGACGAGAACCTGTGTGTCCGGGTCGTACGAGAGCCCGTAGAAGCGCTTCTGGTGGTCGACGATTGCCTGGCGGAGCGGAGGAATGCCGCGGCCCGGCGGGTACTGGTTCGCGCCGCTGCGGATCGCGGTGACGGCGGCCTCGAGCACGGAGTCCGGGCCGTCGGTGTCAGGGAAGCCCTGGCCGAGGTTCACCGAGTTGGTCTGGACCGCGAGGGCCGACATCTCGGCGAAGATCGTGGTCCCGAGTCCTTGCAGCCGCTGAGCGTGATCGCGCATGCATCCGACCCTAACTGCTCACGCCACGGACGCCAGGAACTGTCCGTGGCCCGGGACGACCAGGAACGGATCCCGCACCAGCACAGGCCCGTACTGCGCGCCGCCGAGCCGCCGCGGGAACCCGGGGGCATCCGGGATCCCGCGGCCCGTAGCACTCAGTTCCAGGCGCTCGGCGCCGGCGGGGGAACCACCGGCGGGCGGTCCTCACACCAGGTTGCGTTGGTCCAGCCGCCGTCGTTGCCGCTGAGGAGGCGGACGTCGAACTCGGGCGTACCGGTGAAGTGGAAGGTGCCGCAGTTGTTCACGAACGGCGCTCCCACGTTGCGGGCGTCCACGTTCTCGAAGGTGGCCCAGCCGCCGACCCGGGCGTTCACCACGTTGGTGCCCGTACCGTCCACCTTGACGTTGCGCACGGCGACGTTCGTCAGCGAGTAGGTGTCCTTCACCGGCCAGTCGACCACGAACATGAACGCGTTGTACGTCGAGTCGAGGAACGAGCTGTCGGTGATGTCGATCTTGCCGGCCATGTTCGACTGCAGCGCGTACAGCCAGATCGCACCCAGGCCGATGTCCCAGTTGAGATCGCGGGGACCGCCCCGGACGGTGGTGTTCCGCGCGAACGACAGGGTTCCCTCGAACGGCGTCGAGCCGAACCTGGAACCGGCGTGCAACGTGCTGCCCTCGCGGATCGGGTCGGCGACCAGGTTGTCCGTCACGGCGTTGTCGCGGCCGCCGTAGATCGCGATGTTGTTCGCGAGCACGGGGGTCTGCACGGTGTTGTGGTCGTAGACGTTGTTGTGGTTGGCCAGACCGTCGGGGTTGGCCTCGGACCACATCGCGAGTCCGTCGTCACCGGTGTTGCGGACGAAGTTGTTCGTCGCGCGAACGTTCGAGACGCCGAGGTGCAGGTTCATCCCGTCCGCCACGGCATCGGTGATCACGTTGTTGCGGATCAGCAGGCCGTCCATGGGGCCGTCCAGCCAGATGCCGACCTTGGTGTGGTGCAGGTAGAGGTTCTGGATCGTCGATCCGCCGCCGATCGCGCCGCCTATGCCGTTCACCTGGTCGGTGTCGATCCGCTCGCGGACGTCGCTCTCGATCGCGAAATCGGACAGGTGCACCTTGGTGCTGCCGCCGTCGGCCGCGTACTTCCCGTAGAAGCCCGGCGCGCTGTGCACTGACTTGTCCGGTGCGGGCTGAGCCAGTGGGAGCACCGAGCCCTTGATGATCGTCCACCAGTTGCCGGCGCCCCGGACGGTGACCTTGTCGACGACGATGTGCCGGTTGACCTGATAGGTGCCCGGCGGGATGAAGACGGTCCAGCCGAGCTTCTTGGCCGCGGCGATGGTTCGCTCGAGCGCGGGCGCCGCGTCGTACCGGCCGGTCGGGTCCGCGCCGAAAGCCCTGACGGACAAGGACCTCGCAGGCTGTTCGAGGGGCGCGCCGACGAGCTCGAAGTCGGCCACGTCCAGCACGTACCAGGAGGCCGGGGAGTTCGCCGGGAGCTGGAAGCGGACCTTGTCGCCGGCCTCGTACGTCTTGCCGAGCATCAACCGCTGCTCGTCGTAGAAGTGGTTCGGGCGGAACGGCTTCGTCACCGGGTCGGGCTCTGGCTTCCACCAACCGGGGTTCGGATCGACGTTCGGGTCGTTGGAGAACGGATACATGCCGTAGAGCCAGGCATACTCCGAGGTCAGCGTCATCGTCTGCTTGCGCTTGCCGTTGACCGTCACGTCGAGCGGCGCACGCAACCCACCACCGCCGGGCGCGTCCGGAATGCTGTAGCGCAAGGTCAACGCGTTCGCTGGCCGCGACAACGTGAACTCGACATACTGCCCAGCTTCAGACAGCCGTACCGCGGTCCGTCCCGAAGCCTCGGCGGGCAACGTGTAGGCCTCGCGGCCGGGTCCGATCTTCTGACCGGTGGTGACAGCGTTCTCGGCCTCCTGCTCGACGAAGGCGACGGTGGCTCCGCGCCCCTGGACGAGCGCGGGATCGAGCCCGGCGCGGGTGATCACCGGCGCGGACTCGGCGGTCGCAGCGGTGCTGGGATGAGCGGCCGGACTGACGGACGGGTGAGCGGCGGCGGACAGAGCCGGCGCTGACAGGAAGGCTCCGATGACGACACTCGTCACCGCGAGCTGACGACGACGGAACAGGAGATTGTGGGACACGGGCGACATCCCCTCAGGATCAGTGGCCGGGCCTCGTCGTCGAGGCGCGGCAGGCGTCACCGCTTGGGCCCGGACGATACGCATCCCGACGATCCGCTGCAAGATCTCGACAAGCGAAAGAAAATTCCTAATCTAGCCGGAGTGGCGGGCCGGGTCAGTCGTTGCCCAGCGCGACCTGGGGTTCGGGGCGGAGGGCTCGGAGCCAGAGTTCGGTCTGGGCGATGTGGGCGGAGGCCGCGGTCGCCGCGGCGGCGGGGTCGCGGCCGGCGATGGCGGCGAGGATCGCCCGGTGGCCGCGGTCGCTCGTCTGCTTGATGGCGTCGAAATCCGCGCCGGGCTCGAAGATCCGGTAGTGCCCGCCACGGCCACGGATCACGCCGGTGAGTGCGGTGACGGTCGGGTTGCCGCCGGCCGTGCAGATCGCGCCGTGGAACTCGGCGTCGAGCGCCTGGATCTCGGCCGCGTCGGTGGTCGCCTCCAGCCGATCGAGGATGTCGCCCAGTCGCGCTTCCAACTCCGGATCCTGCCGGGCGGCTGCCGAGGCGGTCGCGTGGGACTCGAGCACCCGGCGTACTTCGAGAAGCTGCAGAACGCCTTCCAGAGGGATCAGCTCGACGGACAGCGAGAACCGGCTGATGATCTCGGCCGGGTCCAGCGCGGACACGTAGGTGCCCGAGCCGTGCCGTGACTCGATCACGCCGAGCGCGGCCAGTGACCGCGCCGCCTCGCGCAGGGAACTGCGGGACACGCCCAGGTGGTCGCAGAGCTCCGGCTCCGGCGGGAACTTGGCGCCGGGCCCCAGCTCACCGGACGCGATCATCTGCCGCAGGCCGGCGAGGGCCTTGTCCGTAGCTGCCATCGAATACCTCCCTAGTGCAGACTCCGAGGGTAAGTCCTCAGACCACTTGCGGCCAGTTCCCTCATTGGTCCTTGTCGTTTCCGCGCAATCGTCGATAGTCTGCCGGGACCGGTTGAACAACTCATCTGATGTCAGAGCAAACTCGGCAACTGAACCACACCCCTGGTCCACCCCCTGATCTTGCGCCGGCCCACACCCGGGCCCCCGAACTCCTCGGCGCCGATGTCCCCGGCCCGTACCTCTGCCCCGTCCCCTTGTCCACCGTTCCCTGGCCGATCCCCTGAGGAGAAGTGCCATGCGCCACCGACCCCTGAAGATGTTCGCACCTCTGGTCGCCGCGACCGCCTCCGCCGCGCTGCTGCTGACGGCCTGCGGTCCCGGTCCGGCCGAGAAGGCGAGCGGCGAGGTCAAGCTCCAGATGGTCGAGAGCCTGACCAACCCGACCCGGACCGCGCTGCTGAAGAAGCTGATCGCCGACTTCGAGGCGAAGAACTCCGGCATCAAGGTTCAGCTCATCTCCCCGCCGACCAACCAGGCGGACCAGAAGATCCAGCAGATGCTCCAGTCCGGCAAGGGCGTGGACGTGCTGGAGGTCCGCGACACCACCGTCGGCCCGTTCTCCACCAACAAGTGGATCTACGACATGGCCCCCGACCTCAAGGGTTGGGAAGGTCTGGACGCGCTCACCCCGAACGCGCTGAAGGTCACCCAGCAGGGCGGCAAGTCGTACATGGTCCCGTACGGCTTCTACGGTCTCTCGCTGTTCTATCGCAAGGACATGGTCCAGCAGGCCGGGTTCAGCGGACCGCCGAAGAGCTGGGCCGACATGGTCGAGCAGGCGAAGAAGATCAACGACCCGTCGAAGAACCGGTACGGCTACTCGTTCCGCGGCGGCCTCGGCGCCGGCGGCAACGCGGTCGCGATCATCTCGGGCTACGTGATCGACGAGCTCAACCACGACAACGCTTTCAAGCTCACCAACGGCAAGACCATCTTCTCGTCGCCGAAGGCCGTCGACGCGCTCAACGTGTACGTCGATCTCTTCAAGAGCGCATCGCCTCCCTCCTCGGTCAGCTGGGGATATCCCGAGATGGTGCAGGGCTTCACCTCCGGCACGACCGGGTTCCTGCTGCAGGACCCGGAGGTGATCGCCACGGTGAAGGAGTCCAAGACGATCAAGGAAGACCAGTGGGGTACTGCGCCTCTTCCCGTCGGCCCGACCGGCAAGGCGGCGCAGCCTCTCGCCAACGCGGGCTGGGGTGTCGCGGCAGGCAGTGAGCACAAGGCGGAAGCCGTGAAGCTGGTCAAGTTCCTCACCTCCGGCGATGCGGCGATGACGTTCTCCAAGGAGAACAGCCTGGTCCCGATCCTCAAGAGCGCCGCGGACGACCCGTACTTCAAGGACGGCCCCTGGGCGTCGTACGTCGCGATGAACGCCTCGCCGGACACCTACATCGTGGTGACCCAGCCGCGCGGGGTGCCGTGGTCGACCGAGTGGGGCAACAAGTCCGACGCCGACGTGCAGAAGCTGATCACCGGGAAGGCGCAGCCCGCCGAGATCCTGAAGAGCTGGGACGAGTACTGGACGAAGAAGTGGGCCGGGAACTGATCCGATGGTTGTCACCCAGGCACATCGCCCGGACCTGAAACCCGCGGCGAGGCGGCCGGTGACGCGCAGGCGCCAGTTCACCGGTCGCACCGCGCTCATCCTGCTCGCCTTCATGACGCCCGCGATCGTGTTCGTCGGGTTGTTCACCTACTACCCGTTGCTGAACGGCATCCAGATGGCGTTCCGCAACTACAACCTGAACGACCTGTCGGACACCTCGTGGGTCGGGCTGCAGAACTTCCGCACGCTGCTGCACGACGAGATGTTCCGCGGCACAGTCCGCAACTCGGTCGTATGGGTCGTCGGTTCGCTGGTGCCGCAGTTCCTGATCGGCTTCACGATGGCGTTGTGGTTGCGCCGCAAGTTCCGATTCCGCGGCACCTACCAGGCGCTGGTGTTCTTCCCGTGGGCGGTCTCGGGCTTCCTGATCGGGATCCTGTTCCGCTGGATGTTCAACGGCGAGTTCGGCGTCGTGAACGACCTGCTGATGAAGACGCACCTGATCGACACCCCGGTGCCGTGGCTGGCGGACGCGAAGTACGCGATGGTCGCGGTGATCATCGCGAACGTCTGGTACGGCGTCACCTTCTTCGCGATCATGATCCTGGCCGCGCTGCAGTCCGTGCCGGACGAGCTCTACGAGGCGTCGGCGATCGACGGTGCCGGCAAGGTGCGGACCTTGTTCAGCATCACCATCCCGTCGATCCGGACGACGCTGGCGCTGACGGTCCTGCTGCGGGTGATCTGGATCTTCAACTCACCCGAGCTGATCTTCGGGATGACCGGTGGTGGTCCGGCGAACGAGACGCACATCGTCACGTCGTACATGATCCAGGTGACCCAGGAGGGCGACTACGGCCGTGCGTCGGCGATGGGCGTGATGGTGGTGTTCGTGCTGATGGTGTTCGCGATCTTCTACCTGCTCGCGATCAGGCAACGCACACCCCGTACTACGCGTCGGAAGGCGGCCGCATGATCCGCAACGAGACGCTGGCCGGGCGCATCGCGAGGTTCGGCGGGCTGGGCATCTGCCTGCTGTTCACGGTTTTCCCGCTGTACTGGATCCTGGTCACGTCGTTCAAGGACCCGGGCTCGATCTTCGCCTACCCGCTGAAGTACTGGCCGAGCGACTTCTCCTTGGAGAACTACCGCGGCCTCTTCGGCCAGTCGAACTTCGCTGTCTTCCTCGTGAACAGCCTGATCGTGTCGACAGTCGCCGCAGCACTCGCCACGGTGATCTCCCTGCTGTCGGCGTACGTGCTGGCGCGGTTCGAGTTCGTCTCCAAGGGCGCCGTGATGGGCGCCTTCCTGGTCACCCAGATGATCCCGGGCTTCATCGCGCTCGGATCGCTCTACATCCTGATGACGAAGCTCTACCTGGTCGACAACCGCTTCGGCCTGATCCTCGTGTACGTCGCGGTCTCGATCCCGCTGTGCACGGTGATGCTGCGCGGGTTCTTCGAGAACGTGCCGGCTTCACTCGAGGAAGCCGCGATGGTGGACGGTTGCTCGCGCTTGTCCGCGTTGTTCCGGGTGCTCGTGCCGGTGATGACGCCGGGCCTCGCGGCGTCCTACATCTTCAACTTCGTCAACTGCTGGAACGAGCTGTTCCTGTCGGTCACGTTGATGAACAGCGACAGCAACAAGACGATCCCGGCCGCGCTGAACGGGTTCATCAGCAGCTACAACATCGACTGGGGCTCGATGTCGGCCGCCGCCGTGCTCAGCATCGTGCCCACGATGGTCCTGTTCGCCTTCGCCAGCCGCTACATCGTCGAAGGCCTCACCGCCGGTGCCGTCAAGGAGTGAAGGCCAGCCCTTCAAGGCAGTGCAGGAAGGCAGCCAGATCCCACGTCCGTAGCTGTCCCGGCCCGATGACCTGGTACTGCGGGTCGCCGGGCCGGGGTGGTTCGACGTCACCCGGCGCGGCTGACGTGACCCAGATCGTTGCCATCCCCAACTGTCTGGGTACGACGAGGTTGTGCGCGAGATCGTCGAACATCGCCGCCCGCGAAGCGTCGATGGAAAACCGCTCGACGAACCTCTGGTAGCTCTCCGGGTACGGCTTCGGCATCAGCCCGCCCGCGATGATGTCGAACGACCCGTCGAAGAGCTCGGCCAGTCCGAGCCGCGGCAGCGCCTGCTCGACGTGGTAGGCGGACCCGTTGGTGAAGACGAACTTGCGCCCCGGCAACGCCGCGATCGCCCGGGCCAGCGACGGGTCGGGACGCAGTACCGAGTAGTCGATGCGGTGCTCGAAGGCGAGGTAGTCGGCCGGATCGATGCCCTGCGTCGTCATCAGCCCGCGCAGGGTTGTGCCGTGTCGGGCGATGAGGCTGGACTGGAGCCGGCGGGCGCCGTCGTCGTCGGTGTCGAAGAAGTCGCGAAGGTACTCGCGGATCCGGGTGTTCAGCTGGTCGGCCAGGCCGGTCGACGGCGGGTAGAGGGTGTTGTCCAGATCCAGAACCCAGGTGTCGATGTCTGTGAGCATCAGTTCAGGGTAGTGACAGACTGGGGTTGTCACCGACGGGACCGGTATCGACTGGAGGCTGGGAAGCTGTGGCGACTGCGCTCATCACTGGACCTACGGCCGGGATCGGCCGGGCGTTCGCTGACAAGCTGGCGATCGACGGGTATGACCTGGTCCTGGTCGCGCGGGACGAGGGTCGGCTGAAGGAGACCGCCGCCGAGATCGGCCGGCTGCACGGGGTGTCGTGCGAGATCCTCGCCGCTGATCTGACCGATCCGGAGCAACTGGCACTGGTCGAGCAGCGATTCAAGTCCGGCCCGATCGAAGTACTGGTGAACAACGCCGGCTTCGGTCAGAAGAAGCCGTTCTGGGCGAACACGGTCGAGCAGGAGGAGGAGCAGCTCGACCTCCTGGTGCGGGCGGTCCTGCGGCTCACCCATGCGGCCGTGCTGCCGATGATCGAGCGTGGTTCCGGCGCGGTGATCAACGTGTCATCGGTGGCGGGGTTCTTCCAGCGCGGCAGCTACAGCGCGCACAAGTCGTGGGTGACGAACTTCTCCGCCGGCCTCGCGATCGAGCTGCACTCCAAGGGTGTCGCGGTGATGGCGTTGTGCCCCGGCTTCGTGCACACCGAGTTCCACGAGCGGATGGGGATGGACAAGACGATCATCCCGTCGTTCCTTTGGCTGGATGCGACCCGGCTGGTCGACGAGGCCTGGTCCGACCTGATGCGTGGCAAGGCGATCTCGATCCCGAGCCGGCGCTACAAGATCATCGTCGCCGCCGTCCGCTACATCCCCCGCACCCTCATCGCCCGCCTCTCCACCGTAGGCCTCGACGGCCGCCGCCGCGCCTGACCCGCTGTACTGCGTCCGGCGGCGCAGTCCGTACTGCGTCCGGCGACACAGCCCGTACTGCGGGGCGCCGCGCCTGACCCGCCGTACCAGCGGGACCAGGCGGTCGGGGTGGGCGTCGACCCGGCGCTCAGTTCGCCGGGCGGAGGGCGTCGTACAGGGTCTTCACCAGGGCAGTCGCGAAGGCGTCGACCTCTTCTGCCGCCGGGGTGAGCTGGTTGAAGTTGACCTCGAACCCGCGCTGGAAGCACGCACCGAACAGCAGCGCGGCAGCTGCCTCGAGATCCACCCCCCGGCGGATCCGGCCCAGCCGTTGCTCGGCCCGCAGATAGACGACCAGGCCCTCCTGCGCCTTGTGCGGTCCCGCGTTCAATTCCGCCATCCGGCGCCGGTGCGCGGTCAGCAGGCTCTGCGACGAGAACAGCGACACCAGGATCGGGAAACCCTCGACGTAGAAGTCGATCGCGGTGCGCGCCAACCGGGTCAGATTCGCCCGGACCGTACTGCCGCCGGCGCTGGCGATCAGCCCTTGCAAGGTGACGGCGAGGTCGGGAAGTCGCTCGTGCAGGACCCCGAGCAGGATCGCCGCCTTGTCATCGAAGTGCTTGTAGAGCGCGGCTTCGGAGTACCCGGCGACCTGGGCGATCGACTTGGTCGTCGCCTTCGCGAAACCCTGGGTTCGCATCACCTCAGCGGCCGCGTCGAGGATCTCGTCCCTGGTACCCATCCCGCTCCTCCCGCGCCGATCAGCAACAGTCAGGGAACGGAGCCTACCTTGACAGGTTGGTGAGTGTTCACTAACCATGGTTAGTGAGTGTTTACTAACCAACGAGGGAGCGCGCGATGAAGTTGACCGTCTTCGGGGCCTCAGGCGGCATCGGGACCGAGGTGGTCCGGCAGGGACTCGCCGCCGGTCACCACATCACGGCAGTCGTTCGGCAGACCTCCAACCTGGCGGTCGACCCGCACCCGTCACTCGAAGTGGTGGTCGCCGACGTCATGGATCCCGAAGCCATAGCCCCCGCGATCGTCGGACGCGATGCCGTCGTCTCGGCCCTCGGTCCCCGCGGTACCGGCCCGACCACCGTCATGACCAGGGGAACCCAGAGCATCATGCAGGCGATGGAGTCAGGGGTGCGGCGGTTGGTGGTCGTGAGCGTGGCCGGGATCCATTCGGCGGGCGACGATCCCTTCACGCGGTTCGTGGTCAAGCCTGTCCTCGGGCGGATCCTGCGGCACTCGTTCGCCGATGCGCGCGAGATGGAGACGCAGGTGAAGAAGGCGGACCTCGATGCGACGATCGTGTGCCCGCCGCGGCTCACGAACGCGTCGGCCAAGGCCAAGATCCGGAGCAAGAAGGAACGCACGGTGCCCGGTGGGTTCAGCATCACCCGGGCAGACGCCGCGACGTACTTGCTCACCGCGGCCGCCGACGACACCGTGATCGGCTCGACCGTCCTGATCGCCAACTGAGAACCGAACGCGGTTTCCGCGTGGATATCCCGTTCCAACCGATCAGGTCTCGCTAGCGTCCATCAGACGAAGACACCTGCAGAGAAGGTTGACGGAGATGTGCACACGGGGATGGAAGCAGGCACGCCTGGCCGCGACCGCCGGGGCGGCGACGATGGGGCTGTTGCTGGTCGCCTGCGGCAATGACGCGAAGCCGACCGGGGGCGACGCCACAACTACGCCCGTGTCCACCGAAACGCCCAGCGCTACGCCAACCGCCACGCCTTCGAGCACACCCAGTACTTCGAGCACACCCAGTACCGGGCCGACGCAGACCCTGGGCCGGGCCACGCCGACGCCGACCCGGACCGCTCCCGCGGCCACCCCGACGCCAATCAAGCGGCTGGTCACGTCGATACTGCTCACCGGGACGGAGGTCGCCAAGGCTGACCCGAACCGGCACTGGGAGGCCACCAGCGGAAGCGCCAGTACGCCGATCTGCGGACGTTTCTCGACCCGCGGTGACAGCGTCGCGGGCAGCCTGAGCCGGAACTTCTCGAACGGCCTCGACGCATCCGGCGGGCAGTGGCTCACCCGGTACAAGGACCCGGCCGCGGCCAAAGCGGCGTACGAGTCGATCGTGACGACGATCAAGTCCTGCAAGGCAGCGAGGCCCGCGCCGACGCACGCGCGCAAGCTGACCGAGAACCGCACCATCGTGCTCGGCGACGCGACCTCGATCCTGCGCTGGTACGACTACCCGCTGCCGTCCGACCCGGGCAGCGAGGACGGCGGCTTCCCGTACGCCGTGACGCTGGATGGCACGGTGGTCAGCGTCATCGCCTTCCGTGAGACGGGCAGGGGCGTCAAGCCCGCCAACTTCGAGCGAATCGCCCGCTCGGCCGCGGCCCACCTGGGCTGACCACCGACCATCCAGTTGTCGGCCAAGGCCAAGCTCCCCGACGTCCTCGCCGCCAACACCACCTACGAGGGTTTCCTTGCGTCCGAGTCGCCGTGGGGTGGGCCCCGCGCCCGTTCGGACGCAAGTCGACACGACCCCACGAGGGTTTCCTTGCGTCCGAGTCGCCGTGGGGCAGGCCCCGCGCCCGTTCGGACGCAGGCGGACACGACCCCACGAGGGTTTCCTTGCGTCCGAGTCGCCGTGGGGTGGGCCCCGCGTCCGTTCGGACGCAGGCGGACACGACCCCACGAGGGTTTCCTTGCGTCCGAGTCGCCGTGGGGTGGGCCCCGCGCCCCTTCGGACGCAATCAGAGTTTTTCGGCGGCTTCTACGAGGGCGGTGATGGTGGCGGCGACCAGGGGGTGGTCGGCTCGGCTGGTGCGGGTGGCGGCGAAGACGCGGCGGGTGGGAGCGGGGTCGCCGAGGGGGCGGATCACCGCAGTACCGGGGTTGCTGTCGCGGAGGGCGAGGCGGGGCATCAGGGCGACTCCCGCGCCGGCGGCGACGAGGGCGGCGACTGAGCGGAAGTCGTCCGAGCAGTGCACGATCCGCGGCTGGAACCCGGCCTGCTCACACGCCAGCAGCACCACATCGCGGACCGGGTTCCCGACCGACGGCGTCACCCAGTCGTCGCCCGACAACGCGGCCAGGTCCACCGATTCGGCCGCCGCGGCTGGATGCTCGGCGGGCAGTAGCGCCACGAAAGGCTCGGCGTACAAGGGGATTCGGGTCAACCGTTCGTCGTCGGACCTCGGCGATCCGCGATGCTCGACAGCGATCGCGAGCTCCACCTCGCCGTCGAGCAACTGCGTGATCCCCTGGTGCCCTTCGGCATCCCGTACTACGAGGCGCAGGCCCGGCGTACTCAATCGGAGGCTGGTCAAGGAAGGTGCCACCAGCAACGTGATGGCGGTCGCGAAGGCGGCGACGCGGATCTCGCCGGTCGCGCCGTCGGCGTGCAGCCGCATGGCTTCCTCGGCGCGTTCGACCTCGGCCAGGATGGAATCCGCGTGGCTCAGCAGCAACCGGCCCGCCGAGGTGATCGCAACCCGGCGGCCGCGGCGTTCCAGTAACTCCTGGCCGACCTCGGACTCCAGCGCTGCCAGTTGCTGGGAGACGGCCGACGGGGTCAGGTGGAGCACCTCGGCGGCCGCCGTCACGGTGCCGTGGTCAGCAAGCGCCCGCAACACCCGCAACCTTCGCACTTCGATCACAGGGCTCAGCTTCGCACGCCGGTCGCATCACCTTCTGAGTCAGCCTTGGCCTGGCGGACCACCATCGCCGGCGAGGCTCCGGATAGGGAACGACCGGGGCGTAGGCCATCCCTGACCTGGACTCCTCGGCAACCTTGTGGATCACGGTGATGGGGAAGAGGTACATCGTTGGTTCCTTTCGTCTCCTCGACCGTAAGAACCAACGGCTTGATACGTCCAATGAAACTTGTGGGCATAGTTGATTCGCCTGACGCATGATGTTGTCATGGAGCTGCGCCAACTGGAGTCGTTCGTGGTGGTCGCCGAGGAGTTGAACGTGGGCCGCGCGGCGGCCAGGCTGCATCTCACCCAGCCCACGCTGAGCCGGCAGATCGCGGCACTCGAACGCGATCTCGGCGTCGAACTGTTCGCCCGGGTGAAGCGGCGGTTCGTGCTGACGACCGCGGGGGAGAGCTTCCTGGCCGACGCCAAGGAGTTGCTTCGCCGGGCGGAGGAGGCCGTCCGCGACGCCCAGCGGACGCAGCGGGGCGAGCTGGGAACTCTGCGGCTCAGGTTCGTACAGTCCGCGACGTTCCAGGTGCTTCCCCGACTGCTCGGCGCATTCCGGAAGGCCTACCCGGAGATCGTGCTGGACCTGGAGACGCTGACGACGATCCGGCAGACCGAGGCGTTGCTCGACGGCCGGATCGATGTCGGCCTGCTGCGGTTGCCGGCGCCGGAGCCGGGACTGTCGACGCGGGTGATGTCAGAGGATCCACTCGTGGTCGCGCTCCCGGCCGGCCATCGGCTGGCGGACCGGCAGCGGATCGCCCTTGCGGACCTGGCCGACGAATCCTTCGTGATCTACACCAGATCCACCGGACCGTCCGTCCACGATGCGATCGTCGGTTACTGCAAGGCGGCCGGGTTCGCGCCGAGGATCGTGCAAGAGGGCGCCGACGTGCAGACGATCGTGTCGCTGGTCGCCGCGGGCCTCGGGGTGTCGTTGCTGATCGCGCTGACCCCACCGATCGATCCGCGGGCCGTGGTCTACCGCCAGTTGTCCGACGACCTGCCGCCATGGCAGCTCCTACTTGCGTGGTCGCCGGACAACGCTTCACCCGTGCTGGAGAGATTCCTCCAGCTGGCCTGATCAGCCTGGCCCGAGCTGGTGAGATCAGCCGAAGTGGTCCGGATCCCCGCCGGTGCGGACGCCGGTCTCGAGGTCGGCGATCGCGGCCATGTCCTCGTTGTCGAGCTCGAAGTCGAAGACGTCGATGTTCTCCACGATCCGGCTCGGCGTCTTGGACTTCGGGATCACCACGTTGCCGAGCTGCAGGTGCCAGCGGATCACGACCTGCGCCGGGGTCTTGCCATGCTTGCCCGCGAGCGACTTCAGCGTCTGGTGGGTCAGCAGCTCACCCTGCGCCAGCGGGCTCCAGGCCTCGGTGACGATGTCGTTCTCCGCGTTGAACGCGCGCAGCTCGTCCTGCGGGAGGGCCGGGTGCAGCTCGATCTGGTTCACCGTCGGGCGCAGGTCGGTCTCCTCGAACAACCTCTGCAGCGCGGGGAGGTGGAAGTTCGACACACCGATCGCCCGCACCCGCTTGTCGGCGTACAACTGCTCGAACGCCTTCCAGGTGTCGACGTACTTGTCCTGCTTCAGCGACTGCCAGTGGATCAGGTACAGGTCCAGGTAGTCCAGGCCGAGCTTGGCCATGCTGGTGTCGAACGCCTTCAGGGTCGAGTCGTACCCCTGGTCGTTGTTCCAGACCTTGGTGGTGATGAAGAGCTCGTCGCGCGGCAGTTCCGCGGCGGCGATCGCGCGGCCGACGCCGGCCTCGTTGCCGTAGACGGCGGCGGTGTCGACATGCCGGTAGCCCGCCGCGAAGGCCGAGGCGACGACCTCGGTGACGAGATGATCCTCGATCTGCCAGACCCCCAGGCCCAGCTGCGGGATCTCGACGCCGTTGTCCAGGGTGATGGTGGGGACTGTGCTCATCTGTCTATTCCACTGGTCTGCGGGGCTCTAGCCCAGTCATCTGACGTGTGACAACAACCTCATTCACCCGCCGTAACCACCTCGTACGTTTTCGCATCCGGCTCCAGGAACCGCAGCAACGCGGTCCCCTCACGCTCGAGTTCGGCGGTCGTCTTCTTCAAGGTCCGCCCGAACGGGGTGAGGGTGAGGGTTGCCACACCGCGCTTCTTCTCGGTCGTCCACAGGCCGGCGACGAGCCCGTCGACCGTGTACGTCGACTTCACCCGGAGGTTCTTCGTGAACACGGCCGGCCGGTGTTCGTCGGCGATGATCCGCTCGCGTTTCGCGTGGGCGAGCAGCAGGTTGTCGAACTCGGGCAGGAACCGCACCGGCGCGGGAGTGTCCGGATCAGGCCGCGGCCCGTCCGGTACGTCGTACAGCGCCTTGCCGGTCTCGTCGGTGAACTGCTCGAGCTCGAGTTGATCGAAGAGCGGCTTCGCCTTGGGCAATCCGGACCAGGTCTGGAAGTCCGTCGGCGTGGCAGGCCCGAAGGCCGCGAGATACCGCAGTACCAACTCCTGCGGTACTGCGCTTCGGTGGACCTTCGTCCCGAGCCATCCCTCGGCCGGAGTGAACCGGGCGTTCGCGGTCCAGGCCCACCGGGTGTCGGACGGGAACATCACCAGCGGCACCATCATCCGCGTGGTGAACCCGAGCGCCCGGTCGTTCACCTCGGGGAACTCCTTGATCAGCGCATCCCGCACCTCGGTGAAGGTCAGCGGCTCCTCCGCGAGCAACTTCCGCGCGGCCGCGACCACCTTTTCCGGCTCCAGCCCCGCGGCTCGATCCCCGAGCATCTTGAGCCCGGCCTCCAGCACAGGGCTCAGAGTGCTCCGGAACCGCAGGTAGTCCGCAGCCGTGAGCAGGTGCAGGGTGCCCCGGAACATGGTTGCCCGGACCACCTCGCGATCCTCGATCGCCTGAGTCAGCTGGTCGTCGTCAAAGGACTCCAGCCGCGACCACAGCCCGACGTACGGATGCTTCGGCTCCTGACCCTGCATCCCGGCCAGGCGCCCGACAGCCTCCACCGGCGACGCGCCGACCCGCTCCAACAACATCTGCCGCGCCAACGTCGCCCGATTGATGGCCCGCGGACTGAAGGTGGTCATGCGCACATCCTGCCGTCACTGACCGACAAAGTCCTTGCGTCCGAGGAAGCGCGGGGCAGGCCCCCCACCTCTTCGGACGCAAGGAGTCAGCTGAGGGCGGCGCGGGCCTGGATGAAGGCGGCGACGGCGTGCTCGACGTCCTCGGTGGAGTGGGCGGCGGAGAGTTGGGTGCGGATGCGGGCCTTGCCGTGCGGGACGACCGGGTACGAGAAGCCGATGACATAGACGCCGAGCTCGAGGAGCTTGTCCGCGAGGCGGCCGGCTTCGGCGGCGTCACCGATCATCACCGGCGAGATCGGGTGGTCGCCCGGCAATACGTCGAACCCGGCCTCGGTCATCTTCGCCCGGAACAGCTTCGTGTTGGCGGCGAGCTTGTCGCGCAGGTCGGACGATCCACCGATCAGCTCCAGCGCCTTCAGCGAGGCGGCCGTCACCGCGGGAGCCAGCGAGTTGGAGAACAGGTACGGCCGGGAACGCTGGCGGAGCAGCTCGACGATCTCGCGCCGGCCCGAGACGTAACCACCGGACGCGCCGCCGAGCGCCTTGCCCAGGGTGCCGGTGAGGACGTCCACCCGGTCCTTCACGCCGAAGAGCGAGGGTGTGCCGCCACCATCCGGTCCGACGAATCCCACGGCGTGGGAGTCGTCCACCATCACCAGCGCGTCGTACCGCTCGGCCAGCTCGCAGATCTCGTCCAGCGGCGCGACGTACCCGTCCATCGAGAACACGCCGTCGGTCGCGATCAGGCGGTACCGCGCGTCGGCCGCGTCCTTCAGCTGGGCCTCGAGGTCGGCCATGTCGCGGTTCTTGTAGCGGTACCGCTTCGCCTTGGACAGCCGGATGCCGTCGATGATGCTGGCGTGGTTCAGCTCGTCGGAGATGACCGCGTCCTCGGCGCCGAGCAAGGTCTCGAACAACCCGCCGTTCGCGTCGAAGCAGGAGCTGTAGAGGATGGTGTCCTCCTGGCCCAGGAAGTTGCTCAAGGCATCTTCCAGCTGCTTGTGGATCTGCTGGGTTCCGCAGATGAACCGGACCGAGGCCATCCCGAAGCCCCACTCGTCCAGCGCCGACTTGGCTGCCGCGACCACCTCTGGGTGGTCGGCCAGACCGAGGTAGTTGTTGGCGCAGAAGTTGAGCACTTGCTTGCCGCCGGCAACGGAGATCCCCGCGTTCTGCGGTGACGTGATCACCCGCTCGGACTTGTACAGACCCGCGTCGCGGATCTCGCCGATGGTGGTGGTCAGGTCGTCGCGCATCCGCCCGAACATCAGTGCTTCTCCTCCAAGGTGGCGTGGGTCCAGTCCAGGATGACCTTGCCGCACTGCCCGTGGCGGGCGGTGTCGAAGGCCTGCTCGAAGTCGGCGTACCCGAACCGGTGGGTGATCACCGGGCCGAGGTCCAGGCCGCGCTCCAGCATCACGGACATCGAGTACCAGGTCTCGAACATCTCCCGGCCGTAGATGCCCTTGATCGTCAGCATGTTGAGCACCACCGTGCCCCAGTCGATCGCGATCTCGTCGGCGGGCAGGCCGAGCATGGCGATCTTGCCGCCGTGGTTCATGTTCGCGAGCATGTCGCGCAGCGCCACCGGCTGGCCGGACATCTCCATCCCGACGTCGAACCCCTCCCGCATGTTGAGGTCCAACTGGGCGTCGGCGATGGTCTGTTCACGCACGTTCACGGCATGGGTGACGCCGATCTTCCGCGCCAGTTCCAGCCGGTAGTCCGACAGATCGGTGATCACCACGTTGCGCGCACCCGCGTGCAGGGCGACGGCCGCGGCCATGATCCCGATCGGCCCGGCGCCTGTGATCAGCACGTCCTCACCGACGACCGGGAACGACAGGGCGGTGTGCACCGCGTTACCGAACGGATCGAAGATCGCGGCGACGTCGAGATCCACCGGATCCCGGTGCACCCAGACGTTCAGCGACGGCAGCTTCACGTACTCCGCGAACGCGCCGGACACGTGTACTCCGAGCCCGCGCGTCTCGATGCACAGGTGGCGCCGGCCCGCGCGGCAGTTCCGGCAGCGGCCGCAGACCAGGTGGCCCTCGCCGCTGACGATGTCACCGACCGCGACGTCGCGGACACCGGCACCGATCTCGACCACCTCGCCGCAGAACTCGTGCCCGGTGACCATCGGAACCGGCACGTTCTTCTGGGCCCAGTGATCCCAGTTCTGGATGTGCAGATCGGTGCCGCAGAGTCCGGTCCGGAGCACCTTGATCAGGACCTCGTCCGCCTCGATCTCCGGCTCCGGGACCTCCTGCAGCCACAGCCCCGGCCTGCTCTCGGCCTTGACCAGCGCCAACACCGCATACCTCCTCAGACGATTGCCCTCCTCATCGTCGTCCCCGGCAACCACCGGCGTCCATCGACACGTCGTACACAGCCTGTTCAGTTGATCTGCATACTTGTGGCCATGTCACGGGGCGCAGTACGGAGGTTGGGCGTCGTCCTGTTGCTGGCCGGGCTCGGATTGCTCGGCTGGGCGGGCTGGCAGTACTTCGGGACCGCGCTGACCTCGAACCACCGGATGGACCAGGCCGAGACCCGCCTCCGCGACCAGTGGAAGGCGCCTGCAAAGACGACGACAACGGCCGGTACGCCGCTCGTGCTGCTGCGGATCCCGAGATTCGGCAAGGACTGGCAGAGACCTGTCGTCGAAGGCGTCGGGAAGAACGACCTGACCCGCGGCATCGGCCACTACCCGCGGACCCAGTTGCCAGGGGAGCCGGGCAACTTCGCGGTCGCGGGGCACCGGGTCACGCATGGTTCGCCGTTCGGCAAGTTGCTCGACCTCCGCAAGGGCGACCAGGTGATCGTCGAGACCGCCGACGCCATCTACACCTACGAGCTCGACGCATCCCCGCGCGACCTCACCGTCAAGCCGACGGACACCTGGGTCCTCGAGCCCGTCCCCGGCAAACCCCGGGAGACCCCGACCAAGTCCGTCATCACCCTCACCACCTGCCAGGACCTCTTCCACTCCCCGGACCGCTCCGTGGCCTTCGGCCAGCTCGTCAGGGTGGACAAGAAGGGCTGACCAGCCGACCGCATATGCTCAACGCCCATGAGCTTTGATCGGGATGCGTTGCTGGAGCAGGTCAAGGGCAAGGCGATCGTGCACGGGCGGGTGACGTTGGCCTCCGGTAAGGAGGCCGACTACTACGTGGACCTGCGCAGGATCACGTTGGACGCCGAGGCGGCTCCGCTGATCGGGCCGGCGATGCTGGAGCTCACCGCGGACCTCGAGTACGACGCGGTCGGCGGGCTCACGCTCGGCGCGGACCCGGTGGCGATGTCGATGTTGCACGCGGCGGCTCAGCAGGGCCGCAAGCTCGACGCGTTCGTCGTCCGCAAGGCCGAGAAGACGCACGGGCTGCAGCGCCGGATCGAGGGCCCGGACGTGAAAGGCCGCCGGGTGCTCGCGGTCGAGGACACGTCCACCACGGGTGGTTCGGTGCTCACCGCCGTCGAGGCGTTGCGGGAGGCCGGGGCCGAGGTGGTCGCCGTGGCGGTGATCGTGGACCGGGCCACCGGTGCGCAGGAGAAGGTCGAGTCGGAGGGGCTGGAGTACCGCTCGGTGTTCGGCCTGGAGGAGTTGGGCCTCGGCTCTTGAGCATCACCCCCGTCCTGGTCATCGTCCTGGCGGTCGTGATCGGCGTCGGGGTCGCGTACGTCAACTACGTGCAGGCGAAGAAGCGGCGGGAGGCATTCGCCGCGTTCGCCGCGGACCAGGGGTTCGCCTACGTCCCGGAGAATGACTCGCTGGCCGGGCAGTGGACCGGTACGCCGTTCCAGACCGGCGATCACTGGCGCGCCCGAAATGTACTGAGCGGGTCTTTCCAGAGCCACAACATCGTTGCCTTCGACTACAGCTACCAGACCCACACAACCAACGGGAAAGGACAGCGGCGGACCACGACGCACAAGTTCGGTGTCGTGGTGTTGCAACTGCCGGCGCCGTTGCCGCACCTCGAAGTGACCCACGAGGGGATCTTCGGCGGGGCGGTCGCGAACGCGCTCGGGTTCGCCGATCTCCAGTTCGAGAGCGAGCAGTTCAACCGCGCGTTCCGGGTGAAGGCGGACGACCCTCGCTTCGGGCATGCGGTGATCCACCCGCGGATGATGGAGCTGCTGCTGTCCCGGGGCGAGATCGGCTGGCGGATCGAGGGCAATTCCCTGGTCGGGTGGGACTCCGGCCCGCACACGCCGGTCGAGGTGATGAACCGCCTGCAGCTCCTGCAGTCAGTGGTCGACAACGTCTCGCCCTATGTCTGGCGCGACTACGCGGGCGTCGACCCGCGCACCGGCGGCAGCGGCCCTGGCGGGGACTAGAGTCACGGCTAGTCAACACTCGGGAGCAGGGAAATGACCCTCGTCATCATCGTGATCGTCGCGATCATCGTGATTCTGGCGATCGCGCTGATCGTCTCGTACAACCGGTTCGTCAAGCAGCGGAACCTGATCCAGGAGTCCTGGCGGCAGATCGACGTCGAGCTGCACCGCCGCTACGACCTGATCCCGAACCTGGTCGAGACCGTCCGGGCCTTCGCCGCGCACGAGCGGCACGTGTTCGAGGAGGTCGCCCGGCTCCGCACCCAGGCTGTGAACGTGCAGGGCGCGTCGCCGGAGCAGCGCGCGGCCGCCGAGGGTGAGCTGTCCGGCGCGCTGCGGCAGCTGATGATCTCGGTCGAGGCCTACCCGCAGGTGCAGTCGAACCAGAACTTCCTGAACCTGCAGCGCGAGCTGACCGACACCGAGGACCGGATCGCCGCCGGCCGCCGCTTCTACAACGCGAACGTAGGCGACTACAACACCCGGATCGAGGCGTTCCCGTCGAACGTCATCGCCGGCAGCTTCAAGTTCGAGAAGGCCGGCTACTTCGAGGTCAAGGACGAGGCCGTGCGGTCCGTCCCGCAGGTTTCCTTCGGCACGATCGGCTCGGTTGCCGGTGAGCAGGCGCCGCCGCCGCAGCCGGGCGCGCAGTCGTCGGGTCAGATCCAGCCGCCGCTTCCGGGCGACGAGAGCGGCTATCAGCAGGGCCAGGCGCAGTTCCCGCCGGCTCAGAGCCAGTCCCCCTACCAGGGGCAGCCGCCGGTGGGCGGGCCGCCTGCGGGAGCCCCAGGTCCGCAGGACGGCCAATCACCCTTCACCGGTGGCCAGTAGTTCACTGAGCTCCCCCCGACCACGTCCCCCTGGCCGAAGCTCAGTGCCCCGTACTACTGGCCGGTCTTCAGACCCGGGCGCGGCGATGGTCACTCGCCGTTCCCGGGCCTGCCCTCCCCCCGGTACCACCGACAACTTTGCTCTCCGCAGATACATCCGGCGTACATCGCGACATACATCGCAGCGCCCGCACCTTCCCGTCAGCCCGGGCGGGATGCCACCATGGGTCGGTTCAACGTCGGAGAGGGACCCAAAGTGGACAGTCTGAGGTACGAGATCCTCGGACCTCTGCGCCTGGGCCACCTGCACGGCCAGCCGCTGCGCGCCAGCAAACCGCGGCAGCTCCTCGCCACCCTGCTGCTGCACCCGAACCGCTTCGTCTCGACCGACCTGATCGCGGACGCCCTCTGGGAGGGCAGTCCGCCCCGCTCGGCGACCGCGAACATCCGCACCTACGTCCGGGCTCTGCGGGGAGTGCTGCAGGAGGCCGGACTGCCCGCGCCGATCGATACCTCGGCCGCCGGCTACAGCATCGAGGTAGGCGTCGACGAGCTCGACTCGAGCCTCTTCGAGGCCCTGCTGGCCGAAGGCGGCCACCTGCGCGACGCCGGTGAAGGCCGTCAGGCGATGCAGGTCCTGTCCCGTGCGTATTCACTCTGGCGCGGCCACCCGCTGGAGGACCTGACGCCAGCCTCAGCCTGGGAGGGCTCGATCGCCCGGCTGGATGCGCAGTACCGCGGGCTGGTCGACGGACTCCTGGACCTCCGCCTCGAGCACGGCGACGCAGCCGGAGCCGCCGTGCTGCTCAGCAGTCGCCTGACCGAGGACCCGTACGACGAGCAGCTGTGGCGGCGGCTCGTGGATGCGTTGCACGCGGCAGGCAGAACCGCCGAGGCCCGCGCTGCCTATGCGAAGGCCGTCCGGACGCTGGCGGACGAGCTGGACGTCGAGCCGGGACCGGAACTCCAGGCCGCCGGAGCCCGCGCCGAGAACGGCCGCTCGGCGAACTGGCCCGCCCCAGGCATTCCCCGTACGACGGATCGCCCCGCCGAGGAGGATCCGCAGGACGTAGTACTGGGGCTCATGGCGGCGCCGGAGCTGACTGAGCCGAAGCGGCCTCCCAGTCAGCTTCCCCTCGACCTGTCCGACTTCAGCGGTCGGCAGGAACGCCTCGAGCAGTTGCGTGACCTGGTCTGTGGACGTGACCGCGTCCGGCCGCCGATCGCGGTGATCTCCGGAGCGCCCGGGACCGGGAAGACCTCGTTGGCGGTTCGGCTGGGTCATCTGGTCAGAGACACGTTCCCTGATGGGCAGATCTACCTGGACATGCGCGGCGCCACCCAACCCCGTGATTCCGGCGGCGCGCTCACCGATTTGCTGCTGAGCCTCAACATCCCCGACTTCGCAGTACCGGCCGATCCCGAGCGGCGGTCGGCGATGCTGCGGTCTGAGCTGGCCAGCCGGCGGGTGCTCATCGTGCTCGACGATGTCGCGTCGGCCAGGCAGGTCGCGCCGTTGATGCCCGGCACGGGCGCTTCCGCTGTCGTCGTCACGAGCCGGAACCGGTTGATGGATCTTGCCGGCGCGGACAGCACGCCGCTCGACACGTTCGACGACGGTGAAGCCGCCGAACTCCTGGAGCGGGTCGCCGGGGCGGGCCGGGTCGACAGCAAGTCCGCCGCGGCCGAGGAGATCCTGGCGGCCTGCGGGAACCTGCCGCTCGCGATCCGAATCGTGGCGAGCCGCCTGGCGCAGCGGCCCGACCTCAGCCCGGCCGAGCTGGCCCGGCGGTTGCGCGACGAGACCCAGCGGCTGGACGAGCTGAGCATCGGCGAGCTGGCGGTCCGGACCAGCGCGGACCTGAGCTACGGCTCGCTCAACGCGGAGGAGGCCCGGCTCTACCGGTTGATCGGGCACTTCGCGGTCGGCGAGTTCTCCGCCCGCGTGCTGGAATCGGTCGCCTCGCCCTCCTCCGTACGGCGGAGCCTGGATCGCCTGATCGAGGTCAACCTCGTGCAGATCAGTTCGGTGGATGCCACTGGCAAGGCGCGGTACCGGGTGCACGACCTGCTGCGGTTGCACGCGATCGGTGTGGGCGACGAGGAGCAGAAAGCCCAGGCGCTGAAGGACCTCTCAACTGTTCTGGATGCCCTGCTGCACAAGGTTCGCCGGGCTACGGCGGCGTTGCCGTTCGGCTACTTCGGAGTGCTGGACCACCAAGGACCGTTGCTCGATTCGGACCCGCAGCCCTTCAGCGATGTGGATGCGATCGCGTGGTTCGACAGCGAGCGCAGTTCCTTCGTGCCCGCCATCCGCGCCGCCGCGCAGAACGGCCTGCACGAGCACGCCTGGCGGATCGCCGCGGCCTGGGGGCCCTACCTCGATATGCGGGCCGGTTTCGACGACTGGAACGAGTCCCACCAGCCCGGGCTGCTCAGCGCCGTCGCGTGCGGGGATCGCCGCGGCGAGGCGATCATGCACCGCAACCTCGCCCAGCTCGCGCTCTACCGCGACGACTGGGAGCCGGCCTGGAACCACCTCAACGAGGCGGCGTCGATCTTCGCGGAGGTCGGCGACCGGCTCGGCACCGGGATCACCGCGGTCGGACTCGGGACCTGGCTGCGCGAGCGGGGCCGCCCGGACGAGGCACTGACGCAGTACGAGCTTGCTGTCGACGCCTTCGTCGAGGTCGGCGACGCGAACGCGGAAGCGGTGGCCCGGAGCGCGGCCGCCTCCATCTGGCTGGGCCGCGACGACACGGTGACGGCCGGGCGGTATCTGGCCGAAGCGTTTCTGCTGGGGGTGCGCCTTGGGGACTCGCACCGGGAGGCCAAGGTGCGGCGCCGGATCGCGGCCCTGCGGCTCCAGCAGGGGCGGCAGGACCAGGCGGTGCGGCAGTTGCAGGCTTCGCTGGCGATCTTCAACGGCATCGGGGACGACCACTGCGCGGCTTACGCCCGCGCGGAGCTCGGCAACGCCTTGCGGGCCACCGGCGAGGAAGCGGCCGCGCGCCGGATGCTGATGGACGCGATCGAGATCGGCCGTCGGTTGGGCGACCGGAGCGTCGAGGGCCAGGCTGCTTTGCACCTCGGGGAGCTGCACGCCCGCTCCGGCAACACCGACTTCGCCCGGCGCTACCTGAGCCGCGCGGTCCGGGCCTGGCAGCAGATCGGCAACGACGACAAGGCCGCCGAGGCCCGCCGCTCCCTTGCCGAGCTGACCCCCACGACGCAGGCCGTCAGCTGATTCGCACTCGCCCAATTGCACTCAGTTATTGATAGGTGGAATGTATCGCCCCTGTATGCCGACGGACGAGGATTCTGCTGACCTCGGCGGGAGCCGGAGGATGGGGGAGCACGGCCAGGGGGGAGATTCATGGGGGAGATTGTTGTGGAGCGCCGGACTGTGGAGTGGGTGGCAAACCCACGAGACACCGAATCGGCGCTGACCTGGCAGCTGGAGCGGGTGGGTTCGACGGCCTGGCAGGACTGGTCGTTGAAGTTCCAGCGGATGGCCTTCGGCTATGCCCAGGACAGCGGCTGGCACGATCCGGCCGACGCATTGCGGTGGCTCGACCATCACGCTCTGCTCCACGAGGGAGCTGCGCCACGGGGGGCGCTGGTCTGGTACCAGGCGGCGGACCGGGTCCGGGTGGCTTGCTCACTCGGCTCCGGTCAGTTGGTCGGGCCACTGCCGATCGGTCAGGTCGGGGTGGCACAGCTCACCGACCTGAGCACCGACTATGTCTGGTCAGATCCGCATTTCCCTTTTGGGCATTGACACAGTCCGTTCGGGCATTGACACAGTCCGTTCGGGCACTGACCTTCAGTCGTTGAGGTTCTCCACTACCGCCGCCTGCTTGGCCGAGCTGTCGTAGCGGTCGTCGTGGCCGTCGCCATCGGCGTCGTGGTTGCGCCCGCGGCGCTTGGCCAGCACGTACTCGACGACCATCGGGATCAGCGAGACCACGATCAGCAGGATCAGGGCCGACTCGAGGTGGTCGTGGATGATCTTCACGTTGCCGAGCGCGTGGCCCAGCAGGGTGACGCCCGTGCCCCACAGGACCGCGCCGACGCCGGTCCACAGGAAGAACCGCTTCGGGTCCATCCGGCCGGCGCCCGCGGTGACCGTGATGAAGGTCCGCACGATCGGCACGAACCGCGCCATCACCAGCGCGCGCGGACCGTACCGGTCGAAGAACGCAGTCGTCTGCTCGATGTACTTGGGCTTGAGGAACTTCGCGTCCGGATTCGTGAACAGCGTGGTCCCGAGCGCCCTGCCGATGTAGTAGCCGGAGACGTTCCCTAGGAACGCGGCCACCGTCAGCACCACGCAGGCGACCCACAGCGGCACGTTGATGGTGCCGATCGCGATGAACAGGCCCACCGCGAAGAGCAGCGAGTCGCCGGGCAGGATCGGGAACAGCAGGCCGCATTCGATGAACACGACCGCTGCGGTTCCCCAAAGGGCCCAGTCACCGAGCCAGTTGAGCAGGAACTCCGGGTCCATCCAGTTGGGCATCAGCATCGCGATCATAGGAAGCACGCGGACAGGGTAGCGTCCCAACCTGTGCAGGAGCGTAATCGCGATGACCAGGCCGACCTGATCGGGACCGATCTGGTCGGCCCCACGCAGGTCGGCGTCGGTCCGTGGAAGGGCGACCGGCCGGACGATCCACGCCTCGATCCCGAGCTGCTCGAGCACGGCGACCGGCGCAATGTGGTGGACAAGTACCGCTACTGGCGGCTGGAGGCGATCGTCGAGGACCTGGACCGGCAGCGGCACCCGTTCCACGTCGCGATCGAGAACTGGCAGCACGACCTGAACATCGGCTCAGTCGTCCGTACTGCGAACGCGTTCCTGGCGAAGGAGGTTCACATCGTCGGCAACCGGAAGTGGAACCGCCGCGGCGCGATGGTGACGGACCGCTACCAGCATGTGCGGCACCACCCGCTCCTGGAGGACCTCGCGAAGTACGCCGCCGACCATCAGTTGCCGGTGATCGGCATCGACAACCTGCCCGGCTCGGTCCCGCTGGAGACGTACGAACTGCCCACTGCCTGCGTCCTGCTGTTCGGCCAGGAGGGCCCGGGGCTGACCGCTGAGGCGCACGCGATCTGCACAGCTGTCCTGTCGATCGCCCAGTTCGGGTCCACCCGCTCCATCAACGCCAGCGCGGCGGCGGCCATCGCTATGCACGCCTGGGTCCGCCGCCACACCTACGACCAGTTGCCCTAATTCCCGCTTGCTTGCCACAGCCCACGGCCGTTGTGTCCGCAGGCCGGTGGGTGGGTGTACCGACCGACAGGAAGTAGTCCCCACCGGCGCTACAGCCGCAACCCCGCGCCGCCTGAACACCTGACCAATTCAGCCCGACCGGGGACATCTTCCTGTCGGTCGGTACGCCGGCCCTCCGTGTCCGTGTGGCTGGTGCGTTCCCCGGGCCGTCCCGGCAGACCCCGGGAGGCGGCGACGGACAGGTCGACCACTCCCTGCTCGGGCGGCTTACCGTCCGAGCAGGGATTGGAAGGCTTCGGTGAGGGTGCTGGTGGGGTCGCCTGGCAGGGTGTGCGACCGGTAAGCGACGTGGGCGTCCGGGCGGATCAGCAGGCACCCTGTGTCGGTGATCTCGCGGAGGCGGGACCAGTCGCCGTACAGGTCTTCCAGTTCGCGGCCGGGGCCGATGACGAACGACTCGACCGGGACGCCGGTCTCGTCCGAGACGGCTGCGGCGGCCTTGATCCAGGCGTCGCCACCGATGCCCGTGAGCAGGGTGAACCTTCCCTTGCCGACCACGTCGAGGGTGCTGACGGTGTCGGTCCCGCGGGTCAGCCAGCAGTGCGGGATCCTCGCGCCCGGCCAGGTGGTCGGGTGGTAGTAGAGCTCGGGGTCCCGGTCGTAGGCAGGCTCGGGTGTCCCATCGGGGACGACCGCCGCGGACGAGTAGCGCTGGCCCAGCTCCACCCCGTGTGCGTTGAACTCGTAGTCCTTGAGCTCGATCGCCTCGCGTAGCTCCTCGCGTTGTGCCGCGCCTTCCGGGGTGTCGTCCTTGCGCGACTCGATCGTGCGCCCGGCCGGTGCGTCCGGCGTCATGCCGAGCGCCCGGAAGATCTGCCCGAACTGGGTGCGGCTCTTGTTCGCCCGCTCCACGATCTGCTTCGCGATCGGCGTCCGCTCGGTGTCGTAGGTGTCCAGCAGCGACGGCGACGCCTGGCCGCGCAGTACGAGGGCCAGCTTCCACGCCAGGTTGTAGGCGTCCTGGATCGAGGTGTTCGAACCGAGGCCGTTGCTCGGCGGATGCCGGTGGATCGCGTCGCCCATGCAGAACACCCGGCCGACGGACGACTGCTCGGCGTACATGTGGTTGACGCTCCAGACGGAGGTGCCCTTGAGCTTGACGTCGATGGTGTCGTCGCCGACCAGGTTGCGCACGATCTCGGTCGCCATCGCCTCGTCGACGACCGGCGCGGGCTGGTTGATGTCGTAGCCCCAGACGATCAGCCACTCGTGCCACGGGCGGACCATCCGGACCAGGCCGGCGCCGATGCCGCCGATCTGCGCGCCCGGCTGCAGCACCCAGTAGAGAACGCTCGGCCGATGCGCGACGTACCTGGACAGGTCCGCCTCGAAGACGATGTTCATCGAACCCTCGATGTCCATCGCGCCCGCCATCGGCAGGCCGATGTCCTGGGCGACCTTGCTGCGACCGCCGTCCGCGCCGATCAGGTACTTGGCGCGGATCTCGTACTCCGAACCGCTGAGCCGGTCCCGGACGTGCGCGGTGACTCCGTCGGCGTCCTGGTCGAGCGACAGGAACTCCGTGTCGAAGCGGATCCGCGCGCCCCGACTGGCCGCCGTACCGACGAGGATCGGCTCGAACAGCGTCTGCGGCAGATCGCACGGCAGGGTCGGGCTGGCTTCGGTGTAGTCGGCGAGGCGCTGGGGATGCGTGCCCCAAGTGCGGATCCGGCCGATCTCCTCACCGGCGAGGCTGGTGCAGAAGGCGGTCTGGCCCATCAACGAGTGCGTGGTGCCCTTGTCGGTGATCTGGTCCTCGATGCCCATGTCGCGCATCAGTTCGACCGTGCGCTGGTTGGTGATGTGGGCTCGCGGCGTGTTGGCGGTCCAGCGGTAGCGGGTCAGTACGACGTTGTCGATGCCATAGCTGGACAGGAACAGTGAAGCGGCACCCCCGGCCGGGCCACTGCCGACGATCAGGACGTCGGTCTCGAATGCGTCGGTCATAACGAGCGGGTCTCCTCGATGGTGGCGAGCACCAAGTCGTACTGGACGGTGTTATAGGGGTGGTCGAACTGCCGGCCGTCCGGAGCGGTCCCCGCCGGGTGCTCGACGAAGCTCGCGATCAGGGAGTCCTTGACGCCGAAGACGGCATCGCTGTGCAGGTACTCGTCGCCCGCCGCGAAGACGTGCGTGATCAGCCTGGAGTAGCCAGGCGCGGTCACCATGAAGTGGATGTGAGCCGGGCGCATCGGTCCACGACCGCCGGCCCGGAGGAGCTCGCCGACCGGGCCGTCGTCCGGGATCGGGTAGGCGACCGGCCGCACCGCCCAGAACGAGTAGTTGCCCTCGGCATCGGTCGTCAGGTGGCCGCGGTTCTGCGGTCCGTCGACGTCTTTCTGTACGTCGTAGAACCCGTCCTCGTCGGCCTGCCAGGTCTCGACCAGCGCACCGGCGATCGGCTGGCCCTTGGTGTCCAGGACTCGCCCGCTCACCAGGCACGGCTGTCCGGGAGCACCGTTGGACACGTCGCCGCCGAGCTCGATCTCGGGGGAGCCCTCGACGAAGAACGGTCCGAAAACCGTTGATTCGGTGGCCTCCGGAGGCTTTCGGTTGCCCAGGCCGACGGTGAGCATCGAGAGTCCCAGTACGTCGGCGAGCAGCACGAACTCCTGCCGGGAGCCGGAGGAGAACTGACCGGTCCGGGTCAGGAAGTCGATGCCGGTGAAGTACTCCTCCTCGGTCAGGCCGACCTCACGCGCGAACGCGTGCAGGTGGCGCACCAGCGCGCCCATCACGGCCTTCATCCGCGCGTCGGGGCTGCTGTCGAAGCTCCCCACCACCGCGTCGGTCAGCTCATCACCCTCGAGATCCATCCTGGCGCTCCTCATTCGTCGATCCCGAACCCCTCATGCTCCGACTGCCCCGGAGGGCTCGAATGACTGTCATGCCTCGATCACCATCGCCAGTCCCTGGCCGACGCCGATGCACAGCGTGGCCAGGCCATAGCCGCCACCGCGCCGCCGCAGTTCGTGCGCGAGCGTGGTCAGAATCCTCGTACCGGAGCTGCCCAGGGGATGCCCGAGCGCGATCGCCCCGCCGTTCACGTTCACCTTGTCGCGGTCGAGCTCCGGCCATTCGCCCAAGCAGGCAAGACTTTGCGCCGCGTAGGCCTCGTTGAGTTCGACCAGCTTCAGGTCGTCCCAGCCGATCCCTGCCTTGGCCAGCGCTGTGCGCGACGCCTCGACCGGCCCGATCCCGAAGTACTGCGGTTCGACGCCGTGCACTGCCCGGCTCACGATTCGCGCCAGCGGAGTGATGCCGAGCTGTTGTGCCGTTGCCTCATCGGCAATCAGTACTGCGGAAGCGCCGTCGTTCAGGGTGGAGGAGTTTCCAGCCGTAACGGTTCCGTCGGTCCGGAAGGCGGGCTTGAGTCCGGCCATCAACTCGAGGGTGCCGCCGTCGCGGATGGACTCGTCGCGGGTCAGCGGTTTCGGGGCGTTGCGGCCTTGTGGCAGCACCGGCGCGAGGTGTTCCCACGGCACCACCTCGGTGTCGAACTTCCCGGCAGCCCAGGCCTTTCCGGCCTTGTCGTGGCTCTCCAGCGCGAAGAGGTCCTGTGCCTCACGGTCGACGTGGTAGCGCTCGGCCAGCAGTTCGGTCGCCTCGCCCAGGGAGATCGTCCACTCCGACGGCATCCGGGGATTGATCAGTCGCCAGCCCAGCGAGGTGGATTCGGCGGTCAGGTTGCCGTGTGGGAAGGCCTTGTCCGGCTTGGGGAGAACCCAGGGGGCGCGGCTCATCGACTCCACGCCGCCTGCCACCACCAGGCTCGCGTCGCCAGTCTCGATCGCGCGAGCGGCCTGGATCGCTGCTTCGAGGCCGGACCCGCAGAGCCGGTTGACCGTAGTACCGGGCACGCTGGTCGGGAAGCCGGCAAGCAACGCGGCCATCCGGGCGACGTCGCGGTTCTCCTCGCCGGCGCCGTTCGCGTTGCCGAGGAAGACGTCCTCGATCCGGGCCGGGTCGAGTCCGGGGTTGCGGGCCAGTAGTTCCCGCAGCGTGACAGCGGCCAGGTCATCCGGACGTCCGCCGGACAAGGATCCGCCGAGTTTCCCGACGGGCGTCCGGACCGCATCCAGCAGGTACGCGGATCTCACTGCGACTCCTTCAGGTCTTCTGCCGGGCGTGTGCCAACCCACGCGTCTTCCGTCGGTCGAGTGCCGGCCCAGGCACGGGCGAGGATGTCAGTGACGACCTTCTCCTCTTCCTCGTCGTGGTTCGCGGCGTATTCCTTGGCTGCTTCGTGTGCCTGCGCTTCGGTCAGTCCTAGGTCGCGGAGGCTGGTCGGCGCGTTCGCCGTGGTGAAGAGGTCGAACAGTCCTGCTGCCAGGTCGTCGATCTCGAGCGCGGCTTCCAGGCGGCCCTTGGCCCTCGGTGCCGTCGGCGCCTTATAACGAGTCACCTGAGGAAGTACTGCGGCGTGGGTCTCGGCGTGCGGGAGGTTATAAGTTCCGCCGAGCAGGTGACACAGCTTGTGGTGCAACCCCGTCCCGGCCATGGCAAGCGCCGAACCCGCGAGACTCGCGCCGTACAGAAGGTTGCTGCGGGCGTCTAGATCGGCGTGCTCGTGGAGAACTGCGAGCAATCCCTCACGCAGGGCTCTGGCTCCTTCGACCGCGGTGACCTCGGTGATCGGATCGGCCTTCGGGGTCCAGGTGGCCTCGATACAGTGCGCAAGGGCGTTCGCGACGCTCGCGCTGGTCACCTTCATCGGCAGACGACGGCTCAGCAGCGGGTCGTACACCACGGTCTTGGGCAGTACGACGGGATCGGTGCCGGTCGTCTTGTCGCCGTCGGCAGTCTGGCCCCACACCGGTGTCATCTCGGAGCCCGAGTACGTCGTCGGCACCGCGATGATCGGCAGCCTGGAGGTCAGAGCGATCGCCTTCGCCAGCCCGATCGCCGAACCACCGCCGATCGCGACGATCCCCCCGGCGCCCACCTCGATCGCCTTCGCCCGCGCGGCCTCGGCGCGGTCAGCCGGCACGTGCTGGCGTACTTCGTCGATCCGCCCGGCGAACCGGTGATGCAGAGCGGACTCCAGCAGATCGGCATCATCCCGCACGGATTTCGTTGCGATCAGCAACACCTTGCCGATCCCCAGCAAGTCGACCTCGTCGGCTACCCGGTCGAGCGTCCCCGGCCCGAGCACGATCCGACCAGCCAGTCCGACATGAACAAACGACTCAGGCATCGGCGGGCTCCCGATTCCTCAACCGGCGAAGCTCTTCCAGCTCGATGTCGGTTGGCGGCGGGACAACTCTGACGCTGTCGGCAACCTTCAGGTCCCAGCCGGTCGCTGCTCGCGCTTCCTCGACGGTGACCCCCTCATGCAGCCGGGTGAGGGTCAGTTCGTGGGTCTCGGGATCCGGCTCGAGCACGCCATAGTCGGTGATCACCAGAGTCGGCCCAGCGCCGCGTCCGTCCCGTTCTTGGCCGGTGGGGCCGTAGCCGACCGAGGAGACGAAGTCGACCTTCTCCACGAACGTGCGTGGCGACTGCTTCACGATCACGATCACCCGACCTGCGGCGGCCGCGATCTCCGGCGCTCCGCCGGCACCGGGCAGTCGAACCTTGGGGTCGGCGTGGTCGCCGATGACGGTCGTGTTGATGTTGCCGTACCTGTCGATCTGCGCAGCACCGAGGAACCCGACGTCGATCCGGCCGGCACCGACCCAGAAGTTGAACATCTCCGGCACCGACACCACCGCGGTCGCCGTCGCGGCCAGGTCGTCGTCGCCGATGGACAAGGGCAGCCGTCGTGGTTTCGCGTCGATCGCGCCCGACTCGTAGACGAGCCGGCAGTTCGGTGCGTGCGTCCTCCGCGCGAGGTTCGCGGCCAGGTTGGGCGGCCCCACCCCGACCAGGCAGACGTCCCCGTCAGACAACTCCCGCGCCGCTGCAACATTCATCATGTCCGCGCTGGTCCACTCAGGCATCGGCTGTCTCCTTGAGATCGTTGGCGGCAGCCCAGGCGAGGAAAGACCCGCGGTCGCGGGAGATCGCGTCCCACTGCTGGTAGAAGTCGTTGTCGCGCACCGAGTAGTCCGCCGCGTACGAGGGCCAGGTGCCGTTCGGTACGACGCTGACCGCAGACAGCACCCAGTTCGGCAGGATGACCGCACCGGTGTGCTCGGGGAACTCGTCGACTACTTCTTCCACCGTCACGATCGCCCGCTGAGCAGCAAGCACGGCTTCGCGCTGGACCCCGGTGATTCCCCAGAGCATCACGTTGCCGTCGCGGTCCGCCAACTGTGCGTGGATCACCGTCACGTCGGGGTTCACTGCTTTCACTGCGGCGAGTTCCTCGCCGGTGAACGGACAGGTGACGCGCGAGATGATGTCGCGCTGCTCCTCGAGGTCCGTGCCGCGGTAGCCGCGCAGTACGGCGAACGGCAGGCGTGCAGCCCCGGCTGTGTACGCATTAGCTAGCCCGGCATGACTGTGCTCGTGTACTGCGAGTCGGTGTGGCCAGTGGTTCTCCACGGCGTCGCGCAGCCGGTGGAGCGAGCCGACGCCGGGGTTGCCGCCGTATGAGAAGACCAGCTCGTCCGCGACGCCCAGACCGATCAGCTGGTCGTACACGAGGTCCGGCGTCATCCGGACGAGCGTCAAGTGGCGCCGACCCTGGCGCGCGATCTCGTGGGCCGCGGCGAACGGGATCAGATGGGTGAAGCCCTCCAGTGCGACCGTGTCTCCGTCGTGCACGTGCTTGGCGATGGCTTCGGCCAGGGGGACTGGATTCGTCACGGCTTCTCCGCTAGGATTTCGCTGAGCGAAAAATTCTTCTTTCAACGAAAAGGCTAGCCGATGTCTGCTGAACCGTCTACGGGAACGTTCCTGCAGGGGCTGGAGCGTGGCCTGGCCGTGATCCGGGCGTTCTCCGCGGAGACGCCGTCGCTCACGCTCAGCGAAGTCGCCCGGGGGGTCGGAATCACGCCCGCGACCGCCCGTCGGATCCTGCTGACGCTTGAAGAGCTCGGGTATGTGCGTAGCGACGGCCGCCGGTTCTCCCTCACGCCGCGAGTGCTTGCACTGGGTTGGGCGTACTTGTCGTCGCTGGACCTGGGTGACATCGCCGGGCCGTTCATGGAGGACCTGAGCGCGAAGACCCGCGAGTCCTGCTCGATAGCGACGCTGGACCTCCCGGACGTCGTGTACGTGGCGCGGGTGCCGACCAGCCGGATCATGACTGTCGCGCTCGGCGTGGGTGCGCGGTTGCCGGCATACGTGACTTCGATGGGGCGCGTGCTGTTGGCAGGACTACCCGAGGCCGAGCTGTCGGCGTACCTGGATTCGCTGGTACCGGAGCAGCTCACCCCGCACACGGTGACCTCGGTGGATGAGCTGCGCGAGGTGATTGCGCGTACTGCGGCTGACGGTTACGCGGTGGTCGATCAGGAGTTGGAGCTAGGGCTGCGGTCGATCGCAGTACCGATCGTTGACTCGCGTGGTCGTGCCGTGGCGGCGTTGAACGCCTCGGCCCACGCCTCCCGAACCAGCCGGGATGTACTGCTCTCCGACGTGCTAGGGCCCCTACAGGAATGCGCCGGCCACATCAGTACTGCGCTGCAGCGCCGCGGGCGCATCTGACTCGCCGCCGGCGGCCGGCGGCGAGTCAGCTGGTTGAGGCTCAGGGCTTGAGGGACTCGAGGATCTCCAGGTAGTGCGGGTTGTTCATGACGCCGAGGATGTTGCCGAACGGATCGACCACCGAGGCTGTCCGGAAGCCGGTGTCGGTGCCTCGGTTCGTGATCGGGTCGTGCAGGGTCGCGCCCAGCGAGAGCAGTCGCTCAACTGTGCCCTCCAGGTCGTCCACGTGCCAGAAGATGACCGCGCCGGACGGCTTCTCGCTGAGGCCGTGGGGCGAGTAGCGGGCGTCGATCAGGCCGAGCTCGCACTGGAAATCACCGAACCGGAACTCCAGGTATGCCGGGTCGCCCACCTCCGGCACGGCGTAGTACGGCTCGATGCCCAGCAACTCGGTGTACCAGACCTTGGCAGCGGCCATGTCGTCGGCGAAGAAGCTGACGGTGGCTAATCCTCGCAACATCTCTGGGTTCCTCTCGTTCGACCTGCTGACAAGAACAACCCTCCCAGCCAAAGTGCTCACCAAATGAGCACTTTGGCTGGGTATTTTCGCGGATCTCTGCGAGGAGGTTCGTTCGAGCCGGTCAGCCGAGGCCGATCTGCGCGTAGAAGCTCTGGTTGTCCCAGAACAGGTACTCCTCGTCCATCGTGTTGTGGGTGTTCCAGATGCCTACGGTCGCCATTGGCAGGGCGTAGGCCTTGCCGGTCGGCTTGATGATTCCGCCTTTGCCGTCCGGCATCGGCTTGGTGAAGGTGCCTTGCATGACACCTGTGACGGCGGTCAGTTGGTCGTTCGCCAGCCGGTACGGGTGCTGCAGGATCCGGGTGTCCGGGGCCCAGACGAACAGTGCGGCCAGGTCGGCGGTGTGCTTGTCGATGCCGTCGGTGAAATGCCCGTCGGGCCAGTGCACCCGGATGCTGCGCGCGTGGCTCTCACCCAGCCGGTCCCACTCCTGATGTGTGAAGACCTCGAAGTCGAGTTCGTCGAAGATCCGCAGGTGCCGGCGCTCCTCGGCGGAGAGGTTGGCCGGGTAGCCCGGTTTCTGGGTGTTGAGCTGTCCGGCGGCGCCTGCTGGGCCGGTCGAACCGTAAGCCAGGTCTGTGCCGCTGCTGACGGCGGCTAGTGCGAGGGCGCCGAAGCCGGCGGCGGTGCTGTTCCTGATCAGAGAACGACGATCGATCATTTCGCTACCTCCTGAGGGATCGCCCCGGTGCGGGCGACTTCTCCTCACTCTACAGTTACTTTTGGAAACTAGTCACTAGTAGAAACTGCGATCGTTCTGTAATCGGTTTCCATTTGGGGTAAGCTGATCGTTGTGGATCACGACGTGGAGTATGACGTCTTCTCCTCTACGTGCCCGTCCAGGCCGGTACTGGAGGATGTGACAGGTCGGTGGGGTGCGCTGGCGCTCGGCGCGCTGGCCGATGGGCCGTTGCGGTTCAACGCGCTCCGCCGGCACGTCCAGGGAGTCAGTCAGAAGATGCTGGCCCAGTCGCTGCAAGCGCTCGAGCGCGACGGGCTGGTGAAACGGGAGGTCCAGTCGACCTTCCCGCTGCAGGTCGAGTACAGCCTGACCCCGACCGGCGAAGTACTGGCCACCAAGCTGCTCGACCTGATTGCCTACCTAAGAGGCAGCATGCCTGGCATCGTCGAGGCCCAGCAGTCCTACGACAAGGCACGCGCCCAAGCCGACAAGGCACGCGCCCAGACCGACAAGGCCCACGCTCAGACCGACAAGGCACGCGCCGCCCAAGCAGACAAGGCACACGCTCAAGCCTGAAATCGACGAAGTCCCCGCCGTTCCGATAGTGCGAGCGGCGGGGACTTCGTCGGTGGAGACTCAGTCGGTTTGGGTGACCTTGCGGAGGCCGCGGGGAGCGTCGGGGTCGAGGCCGAGCTTGCGGGCGAGAGCCTCGATGGCGCGCTGGGCCGGGATGATCAGCGCCAGCGGCGACAGGGTTTCGGGCAGGTCCGGGCCGGCCAGGTTCACGTCGCAGCGGGAGGCGAAGGTCGCGTCGCCGCCGATGCCGAGGATCTTGCTCCCCTTCTCGCGGACGATCGAGGCCAGTTCCGTCATGCCGGGAAGCGCGGGGCCTTCGCCGGCCGCCACCAGGATGGTGACCAGGTCCGCGTCGACTACTGCGATGGGTCCGTGCTTGAGGTCTGCGTACGAAAGGCCGCGGACCGGCTGCAGGCAGGTCTCCTCCAGCTTGAGTGCCACCTCGAGCGTTGTACCGAAGGTCAGTCCGCGGCCGCTGGCCAGTACGTCGTGGGCGCCCGCGAGCAGGTCCGCGGCGGCTTCGACCGAGCCCTCCAGCATTTTCGCGGCAGCCTCAGGGACGCGCGCGATGTCCGCGTCGAGCGTGCCCGGCTTCTGGGCGAGCGCGTCGACTGCGACGGTGATCGCGGCGAGCTGCGTGGTGTAGGTCTTCGTCGCCGGGACGGCCAGTTCCTTGCCTGCTTGGGTGATCAGGGCGACGTCGGCGGTCGACGCCAGTGGGCTGTCGCCGTCGTTGGTGATGCCGACGATCGCGGCGCCGTTGCGCTTGGCCCACTCGGCGGTGTCGACGATCTCCTGGGTGGCGCCTGACTGGCTGACCGCCACGACCAGGGAGTTCGACAGGTCGAGGTTGGCGCCGTACAGGGTGGCGACCGAGGGCGCGGCCAGCGATGCCTGCCGGCCGGCGTGGATCTCGGTCAGATAGCGGCCGTAGACGCCGGCGTTGTCCGACGACCCCCGGGCCACGAAGATGACGTGCCGTCGCCCGGCGGCGAGCCGGGTGATGTCGTGGCGCAGCGGCAGCACGTGCTCGAACGTCGCGGCCAGAGCCGCGGGCTGCTCGGCGATCTCGCGCGCCATCTGGGTGGCAGGGGCGGGGACAGACACCACTACGATCACTGGTCCTATCTGGTCTTAACAGGTATGCTGCGCACGATAGCAGTGAGCGGTGTACGGGGGCACCCCCCGGTTCCCGCCCAGGTCTGGAGGATCGAGATTCGATGGTGGCTACCAAGCGGGCCCAGGTCCGATCGGTGCTGGAACGGCTGATCGAGGTCGAGTTGCACCCGGGTGACCCGATTCCGTCCGAGCGCGCGCTGGTGGACAAGTTGAACGTGTCCCGGGTGACTGTCCGGCAGGCGATCAGCGACCTGGTCGAGTCCGGCGCGCTGGAACGTGTGCACGGCAAGGGGACCTTCGTCACCGGCCCCCAGGTCGATTCCCAGCTCCACCTGACCTCGTTCTCCCGGGAGATGCGGGCCCGCGGTCTCGAGCCGGGCACCGTGGTGCTCTCGGCGACCGAGATCGAGGCGTCCGACGAGACCGCGAAGGGTCTGCGGGTGCCGAAGGGCACCAAGGTGATCCGGGTCGAGCGGCTGCGCACCGCCGACGCCTCGCCGATGGCCTACGAGGTCGGCTACTACCCGTCCGCGCTCTTCCCCGGCCTGCTCGGCCGCGAGCTCGGCACCCTGTACGACGTCTTCGCGAGCGAGTACGACGTCGTCGTCACCTCCGGGGAACAGACCGTCCGGGCGGACAACGCCGACGGTCACGTGGCCCGGGTCCTCGGCGTGGCCAGACGGGCACCCCTGCTGGTCCTCGAGCGCACCACCTTCGCCGGCCGCAAGGTCGTCGAGCTGTCCTGGTCGGCCTACCGGGCCGATCGCTACCGGCTGCACATGGCCCTGACCCCCCGGGGTCCGCGGACCGGGTCCGCCTGAAACAAACTGGACCGGTCCTGTTCATCAACTGGTCTGTTCGCCTGCCGTTCGCTCCCCGGTCACCCGACCGGCCCGGCAGGGAGGCCGCCGCGTACGACGAGGTAGGCGACGGTGATACTGGAGCTTCACCCACACGGAACTTTGTTGTGAGGAGTACCGCGAGACATGCCTATTGCCACCCCTGAGGTCTACGCCGAGATGCTGGACAAGGCCAAGCAGAACCGCTTCGCCTACCCGGCCATCAACGTCAGCTCCTCCCAGACGCTGATCGCCGCTCTGCAGGGCTTCGCCGAGGCGGGCTCGGACGGCATCGTCCAGGTCTCCACCGGCGGCGCCGAGTACCTGTCCGGGTCGACCGTGAAGAACATGGTGACCGGATCCGTCGCGCTGGCGGCGTACGCGCACGAGGTCGCCAAGAACTACCCGGTGAACATCGCGCTGCACACCGACCACTGCCCGAAGGACAAGCTGGACGGCTTCGTCCGGCCGCTGCTGGAGATCTCCGCCGAGCGGGTCGCCCGCGGCGAGAACCCGCTGTTCCAGTCGCACATGTGGGACGGTTCCGCGGTGCCGCTCGAGGAGAACCTCGAGATCGCCAAGGACCTGCTGGTCAAGGCCGCGGCCGCGAAAATCGTGCTCGAGATCGAGGTGGGCGTCGTCGGTGGTGAAGAGGACGGCGTCGCGCACGAGATCAACGAGAAGCTCTACACCACCGTCGAGGACGGCCTGGCCACGGTTGAGGCGCTCGGCATCGGCGAGAACGGCCGCTACCTGACCGCGCTCACCTTCGGAAACGTGCACGGCGTCTACAAGCCGGGCTCGGTCAAGCTGCGTCCGGAGATCCTGAAGGAGATCCAGGAGCAGGTCGGCGCCAAGGTCGGCAAGGACAAGCCGTTCGACCTCGTCTTCCACGGCGGCTCCGGGTCGACCCTGGAGGAGATCCGCGCCGCGGTGGATTACGGCGTCGTCAAGATGAACATCGACACCGACACCCAGTACGCCTTCACCCGGCCGGCCGCCGGGCACATGTTCACCAACTACGACGGCGTCCTGAAGGTCGACGGCGACGTCGGCAACAAGAAAGCCTACGACCCGCGCGCCTGGGGCAAGCTGGCCGAAGGTGGCATGGCCAAGCGCGTCGTCACCGCCTGCGAGGACCTCCGCGCCACCGGCACCTCCCTCCTCGCCTGACCTTCCCGCAGATCGCCGGACCGCCTTCTCCTGAAGGAATCCGCAGCTCCTGAAGGGCCCGCCGCTCTCCCGCGGCGGGCTCCTTCCGTTGTGCCCGAGCTCAGTACCGCCGTCTGATCGGTGGGCAAATTCAGCAGGGGAGGTCGTGGTCGGACGGCAGTGCGAGCTCACCGCCCGCTCCTCGCCGCCCCGTCCAGTCGCCGGCCCGTTTGCGCCGGGGCCGGTTGGGGTCGAAGACACGGACACCCGTACGCCGGGACGCTCGGGCGAAGGCTGCTCGGACCCGGTCCACGACCAGGGCCGGCTCGTCGAGATCCGCCCAGGAGATCCAGCAGTACTCCAGCGGCTCGGGCGCTGTCGGCTCCCCAGGAGGTGGTGCGCCGAAAACGCGGGCGGCGGCTTCTTCCAGATAGTCGTCGAACTCCTCGCACCAGAAGGGCTCGTGGGGTTCGAACTCCACCACGGTCCGCTCGTCGGGGAACCAGAGCGCGCAGTTCGCCACCTCCAGCTCGCATCCCGGCGGTGGTGACGACGCGGGCACCGGCAACTCCGCCTCGGCGAGAATCAGCCGCAACCGCGACTCCGCGACCGAAGCCGACTCCACCCCCGCCATCGCGAACACCTGGTGAGCTCGCTCGACTCCCTGGACCAGCTGGCTCGCGGCACGCTTGAGCGAACTCGGGGTCACCAACCCGGCGTACAGGGCTGCTTCGGCGAGCACGACCGCGGGCGCGAGCTCGGAGCTGGCGGCGACCTCCGCGACAGCCCGGGCGGGCGAGGTCATGCGCAGCTTGTTCCACAGTTGGACGCCTGGCCCGACCGGGTCGCGGACGTGCCGGTGGACTCCGCCGGCATGCCGCCCGGGTCGGCCGTCTCGTGCGGTCACGTGAACCTGGCCGAGGTCGAGCCCCCAGAGCGGCAGGGCATGCAGCGCCGCCGCCGACTGGTGGCTCGCGGCCAGCCCCGGCTCGCCGTACCGGAGTACGTGGTAGACGCGCCGGAGGTGCAGCATCGCCTCGTTCACCGGGGCGAGCGCGCGGTGCGCGGCATAGGTGCCCGGCCGGATCCGGCGCCAGCCGCCGGTGTCCAGCAGGGAGTCGATGTCCGGGTCGGGGTAGCCACACGCGCGCGCATCGGCACGGGTGAACACCCCGCCACGGATGAGGGTCATCACGCTGAGTTGTGGGTTCACACCGGAGAAGATGCAGTGATCAGCCCCGGTTCAGCGCGCTGACTTCAAAGCTGTGGAAAGAGGGCATGAAAAAAGCCCGTCATGTCTGTATGACGAGCTCGGCGCGAGTCGGTACCCAAGGTTGCCACAGGAGCGGCATGTTGGCCTCGGAAGGTGTGCGGTTGCCCTTCCGCTCGTTGCACGAGGCATGCGCCGCGACCGCGTTCAACCACTCTGTCCGGCCGCCTCTGGATCTTGGCTGGACATGATCCATCGTGTCCGCGTTGCCCAGACCGCAGTAGGCGCAGCGGAACCTGTCGCGTCGCAGTACGCCGTGCTTGCTGTACTTCATCCGGCCTGCCGCATAACGCCAGTGAGTCACCACGTAGCGCACCAGGCGCAGCACCCGTGGCACTGGAAAAGGGCCGATGGTCCGTTCGCCGTGCGCCTCTTCGACCACTGCGACCTCGCGGACCAGCATCCGGATGGCGTGCTGGATCGACACGGTGTGCAACGGCTCATATGACGCGTTCAGGACTATGACGCTCATCCGATGCCTCCTTCCGGCCGTAGCTGGGAACCACGGCGGCCTTGACGCAGGGTCTCAAGCATCCGTGGCCACTCGGTGAACGGTCAACGGATTTCGTCAGACGGTCACCTGCCGGTACGGCAGCGTGATCGGCGAAGATGTGCCTATGGAATTGAACAATCTGCTCTCTGGTCCACCCGAGACACTACTCCCTGTAGACCCAGCGGCCGCGGAACTCGCCGCCGGGGCCGCTCCGGCGGAGGTAGCGGCCAAGTTCCCGACCTCTTCGCTGGCCTGGTCGGAACTGGCCGAGGCGGCCTTCGCGGACGGCCGCACGATCGAGGCCTACGCCTATGCCCGCACCGGCTACCACCGCGGCCTCGACCTGCTCCGGCGCAACGGCTGGAAGGGTCACGGCCCGGTTCCGTGGGAGCACGAGCCGAACCGCGGCTTCCTGCGTTGCCTGGCCGTCCTCGGCAAGGCAGCCGCCGTCATCGACGAGAAGGACGAGGCCGAACGCTGCGCGACCTTCCTCCGCGACTCCTCCCCGACAGCCGCCGACGTTCTGAGCTGAAACTGTTTGTAGGGACTGGGGCCGGCGGGACATGATCCGTCGGTGACCAGTCCTTACGCGCAGAGCGGCTATCGCGCTGCCTTCGACTGGGGCCCGGTGGGCGCGGCCGCGGTCCGTGCAGACCTGGTCGCCGTCGTAGACGTCCTGTCGTTCACAACCGCCGTGACTGTGGCCGTGGACCAGGGCATCGAGGTTTTGCCCTACCGCTGGCGCGATGAGTCAGCGAAGGCTTTCGCTGAGAAGCACGACGCCGTACTGGCTGTCGGGCGGGGCCAAGCGGGCGCCGATGGGATCAGCCTCTCGCCCGTCTCGATCAGGCGAGCCCGGGACGTCCAGCGGTTGGTGCTGCCGTCGCCGAACGGCTCGACGATCTCCCAGCAACTCAGCGATAGCGGATCGACAGTGCTTGCGGTGTCCCTGCGTAATGCGTCGGCAGCAGCGGCTTGGGCTGCTGCCAAGCTCACAGAAGACGCTGCACTGACTGTCGTGGCGATCGCTGCGGGGGAGCGCTGGACAGACGGCTCGCTGCGTCCGGCGGTGGAAGATCTTTGGGGTGCAGGCGGGTTCTTGGCCGCACTGGCAGACAGAGGTGTCGCACCCTTGTCCCCGGAGGCCCGCGCGGCTGCCTCGGCGTACAGGGATGTCGTGGACGAACTGCCTCAGCTGCTGCACGAGTGCGCGGGCGGGCGGGAGCTGACGGCATACGGGTTCGCGGCGGACGTGGCGATCGCGGCCGAGGTCGATGGGAGCCAGTTGGTGCCGGTACTGCGGAACGGCGTCTTCCGGATAGGATGACGGCGTCACCCCAAGCCCTCGAGGTTCTGCCCGGTGACAGAGCCGGCAGGCGGCGTGCGTCCCCGCTTCCTGCCGAACATGGACGGTTGTTGGCGGCATGACGGACCGATGAAGCAGGACGCCCACGGTCAGATCACCGCCCCGCCGGGCAGCGGAAGGTACTACCGTGCCGGCTCTCACCGGACGGATCCGCACGCCCGACAAGCAGCACGGCTATAGCGCCGCGCTGCGTACGCCCGGAGCGTGGAAGTTCTATCTAGCGGCAGCACCCGCACGCATCGGCATCGCCATGACAGGCCTCGGCATCGTCTGGCTCGTCCACGGTTCCACCGGCTCGTACGCCGCGGCCGGCACCGTGACAGGCGGGTTCGCCGTCGCAGAGGCGGTCGCGGGTCCACAAGTCGCGCGGCTGATCGACCGCTACGGCCAGACCCTCATGCTGCCTATCACCCTGTTCCTCCACGCCGCAGCAATCGCTCTATTGATCGCCTTGACCCTCACGGCCGCGCCACTGTGGAGCTTGGTTGCAGCGGGAGTGCTTGCTGGGGGATCGCTGCCACAGATCGGTGCGCAGACTGCAGCGCGATGGTCAGCAGCACTCCGTGGCAGCCCGGTGCTCTCCTCGGCCTTCGCATTGGAATCACTTGGTACCGGCCTTGCATTCCTGGTCGGCCCCGCACTGATCGGCACAGTGAGTTCACTGGTGCACCCAGTCGCAGGAGCAACGCTCGCTACCTTGCTGGTTCTCACCGGCGGCCTCACCCTGGCCCTGCAACGCAGTACTGCGCCGCCGCGGTCGGCTGGTCCGCGGAGGTCCTCGGCCCGGCTGCTTCAGCGCGGATTCCTTGCACTGGTTGCCACGAACGTCGGCGTCGGCCTGTTCTTCGGCACCATGCAGGTCTCGGTCACGGCCTTCGCAGTCGACCGCGGATCCGCCGCACTGGCCGGTCCTCTCTACAGCGTGACGAGCTTGGTCAGCATGATCGCCGGACTCGTGTACGGCGCCCGGCGTTGGCGGATGCCGATCCCCACCCAATTCGTGGTGGCGCTGGGGTGTCTCGGCGTCCTCTGCATTCCGCTGCTGTTCGTGACCAGCCCGGCCGCACTGGCGATCGCGCTGGCTCTACCAGGACTCGCCATCGCCCCCTTCATGGTCCTGTCCTCAGTGCTGGCCGAGTCGCGCGTCGCACCAGCTGTCCTCACCCAGGCCTTCACCTGGCTGAACTCCGGCAGCGCCGCCGGCATCGCAATGGGCGCCGCCCTGGCCGGCCGAGTCGTAGACACCCACGAACCCCGCTGGGGATTCACCTTGGCGCTACTGGCGGCCGCCACCGCAACTATCGCGGCAGCGGCAGCCCGTAGTACAAGCGGCTCTCAGGAGTCGTGACGGAGCATGGCCCAACCGAGGACTGCGAACAGCGCCATCCAGCCGGCGATCACCAACCGGGCGACCACGAACGGGCCGAAGATCCCGGGGGTGAGCGGAACGAAGACGTAGATGCCCAGGGCGAGTGGCAGGTAGCGCTGCCAGCCCTCCCAGACCTTCGCCCGCACGACGGCGATCCCGGCAATGATCAGGAAGACACCGATCGCGGTCGACACGACGCCGTACCAGGTCTCGATCGTGTCGGTGCGAGGACTCGGGTACGGCGAGTCCTTGGCGCTGGTGGCGATCACCTCGAGTGCTGCCAGTCCGAGCATGGCCAGCACGCTGCCCCCGACGCCGATCCGGCCGAGCCCCGAACGGCCGGCGGCGCCAGAGGTCCAGAGCGCCGCCAGCAGTACGGCGAGACCCAGGTGCTGAAGTGCGAACACGGTCTGCGCGACCGTGAAGCCCGTTGCGTCGAAGGGATAACTGAACTGGCTGTCGTCGACCGCGGCCGGGTAGAAGATCAGGACCAGGCCCCCGGCCGCGCCGATGATGCCGGCCCAGAGGCCGATGGTGCCGGCCGCACGGACCGACAGCGGGTAAGCCTTGCTGATGGTGGTTGTACTCACGGCGTGTTCCCCCACTTCCGTGGTCAAAAATAGTAAGGTACCCCTGATATTCAGGTTTACCTTAGGATCTTCATGGCGTCAACGGATCGGCAGCGACGGGCCAACACGATCGCGATGCTCGGCCAGGCCTACAGCCTGCTCGGCTTCAAGATCGTCGACGGTGTCGTCGGTGCGGGCTACCCGCAGAAGCCGTCGCACTCCGCGGTGTTCGCCCAGATCAAGCGCGAAGGTTCCCGGCTGACGGACCTTGCCAAGGGCGCCAACATGACGCCGCAGTCGATGGGCGAACTGGTCGCCGAACTGGTCGAACTGGGCTACGTCGAACGCCGCCCCGACCCTACCGACGGCCGGGCCAAACTGATCGTCCTCACCGAACGCGGTAACGCCTGCATCGACGCCGGCGAGACCACCATCCGAGGTCTGGAAGACCAGCTCACCGAGATCCTCGGGAAACGCGGTCACGCCCAGCTCCGCACCCTCCTCACCAAACTCCTCGCCGAGGGCTGACCGCCGCGACGCCGGTGGCGAACAGGCGAGTTCATCAAGACTGTCGCCGAGGAGTATGAACTCCCGCCGGACGTTGTAGAGAATGTCCTCCGACAGGCAGCCTGAGCGTAGTGCGGCTCAGCGGTAGGTGGATTGGCGTTCGGATTGGGTTCGGGTGGCGTATTCGGCGGGGGTGAGGCCGATCTGTTCTTTGAACTCGTGGGAGAAGTGGGCCTGGTCGAAGTAGCCGAGGGCAACGGCCAGGTCGGCTAGTTCGCAGACCTCACCGCGGGCCAGTAGGTCGGCGCCGTCGTGCAGGCGGTAGCGGCGCAGTACCCACTTTGGGCCGACGCCGACGTAGCGGCGGAAGAGGCGCTGCAGTTTGCGGACGGGCAGGTCGAACCGCTCGGTGACCTGGTCAACGCGGGTCAGCGACCGGTCCTCGCTCATCGCCGCGATGATGCGCCGGACCAGCTCGTACGACTGGTCCGCCGCGACCAGGTGATCCATCAGGAACGCTTCGAACACAGCGCGCCGGCGTACGTCGGACTCCTCGGCGAACACCAGGTCGGCCAGCCGGCCGGCGTCGGCGAAGGCCTCTCGAAGAGGCAGTACCTCGTCCCGGAACGAGGCGACGTCCTGGCCCGTCACCGCACCGAACCCGCCGGCCCAGAACTTCACCCCGAAGACTCGACCCCGGCCGGTCAGCTCGCGGGTGAACTTCCGGGTGCAGACGCCGTTCACGAATGCGCCGCCCGGTTGCTCGAAGGTGACGTTCACGCTGGGGAAGGGCAGCACCTCGGCGACGTACGGCGGCTGGTCGCGCAGGTCCCACTCGACGATCCAGTACCACTCCACGAACCGGCCCACCTGCGGCCCCGCGGCGAGCCTGGACAGCGTGCGGTGTCTGGCCTGCTCCTGGGGGTGCAGTATGCCGCGCTCGTTGTCCGGGGGAGGCGTTCCGGGGTCGGTCGACAAGGGCTGTCGCTTTCTTACAAGACCGGGTGGTCGGTGGTCGCGAAGACTGCTGGCATGACGACGAACACGGTAAACCCCATCCCCGACGGTTATCACTCGCTCACCCCGTACCTCGCGGTCAACGACGGCCCGAAGGCGATCGAGTTCTACCGGCACGTGTTCGGGGCCGAAGTGATCAGCAGGCAGGACCTGCCCGACGGGCGGCTGGGACAGGCGGAGCTGAAGTTCGGCGACTCGATGCTGCAGTTGAGCAACGAGATGCCGCAGATCGGGCTGCAGGCTCCGAGCGGCGAGTGGGTGCACTCATCGCTGGTGCACTACGTCCCGGATGTGGACGCCACCTTCGCGAAGGCGATCGAAGCGGGGGCGCGGCAGGTCGAGGCGGTGCAGACGTTCATGACCGGAGACCGGTACGGCACGGTGATCGACCCGTTCGGGCATCGCTGGGCGATCCTGACGAAGGTGGAGGACGTCTCCCGCGAGGAGGCGGACCGTCGGGTGAAGGAATGGCTGGCGACGAACCCCGAGGGCCTGGACTAGGGCCGCTGTGTTGTCGTTGACAACGAGGAAGCGGCCCGCCGGAACCGTCCCCTGCGGCAGTTTCGGCGGGCCGCTGACTAAGAGTGTGCACGTGATCACGGAAATTGGCAACCCGTCGTCATGAATTGCGCGCGCCCGTGGCACTTGGATGTCACGTGTTGCCCGGGTGCACCGGCGTGAGCGTGGTAATGCGCAGTTCCGGTAGGCTTTGGCCGCAAGAGCCTGGTCACGCTGCCGAGCGAACTGTCGGTGAACGTGTCCGGGCTTCACCGTTTTCCAGCGGCCGGCCTGCGCACGGCGATGGAGCGTCAGGCCGACGCGTGAAGAGGAGGGCTGAGATGCCCGCAATCGTGCTCGTCGGCGCCCAGTGGGGCGATGAGGGCAAAGGCAAGGCGACCGACCTGCTCGGCAACACCGGTGCCGAGATCGACTACGTGGTGAAGTTCAACGGCGGCAACAACGCCGGCCACACGGTCGTGATCGGCAAGGAGAAGTACGCGCTGCACCTGCTGCCGAGCGGGATCCTGACACCTGGGGTGACGCCCGTGATCGGCAACGGGGTGGTGGTCGACCTCAGCGTCCTGTTCGAGGAGCTCGACGCGCTGCGGGCCCGGGGCGTCGACACCTCGCGGCTGGTGATCAGTGCCAGCGCGCACCTGATCCCGCCGTACAACCGGACTCTGGACAAGGTGACCGAGCGCTTCCTCGGCAGCCGCAGGATCGGCACCACCGGGCGCGGCATCGGCCCGACGTACGCGGACAAGATGAACCGGATCGGCATCCGGGTCCAGGACCTCTACGACGAGAAGATCCTCGAGCAGAAGGTCACCGGCGCGCTGGAGCTGAAGAACCAGTTGCTGGTGAAGGTCTACAACCGCCGCGCGGTGGAGATCTCCGAGGTGATGGACGAGCTGCTCGGATACGCCGATCGCCTCCGCCCGATGGTCGCGGACACCGGGCTGCTGCTCGGCAAGGCGCTGGACGCGGGCAAGACGGTGCTGATGGAGGCCGGCCAGGCGACCCTGCTGGATGTCGACCACGGCACCTATCCGTTCGTCACCTCCTCCAACGCGATCTCCGCGGGCGCCTGCACAGGCTCGGGCATCCCGCCGACCCGGATCGACCGCGTGATGGCCGTCGTCAAGGCGTACACGACCCGCGTCGGCGAGGGGCCGTTCCCGACCGAGCTGCTCGACGCCGACGGCGAGTGGCTGCGGCAGCAGGGCTTCGAGTTCGGTACTACGACCGGCCGGCCGCGCCGCTGCGGGTGGTACGACGCGGTGATCGCCCGGTACGCCGCGCGCGTGAACGGTGTCAGCGACTTCGTCCTCACCAAGCTGGACACGTTGACCGGTCGCGAGAAGATCCCGGTCTGCGTCGCGTACGACGTGAACGGCGTCCGGCACGAGGAGATGCCGATGACGCAGACGGAGTTCCACCACGCGGTCCCCGTGTACGAGGAGTACGACGGCTGGGATGAGGACATCACCGGCTGCCGCACCTTCGAGGACCTGCCCAAGAACGCCCAGACGTACGTGCGGGCGGTCGAGTCGCTCAGCGGCGCGCCCATCTCGGCCGTCGGGGTCGGTCCGGAGCGCTCCCAGATCGTCATGCTCGACCGCAGCTGACTCAACCGCGAACCACCCGGGGATCATCCCCCGGGTGGTTCAGCGGCCGATCAGGGGCAGGTCGCGGATGACCGGGTAGTGGCGGATGTCGCTGAGGCCTGGCCGGTTGGGCAGGTTGGGGCTCTGGATCGGCGTACGCGCCCAGCCGGCGCCGCTTCCGGTCGCGGCGCCGGCGAAGGACGCGACTGCGCCCACCAGGAGCAGCGTGGCGACGAGCAGGCTCATCCAGGCCGGGCGGAATGCCTTGCGCAGGGTGATCTTGGAACCGCGGCGCAGCGAGGAACCGCCAGGTCCCCACCAGGCGACGAGCAGGCCCGACAGGCCGCCGGCCGCGAATCCGACGGCGGACAACGGCTGCCAGTCGAGGCCGCGCGACGTGGCTGCTCCGGCTGTGACCAGACCGCCGACCACGAGGCCCACCACGATCGGCAGGATCAAGCAGAACAGGGTGATGAGGCTCGCTGCGATGAGGTGAACCGGGCTCGCCGCCATAGCGACCAGCCCGTCCGACTTGCCGCGGCCACCACGAACCTGCCGGCGCCGCATCAAGGCGGTGCTACCGCGGTCGACTGTTCGGGCCAGCACGATCAACACAGCCGTCAGCAACAGGCCCACGCCCGGCGTCAACGCCATCAGCCCAGCCAGCGCCAGCATCAACGCGACCAGCACCACCGAGCGAGCCATGTTCTGGTCGACCCGGGCTGCCGCGTCCACCTCCTCGTACGGCCGCTTCGCTACCGCACTTTGCTGCGGAGACTGGTTGGGCCCTTGGCGCGGCGACGGCTCCGGCCGGTACTGCGGAGGCTGCTCATAGTGCTGCGGGTACTGCGGTTGCGGCGCCGGCTGGTACTGCGGTTGCGAGGTCGGCTGGTACTGCGGTTGGTTCGGCGCCTGCGCATAACCGGGCCCGGCGGCAACAACCGGAGCAGGACCGGCTTGGTACGTGAGAGGCAGAGCCGGGGGAGCGGCCGCTGTAGGTGTCGGGCTGTACGTAGCCGGGTGACTTGGCACGGCGGCCGCCTTGGCCTTCTGCTGAGCAGCCACCTCGCGCAGCTTGTCCCGAAGCGGCGCGAACGCGGACAACGGCGGAATGACCGGCGGCACCAACTGAGCCACCTCCACCGGGTCCGGATCACGTGGAGTACCAGCAGACTCCGCTGGCATCACCCGGGTCAGCTGAGCGTTTGGGGGAGCGGTTTCCTTGGGGACTTCCGCGGTCGCCGTGTATGGGTTCGGGATCAGGGCGTCACGGCCCTCGGCGTACCGGTTGAGGCCGGTCATGATCTCGAGCTGTGTCGGGCGGTCGCGGCGGTCCGGCGAGAGTGCGGCGGCGAGCAGTGGCTTCAGGCGCGGGTCCAGTCCGTCCAGGTCTGCTTGGCCTTTGTGGACCCGATGCAGCACGACCTCGAACGGGCCCTTGCCGAACGGGCGTCGGCCGGTGGCGGCATACGCGACCGTGGCGGCCCAGCCCCACCAGTCCGCTGACTCCGAGACCATCTCGCCCTCGATGAGCTCCGGCGCGAGGTAGCCCGGCGTACCGATCACCAGGCCGGTCTGGGTGAGCCGGAGGTCGTCGGCCGCCTGGGCGATGCCGAAGTCGATCATCACCGGCTTGCCGTTGAACATCATCACGTTGCCCGGCTTGAGGTCGCGGTGGATCACACCGGCCTGGTGGATCGCCTGCAGGGACTCCGCAAGACATCCGGCGAGTGGTAGCCAACGCTGGGGGGTCAGTGGCCCGCGGTCGTCCACCTGCTCGTCCAGTGGGCGGCCGGGAATGAACCGCGTCACCAGGTAGGGCCGGTCTCCCCGCAGGTCGTGGTCAAGGATGCCGGCGACACCGGGGTGGCTCACCTTCTGCAGGGTGGTCGCCTCGCGCTCCAGCCGGGCCCGGGCGGTCGGATCGTGCGCCACGTGCGGCCGCAGTACCTTGAGGGCGACCTCTTTGTGCTCGGGTCCTTCGGCCAGGTAGACGACGCCCATGCCGCCCTGCCCGAGCCGCCGGATCAACCGGTACGGCCCGACCCGCTCGTCCGCCTCTTCAGGCGTCGTAGGTCGCCCCCCTGACACTGACATGGCATCCAAGGTACGTCGACACCAGACCAGGTTGCCCGTTGATCACGCAGTGCGCACAGCCGATCTCAGCTGAAGAACCGGGCCGGTGAAGGTGCGATCGCCTCGGCAGCGACATCGTGAGTCTGACCCGGCAGTACTTCAAGCGAGGCGTTCGGCAGGAGCTCCGGCAGCTTCTGGTCTGCTTCGATGATGGAGGCGTCGGTCTGGTCGCCGTAGAGGACGAGCGTTTCGGTCTGGACGCCCGCGAACCGGTCCGGGCCGAGGGATCGCCGGACATCGTCGAGCTGCTCGGGCAGGCCTAGTTGCAGAACGGGGGTGAAGCCAGTCGCGGCCGCGTCGCAGGCGGTGGATGCGTCGGGGCGGCGGAGGCGGGAGCGACCACGGCGGTGAGGGCGGCGGCGGTCGCGCTGACAGTGGTGACGATGGCCAGAATCTGGCGAACAGCGACCGTTCAGCCGCGGCGGCGGAGGAGGACGCCGCGGCTGCCTGGTTTGCGGAGGTAGGCGCGACCGCCGGCGACCGGTTCGACCCGCGGCTGCGCGAGCTCCACTTCCTCCTCGACGGACCACGTGGACGGCCAGGTCTGCTCGGCGAGGGCGGCGGGCTCCATCGACACGAACACCCTGTCTGTGGGGAAGCGATCCAGCAGGCTCAGGTCCTGCTCGTAGTACAGGAGTTCGATCAGCAGGTACGCCGAACCTGTCAGCCGCGCGGTGGTCGTCAACTCCTCGAAACTGTGCGGGTGGACACGGACATCACCGTCGACGTTCTCCTGCAGCCGCGCGAGGAAGACGCGGTTGGGTTCGGTGGCGTCGACGGTGTAGTGGTCGGCCAGCAGTCGCCGGGTCAGCGCGCCCTCACAGGCGCCCACCTCGATCACTCGACCGGCCGCGGGATCGAGGTGACCGCGGAGCCAGTCGACGGTCGCGTCGAGCCGTTCGTTCTCGTACTGCGAGGTCGCGAACTCCCACGGATCCGTGACCTGCGCGGCATCCTCACTCATGCTGCCCGTCAGCGCGAACAACCGGGCGCGCTCGCCCGGCTCGGACCCGAAGAACCGCTCGATCGAGTGGATCCGCCGGGTGCTCAGCGCGTTCTGGTCCTGTTCGTCGAGCCGCAGCAGATCGGCGCAATGAGTGTTCACGAAGTCCACCTTCGCCTCGATCGCCGGCGCTCCCAGCCGCACGTCGAGGTCTGTGACCCATTGGAAGAACCGCGAATCCCCGACGGCGTGCATCACCGGCGCCCGCACCAAGGTGGCGAGCTCCAACGCCCAACGCGCCCGGCGCTCGCGGGTGTCGGCAGGGTTGTGCGTCCACACGGTCGCCGCGACGTCCCCGGTCTCCAAGGCGATCGCGTCTGCCGCGGCACCCGGCGAGAACGGCTTGTCGCCTTCGCTTGCCCCCAGCAACAACTCCCCGACTGCTGCCAGTCGGCCCGCCAACGGCACTCCGTCGGGCAGCTTCAGGTAGACACCCCGCTCGGCGACAACGAGATGCACCTCACGCCCAGACTCGAGTACGGACAGGAAGTCGACCACGAGATCTTCAGGACGGAGCACCGCAACGACATCAATCATCAGGTCCAGTTTATGCAAGATCTCTGCAAAATGCCTGCTGGAGCGCGTCGGGTCGGTAAACAGATCGGTTTCCGAGCGCAAGCTGAGCCGGTACGCTCGATCACATGACGACCCACGCGACACCCCGCGAGCGGCTGCTGGACGCCGCGGGTGACCTCTTCTACCGCGACGGTGTGAACATCGGTGTCGATGCGCTGTGCAAGGCGGCCGGGGTCTCGAAGAAGTCGATGTACCAGCTGTTCCGCTCCAAGGACGAGCTGATCGCGGAGAGCCTGGCCAGCCACGGCCCGGCGTACCAGACCTTGCTGCTGCCAGAGACGGGTGATGGAGGCTCACCGCGGGCACGGATCCTGACCGTGTTCGAGCATCAGGACCAGCTCGCCGCAGGTGGCGATTTCTTCGGCTGCCCGTTCGTCAGCACCGCGGTCGAGCTGAAGAATCCCGAGCATCCGGGCAGTGTTGTGGCCCGGCACTTCAAGCAGCGGTTGACCGACTTCTTCCAGGCCGAGCTGATCGCCGCCGGCGCGGGAGATCCGCAGACCTTGGCCGTGCAGTTGACGATGGTGTTCGACGGTGCGAGCGCCCGGGCCGTAGTGCGGGCCCAGGCGCTCGGCGGTGCCGGCGTGGCGATGGCGGCCGTCCTGCTGGACGCGGCGGATGTGAGAGCCGAGGCGGGTGTGAAGGCCCAGGCTGGTGTGTGAAGGCCGCTAGCGGGCCAGGCCCGCTAGTTCGGAGCCGGCCAGCAGGAAGGCGCCCACGCCGAAGTCAGCGGTCGAATCGTAGGTGATCGGCTGGCTCGACTCCGGCCTGTCGCCGACGTTGTGGATGTAGCCGAGGAAGCCGTCGGGGTGGACCGCTGTCGCGGCCATTCCGTTCCGGCGTTGGTGACTGAGGGTAATGCCGGGGCGGCCATGACGGCGGTTCAGAGACTCAGGAATTGGCGTCTTCTGATGGGACAAGACCTCACTTTGTTCCATTGGGGGTGGGACAAATCAGCACTTTGTTCCAGATCGAATTTCCTCTCGCTCTGGATATTGACGCCTTCACACTCTGTCGTCAAACTTTCGAAAAGACGCTGCGGTAGTGGGGGAATCGCGGCGCCCACCGCCCCCGGAAACAAGGACATCCGCCCATGCGAAACAAAGCATTGATCCTGGCCGCTGCCGGCGCAGCCCTGGTGGCCGGGACACTCACCAGTCCAGCGGCCGCCGCGCCGAAGTACGAGGACGCTGCGGTCGCCGTCCAGGCGCCGGCGGCGGTCGACGCGCCGGCCACGTTCACCCATCCCGGTGTCGGCGTCAGTCGGCAACAACTCGACTTCGTCCGCGCCAAGGTCCAGGCAGGCGCCCAGCCGTGGATGAACGCCTACAACCAGGCGAAGGCCAGCACCTACGCCTCGCTGAGCCGGGCGCCGAAAGCGCGCGCGGTCGTCGAGTGCGGCCCGTACTCCAACCCGGACATCGGTTGCCGGGACGAGCGCGGCGACGCGATCGCGGCGTACACGGATGCGGTGATCTGGTACATCAGTCGCGACGATCGCTATGCGCAGAAGGCGATCCAGCTGATGGATGCCTGGTCCGCGACCATCCAGGACCACACCAACAGCAACGCGCCGCTGCAGACCGCGTGGTCGGCCTCGTCCTGGCCGAAGGCTGCCGAGCTCATCAAGCACGTCTACGGCAACTGGCCGAACTCCGGCCGGTTCGGCACCATGCTGCGAAACGTCTATCTGCCGGAGATCATCAACGGCTCGAACTCCAATGGCAACTGGGAGTTGAGCATGACCGAGGCCATCCAGGGCATCGGCGTGTTCCTCGAGGACAAGACGGTCTACGACAAGGCGATCTCGCTCTACCGGGTCCGGGTTCCTGCCTTCGTGTACCTCGAGTCGGACGGCGCGCTGCCGAAGACCAAGCCGAGCCAGAACCTGAACACCCGCGACAAGATCGTCGCGTACTGGCAGGGCCAGGGCACCTTCGTGACGGGTCTGACTCAGGAGACCTGCCGCGACTTCGTCCACACCGGCTACGGCATCTCGGCGATCGGCCACGTGCTGGAGACGTCCCGAATCCAGGGCATCGACCTGTACCCCGAGTTCGGTGAGCGACTGCGCCAGGCGCTCGGCTTCCAGTCCCGCTGGGAGCGCAACCTGGAGCCGGTGCCGTCGTGGCTGTGTGGCGGTAGCGTCAACCGCGGCCTCGGCCCGATCACCGAGGTCGGCTACAACGCCATGCACACCCGCCTCGGCTACGCGATGGCCAACACCCAGGCCCTCACCGAATCCCAGCGCCCGGCCGGCACCAACGACCTCTTCGTCGCCTGGGAAACCCTCACCCACGCCGAGAACCCCAGCTGAGTCCTTCTTGCGTCCGAAGCACCCGGGGTCCTGCCCTACGGTTCTTCGGACGCAAGGGAGTCAGATCTGGGGGTGGCCGCGTTTCCAGTAGCCCTGGAACGAGATGGTCGATTTGTGAAGGCCGATGGTGTTGACGAGATGGCGGCGGACCTGCTTGATCATGCTGGACTCGCCGGCCACCCAGGCGTAGTCGATGTCGAAGGGCAGGTCCCTGGATTTGAGGGCCTCCAGCAACGATCCGTCGGTGATCCAGGTGACGTCGGCGCATCCGGAAGTCGGCAGTGGACGGATGTCCCGTGCGTCCGGGACTTCGACGAAGACAGTCGCCTGTACTGCGGGCGGCAGTTGCTCGAGGATCACCGCGAGGGCAGGCAGCGCGGTTTCGTCGGCGACCAGGACACGGTGAACGCTAGTTGCCGGGGGCACGTAGTCGACGCCTGACTGCAGCAGGCCTCTGGTGCTGGTGGTGTCGACCGAGAACGGCACGATCAGCCCGATCTCGTCGCCCGGCCGAGCCTCACTCACCCAGGCCGAGGCGGGACCGTTCACCCCGTGCAGGACGAACTCGATGTCCAGCTCGGCGAGCTCCGTGCGCAGCGAACGGACCGTGTAGGTCCGCATCACGAACCGTTCCTCGGCGGGCGTCGCGCACCACTCGGCGTACCACTCCGGGCCGGTCGGCAGGCGCAGTTCGGCACCGTCGGGCGGCGGGAGCAGGACCTTGATCCGCTGATCCGGGCCCGCGGTCACCACGTCGGCGATCCGGGGCGCCACGAAGGTCACCCGGCGCAGGTGTGGGCTGACGTCGTCGATCGCCGCCACGGTCGCGAGTACCGAGTCGAACGCGATCGGGCGCTCGAGCAGTGTGGTCATGCCGCGACTCCCGGAGAACGTAGTGACAAAGCAGGGGACCTCGGGTGCGGCCCGGTGGCGAGCGGGCTATCCTGAGGCGACTAGAGGTTAGCCTTACCTAAGAGAATCCCAAAGTCCAATGCCCCTGCCGCCCGCAGCCGCCACACGGCCAGACCCTGCGCGGGGTCCCGCGCCGGACTCGGTGCCAGAGGCCGCCGTGCCACGGCGCCGACCGCGCACCCGCCGCGCGACCCGGGTTCTGGGGCTACTCGTGTGTGTCGCCCTGCTGGTGCTGGTGTCGCTGCTCAGCATCGCCGTCGGCTCGAAGCAGATCCCTTTGTCCACGGTGTTCGATGCCCTGCGCCACTACAACGACGCAGATAGCGACCACCTGATCATCCGCTCGCTACGGATGCCTCGGACCGCGATCGGGCTGCTGGTCGGCGCGGCGCTCGGACTTTCCGGCGCGCTGATGCAAGGCGTCACCCGCAACCCCCTTGCCGATCCCGGCATCCTCGGTGTCAACGGTGGCGCCTCGCTCTTTGTTGTCGCGGGCATCTACTGGTTCGGGCTGACCAGCCTGACGTCGTACGTGTGGCTGGCCTTCGTGGGTGCCGCTGCCGCATCGGTCGCGGTCTACACACTGGGATCGCTCGGCCGGGAAGGCGCGACACCGGTCAAGCTCGCCCTGGCCGGAGCCGCGATGACCGCGATGCTCGGGTCATTGACCACCGCGGTGCTGATCGGGGACGTGAACACCTTCGACCAGTTCAGGTTCTGGGCGGTCGGGTCGTTGGCCGGCCGCGGTTCGGAGGTCGCCGGCCAGGTCGCGCCGTTCATCCTGATCGGCATCGTGCTCGCGCTGCTGTCCGGCCGGGTGCTGAACGCCCTGTCGCTCGGTGACGACGTGGCCCGCTCGCTCGGTCAGCAGGTCGGGATGGCGCGGCTGTTCACCGCGGTGACGGTCGTGCTGCTCTGCGGCGCGGCCACCGCGGCGGCGGGCCCGATCGGTTTCGTCGGCCTCACCATTCCGCACGTCGCGAGGCTGGTGACGGGTCCTGACTACCGCTGGATCCTGCCGTATTCGATGCTGCTGGCGCCGATCCTCCTGTTGGGCTCCGACGTGATCGGCCGGGTAGTCGCCCAGCCGGGTGAGCTCCAGGTCGGCATCGTCACCGCGGTCATCGGTGCCCCGTTCTTCATCGCCCTCGTACGCCGCCGCAAGCTGGCGGATCTGTGATGACGAGCGTGAGGTCCGAGCCGACGCCTGGGCAGTCGCCCGGCCGGTCATCCGCGGAGTCGTCCAGCCGATCGCCCGCGCAGGTGATCGCGCAGGCCCGTGCTGCCCGTCAGGCACGGTCGATCGCCGTGATCGTCGCCCTCGCGGTGATCGTGTTCGTCAGCTTCTGCGTCTCGTTGTCGCTCGGCGACTTCAAGATCCCGGTCGTCGACGTGGTGAAGACGTTGTTCGGCGGCGGCGACAAGGCGACCGAGTTCATCGTCAATCGGCTCCGGCTGCCGCGTGCGCTGACCGGAATCCTGGTCGGCGCGGCACTCGGTATGTCCGGCGCGATCTTCCAGAGTGTGGCCCGTAACCCGCTGGCGAGCCCGGACGTCATCGGAGTCACGTACGGCGCGAGCGCGTTCGCGGTGTTCGCCATCGTGACGCTCGGGTTGACCGGTGTCGCGGTGTCCGCTCTGGCGATCGCCGGCGCCCTGCTGACGGCGTTCGTCATGTACGTGCTCGCGTGGCGTCGCGGCGTCTCGAGCTACCGGTTGATCCTGGTCGGGATCGGCATCGGCGCGATGGCGACCAGCCTGACGTCGTACCTGCTGACTCAGGCGCGGGTGGAGATTGCCCAGCAGGCGCTGATCTGGTTGACCGGCAGCCTGAACGGACGGGACTGGTCGCACGTGCGCTCGGTGATCATCGCCCTCGCGGTGCTCACGCCCGTGCTGGCGTTCCTCGTGCACCGGCTCCGGATCCTCCAGCTCGGCGACGAAACGGCGTACGGGCTGGGGTTGCGGGTGGAGAGTTCGCGGCTCGGGTTGATCGTGATCGGTGTGCTGCTGGCCGCGGTCGCGACCGCGGCGGCCGGGCCGATCGGGTTCGTCGCGTTCGTCGCGCCGCCGATCGCGCGCCGGCTGACCCGTTCGCCGGGGCCGGCGATGATCGCCTCGGCGCTGATCGGAGCCCTCGTGGTGTCGTTGTCCGACCTGATCGCGCAGCACGCGCTGGGGAACACCCAGCTGCCGGTCGGCGTGATCACCGGCGTGGTCGGCGCGCCGTACCTGATGTTCTTGCTGGCCCGGTCGAACCGCGTGGGGAGTGGTGGCTGAAATGGAGACCAACGTGGAACCCGGAGACCAGGCCGGCGTCGAGCCCGGCAATGGGCGAGGCGTCGAGCATCGGCTGTCGGCAGAGAAGCTTGCCGTCGGCTACGACCAGCGCGAGATCATCCACGACCTGTCGGTGCGGATCCCGACCGGCAAGATCACCGTGGTCGTCGGCGCGAACGCTTGCGGCAAGTCGACCCTGCTGAAGGCGCTCGCCCGCTTGCTGAAGCCGAGCAGGGGGGCGGTCCTGCTGGACGGCAAGAGCATCCAGCAGACCCCGACCCGTCAGGTCGCGACGAAGCTCGGGTTGTTGCCGCAGTCACCTACCGCTCCCGAGGGCATCACAGTCGCCGACCTGGTCGGCCGCGGCCGGTATCCCCGGCAGGGCTGGATCCGCCAGTGGACCAGGGGCGACGACGCGGCGATCGCCGACGCGATGACGTCGACCGACGTCCTGGAGATCGCGGACCGCCCGATCGACGAGCTCTCTGGTGGTCAGCGGCAGCGGGTCTGGATCGCGATGGCGCTCGCGCAGGAGACGGACATCCTGCTGCTGGACGAGCCGACGACCTTCCTCGACCTGACCCACCAGTTCGAGGTACTGGACCTGCTGGTCGACCTGAACAAGCGGGATGACAGAACCATCGTCCTGGTCCTGCACGACCTGAACCAGGCCTGCCGGTTCGGCGACCACCTGATCGCCATGAAGGATGGAGCGATCGTTGCTGAGGGCAACCCAAGCGAGGTGATCACCGAGGAGGTCGTCCAAGACGTCTTCGGTCTCGCCGTCAAGATCATCCCGGATCCGGTCGCCGGTACTCCGATGGTCGTCCCCATCGGCCGCCACACCACCCGGGCCGATCAGGTCTCGCGCAGTTCCGTCAACACGGCCGCCAAGGCGCTGGCCGCCAGCGCCGCCGCCAACGGAATCTGCCGCCCCACCGACCGCTGACGTCCCAGCGACACTGCCGCGGCATGGTTCGACGCGCCTTCGCTGATCGAGGGGGCTTGACAGGACAGCATCCACGCCGCTCGCGGTAGGGGGCGGACCTCCACGCCATCAATCGACCTTGAACGCCGACGCCTCAGGCGTAGCCGTCGCGTTATCCGGCTCTATTGATGCTGTGGCGATTCGCCTTCAAGCTCAGCGGGCGTACGGCGTACCTGGAAGATCACCAGGCCCGCGACGAGCGCGCCGAGGCTGCCGAGGGTCAGGTCGCCGAGGGTGTCGGTGTACGCGGTCTGGAGTTCGGACGAGTGGCGGACGAACGCGAAGTACTCGCCGAGTTCCCACACCACCGCGGCGGTGGCACCGAAGCCGAGCGCGACGAAGGTGGTCAGCCCGCGGGTCAGGGAGCGCGGCGCGAACGCCGTCATCACGCCGGCGGTGAGCAACGCCCAGAGGACGAAGTGCATCGCGTCGTCCCACCAGGAGATCGTGTCGAACAGATCCAGCCGGTTGCCGATCAGATCGATCAGCCACGGCAACGTGATCAGCAGGTCCGCATGCCAGGGGAACGACCTGTGCAGCTTGCTCTTCGCGCGGCCGTAGGCGAACCACCACAGCGGCAGCACCATCGCGCCGATCGGGTAAACGATGAGGCGGGCCGTGGACGCCTTGCCCTTGATGCCGCTCAGGTCCGGCCAGATCAATGCCGAGAGCAACAAAAGGAACAGCGCCGCTTTGGCGACCAGGGCGGCGTACTTCGTCCAACTGGGTGTGCCGGTCGTCGGCACGGTAGTGGCAACCATCGTGGTCATGCCTCCCTAGTCAACCTGCTGGGGCGGCGGAACAGCTGAGTACAACTACGCGAAAACCCCCGGTTGCGCCAGTCTGACGCAACCGAGGGCCCGATGGTTGGAGGTCAGCTGACGCTGATCAGATCGACCACGAAGATCAGGGTCTCGCCCGGCTTGATCGCGCCGCCCGCGCCACGGTCGCCGTACGCGAGGTGCGGCGGGATGACGAGCTTGCGCCGGCCGCCCACCTTCATGCCCTGCACACCGGTGTCCCAGCCCTGGATGACCTGGCCGACGCCGAGCTGGAAGGCCAGCGGCGCGCCACGGTTGTAGGAGGCGTCGAACTCCTCGCCGGTGGAGTGGGCCACGCCCACGTAGTGCACATTCACCCGGGAACCGGCCTTGGCCTCGGCGCCGTCACCCTCGGTGATGTCGGTGATCTCCAGCTCCGCCGGCGGCGGCCCGTCCGGAAAGTCGATCTCAGGCTTGTCAGTCATACCTCAAGCTAAGCAGATCCCCTGGTCCGGACCGGTCCGGGGTCAACGGCCGGCCAGAACCTCCCGCAGCCGGGCGGCGAACTCCGTGGGCTTGCCCGGCATCCCGTACTCGTCGCCGAGGAACCCGCCATGGTTGCTCGGGAAGACAACAGGCGTGGTCCCAAGCCGATCGGCGACCGCCTTCCCGCCGCGGCCGGCGAGCTGGCCCGCGGACTCCTCGCCGACGCCGATCACGATCCGGTCTTGGGCTTTGGTCAGCGCGTCGAAGTCCGGCTGGTACGACGTACAGCCGCGCAGGTTCTGCCCGAGCAAGGCATTGTCGCGGGAGCCGTCGTCCTCCGTCGGCAGACCGAACATCGCCGGGTCGGGCGCAGGCCGGTCGGTGTAGTCGGCCGGGATCTCGCCCTCGAAGCCGACCAGCGCGATGAACTTGGCCATCGCCGGGCCCATCCCGTCGCGCTGGTAGGTCTGGTAGATGTCCTCGCAGGCCGCCAGGGCTGCCTCGCGGTCCGGGACGATCCCCGCGAGCGGGGGTTCGTGCGCGATCAGCGTCCGGACCAGGTCGGGTCGCTGCGCGACCAGCGCCAAGCCGTTCACCGCGCCACCGCTGCTGGCGAACACATCGACCGGCCCGGCGTCGAGCGCCTCGATCAGGGCAGCAAGGTCGGCGGCGTGATCGTCGGGGGACAGTGCTCCCGAGCCGTCGGAGCGGACGCTGCGCTCCACCCCGCGCGGGTCGTAGGTGACGACCGTCCGGTCAGTGAAGTGCGAGGCGAGGGTCGGGAAGCCGCTTGCGCCCATCGGCGACCCGATCAGCAGCAGCACCGGCTGGTCGCGCTCGGCGAGACTGCCGCGGACGTCGTAGGTCAGCGTGGCCCCGGGGACGTCGAGGGTTTCGGTGACAGGATCCGGCATGGCAGCTCCTCAGGTCGGTCGCGTGCCGCGAGCCTAGACCCGTCCGGGGAGCCATGCACCCGTCCGCCACTAGCCTCGGCACTCATGGGGAAGAAACTCGTTCTGTTGACCGCGGCTGCCGCGCTGGCACTGACCGCAGGCGCCGTAACCGCAGCCCGCCCGTCAGACGCCAGTGCTACGGACGCAACTGCCGCCTCGGGCGCCCGTAGTACGGGAGCGGCCGCAGTGGTTGCCGAGAACTACGGGCAGTACTCGTTGATGTTCGAGCGGTCGGCAGGCCAGTACTGGGCCGGCGGCTCCGCCGCGGGCCAGTGGGCCTGGAGCCCGCAGAGCGCGACCACCAGCGACATCTCCTGGGGTGATCCCAAGGCCTGGCCGCCCAAGTCCGCCGAGCACTTCATCCACTCCGGCGACTGGGTCCTGCTGGACGGCTACAACGACGGCGCCGGCCGTCCGCTCACCCAGATCCAGCGGGTCACCTCGGAGAAGATCGGCTCCTTCGACTGCACCGGGATGCAGCCGATCCCGTCAGCCGGCGGCAAGCAGCACTACGTGAAGTGGAACGTCCCGACCACCGGCTACTGCCTGGACGCAACCGGGACGATCAAGCCCCCGAACGGCAGCACCACGGTCCACTTCCGCCACGTTCAGAAGTGGAGCCCGCCGCACGCCTGCTCGAACCAGTACTTCTCGGGCCAGACCTGCATCACCCAGTTCGAGCAGTGGTGGGACGACAACCAGCACCCCTACTCCCTCCAGCTCCAACGCTCCCTCGAAATCGCCCGAGGCAAAGGCCCCGCCTTCACCAACCACACCACAGTCCCCGTCACCTGGAACGCCGACGCCCGCTACTACTGGCACTACTGATTCCCTTGCGTCCGGCGCTGCTGAATCGCTTGCGTCCGAACTACCGAGGGTCCTGCCCCACGGTCCTTCGGACGTAACTCGCCCGCAACGTCGTGTACGCGGACCCTGCGCCCCGGCCCCGAGCCTTCCGCCAGGCGACCGGCCGCGCCCGGAGTACGCAGTACAAGCGCAACGTCCGAAGAACCGCGGGTCAGGACCCGCGGTTCTTCGGACGCAAGGAATCGGGGAGAGCTACTTCTTGACGGTTTTGGTGTATTGGTCGATCTGGGGCTTGATGGAGTCGGCGGCGTCCTTCATGGCCTTGGCCGGGTCGGTGCCGAGGACTGCTTTCTCGAGGCCGTCTTCGGAGGCTTTGCGGGCCTGGGGCATGACGCCGAGGATGCAGCCCGACGAGGCGTTGGAGGGCTTGGTGTTGTGGAGTTGGGTGATCGCGGTGGTGAACTGCGGGTACTGCGCCACCCACGCCTTGTCCTCGGGCAGGTCGAGTGCCTTGGAGTTGATCGGGAAGTAGCCGGTGCCGGTGTGCCAGGCGGCCTGCTGCTCCGGCGACGAGGCGAACTTCACGAACTCCCACGAGGCGCGCTTCTCGGCGTCCGAGTGGCCCGGGCCGTCGACCCAGAGGGAGGCGCCGCCGATGATCGGGCCGCCGGTGTCAGCCGCGCTGAGCTTGGGGAACGGCGCGGTCAGCACGGTGAACTTGCCCTTCGCCGCGTCCAGGTAGCCGCGCAGCGAACCGGTCGACTCCAGGTGCATCGCGGAGGTGCCGGACTTGAAGACCGCCTGCGCGTCGTCGGTCTTCTTGCCGGTGTTCGGCATGTAGCCGAGCTTCACCATCTGCTGGTACCAGGTGGCGATCTTGACGCCCTGCTCGTCGTCGAAGTTCACCTTGGTGGCCAGGTCCTTGCGGCCGTTCTCGTTGTCGCAGTACGTCGTACCGGACTGTGCGGTGAGCTGCTCCAGGAACCAGCCGTAGATCGCGGCGTTGAAGCCGTACTGGACCGTCTTGCCACCCTGCTTGATGGTGAGCTTCTTGGCGGCTTCCATGATCTCGTCGAGGTTCGACGGCGGCTTGTTCGGGTCCAGCCCGGCCTTCACGAACGCTTCCTTGTTGATGTACAGCAAGGGCATCGACGTGTTGAACGGCATCGAGTTCAGCTTGCCGTCGATCGAGTAGTAGTTCGCGATGTTCGGCTCGATCGAGTCCAGCGTGTAGCCGTCCTTGTCGGCGAAGCTCTGCACGGGGACGGTCTGCTTGGAGTCGATCATGAACCGCGAGCCGATGTCGTAGATCTGGACGACCGAGGGCGTGTTGCCCTGCTGCACCGACGTCTTGTACTTCGTGATGGTGTCGTCGTAGTCGCCCTGGTAGACCGCGGTGACCTCGATCTTGCCGGAGTTCTTGGCGTTGAACGCCTTCATCAGTTTGTCGACGGCCGCGCCGTTGGCGCCCTTCATGCCGTGCCAGAAGGTGATCTTGGTGACGCCGGTGGCCTTGTCCAGCGCGTCCGCGCCGGGCGCGTCCTGACCGCTGCTCGCGTTGTCGCCGGAGGCGTCGCTGCCACCGCAGCCGGCGGCGACCAGCGCCACCACTGCAAGGAGGGCCGCCGCGGTCGCCGTACGCCGTTGTCGGACAGATCGCATCGCTGTGCCTTTCTTCATGCTGTTACCGGATCGCGCCCGCGGTCAGCCCGCGAACGATGAAACGCTGGCCGAAGATGACTATGGCCAGAGTCGGAAGGATGGACAGGACGACGCCGGCCAGGATCAGGCCAGGGTTGGCCGCCTCGACGTCGTTGAGCTGGCTGATGCCGATCTGCAGCGTTCGCCGGTTCGCGTTGTCGCCGATCAGCAACGGCCAGAAGAACTGGTTCCACGCCGCCAGGAAGACGTACAGGCCGACAGCCATCAGGGCCGGTTTGTTCAGCGGGATCAGGATCCGGCGCATGAACCGCCAGTGGCCGCAACCGTCGATGACGGCGGCGTCGCGCAGCTCGGTGGGGAACTGCAGGAACGACTGCCGCAGCAGGAACACCCCGAACGCGTTCGCCAGGAACGGGAGCACCAGCGCGATCATCGTGCCGGCGTACGACGCGGTCAGCCGTTGGCCGCCGAGTTCCCAGCCGGTGATGGTCAGGTAGTTCGGCAGCACGATCGACTCCCACGGCACCATCAGCGTGCCGAGGAACAGCCCGAACAGCAGGGTCCGGCCCCACATCTTCATGAAGACGAATGCGTACGCCGCGAGCACACTGGTGATCAGCTGGCTGAGAGTGATCACCGAGGTCTGCAGCACCGAGTTGACGTACTGCCGGCCGATCGCCGTGGTGGAGGTGGCCCCTTCGTAGTTCCCGGTGAAGAGGCCGTGCGGGAACAGGTCCGGGGGATACGACGAGATCTGCCCGGGGGCCATGATCGAGCCCGCGATCACGTAGTACACCGGGAAGATCACCGCGATCGCGGCGAGCACCAGTACGGCGTACGTGATGAATCGTCCGGCGGTCATACTTCTCACTTGTAGTGCACCCGCCTCTCGAGTACGCCGAACTGGATCGCGGTGCACGCCAGCAGGATCACCAGGAGCACGATCGCCTGCGCCGAGGCGGCGCCGAAGTCGCTGGCGTTGTTCGCGAAGGCGGTGTGGTAGATCGAGTAGACGAGCGTCTTGGTCGACTGCTCCGGGCCGCCCTCGGGGGTGAGGATCTTGATCTGACCGAAGCCCTGGAGCGACTGGATCGTCGAGATCACGATCAGGAAGAACAACTGCGGCCCGAGCATCGGCACAGTGATGAACCGCGCCGCACGCCAGCCGCCGGCGCCGTCGAGCGTCGCGGCCTCGTTGATCTCAGTGGGGATCGCTCCGATGCCCGCCGACAGCACGAGCACGTTGTAGCCGATGTTCATCCAGACCGTGGTGATCGCGACGCTGATCAGAGCCCAGGACGGGTCCGTCAGCCAGCCGATCCGGTCCACGCCGAACCGCCCGAGCAGGCCGTTCGCCAGGCCGATCGCCGGGTTGTAGATCGTCGCGAAGATGACCGAGGCGCTGGCGACGGAGAACGCGAACGGCAGCGCGAAGGCGGTCCGGAAGATCCGGATCCCCTTGATGTGCTGCTCGAGCAGCAACACGATCAGCAGGGCGCCCAGTACGCCGGGGATCACCGTCAGCAGCACGAACGCGAACGTCACCCAGAGGATGTGCCGGAACTCGGCAGAGCCGAGCATGTCCCGGTAGTGCTGCAGGCCGACCCACGCGTCCGGACGGCCGAACAGGTCGGATCCGTGCAGGGACAGTGAGACGGACTTGCCCAGCGGCCACACGATGAACAGCGCGAAGATCACGACGCAGGGCAACAGCATCAGCCAAGAAGCCAGCGAGGCCGGAGTCGGCCGACGGCTTGGTCTGGCCGACGCCACCACGGCGCCTTGGCCAACTCGCACGCGCTCGGTACTCGTAGTCAATCGAACACCTCCAGTCAGGCGCAGTCTTACACCGCCCAGGTCCTCACGCCGTCAGGTCGACGTGTCGAGTGCACTAGGCTCTTGCGTCGTGAAGGTTCTTGTCATCGGCACTGGCGGCCGTGAACATGCATTGGCCTGGGCGCTGAGCCAGGATCCTGATGTCGAGCAGGTCGTCGCGGCTCCGGGCAACCCTGGCATCGCGGCGTTGCAACCGGCGTACGACGGGCAAACGATCGTTTGCCGTTCGGTGGACATCTCGGACCACGATGCGGTGGTGGCGCTCGCGACCGAGCTGGCCGCCGACCTGGTCGTGGTCGGACCCGAGGCGCCGCTGGTCGCAGGGCTGGCCGATCCGCTCCGCGAGGCCGGGATCGCTGTCTTCGGCCCGTCCAAGGAAGCAGCCCAGATCGAGGGATCGAAGGCCTTCGCCAAGGACGTGATGGCCGCCGCCAGCGTGCCGACCGGCCGCGCCTACGTCTGTACGACACCGGAGCAGGCCGCCGAGGCGATCGACGCCTTCGGCCCGCCGTACGTGGTGAAGGATGATGCGCTTGCCGCGGGCAAGGGGGTCGTCGTCACCTCCGACCGCGAGGAGGCACTGGCCCACGCGGCGGGCTGCGAGCAGGTGCTGATCGAGGAGTACCTGGACGGCCCGGAGGTGTCGCTCTTCGCGATCACCGACGGCACGACGGTGCTGCCGATGCAGCCGGCGCAGGACTTCAAACGCCTCGGTGACAACGACGAAGGCCCCAACACCGGCGGCATGGGCGCCTACACACCGTTGCCCTGGGCACCGGAAAAGCTGGTCGAGGAGATCACCGAGAAGGTGCTGCAGCCGACCGTCGACGAACTGCGCCGACGGGGTACGCCGTTCAGCGGGCTCCTCTACGCGGGCCTGGCCCTCACCTCGCGCGGCGTCCGGGTGATCGAGTTCAACTGCCGCTTCGGTGACCCCGAGACGCAGGCGCTGCTGCCGCTCCTGAAGACACCCCTCGGCGGACTCCTGATGGCCGCAGCCACCGGCAAACTCGAGGACGCCCAGCCCCTGAGCTGGCGTTCGGGCGCGTCGGTCGCCGTGGTGGTCGCCGCCAAGAAGTACCCGGCCAAGCCTCGCAGCGGCGACGTGATCACCGGCATCGACCAGGCCGAGGCGGGCGGCTCCCGCGTCTTCCATGCCGGCACCGCGATCGAGGACGACGAGGTCGTCACCGCCGGCGGCCGCGTCCTCGCAGTCACCGGCACCGGCAAAGACCTAGCCGAAGCCCGCCAACGCGCCTACGCCGGCGTCGGCCAGATCCGCATCAAAGGCTCCCAACACCGCACCGACATAGCCCTGAAAGCCTCCCGCGGCGAGAGCTGACCCTCCCGTCTCCCGTCTTTGCGTCCGAGGAACCCCAGGTTCTTCGGACGCAACTGTTTCGGATGCAACCTCGGCACGAGCGGTTTCCGTATTGAGGGGGGAGAGTGGGAGGCGCGATGCCAGAGCGGGACCAGGACTATGTGGAGTTCGTCGAGGCGGCCAGTGCGTCGCTGCGTCGGACGGCCTACCTGGTCTGCGGGGACTGGCATCGCGCCGACGACGTGGTCCAGGACGCGCTGTACAAGCTGTACCTGTCCTGGCCGAAGGTGGATCGCAGTGGTAACCCGCTCGGCTACGCCCGCCGTATCGTCGTCAACGCGGCTCTGGACAACGGTCGACGGCCCTGGCGCCGGGAGGTGCCGACCGACGTACCGCCGGAGCGCGGCCGGCAGAGCGACCACGCAGGCAGCCACGCCGACCGGGACGAGGTGCTCAGCGCCCTGATCCAGCTCGGCCCGCGGCAACGAGCCTGTGTGGTGCTCCGGTACTACGAGGACCTCTCGGTCGAGCAGACCGCCGACCTCCTGGGCTGCTCAGCGGGCACGGTGAAGAGCCAGGCGGCGCGCGGCCTCGAAACTCTCCGGCACGCCATCAACCAGGCGCGGCAGATCGGCCAGACCTCGTGAAGGAGGATCAGATGTTCGACGACCCGGAGATCGGCGCCGAGCTCCAGAGGCTGGCGGCGGCCGATCCGCTCGAGCCGATCAGCTCGTCGGCTCTCCTGGAGCGCGGCCGGAGGGGACGTCGCCGCCGGAGGGCGCTGTCGATCGGCGGCCTCGTCGCGGGTCTCGCAGCCGCAGTGGTTGTCGCGAGCTTGCTGCCGGACCTGACCATCAACGACGGGGCGCCCGCGAACACCAGCAGTCCGGCAGTGGACGGGAGTCTGCCGGTCGCGGACAGGACGAAGATCGTCAAGGTCGCCAAGGATTACCAGGAGTTCCAGGAGAACGCGTTCACGGCTGTCCCGGGCATTCCGCGAAGAGAGGCAGGCGCCGGTCAGCAGGGTCACCATGGATGAGGCGAGCCGGCGCTGTCGGCTGCGGTACCCGCAGTACAAGGCGTCGCTGGTAGGCGGGTCCTGGCAGTCGGGTCGCACCGTTGCATACGACTATGGCAGGGGCCAGCAGGAAAAGTCGTGCACCATCCCAGGCGGGGACAAGCCGTCCGAGCGGTTGGACGCGGACGCGAAGCGGGAGCCGATCCCGATCACTCCAGCCGGCCAGTTGCGCAACTGCTCGGTCCAGTTCTGGGTGAACCTGAGCGGTTGGCGGGTGGTGGCATCCGAGACCGCACCGGGGCTCGGCGCGACCCTGATCGCGGTGTCGCCGTCGCGTCGCAACGCGGTGGTCTGCAATCTCGGCCCTGAGTTCGGCGAGACGGCAACGCCGTTCGGACCCGAGCCCGGCTTCGTCTCTGCGGACAGCTCCGCCCGTCGGGACAAGGTGGACCAGTACTTCGCCACCACGGGCAACCGGGTCTGCTCGCCGGGGAAGTCGTGCCAAGGCTGGCACTACCTCAGCCAAGGCCGGGTCGCGTCGAACATCGCCAAGATCCGGATCGAGCCGATCGGGGGTGGCCTGATCCACGACATCAAGGTGACCGACGGTTGGTACACGCTGTCCTGGCTGAACGGAGACCCGAAGGCGAGGCCGGACGCCAAGATCACCGCCTACGACAAGAACGGCAAGGTCCTGAAGTCCGTCACGACCTGATCACCGCGCGGAGGGGTGTGGTGATCAGGCGGTGTCGGGGCTCTTGGAGCGGCGACGAGGGCGTCCGGGGTCGTCGGCCTGACCGGGTCGGCGGTTGGTCGGGTGATGTCCTCTACCTAGTGCTGCTGCTCGGCGATCCGCTGGCGAAGTTTGGCCTCGGCCTCGACTGCCTCGGGTGGGAGGACGTCGGCTAAGTCGGCGCCCTCGTGCACCCGGCGTAGTTCGATCGTGTTGTCACGGAAGGGCGCCTGCTTGATCCACTCGACGGCTTCGTCCATCGAGGACACCTGCCAGATCCAGTAGCCGCCGACGAGCTCCTTCGCCTCGGTGAACGGTCCGTCGATGACACTGGGCGACTTTCCAGCGTTGAACTGCACCCGCTTGCCCTCGGAGGTGGGGGCCAGGCCTTCGCCCGCGAGCATGACGCCCGCATCGATGAGCGCCTCGTTGAACTTGCGCATGGCCTCGAACTCGGCCTGGGCGGCCGGGTCATCGGCCCACCCCACGGTCTCGCTCTGAGCACTTGCAGTCACCAGCACCATGACTCGCATAGCTGTCTCCTCAGCTCGTCGCCATCTCGTCGTCATGAGCCCCGAATTGACAAGGCGATGGTATCGACGCATCGTCACACGATCCGGGTCCAGCCGGCCGTGGGCAAGGTGCGGCTGGGACCGTCACACCTGCAGCCGGCGAGTCGTGGATTTCGGAGGAGTGGTGTGGGGGATCTCAACCCGTAGTACGAGCGCTTCGACCCAGCGAGGGAGAATGAAACCGTGCCGACACCCAGTAAGCCCCTGATCCCGAACGTTCTCGCTGCTCGTTATGCCAGCCCCTCGATGGCCCAGCTTTGGTCGCCGGAGCACAAGATCGTGCTCGAGCGGCACCTTTGGCTGGCTGTGCTGAGTGCGCAGAAGGACTTCGGGGTGGCTGTGCCGGACGGGGTGATCGAGGACTACCGGCGCGTGGTGGACCAGGTGGATCTGGAGTCGATCGCGGCCCGGGAGCGGGTGACCCGCCATGACGTCAAGGCGAGGATCGAGGAGTTCAACGCGCTCGCCGGGCATGAGCACGTGCACAAGGGGCTGACGAGCCGGGATCTGACGGAGAACGTCGAGCAGTTGCAGATCCGCGCCGGCCTGGAGCTGATCCGGGACCGCGCGGTGGCAACCGCAGTACAACTCGGGCAGAAGGCGGCCGAACACTCCGCGCTGGTCATGACGGGCCGGTCGCACAACGTCGCGGCGCAGGCGACCACATTAGGCAAGCGATTCGCTTCGGCCGCGGATGAGTTGCTCGTGGCGATCGCACGGCTCGAGGAGCTGATCGACCGCTACCCGCTGCGTGGCATCAAGGGCCCGGTCGGTACGTCGCAGGACATGCTCGACCTGTTCGGTGGTCAGGAGAAGCAGCTCGCCGGGCTCGAGGCCGAGGTGGCCCAGCATCTGGGCTTCCGGCGGGTGCTGACCAGCGTCGGGCAGGTGTACCCGCGGTCGCTCGACTACGAGGTGGTTTCCGCGCTGGTGCAGCTGGCGGCGGGTCCGTCGAGCCTAGCGACCACGATCCGGCTGATGGCTGGGCACGAGCTGGTCACCGAGGGGTTCAAGGAGGGGCAGGTCGGCTCGTCCGCGATGCCGCACAAGATGAACACCCGGTCTTGTGAGCGTGTGAACGGCCTGGCTGTGATCCTGCGCGGTTACGCGTCGATGGCGGGCGAGTTGGCCGGCAACCAGTGGAACGAGGGCGACGTCTTCTGTTCCGTCGTACGACGGGTCGCGCTGCCGGACGCGTTCTTCGCGCTGGACGGGTTGTTCGAGACGTTCCTCACGGTGCTGGACGAGTTCGGGGTGTACCCGGCGGTGGTGGCTCGCGAGCTGGAGCGGTACCTGCCCTTCCTCACCACGACGAAGGTGCTGATGGCGGCCGTGAAGAACGGCGTCGGCCGGGAGACCGCGCACGAGGTGATCAAGGAGCACGCGGTCGCGATGGCGCTGGACCTGCGCAAGGGGTCGACGAACAACGATCTGTTCCGCCGGCTCGGCGAGGACGGGCGGCTGGGCCTGACCGAGGAGCAGATCGTCGGGATCGTCGGCGAGCCGCTGTCGTTCACCGGCGCGGCCGTTGCGCAGGTCAACGCCGTGGTCGCCAAGATCGACGATCTCGCCAAGCGCTACCCGGAGGCTGCCGCCTACACGCCTGGTGACATCCTCTAGCTCGTGTTCGAGCCGCTCACCTGGGTGCTGGTCGCCCTCTCGCTGGCCGCGATGGTCTTCGCGCTGGTGCTTGCCGCCCTGGATCGTCGGATCAACTGGTGGGTGCTCGGCCTGGTGGGCGCGGTCGAGGTTGTCCTGCTGGCGCAGCTCGTGGTCGGGATTGCCCAGTTGGCGACTACCGGGCGCGACGTGTCGGGCGTGCTCTTCGTCGCCTACCTGGTCGGCGCGCTGATCGTGCTGCCGCTGGGTGCGTTGTGGGCGATGGCGGAGAGCAGCCGGTGGGGTGCGGGGGCGTTGGCGATCGCGTGTCTGGTGATCCCGGTGCTCGAGCTCCGGCTGCACGACATCTGGGCCGCCTGAGATGGCGGATGCGACCGCGACCAGGCACGGGCCCGGCCGGATCCTGATCCTGGTGTACGGGATCTTCGCGTTGGCGGCGACTTCGCGGGCCGCAGTACAGATCTCGACCAAGTACTCCGAGGCGCCGGTCGCCTACGTCTTGTCGGCCGTTGCCGCGGTCATCTACTGCGCGGCGACCTTCGCGTTGGCCAGGGCAACGGCCGTCTCGCGGCGGATCGCCTTCGTCGCGATCGTGGTGGAGCTCGTCGGAGTGCTCTCGATCGGGGCCTTCAGCTACGCCAGGCCCGACGATTTCCCGGACCAGACCGTGTGGTCCCACTTCGGTCAGGGCTACCTGTTCATCCCGGTTGTGCTCCCGGTCCTGGGCCTGCTCTGGCTCCGCCGTACATCCCGCTGAGCGCGATCTGAGGGCCCGCTGAGCGTCGGGCGAGATCACGTACCTCCCGCTGAGCATTCGGGGAAGCACACGGAGTAACTCCCAGCGAACTGCCAGGTGAGCGCAGGGGTTGGCTCAGGTTCACCGGACAGCATCGGCTCTATGCAGATTTCAGGTCATCCTCGGGTCGAGATCGTCGTACCCGTTCGCAATGAGGAAAACGACCTCGGCCCGAATATTCGACGCCTCCGGGCGTTCCTGGACGCAGCGTTCCCGTTCCGGGCCGAGGTCTGCATCGCCGACAACGGCAGTACCGACGCCACCTGGGAGATCGGCAACCTGCTGGCCACCGAGCTGTCCGGGGTCCGGGTGGTGCGGATCGAGCAGCCTGGCCGGGGCCGGGCGCTGAAGCAGGTCTGGTCCGAGAGCACCGCGGACGTGCTCGCGTACATGGACGTTGACTTGTCGACAAATCTCAACGCGCTGCTGCCGCTGGTCGCGCCGCTGGTCGCCGGGCACAGTGACGTTGCCATCGGCACCCGCCTCGCCCCCGGCTCGCGCGTGGTCCGCCGCCCCAAGCGGGAGGTGCTCTCGCGGGGCTACAACCTGCTGCTCCGGGGAATCCTGGGGTCGCGCTTCTCGGACGCCCAGTGCGGGTTCAAGGCGATCCGTGCGGACGTGGCGGCCCAGTTGCTGCCGCTGGTCGAGGACACCAGTTGGTTCTTCGACACCGAGTTGCTCGTGCTGGCCGAACGGGCCGGCCTGCGGATCCACGAGGTCCCGGTGGACTGGGTGGACGACCTCGACTCGCGAGTCGCGATCGCGAAGACAGTGACCGATGACCTGCGCGGGATCGCCCGGCTGAACAAGAATCTCGGCCGCGGGCGGATCGACCTGGAACCCCTGCGCGCGACCTTCGGCCGCCCGGCGGTCGCCGACCCGCGGACTGCGCTCGCGGCCCGGGTCGTGCGCTTCTGCGCTGTCGGGGCGTTGAGCACGCTGGCCTATGTCCTGCTCTACGTGGCTCTGCGCCACCTGATGAACGCGCAACTCGCCAATGTGCTCGCGCTGCTGGTCACGGCCGTGGCCAACACCGCCCTCAACCGCCGGGTCACGTTCGGCGTGCGAGGTACCGAGAACCGGACCCGCCATCAGTTGCGCGGACTGGTCGCTTTCGCCATCGGGTGGAGCCTGACCGCCTCGTCGCTGTGGTTGCTGCACACCGTGTCCGCAGTACCGGCTCGTGGTGTCGAGATCACGGTACTCACGGTTGCGAACCTGGCCGCGACAGTGGTCCGTTTCAGCCTCTTCCAGAGCTGGGTCTTCGACGACGAGGCACCCACTCTTCCCTCCTTCGAACCGCCCGCCCTCGTTGACAACACGCGGAGTCATTGATGAGCACACTGACCGAACCGAGAACGGCCGGCGCCCGGCGCCAGGTCGGCCGCCGCGCGGGACCTCGCGCCTTCGCCACCACTTATGCGATTGGCGGCGACAAGGCACTGTTCGGCGGCTTGTTGTTGCTGACGGCAATCGCCTACCTGTGGGGACTGTCCAAGAACGGCTACGCCAACGAGTTCTACGCGGCCGCCGTCCAGGCGGGCTCCACCAGCTGGAAGGCCTGGTTCTTCGGCTCCTTCGACTCCTCGAACTTCATCACGGTCGACAAACCCCCGGCCTCGCTGTGGGTGATGGGGTTGTCCGCCCGGATCTTCGGGTTCAGCACCTGGAGCATGTTGGTTCCGCAGGCCCTGATGGGCGTCGCGAGCGTCGGCTTGCTCTACGTGTCGGTGCGGCGCTGGTTCTCGGCAAACGCGGCCCTGCTGGCCGGTGCCATTCTGGCGCTGACCCCGGTCGCCGTGCTGATGTTCCGCTTCAACAACCCGGACGCACTGCTGATCCTGCTGCTCGTCGCCGGCGCTTGGGCCGTCACCCGGGCGATCGACTCGGTCAAGCACTCGGCTCGGTGGATGGCACTGGCCGGCTTCCTGGTCGGCTTCGGCTTCCTGACCAAGATGCTGCAGGCCTTCATTGTGCTGCCGGCCTTCGGCCTGGCGTACCTCGTCGCTGGTAAGCCCGCGCTCGGGAAGCGGGTTGTGCACAGCGTGGTCGCCCTCGGCACGATGATCGTCGGCGCAGGTTGGTGGATCGCCATCGTCGAACTGGTGCCAGCCTCGGCCCGGCCCTACATCGGCGGATCGACCAACAACAGCATCCTCGAACTGACCCTCGGCTACAACGGTCTCGGCCGGCTGACCGGCAACGAGACAGGATCCGTCGGCGGTGGCGTCGGGAACCGCGGTTGGGGTGGTGCGACCGGGCTGCAGCGACTGTTCGGCGGCGAGTTCGGCAGCCAGATCGCGTGGTTGCTTCCGACTGCCCTGCTGGCGACCATCGTGCTGGTGGTTGCTGCCGGTCGTGCTCCCCGGACCGACAAGACACGCGCCTTCACGATTCTGTGGGGCGGGTGGCTGCTGGTCACCGGGCTGGTGTTCAGCTACATGCAGGGCATCATCCACCCGTACTACATGATCGCGCTGGCACCTGCGATCGGCGCCCTGATCGGCGCCGCGGCGATGGTGCTCTGGCGTCGCCGGACCGAGTGGTTGCCCCGCGCAACGCTTGCCGGAGGTGCCTTGCTGACGGCCGGCTGGAGCTTCGCGCTGCTGAACGCGACACCCACCTGGCAGCCGTGGTTGCGCTGGGTCGTGCTGATCGCCGGCGTTGTCGCCGCTGGTGCGGTGATGCTGCTGCCGGAGATCCAGGGACGTCGTACGACGATGCGCCGGGCGGGCCTGTTCGCCGCGGCACTGCTGGCGCTGACCGCGTTGGCCGGACCGGCGGCGTACTCGGTGCAGACGATCGCGACCTCCCACGGCGGCGCCCTTCCGACCGCTGGACCCGCCGGCGGATTCGGCCCCATGGGTGGTGGCCGGATGGGCGCACCTCCTGGGGGTGCGGCCAATGGCGCTCCTGGCGCTGGTACGGCGAACGGTCAGGGCGGCACCGCCACCGGCCCGGGCACGACGACCGGGCAAGGTGGAACTGGCGCGGCTACCGGCCGTGGGGGCGGCGGTGGAGGTGGCTTCCTCGGTGGCAATGGCACCAGCGGAGTGTCGAGCGACCTGGTCAAGACTCTGCAGCAGGGAGCGAAGAACTACACCTGGGCAGCGGCGGCGGTCACCTCGAACGCTGCGGCGCCCCTGCAGCTCGCGGCCGATGTGCCGGTGATGTCGATCGGCGGGTTCAACGGCACCGACCCGGCGCCGACGTTGACGGAGTTCCAGCAACTGGTTGCTCAAGGCAAGGTTCACTACTTCATCGGCAGCGGCGAGGGCGGCGGCTTCGGCGGTCGCGGCGGCGGTAGCAACTCGACCTCCAGCCAGATCAGTGCCTGGGTGGCGGCGAACTTCCAGGCGCAGACCATCGGCGGAACCACGGTCTACGACCTCACCACTGGCTGACATTCCAAGATTCCGGAGTAAGAAGAGATGACGCAGAACACCAACAACCCTCAACACCCTGACGTCCCCCAGTGGGTGACAGGGATCCAGGAACCGCCGCACACCGCTCAGCCCGCTGGTCCGGCTGCTTCGATGCGCCCGACCGGCTCGCCGGGCGAGCAGCAGTGGCAGGCGGCCCGCCAGGGCGGCGCAGTACCGGGCACTCCGGGTTCGGCGCCGGGCGTGGGCAGCCCCCGGTACGCAGTACCGGGTGGGCCTGGGAACCCTGCACCGGGTGGGCCGGCGGTCGGTGGGCCGGCGGTCGGTGGGCCCGGGGTCGGCGGACCGGGTGCGCCCGGGGCCGCCGACGCAGTACCGGCTGAGGCTGCGGCTGCTCGGAAGGGTAAGGCCGGTGACGGCAGACCGAGCAACTTGATGCTGGCCGGTGCCGGGACCCTGCTGGCGGTGCTGGCATTCCTTGGCGGCACTGCGGTCGGCCACGCTTGGGGTAGCTCGGGTGCGACGGACCAAACCCAGTTGCCGGGTGGCGGGCGCTTCCGGCAGTTCCCGGGCCAAGGCCAGCAACCCGGGCAGGGAACTGTGCCTGGGCAGGGCAACCAGCAAGGCCAGGGCACGGTTCCAGGTCAGGGCACTCAGCCCGGCACGGGCACTCAGCCGGGCACCGGCACGCAGCAAGGGCAGGGGACCGTCCCCGGTCAAGGCGGCTTCCGGCGCGGGCAGGGAACCGTTCCCGGGCAGGGTACCGACCCGAACCAGGTGCCGCAGAACACGGGCGGTACCACTCAGAACTCGGGCACTTCGCCGGGGCAGTCCAACGGTCAGCTCCGCACAACCTGACCACGCACCTCGGTGGTCAGGTGTGCACCACCTGACCACCTGAGGCACTGGTGTGACGCGTGTCGGTCCACGTCCTGATCTGTGGACCGACACGCCGGTGCGTTCCAGTTGGCCCCAACTGGGGTAAGGATCGGGTCGTGCAATGGTCCAACGTCACCTGGTTCCTGACCGCCCTGGGCGCTGTCGTCGTGTTGCTGACGCGCGTCCGGCTCGGCGGTGAAAGCGCTGGCGAGAGCAACCGGGCGAGCGGCGTCGCGGGCTATTCCTCCGCGCTGCTGCGCATCCACACCACGGTTGGCGTGCTCACCCTGCTCGCCTGGGTCGCCGCCCTCGCCATCGGTCGCCGCGAGATCGCGCTCGGCGCGCTGGTCGGTTGGTGGCTGCTGACAATCGTCGGTTTGTTGCTGTTGGCCCGTTGGATGCCCAGCGCTGCTCGCCACGGCGCCGACAAGGCAACCGACGCCTGGGGTTCCGGGGCCGGCCTCTCCGTGCTCGGCCACGTCGGCATGCTCATCGGCGTCTGCTACTTCACCTTCGTAACCCTCACCGAGCGCCTCTGACCCCGGGTGGTCCCCAGCTCCGCCCCAACTCCACTCAGTGCCCGTCTCGGAATGGTCGGAGGGTGCACAAAGTCGCGGTCAGGCGTTCCTCAGGCCGGTGAGGAGGGCGCCGAGCGAGCGGCGTACTGCGGACTCGAAGGCCTCGGGGGACAGCGTCGTACCGGCGCCCGCGACCCGGTCGTACATGAGCCCGTCCATCATTGCGGCGACCGGCCAGGCGGCCGCCTCCGGATCGGGGATCCCGAGCGCCGCCAACATCCCGGCGAGCCCTTCCCGCAACTGCCGGCCGCCCTGGACGATCGCCTCTCGAAGCTCCGGCTGACGACTCGCCTCCAGCGATAACTCGTACCGCGCGACCAGGTCGTCGGTCCGTTCACGCACCAGCCCGACCACCATCTCGACCATCAACTCCTCGAGACCGCTCCCGCCGCCGGTTGGGCGGGCGGGATCGCCTGTGCCGGTGCGCCGCGCGGGATCGCCTGTGCCGGCGGCGTTGGCGGGCTGGGCGCCGAGGTCGCGGGTGAGCATGCGGTTCACGCAGGCGGTCAGCAGGGCGTTGCGGGTGCGGAGGTAGTACGACGTCGAGCCCTGCGGCAGGCCTGCTTCCTCGTCGACCGCGCGGTGGGTCAGACCACGGAGGCCGCGGGTGGCGACGAGGTGGATCGCGGCATCGGCGATCGCGTCCCGGCGGTCCTCGCCCAGTGGAACCTTCTTCGTCACAGCCGGCTTCGTCACACCGGCAAGTCTCTGGTCACGGGCTCACTCTATCCAATTCGACTCTACAGATGTAGAGTCGCGATCATGAGGACAGCGATCGTGGTGGGTGCGGGGATCGGTGGGGTGACGGCGGCCGTCGCGCTGGAGCAGTGCGGCTGGCAGGTCACGGTGCTCGAGCGAGCGCAGGAGCTTGGCGAGGTCGGTGCGGGGATCTCGGTCTGGCCGTCGGCTGTCGCGGTGCTGGAGGAGCTCGGCGTCGTCGGCGTGGAGAAGGCGGCGGCGGCCGGTGGTGCCGCCGGGATGCGTAAGCCGAACGGGCGCTGGGTGGTGGAAGCCGCGGACCTCGGCGTGGAGATCCCGGTGATGATCCATCGCGCGCAACTCCACGAACTCATCACCGACCGCTTCGGCCCGGCAGTCACGGTCCGCACCGGCATCGCCGTCACCGGCCTGACCCAACACCCCGACGGCGTCACCATCACCGCGGCCGGCCAGAGCATTGCGACCACCAATATCCCTCACGGTGTGCCAGCCGGGTCGGTCGAGGAATTCCAGGCTGACTTGGTGATCGGGGCTGATGGGATTCGCAGCGTCACCCGGGCTGCGCTCTACCCGGAGCATCCGGGGCCGCAGTACGCCGGCTACACGGCGTACCGGGGGATCGCCGACGTCGACCTCAGTGACGGCGGTGGGGAGACGTGGGGGCGCGGTCATCGCTTCGGGTTCGCCGAACTCATCGACGGGCGGATCTACTGGTACGCCACGGCCAACCGTGAGCCCGGCCCGCCACCTGGCCCAGACGGAATCCACGCGGACGTCGTGCGCCAGTTCGGCGACTGGCACGAACCGATTCCGAGCCTGCTCGCCGGTACGCCGGCCGAAACCGTGCTGCAGAACGACATCCACGACCTCCCAGTGCCACTCGCCCCGTTCGTCAATGGCCGAGTCGTTCTGCTGGGCGACGCCGCGCACGCGATGACGCCCAACCTGGGCCGCGGCGCCTGCTCCGCGATCGAGGACGCCGGCGCCCTGGCCCGCCACCTCCGCGGTACGCCGGCGCCTGGCGGCGCGGACCCACGTAGTACGCCGGATCTGACCACCGCGCTCGGCCGGTACGACGCTGAGCGGCGTCCGGCGACCGCGAAGCTCATCAAGCGGTCCAGGGCTGTCGGCAAGCTCGGGCAGCTCGACAACGGGTTGGTCTGCGCGGTCCGTGACGGCTTGTTCGCCGTCGGCGGCAAGGTGGCTGCCTTGATGGCCGGGTTGAGGGCGAGACGGCGCGGGGTGGAACAATCGCGGGTGTGACCATACCCCCGCAGGCCGACGAGATCCCCGGTGCGAAGCACCTCCACTCCGGCAAGGTCCGCGATCTGTACGAGCTGGAGTCGGGCGAGTTGCTGATGGTCGCGAGCGACCGGATCAGCGCCTTCGACTGGATCCTCGAGACGCCGATCCCGGACAAGGGCAAGGTGCTCACCGCGATGAGCCTGTGGTGGTTCGAACAGCTCGACGTGCCGAACCACATCGTGTCGACCGACGTACCGTCCGAGGTCGCGGGCCGCGCGGTGGTCTGCGAGAAGCTGGAGATGTTCCCGGTCGAGTGCGTGGCGCGCGGATACCTCAGCGGCTCCGGCCTGCTCGACTACAACGCGACCGGCGAGGTCTGCGGCATCCCGCTGCGGCCGGGCCTGGTCGAGGGATCCCGGCTGGACCGGCCGATCTTCACCCCCGCCACCAAGGCCGACCTCGGCGAGCACGACGAGAACGTCTCGTACGAGGCTGTGGTCGCCACCGTCGGCGCGGAAACCGCCGAGGCGCTGCGGAAGCTGACCCTCGACATCTACGGCGAGGCTCACACCCGGGCCGAGCAGCGCGGCATCATCCTGGCCGACACCAAGTTCGAGTTCGGCGCCCGGGCGGACGGCACGATCGTGCTCGCGGACGAGGTGCTCACCCCGGACTCCAGCCGGTTCTGGCCGGCGGACGAGTGGAAGCCGGGGAAGCAGCAACCGTCGTACGACAAGCAGATCGTGCGGGACTGGCTGCAGTTCGAGTCCGGCTGGGACCGCCACTCCGGCGAGGCGCCGCCGCCGCTGTCCGACGAAGTGATCGCCCGGACCCGCTCGGCGTACGTCGACGCCTACGAACGCCTCACCGGCCGCACCTTCACCGCGTGAACCCAGCCCCAGAGCCTCGTTGCGTCCGAAGAGGTGAGGGGCAGGACCCCGGCTTCTTCGGACGCAAGGCGCCTCACCGGGCGCGACTGGGGTCAGAAGAGGCCGACGCCCAGGGCGAGGGTGATGAAGCGGGCGAGGCGGCCGGTGAGGACGGAGAGGGTGAAGGTGACGACGCCCATCCGGCTGGCGCCGGCGATCAGGGCGACGCCGTAGAGCGGGGGGATGCCGACTGACGAGCTCAGCAAGGTGACCGGGACGCCCCAGCGGCGGTCGCTCAGGGCGTCGAGCAGGCGTTTGCTGATGTCCCGGTTCCACTGGATGAAGCGGCCGCGACGGGTGTTGAGGTGGACGGGCTTGGACTCCTTGCCCTTCTTCGCCGCGTACCCCGGCCGGTAGCGGACCGCGAGGAACATCGCGACCTTGCCGAGGGTCTGGCCGACCGAGACACCGACCGCGGCGACCACCGGGTCGAGCGCGCCGGAGACGCCCACGCCGAGGACATACGCCTCCGCATTCATCACCGGGATGACGGCGGACCCGATCCCGAAGCCCACCGCCAGCGCCAGTTGCCAGACCCACATGCCCTAGAGGTTATGCGGCGATCCCTTCCGGATCAGGGAGGCCAGCACCACTTCAGGGACAAGCCAGCACTACCCTCAGGTGGATCGGAGGTTCTCCGCGGCGGTCGCCTCGTGGACCTGGCCGCGCAGCAAGTACGCGGCTGCCGCAGCGGCCAACCAGGCCAGCCCGGCCCCGACGGCGACAACCACAACTGCCGAGAGCAGCAGCGGCGAACCGTACCCGCCGTGGACAACGCTTCCGAAGCTTGCAAACATCACGAAGCCGAGGAGGAGGCCTACTGCGATCGCAGGCGCCGTGCTTGACGTCACCTGATGGCGCACCGAGCGGTGTAGCTGGGCTTCTCCTACCCCAAGCACATTCAGGGAGGTCAGCTGGCGCCGCTGGTCGAGCAGGTCATCGGCAGTGCCGGCCAACAGCGAAACCACAGCGATGAGTCCGGTGAACGAGGCCAGGCCCGCGGCGAAACCAAGACCGGTCAGCTGAAAGCTGAGCGACGAGCCCGGATCCTCATCGAACAACAAAGTCGCCACGGTGGCAGCCACGTAGCCGACGGCGACGCTGCAGAAGGTGAGCAACATCATGGTGCGGCCCACCGGCCGAGCTGTCCTCAGCAGGCGCCCGCCGGCCAGGACCTTGAGCGGGTCCGCCGACTCGGTGAGCCGCCGCCCTCGCCAGCTCACCAGCAGTGAGGGCAGGCCTGCGGAGAGCAGGATCACTCCCAAACCGTGCAGCGCCAGCACGAGGTACGCGACGGCGTAGCTGTTGTTGACATCGAAACTGATGAGGTGGGTGATCAGAATCGAGCCCAGGCCAAGGGCGGCAAGGATGATGCCCAGCTTCACCGGTACCGGAGCCCGTACTGTGCCGTCTGGCTTCTCGCCATTGGGGACCACTCCGCGGCCGAGCAGCGCGCCAAGCGACGCAGCGACGACAGTCAGCAGGACTGCGACCACTGGCCAGGTCAGCAGATCGACCAGGTTCGGCGGCGGCAGCATGCGGCCCATCCGTGGGAGCCCCTGGACCAGCAGAGCCAGCAGCAGGTAGACCGGGCCGGCCATAACCCCTCCAGCGAGGCCGGCCATTCCTGCATCGATCGCACCGAGCTTGCGCACGTCGCCAGGAGTCGCGCCGGCCAAACGGAACGCGGCCAGCCGACGATCGCGCGCCGCAGTACCGAGCCGCAGGGCCTGGTAGGTCAGCAGGCAGGCGCAGATGGACACCAGGACAGCTGCGAAGGCGACTCCGCTCCGCAGACCGTCCTCCTGCAGGAAGTTGCTGTAGTTCATGGAGGTCAGTTCACCGTTGAAGCCGAGCCGCTTGACCCGCCAAGCAGCCAGCAGGAAGCCACCGGCGACGGCGATGGTTGTCACCAGCAACAACAGCCGACGGCGATCGGTCCTTGATCGCGGGCGCGCCAGCTCGATCATGGTCGCGAGGTTCATGCCAGTGCCACCTCGTGCTGGACGATGCCGTCGCGGAGGCGGACCTCGCGGTCGGCGTACGCGGCGACCATGTTGTCGTGAGTGACGATCACCAGGGCCGCACCGCCGGTACGAGCCGAGCTGAGGAGGAGTTCCATCATCTGTTCGCCCGCCTGGCTGTCCAGGCTGCCGGTGGGTTCATCGGCGAAGACGATCCCGGGTCCAGTCACCAAGGCCCGCGCGACCGCCGCCCGCTGGTTCTGCCCGCCTGACAACTCGCCGGGCACCGCTGCTGCGTCCTCTGCCACGCCGACTCGCTCCAGCCATTCCAGCGCCGCCCGGCGAGCCGCAGCTCGCTCGTGGCCTTCCAGCAGCAACGGCAGAGCCACGTTGTCGGTCAGCGAGAGGTCCGGGACCAGTTGCCCGAACTGCAGGACCACTCCGGCCTGCGTACGACGTAACCGCGTCCGCGCGGCCTCGGGCAGCTCCGCCAGGTTCTGCCCGGCCAGGGCAACCGTCCCGGCTTGCGGGCGAAGGATTCCCGCAGCGCAGTGCAGCAAGGTGGATTTGCCGCAGCCGCTCGGTCCGGTGACCGCGACGACCTCGCCGGGCCTGACCTTGAGCGACACCCCGCGCAGGGCCACATCACGCCGGTAGGCGTACTCAACCCGGGCCATCTCCAGGGCGAGGTCAGTCATCGACGGGTCTCCTTCAGCTCGGTGATTCGGTCAAGGGCGCCGTCGAGCCAGCGCAGGTCGGCATCCAGGTGCACAGCCAGGTAGTCCCGCACCAGCCGCGCGGGGGTGTCGTCGTCCTCGCCGGGAACCGCGGCCTTCAGCTCGCGGATCCGGCGCAGGTGGCTCGATCGCTGCCGGGCCAGGAATGCGGTGGCGTCCTCGCCGGTGCGGATTGTCGCGACCACCTTGCGGACCAGCTCGTCCACCCCGCCCAGCGCCGGCTGGATCGGCTCGGCCAGCCAGTTCGCGAGGTGCTCGCGGCCCTTCTCGGTGAGTCCGTAGACGGTCCGCTCGGGACCACCGTCGGAGCCCTTGTCCACCACCTCGACGAGTTCGTCCCGCTCGAGCCTCGCCAGGGTTGTGTAGACCTGCCCGAACGCCAGCGGGCGGCTGTCGGGGAACCACGCGTCGTGGCCGCGTTTCACGTCGTACCCGTGGGCGGGACCGCTGTGCAGCAGTCCCAGTACGAGCTCTGCAGTTGCCATGGCGGCGACTATACACACGATGTATGTACTGAGTGAATAGTCCGGGATGCGGGAGTCCGTGCCTGCGGTCGGTAGGATTCGGGGCGTCACCCCTGGAACCAGACCTGGAGTAGTCAGTGGCTCGCGTTGTCGTCGACGTCATGCTCAAGCCCGAGATCCTCGACCCGCAGGGCAAGGCGGTGCACGGTGCGTTCGGCCGGCTCGGCTTCGACGGCGTGGCCGATGTCCGTCAGGGCAAGCGCTTCGAGATCACCCTGGACGGTGAGGCGACCGAGGAGAAGGTGGCCGAGATCCGCAAGGCGGCGGACACGCTGCTGGCCAACCCGGTGATCGAGGACTACACCCTGCACGTCGAAGGCGACGAGCAGTGAAGATCGGGGTCGTCACCTTCCCGGGTTCTCTCGACGACGCGGACGCCCGCCGCGCGGCTGCGGTCGCAGGCGCCGAGGCGGTCGCGCTCTGGCACGGCGACGCCGACCTGCACGGGGTCGACGCGGTGGTGCTGCCCGGCGGCTTCTCGTACGGCGACTATCTGCGCGCCGGGGCGATCTCCCGGTTCGCGCCGGTGATGGGCACGATCATCGAGAAGGCCGCCCAGGGCCTGCCGGTGCTGGGGATCTGCAACGGCTTCCAGGTGCTGTGCGAGTCGCACCTCCTGCCCGGCGCGCTGATCAAGAACCACCACCGCAAGTTCATCTGCAGGGACCAGCCGCTGCGGATCGAGAACAACCGCACCGCCTGGACCAGCGACTACGACGCGAACCACGAGATCACCATCGTGCTGAAGAACCAGGACGGCTCCTACGTCGCGGACGAGGCCACCCTGGACCGGCTCGAGGGCGAGGGCCTGGTGGTCGCCCGCTACCTGGACGAGAACCCGAACGGTTCCTACCGCGACATCGCCGGCATCAGCAACGAGCGCGGCAACGTGGTCGGCCTGATGCCGCATCCCGAGCACTGTGTCGAGACCCTGACGGGTCCGAGCACGGACGGCCTCGGCTTCTTCACCTCGGTGCTGAAGGCCGTCGTCTCCTCCTGATGAACCACCCGTTGCGTCCGAAGACCTGTAGGGCCCGCCCCTCACTTCTTCGGACGCTAGGACTGCTGCTTGCGGCATTCGTGGCTGTCGGTGCAGCAGCCGGTACTGCGAACACCGCGCCGGCCTCCGGTGCTGCGCATGCCGCGCCTGCCGGTACTGCGAACGCCCTGCCGCAGGTGGATCAGAGTCTGCTGGCGAAGGTCGTCGTGATCGGTGTACCCGGGCTCCGTTGGTCCGACGTGAAGGCGTCCCCGGAGCTCACCGCGCTGGTGAACCAGTCCAACGTCGGGTCGATCACGGTCAAGACGGCCGGTCCGCACACCTGTCCCGTCGACGGCTGGCTGACGATCAGCGCGGGCACCCGGGCCTGGGGGAGCGTCCCCGATCAACCCTGCGGGGAACTCCCCGGGCTGGTCGACGGCAAGGTGCAGGGCTGGCAGACGTACGTCAACCGACAGGCCGAGCACCACACCGGAGCACCGCTCGGCCGCCTCGCCGAGACCAACAGCAAGATCTGCGGCTTCGGCCAGGGTGCGGCAGTCGCACTTGCTCACACCGACGGCACGGTCGCGAACTGGCAGCCCACGTTCGACTCCTCGAAGCTCGCAGCCTGCCCTGACGCGATCGTCGACGGCGGCGTGATGCCCCTGAGCGAGGGCCGGGACGAGGCTCGCAAGAAGGTCGCGGAGCTGGTTGCCCAGGCCAGGGCGGCCGACGGTTGGGTCCTGCTCGTCGGCATCGCCCAGGAGACTGCCGACGCGCACCAGGAGCCGCTGGTCGCGATGCAACTCCCGCCGGACAACGGCCCGCGCTGGCTGACCAGCGACTCCACCCGCAGGCCCGGCCTGATCCAGTTGACCGACGTCACCGCCACGATCCTGCGCGGTCAGGCCAAGGAGATCGACCCGGCCGGCAGCGAGGAGCCGGGACCCCTGGATGGCAACGAGATCACCTCCACGGGTGACGTGCACACCGACGCGGCAGCGGTGATCGAGGACCGGCTCGACACGAACCAGCGGTTCGAACAACCCCGGCCCATGCTGGTGGCGGTGGTGACCACCTTGGTGGTGGCGCAGCTCGCCGCGCTCGGCTGGTTCCTGATCACCCGCAGCCGGCGAGCCCGCAGTACGAGTGTGTTCACGATGCTGGCGCAAGGCGGGTTCTTCATCGCGGTGTTCCTGTCCACGGCGACGTCCTGGTGGCGTTGGCCGTCGCCCGGATTCTCCTTGTACTGCGTAGTGCTCGCGATCAGCGCGGGATTCGCCGGACTGGCTCAGCGGCTCCTCAAGAAGCACGCGTACCTGGGGATCCTTGCGGCGGCGTACGTGATTCTGCTCGTCGACGGAGTGCTGGGGACGCCGCTGCAGTTCGGCAGCATGTTCACGGACGGCCCTGTGATCGGCGGCCGGTTCTACGGCTTCGGGAACTCCACCTTCGCCACGCTGGCGGTCGCCGCACTCGTCATGGCTGGCTTCGCCGCGCAGAAGGTGCTGGACCGAAGCAGGGTCGAGGCGGCAGCCGCGGTACTGGTTGTCGGCGGGCTGGCGATCGTTGTGGACGGCAAGCCAGGTTGGGGAACCGACTTCGGCGGCATCATCGCACTGACCCCAGCAGTCCTGCTCCTGGCCTGGTTTACCTGGCGCGGCAACATCTCCTGGAAGGCGCTGGTAGGCATCGGTCTTGCCGGGTTCGTCGCTGTGTCTGCGGTGGCCTATCTCGACTACTTGCGGCCAGAGGACGAGCGCAGCCACTTCGGCACCTTCGTGGCCCGGCTGCTGGACGGTGACGTGAACGACGTGCTGATCCGCAAGCTGCAGATGTCGCTGGGCTTCTTCCACACTCCGGCCGGCTGGGCGATGCTCGTCGCTGTCGTGCTGTCCATGCTTGCCACGGTCAGGCCTGACAAGGTGCCTTCCGAGTCCTACCGTCGGTTCTATGTGGGCAAGCCGATGGTTCGCCCGACTCTGCTGGCTCTGGCAACCTGCGGTCTGGTCGGCATGCTCCTCAACGACGCGGGTGTCGCCCTGCCCGCGATCATGGCCGGCTTCGCCGTCCCCCTGCTGGTCGCACACCTGCTCGCCGCCGGTGCCGATGACCGGCCAGCTACCGTTTTACCCGAGTCCCACCTAGTTCAGGAGTCATAAGTGTCGACCGACCACAGAACCGACACGGTCAGCAACGCGACCAGCACGCCGGACGTCGAGCAGCCGTGGGCGGAGCTCGGGCTGAAGCCGGACGAGTACGAGCGGATCCGCGACATCCTGGACCGGCGGCCGACCAGTTGCGAGCTGGCGATGTATTCGGTGATGTGGAGCGAGCACTGCTCGTACAAGTCGTCCAAGGTGCACCTGAAGAAGTTCGGCGACATCCCGCAGGAGACCCCGGCCGGCAAGATGCTGGCCGGCATCGGGGAGAACGCCGGCGTGATCGACATCGGCGAGGGATACGCCGTCACGTTCAAGGTCGAGTCGCACAACCACCCGTCGTACGTGGAGCCCTACCAGGGTGCGGCCACCGGGGTCGGCGGCATCGTCCGCGACATCCTGGCGATGGGCGCGCGGCCGGTCGCGGTGATGGACCCGCTGCGGTTCGGCCCGCTGGACGCTCCCGACACCAAGCGCGTGCTGCCGGGGATCGTGTCCGGCGTCGGCGGCTACGGCAACAGCCTGGGCCTGCCGAACATCGGCGGCGAGGTCGTCTTCGACCCCACGTACCTGGGCAACCCGCTGGTGAACGCGCTCTGCGTCGGGGTGATGCGGCACGAGGACCTGCACCTTGCGAACGCCACGGGTATCGGCAACCAGATCATCCTGTACGGCGCGAAGACGGGCGGCGACGGGATCGGTGGCGTCTCGGTGCTCGCCAGCGAGACCTTCGCCGAAGGCGGCCCGACCAAGCGGCCGGCGGTCCAGGTCGGCGACCCCTTCATGGAGAAGCTGCTGATCGAGTGCACCCTCGAGCTGTTCGCCGCCCGGATCGTCGAGGGCATCCAGGACCTCGGTGGCGCCGGGCTGTCCTGCGCGACCTCGGAGCTGGCCAGTGCGGGTGACGGCGGCATGTACGTCTCGCTCGACAAGGTGCCGCTGCGGGACGCTTCGCTTGCTCCGGAAGAGATTCTGATGAGCGAGTCGCAGGAGCGGATGATGGCTGTCGTCACTCCTGAGAACGTGGACCGCTTCTTGAAGATCTGCGAGAAATGGGATGTCCAGGCCGACGTGATCGGCGAGGTGACGGACACCGGCCGGCTGCAGATCGACTGGCACGGCGAGCGCGTCGTCGACGTACCGCCGCGGACCGTCGCGCACGAGGGGCCCGTCTACGAGCGCGCGATCGGACGCCCGGCCTGGCAGGACGAGTTGCAGGCCGACGGTGCCGAAAAGTTGCCACGGGCAACCACTGGCGAGGAGCTGCGGGACACGCTGCTGAAGCTGATCGCCTCGCCGAACCTGTGCGACAAGTCCTGGGTGACCGACCAGTACGACCGGTACGTGCTGGGCAACTCGGTGCTCGCGCAGCCCGAGGACAGCGGCATGATCCGGGTCGACGAGACGAGCGGCCTCGGCGTCGCCGTCTCCACCGACTGCAACGGGCGGTTCGCGAAACTCGACCCGTACACGGGCGCCAAGCTCGCGCTGGCCGAGTCCTACCGCAACGTCGCGACCACTGGCGCTCGCCCGGCCGCCGTGACCGACTGCCTGAACTTCGGCTCGCCGGAGGATCCGGGCGTGATGTGGCAGTTCTCCGAGGCGATCCGCGGTCTGGTGGACGGCTGCATCGAGCTGGGGATCCCCGTCACCGGTGGCAACGTGTCGTTCTACAACCAGACCGGTGAAACCCCGATCCTGCCGACGCCCGTAGTCGGCGTACTGGGTGTCATCGACGACGTGACCCGGCGGACCCCGATCGGTTTCACCGCCGAGATGGAGGGCCACCAGCTCTACCTGCTCGGCGACACCGAGGAGGAGCTGTCGGGCTCGGAATGGGCGCACGTGATCCACGGGCACCTGGGCGGACGGCCGCCGGCGGTGGACCTTGCCGCCGAGGCGCAGCTCGCGGACATCCTGATCAACGCGTCGCGCGACGGGCTGATCGACGCCGCGCACGACGTCAGTGACGGTGGTGTCGCGCAGGTGCTGGTCGAGTCGGCGCTGCGCGGTGGTGTCGGGGCTCGCGTGTGGGCGCCGGACGGGCTGGACCCGTTCCTGTTCCTGTTCGCGGAGTCGGCCGGGCGCGCGGTGGTCGCAGTACCGCGGACCGAGGAGGTCCGGTTCACCGACATGTGCACGGCCCGCCGCTTCCCGCACACCAAGATCGGTGTCATCACGGGCGAGTCCCTCGACGTCCAGGACCAGTTCGAGATCCCCCTCACCGACCTGCGCACCGCCTGGACCGCTACCCTCCCTGCCGCCCTCAGCTGACCCGCCGCCGCCCCTTCCGATTGCTTGCGTCCGAAGAAGTGGGGGTCCTGCCCTCCCGCTCTTCGGACGCAACGGGATTGGGGCGGGTCTGGCACACTCGGGGGGAGGCGAGTGGGGAGCATCGATGGTCGACAAGTCGAAGGCGAATCTGGCGAACCTGGCCGGGCTGGCAGCCGCCGCCGGTCAGGAGGCGCGGGTCGCTGCCGCGCGCCGGCGGATGCAGCCGGTGCGGCTCACCGACGAGGAACGCCGGATCTGCACCGACGAACTCTCCGAGCAGTTCGCGATCGGCCGGCTCGACGAGGCCGAGCTGCATCAACGGGTCGACCTCGTGCACAACGCGGTCACGCATGGCGACCTCGGTCCGGCCTTCTCCGGCCTGCCCGCGCCGCGTCTGTATGCGCCGCCTCGCAAGCCGGGTCGCTGGAGGTGGGCCGCCTTCGCAGGTGCCGTCTGGATGGCGTTGCCGTTCTTCCTGACGGGCTTGGTGTTCCTGCTGTTCGGCCGCGAGATCGCCGCCGCGATCTTCGGCATCCCGTCGCTCGCGCTCGTCTTCTTCACCTGGCGCTGGGCCTCCGGCCGCAGCGGTCCGCGCCGGTCCGGACCGTCGGGTTACTGAGCCTGCAGTTGCACGTGGTCGGTGCAGATCTGCATCACGGCGTACTTCTTGGCCTTGACCGTTACTGCGTCGCCGACCTTCACCTCCGCCGCCGTGCGCTCCGCCGGATCCACACCGAGCAGCGACAGCTCGGCAGTCGGCGGGGTGGCGTCGAGGTGCGCCGAGTTCAGGACGGCCCGGCCTCCGCCCGGGAGGGTCACGGGCCCCGACTGCAGCACGTGCGTCGTGCCCGGCGTGTCCGTGCCGGTGCAGGTCGCCGGCGGTGGGGCCGAGTTGGTCTTGTCGTTGCCGCCGCCGCAGCCGCTCGCGAGGGCGAGCACCAGGACCGGGACAGCCGCTGCAACTCGCCTCAAGAGGACTCCTCCAGCTCGATGTACGGCCGCGGACCCGAGACGACCGTGACCACTCGCCACCGTCGGCCGGCGATCTCGCAGTCGTCGCCGTCGCGGAGGTCGAAGCCTGCCACCCAGGTGCCGTCGTCGTGCACCGACAGCCGCGCCTGGTCGGTCCGGGCGTCCACGTCGTTCAGGCCGACGAGCAGCTCCCGGTCCCTGTCCATCACCCGGTAGGGGATGCCCTGCCGGATCCGCCATCTTTCCATGCTCACCCTCCCACCTGGAGTTCCTGGGCGTCTTGGAACAGCTTCTTGAACTCGTCCTTGGTCACGGTGACGGTGGCCGAGTCCGGACCCCACGGGTTACCCAGGACGACCTTGTCGCCCGAGATGCTCTTCACGTAGTACACGTGCCGGCTGACATAGGCGTCCTTCTGCTGCTGTGTCCACTTGTCAGGCACATTGTTCTTGTCGCTGTTCGACGCCACGATCACCGGGTGGCCGCCGTCGAACGACTTCTTCACGTCGTCGTAGTCGGTGCCGATCCCCTCCGACTTGTGCCCGGTCAGGTAGGGCGGCGCCTTCTCGTTGTAGTCCCACTCGAGCGCGCCATAACTGCCCTGCTCGGCCTTGTCGTACCGGGGGTCACCACCCTTGCCGTCGGGTGCGCCACCGCCGTCGCCTTCGTAGACGATCGCGAATGCCTTCTCGTAGTACGCCGCCCAGGTGGAGCCGTCGCCGTGGGCGCCGACCGGGCTGCCGTTCTGGTCGAGCGGCAGTTCGCGGTTCATCGTCACCCAGCGCTGGTTGCCGTCCTTGTCCCAGATCCGGACCGACAGCGTGCCGTTCGGGTTCTCCCTGATGCCCTGGCGAAGGAAGTCCGGGTTCGTCTGGGCCGTCGCCGTCATCGAGGCGATGAACCAGCAGTCGCCGAGCTGGCCCTGGTAGATGTCCTCGGCCAGCGGCTTGCCGGTGAACAGCGGGTCCGACGGAGTGCCGTAATGCATCCCGTTGGTGGACTTGCCGGTCTGGTCGTTGAACTTGTCGAGGTAGACGTCAGTGGAGTCGAAGCCGGGCTGCAACCACGGGAACGCGGTCTGGAACTTGCCCATGTTCTCCGGCCCGGTCTTCGCGAGCAGAGCGCTGGCGAAGTCGACCCGCTCGCCGACCGGCAGGCCGTTGTCCGCGAATGGCCAGATGCCGCCGCCGTGGCTCGACGCCATCTGGTTCCGCAACGAGGCGAGGTCCTCGGGGGAGGCCTGGTCGAGGAGAAGGTCGAGCTCGGCCCCGGTGAGTCCCTTCAACGTGCCGACCACCGCGCGCAGGTCGTCGCGGTTGCCGTTCATCCCGGTGTCCTTGGTCCTCATCGCGCGCAGCGCCTCAAGCGCCTTGCGGATCTTCTCCAGGTCAGGCGGCGGTTCGTCGTTGAAGACCAGGGCCGGGTCGACAGTGCCCTTGCACTCGTCCATCAGCGCCGAGCACTTCTCCAGGTGGGTGGCGCGGCGATCGATGCTGCCGGCCATGTCACCCAGCGAACCCGCGAGGTTGCCCGGCGGGGACAGGGCCATACCGAAGACGCTGACGTTGACCAGCGCGAGCCGCTGGCTGGTCGTGGCCGGCTTGCCGTTCAGGTGGTTCTCCGCCTCCTGCAACACCTTCCGGACGTCACCGTGGAGCTGGGGGGAAGTGCGGGCCATGGTGCGAAGTTCGCCCGCCAGCTTCCGCACGCGTGGGAGGTCGAAGCCCGCGTAGGTCATCGCATCCTCACTTCGGGGCCGGCTCCGCGGCCTTGGCGTCGGCCTCGAGCTTCTCGGCCTCACGGATCCAGGAGTCGGCGCTCACGACCAGGTCGGCGGCGAGCTCGCGGAGGTTCTTCTGATCCTGCATCAGCGACCTGGTCGACTCGATCGCGTAAGGGCCGTGCCAGACCCCGTCCGCGGTCGCCGAGGTGACAGCCTTGTCGATGTGGGTCCCGAGTGGTGGGGCCAGTGCCTTCGCCCTGCGGGCCGCTTCGCGCAGCGCCTGCGCTCGTTTCTTCATCGACTCCGGACTCTCTGGGCCAGGTTCGGACGGTCGCACTCGGTCAACCCCTCTCGTTCGCCGCAGAACCTTAACCCGGTCAGGGGGCGATCCCGCCGCTCGATTAAGTTGGCCGGATGAGCCCCTTGCAGCGCCTGGCCGTGCCTGCCGATGCGCCCGCCGTCGCGGGGTTGATGCGGGCCTCCGTGCTCGACCTCTTCCCGGCGTACTACGACGCGGAGCAGACGGCCAGCGCGTCCGTACACATCGCGGCCCTCGATCTCGCCCTGATCGAGGACGGCACGTACTACGTGCACGAGGCGGCCGGGGAGATCGTCGCCTGCGGTGGATGGAGCCGGCGGAACAAGCTGTACAACGGCACGGAGGCAGGCTCCGACGAACGGTTGCTCGACGCCGCGACCGAGCCGGCCCGGATCCGCGCGATGTTCGTTCGCGGCGACTGGACCCGGCGGGGACTCGGCCGGGCGATCCTCACGTCATGCGTGACGGCGGCGCGGGCCGAGGGGTTCACGCAGCTCGCGCTGATGGCGACGCTGCCCGGAGTCCCGCTCTACAAGGCGTTCGGCTTCACCGAGGTGGAGTCCGCCGAGCTGAGATTGCCCGACGGCGTAGTACTGGGCGGGGTCGCGATGGAACGCGGCATCGACTGAGCTTTCGCAGTACCGACCTGAACCGAGGAGATTCGGCATGACCGCAGGCACGACCGCTCTGGCCCCCGACGGCACCGAGATCGTGCTGGGGGAGATCGGCACTCGCGTGCTACTCGTGAACTCCCGCGTCCGGGTCTGGGAGGTCGCGCTCGACGGCGGCGAGGCGCAGGCCTGGCACCTGCACCACAACCCGTACGTCGTGCTGTGCCTGGCGACTTCTCCCTGCCACATGGATTGGCTCGACGGCAGCCCGGCCCGGCAGCTCAGCGAGACCGTCGGCGGCTCGGTCTACCGCCCGGTGTCCCCGGTTCACATGCTCACGAACGACGGCGACGACCCCTACCGCAACCGCCTGATCGAACTCCTGGACCTTGGCGAGGAGGCTTCGGGTGAGCCTTACACCGTTGCCGACGGCATGCCCGCGGAGAGCGCCTTCGAGGAAGTCGGTGAAATCCCCACCAAGACGGTCGTCGACGAGCCCGACGTGCGCGTCCAGCACGTCACCCCGGAACCGGGCACGTCCTACACCTGGCGCACCGGCGCCTACCCGTCGCTCGTGGTGGACCTCGACCTCGCCACTCCGACCGTCACCTATTTGAACCCCGGCGAGTCCCACACCCTCCCGGCCAAGCCCACGCCGACCTCCGGCTTCAACCTCGTCGAGCTGCGGTACTACGCCAGCTAGCCGGCCGCGAAATGCCGTTGCTGACGGCATCGCGGGTTGAGAAGGTGAGTGCCTCAGGTCATGGAGGTACTACGTTGCGTGGTGCACGGGGTTCGTCGTCGCGGCAGCTGATGCCGTGCTGACGGAATTCGCGCAGACGCTCGGGAGGTATCGCCTGCATGCGCGGCTGCTCTGGCGGGCCTGTCCTGGCTGGACGGTGGCGGCGGCCATGGTCGCGTTGCTGAATTCGGCGGTCGGCACACTGCTGCTGATCTCGACCGGACAGTTCGCCGGGGCGCTGCCCGAGGCGATTCGCGGCGGAGCCGGATCCCCGGCAGCGGATCATGCCTGGCGATGGTTCGCCTTGACCGCGGCTCTGTTGATCACCGGTCCGCTGGTTGCCGCGTTGATGGTCTGGGTGACGGCCAGGACCTCCGCCGGCTACCTCGCTCACGTGTTCGAGTTGGTCGCCGAGACGGGCGTCCACCCACAAGGGATCGAACTGCTGGACTCGCCTGGTTTCTCCGGCCGGCTGCAGGCCGTCGTGGAGGCGACGAGGGATTGGACGTTCACCTTCGGGCTGGACAACACCTGGACCGTGCTGAGCCGCCGACTCGCGGGGGTCGGCGCCATCGTCGTACTGATGTCGTGGCATTGGTGGCTGCCGTTCTTCATCGCCGGTTCGTTCGTGGTGATGTCGAAGACGTACGCGACCTGGCTGAACACCTCCTTCGACAAGTTGTTGCAGACCTCGGCCAGCGAACTCCGACGGGCCCGGTACCTCCGGGGACTGCTGGTTCGGCCCGAGGCAGCCAAGGAGGTCCGGCTGTTCGACCTGACCGACTGGGTGGTGGACCGATACCGCTCGACCTGGCTTTCGGCGATGGCGGCGCTCTGGCCGTTGCGTCAGCGTGGGCTGCGGCCCGTCTACTTGTCCTGCCTGGTGATGGCCGTCGCAGTCGGTGGCGCCCTGGCCTTGCTGACCCACGACGTCGTTGCAGGGACCGTGGGGCTGGCCGGGGTCGTCACCTTGATCCAGGCCATGTTGGCGCTCGAGTCGTTCGGCATCCTCGGGGATCCTCAGCTGGCTCTGGCGCAGAGCACCGCGGCCGCCGTCGAGTTGACCCGGCTCCGTCAGGAGGTCGGCCTGCCGCCGACGCGCCCTGCCGACGAGAGCCCGGAAGACCGTACGACGTCTGTCGGTGCGGTCGAGGTGGTTCTCGATGACGTCACGTTCGCATACCCGACCCGGACAGAACCGGCTGTCGCAAATCTCGACCTGCGGATCCCGGCCGGGCAGTCGGTCGCGATGGTCGGAGTCAACGGTGCGGGGAAGTCCACCGTGATCAAGCTGCTCTGCGGCCTCTACCGACCGGACCAGGGAGCCGTCCGGGTGGGCGGTGCGGATCCTGCGGAAAGCCAGGCGGCCCGTCGGCGAGTGGCCGTGATCTTTCAGGACTTCGTCCGCTATCACCTGTCCTTGCGAGACAACGTCGGAATGGGTGCGGTCGCACGACGAGGAGAGCAGCAGATCCTGGACCGGGCGCTATCCGATGCCGGAGGCAACGGTTTGCTCAAGCGGCTGGAGAGTGGCTGGGACACCGTTCTGTCCGCGGAGTACGAGGGTGGCACGGACCTGTCCGGTGGCCAGTGGCAACGGGTGGCGCTCGCGCGCGCCCTGGCGGCGGTATCCGCAGGCGCCGGCGTACTGATCCTGGATGAGCCCACGGCCGCGCTGGACGTTCGAGCCGAGGCGGCGCTGTTCGACCGCTTCCTGGAGGTCACGCGGGACGTGACGACCATCCTGGTCAGCCACCGACTGTCGAGCGTCCGGCATGCCGACCGGATCGTGGTCCTCGACCCCGGTGCCGGGATCGTCGAGGACGGTAGTCACGAGGAACTGCTGCAGGCAGGCGGCCGATACGCCGAGATGTTCACCCTGCAGGCCCAGCGGTTCGCCCAGGTGGACGAGGGGTCAGGCGGGTGAGAGACAACTGGCGCGGGATCTGGCTGGTCCTGTCCACCTCGGTCCGGACCAGTCCACGGCTGGCCCTGCTAAGCCTGACCGAGACGATGAGCAAGTTGCTGACGGCAGCCGCACCTCTGTTCATCGGCATCTTCGCTGCCGGTGCGATCGACCGCGACAGCCGCCGGATGCTGATCGCCGGCTTGGCGCTGGTCGGATCGACCGCGCTGAACAACGTGCTGCAGACCATCGGCACCAATGCCCGGGTCGCGCTGATGGAGCAGGTCGGCTTCAGCTTCGACGTGAAGATCGCCGAGCTCACGGCTCGGATCCCGACGCTGGAACATCTCGAGAGGGCCGACTATCTGGACCGCTTGCAGATCCTGCGCGACCGGGACGGCATTCTCGGCAGCACGCTGAACGCGCTGATCAATACGGCGAACTCGTTGGTGTATGCGGTCAGCATCCTGCTCGTGGCGGTGTCCGCCGACTGGCGGCTGCTGATCCTTGTTGCGTTGGGTGTTCCGCGGCTGCTGGCGACCCGCTGGTCGATGCGCTGGGGCACCGTTGCCGAGGAGCAGAGTGCAGCACCGAGCCGGCTGTCCGCGCATCTGATCGACCTGACCACGTCCGCCGGCGCGGGCGCGGAGACCCGCGTGTTCGGATTGCAGCGGGAGCTCCAGCGCCGGGTCCGGGCTGCGGCGACAGCCTGGCAGGCGCCCGGCGTACGAGCATCCGTGCAGAATGCCGGGCTGGCTGCGGCGACCGCCATCCTGTTCTTCGGATCAGCGATCGCCTTGCTCGCCTGGATGACCCACGATGCTCTGGCCGGTTCTGTTTCCGTGCAGTCACTGGTGGTCGCCTTCGGCGTCGTCGGCGGCCTGGAGAGAGTCAGCGGGATCGTCTCCTTCGCCGTGCAGGATGTCGCTCGCGTCACGCGCTACATCTCGCGCTTCCTTTGGCTGCGGGATCACGCGGCCTCAGTGGCCGGGGCGCATGACGGTCAGCTCGAACCACCGGACCGGCTGGAGTCGGGAATTCGGCTGGAGGGCGTCAGCTTCCGGTACGCCGGTGCGGACAAGGACTCGATCACCGACGTGACCCTGGACGCGCCGGCCGGCTCAGTGGTGGCCCTCGTCGGAGAGAACGGCGCCGGCAAGTCGACCCTGGTGAAGCTGCTGGCAGGCCTGTACCAGCCGACCCGCGGGCGAATCCTGATCGACGGCATCGACCTGGCGGAGTACGACCTGACGGCTTGGCGCTCGCGCATGTCGGGCGCCTTCCAGGACTACGCCGCCTTCGAATTCATCGCACGTGAGGTCGTCGGCATCGGCGAGCTGGAACGGCTCGGAGACGAAGCTCGGATCCGGCAGGCCCTGTACGACGGGGCGGCCGAGGACGTCCTGCCTTCGCTGCCCGACGGCCTGTCCACTCAGCTAGGGACCACCTGGGCTGGTGGCGTCGATCTGTCTGGTGGCCAAGGGCAACGACTTGCCATCAGCCGGGGGATGATGCGGTCGCGCCCGCTGCTGCTCATCCTGGACGAGCCCACCTCGGCGCTCGACGCCGCCACCGAGCACAACCTGTTCGAGCGGTACGCGGCTGCCGCACGCGAGGCAGTCGGACGAGGCGCCGTGACCCTGCTCGTCACGCATCGCTTCTCCACCGTGGCCGCGGCAGACCTGGTCGTCGTACTGGACCAAGGCCGAGTCGTCGAGGCCGGCCGTCACCCCGACCTGCTCGCCAAGGGCGGCCACTACGCCGCCCTCTACAACCTCCAGGCGCGAGGCTACCGCTGACCGAACAGGTCTCGGACGGCAGCCGCGGTGGGCAGGGTCAAGGCTTGCGCGGCCGTCTTCGCGGCCTCGGCCAGGCTGGTCTGGCGGAGGCGGGACTTGATGATCGGCACCTGGGGCCCGACGGCACTCAGCTCGCGGATGCCCAGGCCGGCAAGGAGAACAGCGGCGTCGGGGTCGCTCGCGAGGTCGCCGCAGACTGCTACCTCGACCCCGAGCGGAACCCCGCGGACAACCCGGTCGATGAGCTGGAGAACCGCTGGATCCAGGCCGTCGGCCAGGCTTGCGACCGCACTGTTGCCGCGATCCGCGGCGGTCGTGTACTGCGTGAGGTCGTTCGTGCCGATGCTGACGAAGTCGAGGCCCTCGGCCAGGGACGAGATGCGGAGCGCAGCGGCCGGTACTTCGACCATGATGCCGACCTTGACGTCCCATCCCGACGCCCCGATATCGGCGAGCTCGCTCAACGCCCAGGCAACCTCCTCGGAGGTCGTCACCATCGGGAACATCACCTGAACCGGCGCCTCGGCCGCGACCTGGGAGATCGCCCGCAGCTGATCCCGGAGCAATTCCGGACGCTTCCGGAACACCCGGATCCCGCGCTCGCCCAGGAACGGGTTCGCCTCCCGCTCCTGCGGCAGGAACGGCAGCGGCTTGTCGCCACCGATGTCCCAGGTCCGGATGGTGATCGGCTTCCCGCCGAACGCCGACGCGATCGCCCGGAACACCTCGACCTGCTCTTCCACCCTCGGAGCAGTCCGCCGATCGCCGAAGAGCACCTCGGTCCGAACGAGGCCCGACCCGTCGGCCCCATACGCGTCCAGCGCATCCTGCACCGACCCGACGTTCGCGAACACCTGGATGGTCGTCCCATCCACCGTCACCGCGGGCCGATCCGCCTCCGCCAACGCGGTTTCCCGTTCGGCCGCGCGCTCCCGCAGCGTCGTACGGAATTCAGCGCCGCCGTCGGCAGGCTCGACCACGAACGACCCCGCCCGTGCGTCGAAGGCAACCAACGCCCCCGCCGGCACCTCGACCTCGCCGATCCCGGTGATCAACGGAATCCCCCGCGACCGCGCGACGATCACGCCATGCCCGGTCGTCCCGGCAGCCCGAACCGCGACCCCCGCGATCCTCTCGGCCTCCAGCGTCGCAGCCGTCGCCGCGTCAAGCTCCCGTACTACGAGCACGCCGCCCGCCGGTGGTTCCGCGGGCTCGGTGGACCCGGTCAGGGCACGGAGGACCCGGTCGCGCACGCTACGAACGTCCTGTGCGCGCTCTCGCTGATAGGGATCGTCCAAACCCTCGAAAGCCGAGGCCAGTTTGTCCAATGCGGTGGTCCAGGCCTCCGGCGCACTCGTGCCCTCAGCGATCGCGCGGAACACCGCGTCGAGCTGAACGACGTCGTCCAGTAAGGCCAGCTGCGCGTCGAAGATCGCACCCTCCGCCGCTCCGACCTGCTCAGCGGTGCGATCCCGGAGCCGAGCCAGCTGCTTCTCAGCGTCCCATTGCGCCTCCTTCGCCCGCGCTCGCTCAGCGTCGATATCACCGGGAAGGTAGCCACTCAGGTCCACACTCTGCTCGAGCACCACAGCCGGCCCGACTGCCACATCAAGGCCGGACCCGCCTTTCCGAACAACCGCAACCCCGGCTCCCGCCGCGAGTCCAGCGCCAGCTTCGGCCCCAGCTTCGACTCCTGCGCTGGTTCCGGCCACGGCCGCAGTTGCTGCTGTTCCTCCTCCGCCCGGGCCGAGAGCAGGGGCAGTTGCAGGGGTGTCGTCGAAGGCGCGATCCGCTAGTTCGCGGACTGCCTCCAGCGCCGCGCCGGCCTGCGGGCCGGTTGCGCCTACGCGAAGGCGATGGCCCTGCTGGGCGTTGAGGGTGGCGACCATGCTCAGACTGCCTGCATTGACCGGGCCGCGTCCGGTGTCGACATCCGTCAGCGTGACGGCCGCGTCGTACCGCTGAACCAGTGCGACCAACTTCGCGGCCGGTCTGGCATGCAGACCATGGTTGTTGCTAACAGCAACTTCAATGACCTGCTCGTTGCCTTCAGCCAGTTGCGTTGAGTCGATGTCGCCGGTCGCAGGAAGATCGCCGAGATGGTCCTGCTTGCCCGCGAGACCGCGCGAGGCCTCCGCGACCACGGCGTCGAGCGGTGCGCCGGTTGACGCCGTGACGACTGCTGCCACGAGCCCCTCGACCAGAGGTGCGCTCGACAGCACAACCCGCTCCGCGACCTCGGGATCGACGAACTCCAGTGCCATCTCGGCGCTCAGCACCGCACTCCCGAGGTCGAGCAGCACCAGTACGCCGTCCGGGCTGTCGGCAGTCCCGATCGCCTCGGCAACCGCCGCCGCGTCGGTACCGAAGGTGGTCTCATCCAGCCCGGCGGCAACCGCGATCACGGGGCGATCGTCGTCGCCGACCATTTCCGAAGCGAGCGCCACCGCAGCTGCCGCCAGCGCGCGGCTGTGCGACACCACCACGATCCCGATCAATGGAGAACCATCCCAGTCCAGTGGCCGACTGGGCTCATGCCAGGGTTCGGGCGGCTGATTCCAGCACCAGCGTGGTGCTGGTTGCGCCTGGGTCCTGGTGGCCTGCGCTGCGTTCGCCGAGATAGCTTGCCCGCCCCTTGCGAGCGACCAGCGGCGTTGTCGCGTCTCGACCCTTCGCGGCGGCTTCGGCGGCGGCGCCGAGCGCCCCGGCGAGGTCGGAACCACCCGCCACCGCCTCGTCGTACGCGTCGAGCGCCGGCGCCCAGGCGTCGTACATGGTCTTGTCACCGAGCTCGGCCTTGCCGCGGGCCAGGATGCCGCCGACGCCCGCCTTCAGCGCCTCGCCGACGGTGGCCGGTGTGATCTCGGCGCCGGCCAGTGCGGTCCCGAAGCGGAGGAAGAACGTGCCGTACAGCGGCCCGCTCGCCCCGCCGACCTTGCTGACCAGCGTCATGCCCGCCTTCTTGAGCAGTTCGTCGACTGTCTCGAACGAGCTCTCGTCCAGCACCGCGACGACCGCCTGGAAGCCGCGGTCCATGTTCGCGCCGTGGTCCGCGTCCCCGATCGCCGAGTCGAGCTCGGTCAGGTACGCCGAGTTGTCGTGCAGCGTCTTCGCCAGGTCCCGCAACCAGTCACCGAATGCCTCGACGTCCGCCATGCTCACGCGCCCCAGCGTAGGCCCGGGGTGTTCACCGGCGCGTCCCACAGACGTACCAGTTCGTCGTCCACCTTCAGCAAGGTGACCGAGCAACCGGCCATCTCCAGCGAGGTGATGTAGTTGCCGACCAGCGACCGTGCCACCGTGATGCCCGCGCGATCCAGCAGCTGCCGGACCTCGTTGTACATCACGTACAGCTCGATCAGCGGTGTCCCGCCCATCCCGTTGACGAAGGCAATCACCGTATCGCCTTGCTGATAAGGAAGATCGCTGAGCACAGGATCGACCAGCATCGCGGCGATCTCCTTGGCCGGCGCCAACGGCAATCGCCGGCGACCGGGCTCGCCGTGGATGCCGATGCCGACCTCCATCTCGCTCTCGGCCAGCTCGAACGTCGGCTTGCCCGCGGCTGGGACAGTGCAGGACGTGAGCGCCATGCCCATGCTGCGACCCTGGTCGTTGACCCGCTTGGCGAGGTCGGCGACCTCCTGTAGCGGCCGGCCTTCCTCCGCGGCTGCGCCGACGATCTTCTCCAGCAGCACGGTGACGCCGACACCCCGGCGACCGGCGGTGTAAAGGCTGTCCTGGACGGCCACATCGTCGTCGGTCACCACCGAGAGGACCTCGACGCCCGCGTCGGCGGCAGCGAGCTCGGCGGCCATCTCGAAGTTCATCACGTCGCCGGTGTAGTTCTTGACGATGTGCAGCACACCCGCGCCGGCGTCGACCTCCTTGGTCGCGGCCATCATCTGGTCGGGCACCGGTGAGGTGAACACCTCACCCGCGCAGGCGGCATCCAGCATGCCGAGACCGACGAACCCGCCGTGCATGGGCTCGTGGCCGGAACCGCCACCCGAGATCAGCCCGACCTTGCCGGGCCTGGGCGCGTCCTTGCGATAGACGATCCGGTTCTCGTGGTCGACCCGGATGTGGTCCGGGTGCGCCGCCTCCATCCCCCGCAGTGCTTCACTCACAACATCAGCAGGGTCGTTGATGAGCTTCTTCATGCCCCCATCTGAGCACACCGAACGCCCCCGCGGGAGCCCCCAGCAACCGCCCGGTCCCCGGACCCCGGCGGACGACGTACCGGCGGCTCGGGCCGTGGCGTACGACGTGCTGGCCCGCCCCGGCGTACGGCGTACCTGTCAGGTCGGCTGGGTCGTGGCCACGGCGACGTGCCGACCGGAGCTGCCTGGATCGGTGAACAAGGCGACCGGGACCCCTGGAGCAGGTTCAGTCCTTGGGCCTCAGGAGTGGGCGGACGACCTCGCGGGCGTCGTGGATCCGGGACTTGATGGTGCCGAGCGGGGCTCCGACCTCGGCCGCGATCTCCTCGTAGGACAGGCCGTACACGTCCCGCAGTACCAGCGGGGTGACCATCTGCGGGCGGTCGCGCTCGAGCGTCTCCAGCGCCTCCAGCAGGTCCAGGCGGGTGCCCGCGATCACGCTGGTGGTGCGCGGGTCGGGCCGTTCCAGCTGCTCGGGGTTGTGCGCGGCCTGGGCGCTGCGCTTCAGCTTGCGGTACGTCGACCGGGCCGAGTTCGCCGCGACCGAGTGGACCCAGGTGGAGAAGCTGCTCCGGCCGGAGTACGTGTGGATCTTGGTGGCGATGTTGAGCAGGGCTTCCTGGGCCGCGTCCTCGGCGTCCGCTGAGTACGGCAGCACGCTGCGGCAGATCCGCAGGACGCGAGGGTGGACCAGCCTCAACAGGTCGTCCATCGCGTTCTTGTCACCGCCGGCGGCACGCTCGGCCAGGACTCCGAGCTCGTCGGTCGGACCGCTGCTTTCGCTCATCTGCGCCTTCGTTGTCATCGGTCCCCGGGCGTGGGACTCCGAGTGCTCCATAATGCCTTGTATGGGGGTCCCATCCAGACTAGGCCGGTATGTCGTGCGCCGACGCCTGGGCTCAGGCGGTTTCGCGACGGTGTGGCTCGCGTACGACGAGCAACTGGATGCCGAGGTCGCGGTCAAGGTGCTGGCCGACAACTGGGCCCATGACGACTCGGTACGCCGCCGGTTCCTCGAGGAGGGCCGGTTCCTGCGCCGGGTCGAGTCCGAGCACATCGTCCAGGTGCACGACGTCGGCGAACTGGAGGACGGGCGCCCGTTCCTGGTGCTCACGTATGCCGACCGCGGCACGCTGGCGGATCGCCTGAAGAAGGAGCCGCTGGGCCTCGAGGCAGCGGTCGGGGTGGTCGTCCAGGTCGGCCGCGGACTTCAGGCGCTGCACCGCCGCGGGCTGCTTCACCGGGACGTGAAACCGGCCAACGTGCTCTTCCGGAGCACCGACGAGGGCGAGCGGGCGGTCCTGTCCGACCTGGGCCTGGGCAAATCCCTGGACGAGGTCTCCCGGATCACCATGCCCGGCGGGACCCCGTCGTACGTCGCGCCGGAGCAGGCGATGGGCGAGCGGCTGGACGAACGCGCGGACCAGTACTCGCTGGGAGCGGTCGCGTACGCCGCGCTGACAGGTCGTTCCCCGCACCAGGTCGACGGCCTGGGCGCCGCCGGACGGGTTGAGGCGGCGCCGCCACCGAGTTCGCTCGGCTTCGATGTGCCCGACCGGGTGGACGCGGCGATCGTCCGGGCCCTGGAGCCGGATCGCGAGAAGCGATGGCCTGACGTGGTCTCCTTCACCCGCGAACTCGTCGGCGCCCTCGACGAGACCACCCACGACTTCGTCTCCTCGGCGGTCGCGACCGCCCCGGCCGCCGGCGCCGTGAGCGATGCGGCGACCGTGGCGCCCGAGCGGTCCGGCGAGAAGACCGCCCTGAGCGACTCGAACGCGCCGACCATCGTCAAGACCCCGTCAGGCACCCCCAGCGAGACAAAACCCGCGCTGGCCGCGCCGGCGGGAGCGTCTGACGGCATCGCAGCCGCGTCCATCGCGGCGCCCGCGGACGACTCAAAAACAGGAGGTGCGGAGGCGGAGGCTTGGAAGACCGCTGGTTCCGCCTGGCGCCTCAGGCGGCGGCGGAGGCGGTGGCTGGTCGCCGCTATGCTCGCGCTCGTCCTGGGCGGCGGGGCGGGATTCGGCCTGCAGCGGTACCTCGGAGCGCGGCAGTTGGTCGACATCATCCGGACTGACTTCAGCCTGCGGGTCCCGAACTCCATGGCCGGCGTGGTCGTCCAATCGACCTGGCGCCCGCCGGGAAGTACTTCGGACCAGCCGGCGATCCGGGTGAGCAAGGACGAGGGTTGGACCACCGCCGGTCGGCAGACGCCCGGCGTGTTCGTGGGCGCGATGCCGAATGTCGGCGACCTCCACAAGGTGCTGCCCAGCGCCGACCCGTACGGCTGCGACAGTGTCGGGCCAGTCACAGAGAGCCAGCGCGACGGCACCCAGACGCTGGAGAGGCTCTCGTCGGGCTGCGCCGGCGGCAGCACTATGCTGCAGCGTGTGACATTGTCGTCGACCGGCTTGATGCTACTCGTGCAGGTCCAGGTGCCCGATTCCGACCGTGCCCAGGCCATCGTGGTGGCCAACTCGGTCTCTTACAACGGGCCCGCGAACCCATGAGGATTGTCGCTGAACGGCTCCGGCCGTCACCTGCCCTGGTCCAGTCCAGCCGGCGCCGTTTCTACCGGCTCCGCTCGACGGTCTTCCGCATCATCTGGCCGCGCTGAGCTCAAGCTGGGTGCTGGAGGCAACTACTGGGAGGAGTCGTCGCGGGTGACGCTGGTGGTGGCATGGTCGAGGACGGCGTCGACGGCGGCTCGGTCCTGGGAAAGGCCGGTGGAGCTCATCTCGACCGCGACGTTCCCGCTGGAGTCCAGCGCGGCCCACCGCACGACCACATAGCGCAGAGTCAGGTCCGGGACGTAGGTGTAGGTCAGCGTCGCGGTCCGCGCCTTCGGGTCGACCTGTTGGGAGAGGATTTTGAGCGCCTGGCTGGACGGGACCGATTTCAGCAGCGCGATTCTGGCGGCCATCGAGTCCGCCGGCGGCCGGGTGATGGTGAAGCCGGCCTCGATCCGGATCCAGCGCTTCCCGGTCGGATCGGTGAACCTGGCCTCGTCCTGCGGATCCGGCTGGGTCATCTTCCAGTTTCCGGGCACCTTCAGCGTGACTCTGGAGCGGACCGTGCTCTCCGCGAAGAACGCGCGGGTCCGGTAGGTGAGATTCTCGGCCAGCAGCGGTGGCGAGTCGTCCGGCCTGGGTGTCTTCGGCGGCTCGATCGGTGAGGACGGTGGCGTCGACGGGCTGGCGGCCGTTAGCGGCGCGGCGTTGCCGGTCGAGTCTGACGCCACCGAACTGGTCAGCCAGCCGATGCCGTAGCCCCCCGCTCCGCCGAGCAGGGTGACCGCGAGCAATCCGGAACCGAGTAGAGCGCGTCCTACCATCGACACGACCACCCCTCCTCCCCGGTCCGCCCCGATAAGTCCTTGGACACCGTAAACCGGCGAAAGGTTCGTTGCCTGCCGCACGGTGTCGCGATCAGCACCAACCGGCAGCCCGGGTCAGTCCTTCAGTTGTACCGACTTGGTCGCCTCGGCGAGCACGGGCGCGAGCCCGGCGGCATCCTGCGGCAGGCCGGTGACGCTCATCTCGACGGTGGCCGTGTCGTCGCCGCCGGTCGCCACCCAGCGGACGACCACATACCGCCGGGTCTTGATCGGGATGTAGGTGTAGGTCAGCGTCGACACCGTGCGCGGTTGGCCGTCCACGCCGGTCACCTGGCTGTCGGTCTGCGACAGGATCCGCAGATCGTTCTCGTAGGCCTGGCTCGACTTCAGGTTGTTCACCAACTCGTGCATCGAGTCGGTCGTGGACTGCTTCGGCGCGAGTCCCGACTCGACCCGGACGCCGCGTTCCTTCAGCGGATCGAGGAACTTCACTTCGCGCGGTGCCTTCGGGTCCCTGGTCAACTGCCAGCCCCGCGCCATCCTGATCGACAGCCGGAGCGATGCCCCGGAGTCAGCCCGGACTGTGAAGCTCTGCGTGCGGAAGGTCAACTCGTCGGCCTTCAGGCCGGCCAGCGTGTTCGGCTCGGGCGTCTTGCGGGGCAGCGGCTCCTGCGTTGGGAAGCCGGCCAGTGGCGCGGCCGCTGCAACCTCGTCGACAGGAGACGGCTGCTCGAGCCATGCGCCGCCTACGTAGCCGCCGACACCACCCAGCACGCCGAGCAGCAGCACGCCGCTCACCAGGATCGGAGCTTTCACTCGTCCACCGGTCCCCGGCCCAGGAGTTGGTCCTCAGTCAACACCCGGCCATCTTCTCAGGCGGGAATGTAGGTCACCGCACTGAATCCTTTCAAGACAGGGCCACGGAGCTATTGACACTCCCTCCACATCCGTCCGTAGCGTGCCCAAGTTGAGGAAAATAACACTCCGTTACGTCTAGTTCACGTCAATCGGCGATATTTTCTGGAGCCTTGTCTTGCTCCGACCTCAGGAGAACCGTCGCATCAGTGGCGCCTTAGCCTGCGGCCGCCGGCCTGACCAGTGATTCGCCGGGCCGGCGACGACCAGCATCGACGCCACGTCCCGGCCTCGTCTACAGGTCCCCGGCCTCGTCTACAGGTCCCCCCGGCTCGGCGTCTTCGCGGCTGCGGTGTACCGACCGACAGGAAGTAGTCCATCCCCAAGCCACGCGACCGCCGGAAGCATGGCCCTGGTGACGCGATCGGGCCGGCTACTACCTGTCGGTCGGTACGGGAGACCCGGTCCACACCCCCAGTTGGCCGCGGTCGCACCCCGGCTGAGCGACGAGGCCCGACTGGAGGGGGTCGACTCGGTCGGTACGGAGACCCCGTCCACACCCCAGGCGGCCGCCGTCGCACCCCCCGGGCCGAGTCACCAGGACTGGCTGGAGGGGGCGATTCGGTCGGTACCAGGCGGTCGTGTCGGTCGGGAGTTTGCGTCCAACCAGCGGGGCCAGACCTACGGTTACCCACTGATCTTGTGGGTTGCCCTCCGGTATTTTCATGGGGCAACCCACAACGTCAGTGGGTAACCCTCTCTGATGGTCGTGAGCAACCAGCCGGGCTAAGTCGAAGGCCTGACTGCGGCCCGGGAAAATGAGCGCGCTGCGGGACCTCCCGAACCGCGGATGACCTGGCTGGAGCCACCCGGTCAGGCAGGGCGACGCTGCTCTCCCGTGCCCGTCCGATGTCGATGAGCCGCGACGGAGGAGCGGCGGTGGGCGGAGTACCGCTGGAACCGTGGGGGATGTTGGCGACGTCGAAGTCGGCATGAAGCTCAAGGTTCGTGTGGTGCAGTACTGCCGCCAGGGGGCCGAGTGCTGGTATGCCGACATCGACGATGCCGACGACCGTCAGCCAGATGATCCCTACTGGTACGTCGACGGCTGCCGCACGCAGGCGGAAGCACTCGCCGCCGCGTGCGCCCAGCTTCTCGCCTTCGACCGGTACTTCGCTACCGGCCGCTTCCCGTCCCGCATCAGCCAGAGCTCCAGCTCCGCGGCCCAGCTCCAGCTCCGCAGCCGAAGGTCCACCTCCGCGGCTTAGCTTCAAGTCCGCGCCTTAGCTCCAGCTCCGCAGCCAAAGCTCCAGCTCTGCGGCCTAGCTCCAGTTCCGCAGTCAAAGCTCCAGTTCCGCAGTCAAAGCTCCAGTTCCGCAGCCAGAGCTCCAGGTCTGCGGCCTAGCTCCAGCTCCGCAGCCAAAGGTCCAGCTCCGCGGGCTAGCGCCGGCTGACGCGGCCCAGTCACCGCTGCAGGGTGCCTGCCAGGAGAACGGGAGCGTTGTTGCAGAGGAATCTGTTGCGAAGGGCAACCATGCTGTCGGTGAGTGCGGTGGCGCGTGGGGTGATCACCCCAGGGGACAGCAAAGTCGTCTCCCCGGCGGTTTCGAACTCTCGCGCGCTGTTCGAGACCAGGTTCAGGAGCTCCGTGTTGATCCGCAAAGTCAGCCGCTGCAAGGCGATCCGGTGGGCTGCCACGCCTCTCAGACCGAGCAGGAGTCGTTCCGCGACGACGATCTCGGTCCACGCCTCCGCCAGTTGATCCGCGAGGCCCTGCTCACCCAGCCAAGGCTCTAATGCCTCGCCTAGCCTGCGCCGGTAGGTGTCCACCCATGGTGAACAAACGGCACCGTCGGCGGGGATGCTGAAGACCGCAGGAGTTGATCCATCGGCCACGATCACCTGGAGCATCGCGAGCCGCTCGCGCACCTTCGCGAACCGAGGCGACCGCCCGAACAGGTCCAGGTCGTACTCCACGAGAATCCCGGCACGGCGCAACGTCTGCACGGCGACGAGCAACTCGCGGAGCCTTAGCGGATCAGCCGGGATGCCAGAAAGGTCCAGCCGGACCAGGAACAACCCGGTGTCGCGCAGCGATTGGAAGACGGCGGCCGACACGTCGCCCGGCGTACAGCGGGTGCTCCACAGGACGTGGCCGAGCAGGCCATCGGAGCTGAGTTGGTCGACTACGTCGGCGCCGAAGGATCTGCCCGGGCGGGACGAGTCGCAGTGCAGGGTGAGAATGGTCGCGCCGTGCAGGCTCTCGCTGAACCTGCGCAGCACCCACGTGCCCTGATCAGTATCCATGGTCCCCCCATGACGCCGATCGACTGACTAAAAGGTCCGCCGTTCCCCGCCCGATGTCAAGGGCGCCGTCACGGATCGTCACCCCTCAACTTTTGGGATTGAGGAGTCACGTCCCGCACCAAGGCCGCGCCCTTCGATTGCGCTGAGCAACGCCGTGTGCACTGGCAGAAACCTGGTCTCCACTGCATCATGGGGCGATGTGGGGGGAATCCGAGGGGACCAAGGGTGACGCGACGATCGAGGAGATCGGCCGGCGACGCACGTTCACCAACACGTTGTCGCTCGCGATCGTGCTGTTCGTGGTGCAACTGCCGATGGTTGACGCGGTCCGGGACAACGCCGGATCCGCGTTCGACTGCGCGATCCCGGGCCGGTTGTCGTTGCTCGTCGACGTGCTCTTCATTGGCACGTATGTCTATGCCGCCTATCGCGCTTACAAATACGTGCGCTTCCTGCAACAGCCGCTGTGGCAGGCGATCGCGCGGATCGGTGCGCTGCTCATCTTCCTCGCCGCGGTCCTCGACGTTGTCGAGGACATCAAGCTGTGGAGCGACTTCGGCCGACAGACCGGTGGCTGTGCCGACTTGTCCACTGGGTGGCTCACCTGGCTGATGCGGGTGCTCTGGGTGGCCGGTTCGCTGGTCCTGGCGGTCTGCCTCTTCGCCACCAGCCGCTTCGGCCGGCGCAAGTTGTTCGGCATCGAGCCCGGCCCTCGAGCGACGTTCGAGCGGGAGCCAGATCCCGGCCCCGATGCGGGTCGACTGGTGATCTGCTGCTCGGGCGGCGGGATCCGGTCCGCGTCGTTCTGTCTCGGAGCCCTGCAACTGCTGCGGGAACGCGGGTACTACGACAAGGCGTCCACGGTGATCGGCGTCAGTGGAGGCGGCTACATGGCAGCCGCCTTCCACGTCCTTCGGCGGACCTGCGCCGATCCCTTCTCTCCTGGATCGGCCGAGTTGGCCCGGCTTCGCAGGCAGACGCGATATCTCTTGCAGGGTGGGCGTGCGATGTTCCGCGCGGCCCTGTCTGTGTTGTTCGGCGTGATCGTGAACCTGTTGCTGATCGGCATCATGCTGCGCGCGATCGCCTGGGTGCTCGGCTGGTTCCTCTCGGATCAGAAGGTGGTGGTTGCCACCGGCCAGGAGATCCGGGTGGACTGGCGGCCGGGTGGTTCCTGGTGGTTCGTCGGTTTGTCGCTGTTCCTGATCGCGGTGAGCGCGGCGATGTTCGTGCTGGAGAAGGTGTGGGACCGCTGGGCGCGGATGCCGGACCCGGTTCGCAAGGTGCTCACGACTGTCGGCGGAGTCACCTTGCGCTACGGTACGCCGGTCGCCGTGCTGCTGCTCGGCGTACCAGGTGGCCTTTATCTGTTGGGGAAACTCCCCGGCGGCAACGCTGACCAGCCGAGCCTGCCGTCCGCCTTGCTGGCGTTGGTGGACCCGACCAAGCAGGGCGTCGCCTCGTTCGGAGCACTGGTGGTCGTGCTGATCGGCCTCGGCCGGACGGTGTGGAACGGCCTCGCGGTGGAGAGCAAGGATCCGTCCGAGGCAGGCCTGCGCGGTCGCCTGCTCGCCTTCGCGCGGAACAAGCTCGCGCCCTGGGTGGGCAGCGCGATCATTGTGGGCGCGGCCGTCATCGCGCTGCTGCGCTGGACCGGCGGATATGCCACGGACCGGTCCTACCAGATGGACTGGTCGGTCGCGCTGGTGCTGGCGAGCATCGCGATCGCGATCAAGCTGCTGACGGATGCCAACCGGACCTCCCTGCATTCCTTCTACCGCGAGCGGTTGTCGCGGGCGTTCCTGGTCACCCGGAAACCAAACGGTGCCGCGGTCAGCCTCGATTACAGCATCCGCCTGCGGTACTCCGAATGGGCGAAGCCGACGGACGGTGGACCGCAGTTGGTCATCGCGGGCGTGGCGAACGTAGCCGACGCGGACTTCGTGCCGACCCAGCGCGACTGCGTTCCGTTCATCTTCGACGCCGAGCAGATCGGCATCGTCGGTGACCGCTCCCTGCCGACGGGTGGTCGCCGCCGCACAGAGGACTACGAGCGTGAGGCCGACGTGCTGAAGCGGGAGGTGACCGTGCCGGCCGCGATGGCGATCAGCGGCGCCGCACTCAGTCCGCTCACGGGCCGGGTGAACAGCCGGACCCGCCCGGTCCGCCTGCTCCTCGCCGTCCTCAACGCGCGCCTCGGCGTCTGGCTGCCCAACCCGTACTGGAACAACCGCGACGAGGACACCTTCCCTGAGGTGACCGGCTTCGCGGCCCGTGTACGCCGGTACGTCGGCAGCGTGATCGACAAGCCCGGCCCCTACCGGTTGTTGCGCGAGGCAATCGGCAGTCCGTCCATGTATGACCGGCGGATCTACGTCACCGATGGCGGGCACTACGACAACCTGGGCCTGGTCGAGGCTCTTCGCCGCGAACCGGCCCAGGTGATCGTCATCGACGCGTCGAACGATCCCGAGGACCGGTTCAACGCACTCGGCGAGGCGATCGCCACGGCCCGGATGGACCACGGCATCCGGATCGACATGGACCCGGCGCCGATGATCCGCGGCCAGAAGACCCGCGCCGACCGGTCCTGGGCCTATGGCATCGCGACCCATCCGCTCAAGGAGGGCCGGCGGCAGCCGTACAAGACCGAGATCTTCTTTCTCAAGGCCGTCCTGGCCGGCCACCTCGGCTGGGACGTCGAGCAGTACGCCACCACGCACGACGACTTCCCGCGCCGCTCCACCGGTGACCAGTTCTACGACGAATGGGACTTCGAGGCCTACCGCGACCTCGGGTATGTCCTCGCCGAATCCCTGACCGATCACCACCGGGTCAAAGCCCGCCTGGAGGACCTGCCCGACTGAGGGCGAGCTGCCTTTGACAGGCGAGGGCTATCGGCAACGAGGCCCTGAACGCCTTGCTGTGCACGGAAAGTAGTCGGATGGATGCTTTCGGCATCAACACGGACAGTCCCGGACTTATCACTACCTGGTGACCTGGTCAGGCGGGTGGTCCGGCCAATATTCTTTACCAAGATTTAGTCGTGACGTTCGGTCGAGCTGGTCGTTGATTTGTCAGACACTTCCGATCATCGGGTCTCCTGGGGGATCCGGAAGGGCCACCTGTGCACCGATTCAACTCACCACCGAGCTGGCCTGATCCTCCGACCGCCACCTGGCGTCCGCCGCTCGGCTGGGAACCCGATCCGGAGTGGCCCGATGCGCCGGCCGGGTGGGGATTCTGGATCAATCGCCACGGCCGTCCTGCCAGCGGCCCGATCGGCGCCTATGGCGCGGTCGACGCCGGTCGTCTCGAGCTCGCCACTGCCGACAGGTGCTTGCTGCTGATGCACAGCTGAGCCCTGTTATCGCGCTCCGGTGTTATGTTATCAACCGACATAACATCCGCAGCGGGATGAACAGGAGGTGCACGCGTGGGCGAACCGGCCTGGATCGGCATCGACCTCGGCACCCAGAGTGTGCGATCCGTCCGTGTCGATGCTTCCGGTGCGGTGCTCGCCCGAGCGAACCGACCTCTGACCAGCGCGCGCCGGACCTCACCGTCGGGTGATCGTCATGAGCAGGATCCGCTCGACTGGCTCGCGGCCGTCGACGCCACCCTGGCTGAGGTCGCGGATCCGGCCGTCGAGGGCATCGCGATCTGCTCGACCTCCGGCACCGTCCTCCTCACCGACGACGCGGGCCGGCCCGTCGCCCGAGCACTCATGTACGACGACGCCCGCGCGGCCGCGGAACTCCCCAGGATCGTGGCGGCTGATCCCGAGCGCTGGTCCTCCTCGATGCAGCCGACCTGGGCCCTCCCCAAGATCCTCTGGCTCGAGCCGCGCGGCCGACGCATCGCGCACAGTGCGGACGTGGTTGCCGCACACCTGGTCGGTCACCCGGTCGCCACCGACACCAGCCACGCCCTCAAAACCGGGTACGACCTGGTCGCGGGCTCCTGGCCGTTCGATGCTTTCGACCGCTTGGGCCTCGCACCCGAGACCTTGCCGGAGGTAGTCCTCCCAGGCGCCGGGCTCGGTCGGGTCTCGGCGGCAAACGCCAAGATCACCGGGCTCCCTGCCGGCACTCCCGTGTACGCCGGGATGACTGACGGGTGTGCCGCTCAGATCGCTGCAGGCGCGCTCGCCCCAGGTGCCTGGAACTCCGTCCTCGGCACCACGCTGGTCCTCAAGGGCGTCAGCGAGGATCTCCTCGAAGACCCGACCGGCGCGGTCTACAGCCACCGGCATCCCGACGGCGGCTGGCTGCCGGGCGGCGCCTCGAACACGGGCGCCGGCGCGCTCACCGAGATGCTCCCCGGTGCCGATCTCGACGCGTTCGACAAAGCCGCGCGGGAACTCGGCCCGATCAGCGCCGCGATCTACCCGATCACCAAGAGGGGCGAGCGGTTCCCCTTCGTCGCACCCCAGGCCGAGCAGTTCGAGCTCGGCGATCTCCCCGACGACCTGCACCGGTACGCCGGAATTCTGCAGGGTGTGGCGTTCATCGAGCGGCTCGCGTTCGAGCACCTGGAGAGCCTCGGCGCCGAGCCGGTGGGATCCGTCTCGCTCACTGGCGGCGCGGTGCGCAGCGATTACTGGAACCAGCTCCGCTCGGACGTCCTCGGCGTACCGGTGGAGCTGCCCGCGACGCCCGACCCGGCGTACGGGATGGCTGTGCTTGCGGCGTCGGGTGGTGCGTCGGTGACAGAGACCGCCGCGCGGATGGTTCGAGTCGAGCGGGTGTTGGAACCACGACCGCAGGAGACACTGAACAATCTGTACGGCGAGTTCGTGGCGGAGCTGACCCGACGGGGGTATCTGGCGTGAGGACGATCGTCGTACTGGCTCGGCACGGGCGAACCGATTATCACCACGGCAACCGGTACGCCGGGTCCACCGATCTGCCGATCGACGAGGTGGGCCTCGAGCAGGCGGAGCGGCTGAAGGACTGGGCGGAGGGCTTCGCACCGGACGCGCTCTGGTCGTCGCCGATGCTGCGCGCCCGGCAGACCGTCGCTCCGGTGGCCGAGGCGCTCGGGCTGCAGCCGGTGCTGGACGATCGGCTGCGGGAGGTGGACTTCGGCTCGGCCGAGGGCCGCAGGCTGAGCGAGTTGCCGCCGGACGTGGTGAGGGCGTTCGAGCTGGATCCGGTTCGGGCGCACCTCCCTGGCGGCGAAGATCCGGTGGTCGCAGCGGACCGGGTGTACGAGGCGTTCCATCAGCTCGCACGTCAGCACGAGGGCCAGAAGGTGCTGGTGGTCGCGCACAACACGCTGATCCGGCTGCTGGTCTGCCGGGTGCTGGGACTCGAGTTGCGGGAGTACCGCAGACTGCTGCCTACGCTCGACCCCGCGGCGCTGGTGCGGTTCCGCCGGCAGGACGGCACAGTGGGTCTCGAGGCGTACAACACCCCGGCAGTCCGAATGGAGACCCTGGTATGAGTTCCGACCTCGACGGTGACACCACCGAGCTGAGCCGGCCGGCCCGGCGCCAGGCCGAGATCGCGGCGTACGTCGTCGAGCACGGCTCGGTGTCGGCCAACGAGCTGGTCGAGGCGTTCGGGGTCAGCGTGATGACCGTGCACCGGGACCTGGACGAGCTGGAACGGCAAGGTGTCGTTCGCAAGTATCGCGGTGGCGTGAGCGCCCAGCCGACCAGCGTGTTCGAGAGCAACGTGGCCTACCGGTTGAACACAGCGCAGGCGGAGAAGGCGGCACTGGCCCGGCATGCCCGCGCGATGATCGAACCGGGGATGTCGGTGATGCTGGACGACTCGACCAGCGCGCTCGCCCTGATCGACCTGTTCGAAGACATCACCCCGTTGACCGTTGCCACCAACTTCCTCCCGGCGATCGGTCGGCTGACGGAGCTGCGCGACATCACGCTGCTCGCGCTGGGTGGGATCTACTCGCCGACGCACGACTCGTTCGGCGGAGTGCCGTGCGCGCAGGCGGTCGATGCCCTGCACACCGACCTGCTCTTCTGCAGCGTGTCGGCGGTGTCGCCGACGCATGCCTTCCACCAGGAGCAGGAGATCGTCCTGGTCAAGCAGGCGATGCTGCGGTCCGCGCACACCAAGGTGCTGCTCGCCGACCACGGCAAGCTGCAGCGCACGGCCCTGCACCGGCTGGCCCCGCTGACCGACTTCGACCTGGTCGTGGTCGATGAGAAGACCCCTGCAGACCTCGTCCAGGCCCTGCGCGACCACGGCGCAACCGTGGAGGTCGCACCGCTCTAGCTCTCAGGAGGTTGGATGGACGTCGGAGTGGATGTCGGCACCACGGTCACGAAGGCTGTCGCGTTCGACGAGGAGGGGCGTCAGCTTGCCGAGGCGTCCCGGCCGACGAGGCTGGTTCGGCCCGGGCCCGGCCGGTTCGAGCATGACACCGACGAGATCGTTGCCTCGGTCAACGAGGTGGTCAGCGAGCTCGCGGCCGCTGTTGGCAACCAGCCGGGCGTCCTTGCGATCACCGCGCAGGGAGACGGGCTGTGGTTGGTGGACGCGGGCGGCCGCCCCGTCAGGCCGGCGATCTCCTGGCTGGATGCGCGGAGCAGTTCGATCCTGGAGCAGTGGACGACTGACGGAGTCGCCGAGCAGGTCTTCCGGCGATCCGGCAACCGGATGTTCCCCGGGGCATCCGGCCCGCTGCTGGCCGCAGTACTGGCTGAGGAGCCGGACGTCGCCGCCCGCGCGCACACCGCGGCGTACTGCAAGGACGTCGTGATGCAAAGGCTTACGGGCGTCCGCGCGACCGATGTTTCCGATGCGTCAGCGCCTTTCCTCGACCCGCGGACGGGCCAGTACGACGCTGACGCCCTGGTCGCGTGTGGTCTCGACAAGTGGCAACATCTGCTGGCTCCGGTCGCCACGGGGCCGATGGGCGAGCTCACTGATCCCGCGGCCGGATTAGCCTTGGGAACAAGGGTTTCGGCTGGTCCCTACGACCTCCCCGCGGCTGCCATCGGTGCCGGTGTCGCCGAGGTCGGGGACGCGTTGCTGACAGTCGGTACGACGCTCGCATGTCAGGTGGTCACCCGGGAACTACCGGTGGACGGGGAGCCGGCCGGGTTGTTCCTCGGCACGTGGACACCTGGGACTTGGCTGCGGGCGATGCCGGCGATGGTTGGTACGGCTGCGCTCGATCGGGTGCTCGCGCTGGTGGGTCTTGGGACTGACCAGCTCGCGGGGCTGTTGGCCGATAGTCCGCTGGGTGCTCGTGGAGTGACCGTGCTGCCCTACTTCTCGGAGGCCGGCGAGCGTGCGCCCTTCGTGGATACGCGGGCGCGAGGGAGTTTCGACGGGATCGATCTCTCGACCACCCAGGCGGACCTCGTCCGGGCGACTTGTGAAGGAATCGCCTACGCGGCTCGGCATTGCCTGGAAGCGGCTGGGTGGAACGGGCGGGTGACGGTGTGCGGAGGCGGCGCGCGCAGTAGCGAGTGGACGCAGATCCTCGCCGACGTGCTGAACAGTCCACTGCACACCACCGAGGCATCCCAGGTCGCCGCGAGGGGTGCCGTGATCGGCGCCAGACAGGCCGTGGACCCGGACACCGCCGGACCCGGGTGGATCGCGATCACTCGACAGATCGACCCCGATCCTGCTCGTGCCGCCTTCTATGACGAGGGATACGCGCACTACCTGCGCCGGATCGAGTCCGCGCGCCCACGCTGGGCCGACCCTTCGCCGATCCCCGGCTGATCGTGGTCGCCAACCGCTGCTTCACCCGAACTTGACGAGACCAGGAGCCTGATGAGAACCGTCCGAACCCTGCTTGCCGGAGACCACTTCGTCCGCAACGACCTGCTGGCCGGTTCGCTGTCCAAGCTGGATGACGTGACCTTCGACTTCCGGGAGATCACCTTGCCGTGGCCGCTGACGCCGTACGGGCGGGTGGCCGAGGTGGACGAGGCCAGCGATGCCGAGGAGCAGTTGATCGAGGCGTTACCGGGCATCGAGGTGGCGGTCACGCAGATGGGCCCGTTCACCGAACGCGTGCTGGATGCCGCGCCAGACTTGCGGTTCCTGGTCTGCTGCCGGGGTGGTCCGGTGAACGTGAACGTGCCGGCGGCGACCAAACGCGGCATCGTCGTCTCCTCCACGCCGGGACGCAACGCCGCCGCCGCGGCTGAGCATGCGGTCACTTTGATGTTGGGTGCCCTGCGCAACCTTCCGCGGTTGCAACGCACGCTGGAGCAGGGGGAATGGCGGAGCGATCTCTACGCCTATGACGAGTGCGGTGGTGAGCTTGGCGGCGCGACCGTAGGCCTGATCGGATACGGCGCGATCGGTCGGCGGGTAGCCCGGGTGATGCTCGCCTTCGGTGCTCGCGTGCTGGTGACCGATCCTGCCATCGACCCGGCCTCGCCTCCCGACGGCACCGAGGCGGTCACGTTGGACGACCTGCTCCGGCAGTCGGACGTGGTCAGCCTGCATGCGCGGCTGACGGACCAGACCCGCGGCATGATCGGTGCGCGACAACTCGCGCTGATGCCGCGGGGCGGCGTACTGGTGAACACAGCGCGTGGCGGGCTGCTCGACTACGACGCCACTGTCGATGCGCTGGAGTCCGGGCAGTTGGGGGCGGCGGCCTTCGATGTCTTCCCGACCGAGCCGGTGCCGGCCGGTTCACGGTTGCTCACAGCGCCGAACGTCGTGATGACTCCGCACCTGGCCGGTGCTACCCGCCAAACCGCTCACCGGGCCGGTTCGATCGCGGCCGAGGCCGTGGCCGCCTACCTCGCCGGCCGCGACCCGATCGGACTGGCTTCCTGATCGGACGAGCCTGTGGATCCGACCCGCTGGCCCGCCTGAAGTCGCACCGCTGCGTTCGGGCTGCGGGTACGTGCGCTGAGTCACAATTCCGATGTGCGGAATTGTTCTTACATGGCCGGGAAATGTGTGATTGCCTTGGTTCATGAGTATCAGCATTGGTGTGGTCGGCGCCGGCCAGTTCGCCCCCTCGTTCCTGCGGCTCTGGACCGCGCACCCGGAGGTCTCGGACGTCCGCTTGACCGACCTCCTGCCGGACCGGACGGCTGAGCTGGCCGCGCGGCTGGGCGTCTCCATCACGTACCAGTCGTTCGAGGAGATGCTCGAGTCAGACGTCGACGCGATCGCGATCTTCACCCAGCGCTGGCTGCACGGGGAGATGGCGATCCAGGCGCTGGAGGCCGGCAAGCACGTCTACTCGACCGTGCCGATGGCGATCGAGGCGGACCAGATCGCGAAGATCATCGAGCTGGTCAAGGAGACCGGCCTGACCTACATGATGGGCGAGACGAGCTTCTACTACCCGTCGTCGGTCTACTGCCGGGAGAAGCTCGCCGCCGGTGAGTTCGGCCGGGTCTTCTACTGCGAGGGCGACTACGTCCACGACATGGACCTCGGCTTCTACGCCGCCTACCAGTACAGCGGCGGTGAGGAGTGGAAGAAGGTCGCCTCATTCCCGCCCATGCTTTACCCCACGCATGCTGTCGGCAACGTTCTGTCCGTGACCGGGCAGCACGCCACCCACGTGTCCTGCATCGGCGTGAAGGACGACCGCGGCGACGGGGTGTTCGACAAAGAGGTCAGCCAGTTCGACAACGACTTCAGCAACGCGACCGCGCTGTTCAAGCTCGCCGACGGCGGCGTGATGCGCACGAACGAGATGCGCCGCGTCGGCTACCCCTCCCACATCCGCGAGTCGCGGCTGCGCGTCTTCGGCACGGAGGGCAGCTTCGAGCAGCTCGCCGAGGTGAGCGTCTGGCAGACCAAGGAAGGTGTCGAGGACGTCAGCGAGCTGCTGGAGTCGGCGCCCAGCGCCTCCCTCGACGACACCGACATGATCAACGTCGACCCCGCCCTGCGCGACGCCTTCCTCTCGGGGCTGGCGCCCGTCCACGACCGCAGCCGCCTGCCGGTCGAGTTCACCGGCCTGCACAACGGCCACGAGGGCTCACACCACTTCCTCGCCGACGACTTCGTCCGCGCGGTCGCCGACAAGACGCTGCCGCCGGTCAACGCCTGGGTGGCCGCCCGCTACACGCTGCCGGGCATCTTCGCTCACCAGTCCGCCCTCCAGGGCGGCGTCCAGCTCGAGATCCCCGACCACGGCGACGCCCCCGCCTGAAGCTGACAAGTGCCGCACCCGAAGTGTTCGGGTGCGGCACTTTCGTGGCCCGCTGACCAGCGGGTGACCTACGCGGCCTCGGAGGTCACGCTGGGGGATCGGGCTTCTCGGCTGCGGGTGCGGTGCCGGTACCACGCGTAGGCGAGCAGTGCGCAGACGAGGCCGTTGAGTATCCCCGCGCCGATGTCCGTGACGTGGTGCATCCCGCGATAGAGCCGGGCGAACGCCACCAGCAGCGGCATGGTGAGGCAGACGACGACCGTCACCCACCGCAGCCACGCGCGCCCGATGCCCAGCGCGATGAGGGCGAGCGCGACGTACAGGCCCGTCGAGGCGCCGACGTGTCCGCTGGGGAAGCTCGCCGTCGGCGGTGACGGGTCGAGCTTGACGACCGGCGGGCGGTTGCGGTCGACGACCTTGGCAGCGATGAGGAAGATCAGCCCCTGCATGGCGATGGCCAGCACCGGAACGGCTGCCAGGCGCCAGTCGCGGGTTCGCCACAGCAGCACCGCCGCGACGATGACGCAGACGCCGATGACGGTCTCGGTGTTGCCGATGTGCGACCACACCAGCGTGATGGAGTTCCAGGTGTTCGTCCGGTCGGCCGCCAGGTCTTTGTTGACCGACTCCTCGGCGTGGGACAGCCCGTCGAGCGGTCCGCGCAGGGCGATACCGATTCCGACGACCAAGCCGCCGAGGACTATGCCGGGTGCGACGGCCCGGGTGAGGAGGTCGCTTCCGTCTTGCCGATGAATCCGATCCATGATGAGAACACGATCCCTAATCCGAGGATGAAGCCCGCGACGACGTCTGACGGGAAATGAGCCCCGAGGAAGATCCGGTCCAGGCCGACCAGGACGACTACGACGATGGCCAGCGCGACAGCCAGGCGACGACCGGCAGTCGACAGCAGCGGCCACAACAGGAAGACCATGACGCTGGCCGCCACGGTGATGTTCAGCGCGTGGCCGGAGGGGAAGGAGTAGCCCTGCGCATGCGGCACCGAATCGTCGACGACCGGCCGGGCGCGCTGGACGATGAGCTTGGAGATACCCCCGATACCCCAGCCGGCCATCATGGTGACGAAGGCCCACAGAGCTCGGCCCCTCAGCTTCCTGGCTACCCAGGCCCAGACCGCGACGATCGTCGCGACGAGGTAGACGAAGATCGGCCGGCTGATGTCTTGGAGGACAGTCAACGCTGACACCAGACCGTGGCTGACGGCGAAGTCGGTGGCTGCCCTGATGGCTGCCTCGTCGGCATCGATCAGGGGGTCGAACTGCTGGCGGACCGCGAAACCGAGGAGAAGGACGGGCAGCGCGAAGGCGCCCATCGCCAGGACGCCCCGGAGGAGGCGCCAGCTCCGCGTCCGGACGACATCTGTCGCGCCTGCGACGAGCCGGACGCCGTGCGGCCTCGTCATGGCTGGCTCTCCATGACCCTGAGCGTAGGGCTACCAAGCAGCAGGGGCACTTCGTACGTCTTCGGCCGTGTCGACCCATCCCCATCGCTGCGACCGTGTCGTGACCGTGACCGTGCGGTGACCCGGTGTCAGGGCTGGTCGTAGACCTTGCGGAGGCGCAGCGCCATGGAGTTGTCGATGTGGCGGTTCATGGCGTGTTCGGCGGCCGCCGGGTCGCCGGAGCTGATGGCTTCGACGATCTGGCGGTGTTCGACCAGGACCTCGGGGCCGGTGTCGCGGTCGTAGTGGAGCCGGAAGATGTGCAGGTGGCAGTGCGTCCGCTCGAAGGCCAGCCGCACCTGATCGCTTCCGGACAACCTCGTGATCAACGAGTGGAACCGCTTGTCGTGCGCGGTCAGCGACTTGTAGCCGGCGTAGTCAGCCGATGTCGGTTCGACCGCGGTGGCCAGTTCCTCGGCGAGGAGCTCACGCCCGGCGCTGTCGATCACCTCGGCCGCGTGCCGCGCTGCCCACGGTTCCAGGAGCCGGCGGAAGCGGTACAGGTCGTCGAACTCCTCGAGCGTCAGCAACGGCGTCGCCCGGTAGCCCTTCAGCGGCTCCTTGTCGGCTAGGCCCTCGGACTCGAGCCGGGCGAGCGCCTCGCGGACGGGAGTCGAGGAGACCTGGAACTCGCGGGCCAGCCCGTCGATGGAGATCCGCGCGCCCGGCCGGATCACGTGGTCCATCAGCATCGTCTTGATCGTCTCGTACACGTCGTCGGCGAGCATCTGCCGCCGCAGCAGCCGGCGGTCCGGCAGCTCGACGGCGGGCGCGATCGGTTCTGTCATCGAGGCCCATTCTCCAGGGACTGGTCGCGGGCTTGACCCAGCCCGCGCAGTTCGGCAGGGTGGCACTGGTAATCATGCATCATGCACGATTCGAGGTCCGCCAGCTAGCCGGAGGCGCAAAACAATGCTCAGGTTCGAAGAGATCGGCGTACTGCCCGAGCCAGGGGACAACGTCGCCATCTCGTCGCGCCGCCTCGAGGCCGGCGCCGTGATCGACTTCGCCGGTACCGCGGTGACGCTGCCGCACACCGTCCTCGAAGGCCACCGGTTCGTCGCCCGCCCGGTCGCGACCGGCGAGGCGCTGACCTCCTGGAACACCCCCTTCGCCCGAGCTCTCCGCGATCTGGAGATCGGCGACTACGTCTGTACTTCGACCAGCCTGGCCGCGGTCTCCGCCAGAGGGGTGGAAGGTCTTCCCGCCGAGCCCTCCGCCAAGAACGAACCCCTCGACCCCTACGTGCTCGACGAGAACGCGCTGAACCTGGGCCAGCAGGTGACCTCGGTCGAGCAGCCCGGCACTTTCCTCGGCTACCCCCGCGAGCAGGGGCCGGCCGGCACGCGCAACCATGTCGTCCTGTTGGCGACGAGCTCCCGCAGCAGCGGCTTCGTGACGGAGCTGGCCCGCCGGTTCGACGGAGCGCAAGGCTTCGACGGCGTCGTGCCGGTGGCTCATACCGAAGGCGGCGAGGCGGGAACGCCCAACAACCTGCACTTCCTGCTGGCCACGTTGGCCGGGTTCGCGCTGAACCCCAACGTCGGCGCGGTTCTGATCGTCGACACCGAGGAAGACCTCGTGTCCGGTCAGGCGATCCGGGACTTCATGGCCGAGCACGGCTACCCAGGGATCCGGGTGCCGCATGCGTACTTCACCCGCCGGGCGGCCTTCGAGAAGGACCTCACGGCGGCGGGCGCGCTGGTCGAACCGTGGCTGCCGGTGGTCGCCGCCCAACAGCGCGAGGAAGTCCCTCTGGCGGATCTGTGGATCGGCCTCCAGTGCGGTGGATCCGACGCGTTCTCAGGCGTCAGCGCGAATCCGTTGTCCGGAGCCGTCGCCCGCGAGGTGATCCGGCACGGCGGCATCGCAGTACTGGCTGAGACCGACGAGCTGATCGGTGCCGAGGGTTACGTTCTCAAGAACGTGCGGGACCTCCCGACGGCACGGCGATTCCTCAAGACCGTGCAGTCGTTCAAGGAGCGCGTCGGCTGGCACGGTCACACCGCGGAGGGCAACCCTTCCGGCGGCAACGTCTACCGCGGGCTCTACAACATCGTCCTGAAGTCCGTCGGTGCCGCCCGGAAGCTCGATCGCGACGTCCGGCTGGACCACGTGATCGACTATGCCGAGCCGATGCCGGGCCACGGGTTCGTCTTCATGGACAGCCCGGGCAACGACCTGGAATCCGTCGCCGGCCAGGTCGCGAGCGGCTGCAACCTGATCTTCTTCACCACCGGCAACGGCTCGATCACCAACTTCCCGTTCGTGCCGACGATCAAGTTCGTCACCACCACGGCGCGCCACGAGCTGCTGAACGCCGAGATGGACGTGAACGCCGGTCGCTACCTGACCGGTCTGCCGATGGACGAGCTGACGGCGGAGACGTTCGACCTCACCGTGCGGGTGGCCTCGGGCGAACCGAGCGCGGGTGAGAAGGCCGGCCACAGCCAGGTGTCGATCTGGCGCAACTGGCGGCAGAGCGGTCCGCGTGAAGGTATCTCGATCACCACCGACGGCCGCACCTCCCGCAATCTCGCCGATCTGCCCGCCGAGGATCGCGACGCACCGCTCGACGGCCTACCGCTTCAAGTCAAGGCGTCTGCGGTCGAGCCGACGGGCGTGGTGCTGTTGGAGGCGGACGAGCGGCGGGCACCTGAGCAGGTCGGGTTGATCCTGCCGACGAGTCTGTGCTCCGGGCAGATCGCGCTCCGGTTGGCGGCGCAGGCCGAGACCGAGCGCTGGGCAGGCGACGCGGTCAGCAGGATGGTCGCGCTGCCGCACACCGAGGGCTGCGGATCGAGCGGCGGGGCGTCCGAGGAGACGTTCGCGCGGACGATGCTCGGCTACCTCCTGCACCCCAACACCCGGATGGCTCTCCTCCTGGAGCACGGCTGCGAGAAGACCCACAACGACTACTTCCGGTCGCGCCTGGTGGAAGCCGGCGCCGATCCGTCCCGCTTCGGCTGGGCCAGTATCCAGGCCGATGGAGGGCTCGACGCAGTCAGCGAGCGGGTCAAGCAATGGTTCGGTAGCTTCGACCTGCCCGCCCCGACGGAAGTCGCCGGCACTGTCGGAGACCTCACGATCGCCCTCGAAGCTCGCGGCCCGTTGACCTCCGAGACCGCCGAAGCGATGGCATTGATCGGCCGCGAGATCGTCGGCGCAGGCGGCTCGGTCGTGCTCTCGTCGCGCGGTGCGCTGCTGGCGAACGACGACTTCCGGTACGTCGCGTTCAACCGCCGCGACGAGGTGGTGCCGACGATCGCACACGGCCAGCGATTCGCAGTACCGGGCTGGCACGTGATGCGGATGCCCGGGACCGACTGGATGGAGACGGTGACCGGGTTCGGTGCCGGTGGCGTCCAGCAGGTGCTCGCGCATGTTGCCGGGGGCACCTTGTCGGCCCAGCGATTCGTCCCGGTGGTGGAGTTCAGCAACGACCCGGAGACGGTCGCGAAGTACGGCGACGATCTCGATGCGGTTGCCGCAGGCAAGGCTGACGAGCAGGCCCGGGCCGGGCTGGACATCGTCGCCGCGGTCGCCAGCCGGCGGCAGGTCCCCAAAGCGGTTGCTTCCGGCAATGTTGGATTCCAGATCACCCGTGGTCTGCTCGGCACCTCGATGTGAAAGGCGAAGACTTCATGCACTTGGTCCGTTACCAGCTCCCAGGCCGGCCGCCGCAGGCCGGAGTCCGCACCGGTGACACGGTGGCACCCATCCATGGCATCGCCGGGATGGCGGAACTCCTGCGCCTGACCGCGGAGGAGCTTCGCGGGTCGCTCGGCAAGCTCGGTGACGAGGTGCCGCTGGCGGACGTCCGACTGCTGCCGCCACTCGACGGGTACGGCGAGGTCTGGTGTGCCGGCGTCACCTACGAGCGCTCCCGCGGTGCCCGGATGGAGGAGAGCACCGAGCAGTCCGTCTACGACCGTGTGTACTCCGCGCCACGGCCGGAGCTGTTCCCCAAGTCACCCGCCTGGCGCCTCGTCACGGACGGCGAGCCGATCGGCATCCGCGCGGACTCGGGCCACGACGTACCCGAACCCGAGCTGGCGATCGTCGCGAACAGCCGCGGCGAGATCGTCGGCTACACCATCTGCAACGACGTCAGCTCACGGTCGATCGAGGGGGAGAACCCGCTCTACATCCCGCAGGCAAAGGTGTTCGCCGGCGGTTGCGCGCTGGCCACCGGCATCCGGCCGGCCTGGGAGGTCGCCGATCCGAAGGACCTCACCATCGACCTGGTGATCCGCCGTGACGGTGCCGAGGTCTTCACCGGCACGACCTCGACGGGCCAGCTGATTCGCGAGCTCCAGGATCTGGTCGACGTCCTGTTCGTGCCGAACGAGTTCCCCGACGGCGTGATCCTCGCGACGGGCACCGGGATCGTGCCTGAGCTGGACTTCGCGCTGCAGGCCGGCGACGTCGTGGAGATCTCTGTCAGTGAGGTCGGAACGCTGACGAATACGGTGGCTGTCGGCCGGGAGCCGTTCGCCTTCCTGGCAGCCGAGATCCTGGAGGAGACCCGATGATCCCGGACACCACGCCCGCCGAACTGGAGCAGGCACTCGCCGACGCCGCGGCGGCCGCCGGGCCGTTAGCGCAGTCCGAGCCGGCCACGCGAGCCGGCTGGATCCGTGCGGTCGCCGATGCTCTCGACGCGGCGGCGGACGAGCTGGTGCCGATCGCTCAGCGGGAGACCGCCCTGCCCGAGGCCCGCTTGCGCGGTGAGGTGGCCCGCAGCAGCGGCCAGCTCCGGATGTTCGCGGACGTCCTGGATGAGGGCTCCCTGCTGGAAGTCATCATCGACACCGCGGACCCGCAGGCCAAGCCCGTACCACGCCCTGATCTGCGCCGCGTGCTGGTTCCACTGGGCCCGGTCCTGGTCTTTGCCGCCAGCAACTTCCCGTTCGCGTTCAGCGTCTGTGGGGGCGACACGGCGTCGGCCTTGGCAGCAGGCTGCCCGGTGATCGTCAAGGCGCATCCCGGTCACCCTGAGCTGTCGCTCAAGACGGCCGAGGTGATGATCGAGGCACTGCGGGCCGCGGGCGCTCCGGCCGGCAGCCTCGGCCTGATCCAGGGGTACGACGTCGGCGTGACCGCGCTGAAGGATCCCCGGATCACCGCCGCCGGCTTCACCGGTTCGGTCCCGGCAGGCAAGGCCTTGCACGAGATCGCGGTGACCCGGGCCGAGCCGATCCCCTTCTACGGCGAGCTCGGCAGCCTCAACCCGGTCTTCGTGACCCAGGCTGCTGTCGATGCCCGAGGCAACGAGATTGCCGGCGGGTACGTCGGCTCGTTCACGCTGGGTGTCGGACAGTTCTGCACCAAGCCCGGCCTGCTCTTCCTGCCGGCCGGACACGGTCTGCAGGATCAACTGGTCGAGGCCACGGGTGGTGTCGCCGGAGGGAAGATGCTCAACGACCGGATCGCGGACGGGTTCTCGTCCGGCCTCGACCGGCTGCAGAAGGTCGACGGCATCCGCGTCTGGGCCTCCGGCGGTGCGACTCTGCTCCAGACCACGGTCCCCGAGTTGCTGGAGCGACGCGAGGAGATCCTCGAGGAGTGCTTCGGGCCGGTCTCGATCGTGGTCGAGTACTCGTCGACCGAGGAGCTGGTCGCCGCCGTCGAGGCCTTCGAGGGCAACCTCACCGCGACGCTGCAGGCGGAAGAGACCTCGGACGCGGAACTCGCCGGGAAGCTGCTGCCGTTGCTGACGGCAAGGGCCGGGCGGGTGCTGTGGAACGGCTGGCCGACCGGAGTCGCCGTGTCGTGGGCCCAGCACCACGGCGGGCCGTTCCCGTCGACGGTCGGGTCGATCCACACCAGCGTCGGAGTGACCGCGGCACGCCGGTTCCAGCGGCCCGTGGCCTATCAGGACACCCCGGACACGGTGCTGCCCGCAGTACTGCAGGATGCAAACCCGGCCGGCATCAGCCGCCGGATCAACGGATCAGTGACCACCGCGGAGGTATCTCGATGAGCGACCAGCCCCCAACGGACCTGCCGCCGACCAACGATCCGAACCCCGGGACGACCGACGCCCTCCTCGGCGGACCCGGACCCGGATCCAGGGCCGACTCCGGCGTACCGGCTGCGAGCGGGCTGTCGACTGATCCAGCAGGGGAGCCGACCCCTGAGAAGACCGGGCGTCCGGTCGGTGACGAGCCGGCGCGGCCGGACGGGCACATCGGGCGGCGGAGCTTCGACCACTGGTTCGGTGAGAAGGACCGGAACGGGTTCATCCACCGGTCCTGGATGCGCGCACAGGGCTTCTCCGACGAGGTGTTCGACGGCCGTCCGGTGATCGGCATCTGCAACACCTGGTCCGAGCTGACGCCGTGCAACGCGCACCTGCGCAGGCTGGCCGAATCGGTGAAGCGCGGCGTCTGGCAGGCCGGAGGGTTCCCGTTGGAGTTCCCGGTGATGTCGCTCGGCGAGACGATGCTCCGGCCCACCGCGATGCTGTTCCGCAACCTGCTCAGCATGGATGTCGAGGAGTCCCTGCGCGGCAACCCGATCGACGGCGCCATCCTGCTGACCGGCTGCGACAAGACCACGCCGGGCTCGATCATGGGCGCGGCCAGCGTGGACCTGCCGACCCTGGTGGTGACCGGCGGGCCGATGCTGAACGGCAAGTTCCGCGGCTGCGACATCGGTTCCGGTACCGCGGTCTGGCGGTTCACGCAGGACGTGAACGCGGGGCGGATGACGCAGGAGGACTACGCCGCCGCCGAGTCCGGCATGTCCCGCAGCAACGGGCACTGCATGACGATGGGCACGGCGTCGACGATGGCCTGCATGGCCGAGGCGCTCGGCCTGCAGTTGACCGGGTCCGCGGCGATCCCCGCCGTTGACTCGCGGCGGTACGCGATCGCGCAGCAAGCTGGTCAACGGATCGTCCAGATGGTTGAAGAGGACCTCAAGCCGAGCGACATCCTCACCCGGGACGCGTTCGCCAACGCGGTGCGCGCCAACGCGGCGATCGGTGGTTCCACCAACGCGGTGATCCACCTGCTCGCGATCGCAGGCCGCGTGGGCGTCGACCTCACTCTGGACGACATGGACGAGTGGGCCCGCGGCGTACCGTGGCTGGTGGACCTGCAACCGTCCGGGAAATACCTGATGGAGGACTTCTACTACGCCGGCGGACTCCCTGCGGTGATGCGGGAGATCCTGCCGCTGCTGAAGGCCGACGCGATCACCGTGACCGGCAAGACCATCGGTGAGAACGTCGCCAATTCCGAGCGCACGGTCGACACCGACGTGATCCGTGCCGTCGGCAACCCGCTCGGCAGCGGCGCCGGAACCGCCGTGCTGAAGGGGAATCTCGCCCCGGACGGTGCCGTGGTCAAGCAGTCCGCCGCGTCCGAGAGGCTGCTGCAGCATCGCGGCAAGGCGCTCGTGTTCAGCAGCATCGAGGAGTACGACCTGGCCGTCGACGACATGGATCTCGACGTCGACGAGGACACCGTGCTGGTGCTCCAGAACGCGGGCCCGCGGGGCTATCCCGGCATGCCCGAGGTCGGCAACATGACCATCCCGCGCAAGCTCGCGGAACAAGGCGTCGACGACATGGTCCGGATCTCCGACGCGCGGATGAGCGGTACGGCGTACGGGACCGTGGTCCTGCACGTCGCCCCGGAGGCAGCGGTTGGTGGTCCGCTGGCGTTGGTCCGGACTGGTGACTGGATCGAGTTGGACGTGCCGGCGCGGACGCTGCATCTCGACGTGTCCGAGGAGGAACTGGCCAAGCGTCGTGCCGACTGGCAGCCGACGACGGTACCGAGCGATCGAGGCTGGGCCAGGCTCTACGTCGATCACGTCACCCAAGCCAACCAGGGCTGCGACCTCGACTTCCTCGTCGGTCGCACGGGGTCGGCCGTCGCCAGGCAGAGCCACTGATGCCCACGTCGTGGGGGCCGTTCGAGGCGATCCGCGGGCTTCGGCCCGACGGGGTGATCCCGCAGGTCACGCCGATCCGTCGCCTCCTGCCGGACCTGCCCACCGAGAACGACCCGTACGCCGCGGCGCAGACGGCGCTGGCTCCACTGGCGGAGCAGGTTCGACCTGGTGCTCGGATCGCCGTGACGGCCGGGAGTCGTGGGATCCACGATCTGGTGGTCGTGGTTCGCGCGGCCGTCGACTGGCTGAAGTCGGTCGGCGCCGAGCCGTTCGTCGTACCGGCGATGGGGTCTCACGGCGGTGCGACGGCGGAGGGCCAGCGGGAGATGCTGGCGGGACTCGGCGTCACGCCGGAGTCCGTGGGGTGCCCGATCGAGGCGACCATGGAGACGGTCGTCGTCGGCACGCTGGAGGACGGAACGCCGGTGCACCACGACGCGCTCGCGGCCAAGGCCGATAGGGTGCTGCTGGTCAACCGGGTCAAGCCGCACACCGACTTCCACGGCCCGGTCGAAAGCGGTCTGGCGAAGATCCTCGCGATCGGGTTGGGCAACCATTCCGGCGCCGCCTCTTTGCATGCCGGTGGGATTCCCTCTCTGGGTGGTGCGATCGAGGCAGCGGCGCGCATGGTGGTTGCGAACGGCAAGATTCTCGGCGGACTGGCGATCCTCGAGAACGCTCATGAGCGCACCGCCGCTGTCGAGCTGGTGGTTGCCGACGGCATCGCGGGTGCGGCGGAGAACGCGTTGCTGCAGCGGGCCGGGAGCCTGATGGGTCGGCTGCCCTTCGACGACCTGGACGTGTTGGTCGTCGACGAGATGGGCAAGGACAAGTCCGGCACCGGGATGGACACGAACGTGATCGGCCGGTGCTGGGTGCACGGGATTCCCGAGTTCGAGTCGCCTTCGATCGCGGCGATCAGCGTGCATCGGCTGTCGGAGGCCTCGCACGGGAACGCCTCGGGGCTCGGGCTGGCGGACGTGATCCCGGCGCGCATTCTGGAGCAGATCGACCTGCGGGCGAGCTATGTGAACGCGCTGACGTCGGGCGCCGGCGGAGCGCGCAGGTCGCGGCTGCCGATGGTGCTCGAGGATGATGCGGCGGCAGTGCTGGCCGCGGTGACGATGAGCGGGCGGCGGGACTGGTCGGAGCTGCGGTTGGCGCGGATCCGGGACACGCTGTCGCCCAATGAGCTGCTGGTGACGCCGGCGCTGCTGGCCGAGGCCGGCGATCGGTTCGAGCTGGAGATCACCGGCCCGGCACAGGATCTGACGGATGCGTCGGGCCGGCTCGGGCCATGGAGTGAAGGATGAATCTTCGCGAGGCACGAGCGCTGTTGGCCGACCGTGGATTCACCACCGGCGATTCGTCGGGAGCACGGTTCCCGGACGGTTCGCCGTACAAGATCGAGATCCCGAGTTGCGAGGGTCCCGCGGTGATGGCGGCCGTGCTGGAGGAGGCGAAGCAACGCGGCGTGACGGTGCACCGCGTCTCCCAGGGCAGCGGCGTGATGATGCTGACCGACGGCGAGATCGAGGAGATGCTCTCGTTGGGTGCGGCTGCCGATGTCGAGGTTTGCTTGTTCCTCGGCCCACGGGGTGCCTGGGACATCGGCGGCCAGGCGAAGGTGTCGGCCGCGGTCGGTGGAGTTGCCCGAGGCAATGAGATGGTCGCCGCCTCGCTCTGTGATGCCTTCCGGGCGGTTGAGCTCGGGGTGCGGAGCCTGCTGGTGGGCGACCTCGGAGTACTGGAACTGCTGGGATTGTTGAAGAAGGACGGCTCGCTGCCCTCGGACCTGGTGCTGAAGACCTCGGTGCTGATGCCGTTGGCGAATGCGCCGACCGGTGCGCTGTATGAGCGGCTCGGCGCGACGAGTCTGAATGTGTCGACGGATCTGCCGGTGGAGGTTCTTGCGGAGATCCGTGCCGCCACGACGGTGCCTATCGACATGTACATCGAGGTGCCGGACGACCAGGGCGGTCATGTGCGGTTCTACGACGTGCCTGAGGTGGTGCGGGTGGCCGCGCCGGTCTATTTGAAGATGGGTTTGCGCAACGCCCCGAACATCTACCCGGTCGGGATGCATCTGGCCGCGACGGCCGAAGCGCTCGGCCGCGAACGGGTGCGCCGCGCTGAATTGATCCTGAGACTCCTCGACGAACAGGAATCCGCTGAATGAGTGTCGATCCGTTGGTCTCCCGCCTCACCTCCTCGCTCGGGGAGAAAGCAGTCGTCACCGACCCCGATGTACTGGACAGCCATCGCAACGACCACGCGACCTTCTGTACTGCGGGAGTTCCGCGGGTCCTCGTCCGGCCTTCCAGTACTGCGGAAGTGCAGGAGGTGCTGCGCGCGGCAGGGGAGTACGGCGTACCGGTGGTGACGCAGGGCGCGCGGACCGGATTGTCTGGTGCGGCGAATGCGCTGGACGGATGCCTGCTGCTGTCGACCGCGCGGATGAACAAGATCCTGGAGATCTCGGTCGAGGACCAGGTGGCAGTCGTCCAGCCGGGTGTCGTCAACGCCGACCTGTCTCGCGCCGTACTCGAGCAGCGGCTGTTCTACCCGCCGGACCCGTCGTCGTGGGAGATGTCCACCATCGGCGGCAACATCGCGACCAACGCGGGCGGGCTGTGCTGCGTGAAGTACGGCGTGACGTCCGACTTCATCCGCGGGCTCGAGGTGGTGCTGGCATCGGGCGAGGTTGTGCGGACCGGCCGGCGGTCGGCCAAGGGCGTCGCCGGGTATGACCTGACGAGGTTGATCGTCGGCTCCGAAGGCACGCTAGGTGTCGTCACCGAAGCGACGCTCGCGTTGCGCCCCGAGCCGGAGGCGGCATTGACGGCGGCGGCGACCTTCCTGTCGATCGAGGACGGCATCGCGGCTGCGGCTGCGGTGATGGCTTCCGGCCTGCGGCCCTCGCTACTGGAGTTCCTGGACGGTCCGACGGCTCGGGCGATCCAGGACTACCGGGACATGGGCCTGCCGGCCGACGTCGGCTCGCTGCTGATCGCGCAGTCGGATCGTGGTCCGCGGGCCGCCGAGGACGTCGCCGCGATCGCCGCGATCTGCACGGCGCATGGGGCCGTGGAGGTTGCCGAGGCGTCGGACGCGGAGGAGTCGCGGATGCTCCTGGAGGCCCGGCGGCTGGTCAACGCGTCGCTGGAGCCGCTCGGCGTGACGCTGGTGGACGACGTCGCCGTGCCGCGGAGCAAGTTGGTTGCGCTGCTCAACGGGATCGCCGAGATCGGTACGAAGTACGACGTACTGATTTGTTGCCCTGGGCATGTAGGTGACGGAAACATGCACCCCACCGTCGTCTTCGATCGCGACGATCCCGCTGCCGAGGCGCGGGCGCTCGAGGCGTTCGGGGCGGTGATGGACCTGGGATTGGCGTTGGGCGGCACGATCACCGGCGAACACGGAGTCGGCAAGCTCAAGCGCCAGTGGCTCGCGCAGGAGCTGGGCCCGATCGGCCTCGACCTGCAACGCCAGATCAAGGCAGTCTTCGACCCCGACAACCTCCTCAACCCGGACAAACTCTTCCTCTGAAACGTCGCGCCCGACGCGTTGCGTCGGAAACGTTGCATCCGAGCGTGGC
>NZ_BAAANE010000004.1:1070324-1332255 GCF_039529635.1 Kribbella alba | reverse complement strand
CCTACGGTTCTTCGGACGCAACGCGGCGATCAGGTGGGTTGCGCTCCCCAGTGGTCGTCTCTCTGCCTGGAGTCGAACCAGGAACCCGGCCTTCGGAGAGCCAGGCGTGCATCCGTCACCAGAGAGTTCCGTACGCCGAACCACCCGTTCGGGCAGGTCGTTCGGCGTACTGAGCCGGGCGTCCACCAGCCAGAGCGGCGGGCGGCCCGTAGTACAGGCTGGGGTCACTCGTCGACGGAGATGACGCGAACCCAGTCGGAGCAGTCGGATTCGCACCAGACGTGATCGCCCGCGCGGGCGATCCGGTCGCGCTGTACGTGACCGCAGGCGAGGTTCACCCGGCGCATCGCGTGACCCTGCTGGACCGGAGCACCGGTCCTGCCGCCGGGAATCCTCCCGGCCTTCCTACGTGGAGTTCTGAGATCGGCCATGGCCGGTCCTCCTCTCTTACTTGTTGTTGTTTCTTGCGTCCTGGCTATTCGGACGCAAGCGGGTGCAGGAGGCAGGAGTCGAACCTGCTCAGCGCGAAGCAACGGGTTTACAGCCCGCCCCACCTCTCCCAACGGTGGCGCTCCTGCTCGGGGTCATACGGCTGTGCGGGGTTTCGGCAGCTGCTCTGGTGATGCGGCTGCGGGGTCAGCAGGGTGTTCGGGGCGAGTAGCGCAGGCGAGATTCGAACCCGCAAGCGACCCGCGGTGAAAGCGCGGCGACTCTTCCGTTTCGTCCACTGCGCCCGGTTCCTGCGTACCCCGTGCCGGATTCGAACCGGCGATCTTCCGGCTGAGAACCGGACGTCCTCCCACTAGACCAACGGGGCCTGGCAGGGCCGGCGGCTGTGGCCGCCGGCCCAGCGGTGAGAGCGAGATTCGAACTCGCGGACCGGCCGAACCGGCCGACGGCTTAGCAAACCGCTGCCCCTGCCATCAGGCGGACCTCACCAAAGTCCCGGCCGCCGTACCCCCACGGCGGCCGGGACATCACCTGCGGCGGCCGTCATGTCCCCTGAGCACGACGGTCGCCGCTGCGGTATCCAGGGATGCGGACTCTCAACCCTTGTGGACAACTCCAGCTCACTCCGCTTCCGCACTTGTACGCTTAGTGAAGAAGGAAGAAGGCGCGGGGCGGGCGACCGCAGTACGGACGTTCGATCCGGGCCGAGACGACCTCGATCCCGAGACCGGTAGCAGCGCGCGCGGCTCAACCCTTGACGCAGATGACCTGCTTGAGGTGGGCGACGACCTCGACCAGGTCGGACTGGGCGGCGATGACCGACTCGATGTCCTTGTACGCCGCCGGCAGTTCGTCCAGCACCCCGGCGTCCTTGCGGGACTCGACGCCGGCCGTCTGCGCGATCAGGTCGTCGACGGTGTACCGGCGCTTCGCCTCGTTCCGGCTCATCCGCCGGCCTGCCCCGTGCGAGGCCGAGTAGAACGAGCGCTCCGAGCCGAGTCCGCGGACGACGTACGACCCGGTCCCCATCGAACCCGGGATCAGGCCCAGGTCACCCCGGCCCGCCCGGATCGCGCCCTTGCGGGTGACGAGCAGGTCGAGCCCGTCGATCGTCTCCTCCGCCACGTAGTTGTGGTGGCACGAGATCGGCTTCTCGAAGCTGACCGGCTGGTCGAACGAGTCCGTGACCGCCTGCATCACCAGGGCGAGCATCACCGCGCGGTTGCGGGCGGCGTACTCCTGCGCCCAGGTGAGGTCCCGGCGGTACGCGTCCATCTCCGGTGTGCCGGACAGGAACACCGCCAGGTCGCGGTCCGGCAGATCGGCGTTGTGCGGCATCGCCTTCGCGATCCGCATGTGCCGCTCGGCCAGTTCCTTGCCGATGTTCCGGCTGCCCGAGTGCAGCATCAGCCAGACCCGGTCCTCGTCGTCGAGGCAGACCTCGATGAAGTGGTTGCCGCCGCCCAGCGACCCCATCTGCTGCTGCGCCTTCTTCTCCCGGTCCTGCACTCCGTCGTGCAGGCTCGAGAACGAACCCCAGAACTGGTTCCACCCGCGGTCCAGCCCGAGCTTGCGCACGCTGACCGGATGCTCGTGCGCCCGGAAACCGACCGGTACTGCGGCCTCGATGCGCGAGCGGATTCCCGAAAGGTCGTCCGGCAGGTCCGCTGCGGTCAGCGAGGTGAGCACGCCCTCCATCCCACAGCCGATGTCGACGCCGACAGCGGCAGGCGACACCGCCTGGTACATCGCGATCACCGAACCAACGGTCGCGCCCTTGCCGAGGTGCACGTCCGGCATCACCCGAACGCCATGCACCCACGGCAGCGCAGCGATGTTCCGTAGCTGCTGCAGCGCCTGCGCTCCCACCTCGTGCTCCTGCGCCCACATCAACGTGGAGCTCTTGGCTCCACTCAGCTCCACCGGAAACTCCACGTCCATCTCCCCACCCCTTCTCGTTGGCTGTCTTGCGGCGGAAGCAGGTCTCGAACCTGCACACCCTCTGAAGGGCCGGCCGTATTCGAAACGGCTGCCGCTAGGCCGAAGCTCGGCTTATTCCGCCTGGTTGGCGAGTGGAGATCCCGGGTGTCGAACCGGTGAAGCGACCTTGCAAAGGTCACCCGCGTGCCGACGCGATCCCCGTCACACGTACCCCATCCAGTACGCCTAGATGCCACGGCGTGCCAGCTGAGTACGCAGTACAAGCTGCCAGGGCAGGGCTCGAACCTGCGGGACCTCGGGTCAGAACCGAGGGTGGGACGCCGTCGCCCACCTGGCACCGCTCTGACGCGGCACCGGTGGGCGGCGCGTCAGAGTGCTAACTCCGCACGCGACGGGATCCACGGTTGCCACAACAGCGGCATGCCGGCTTCGTCGGGCGTGCGAGAGCCCTTCTTCTCGTTGCAGGCCGAGTGCGCCGCGACCGCGTTCAGCCACTCGCCGCGCCCGCCACGGGACCGCGGTACGACGTGGTCCATCGTGGTCGCGCCCGTCCGGCCGCAGTAGGCGCAGCGGTACTTGTCGCGCTTCAGCACGCCCGCCCGGGTGTACTGCAGCCGCCCGGTGGCATACCGCCACTTGGTCACGACATACCGGACCAGCCGGAGCACGCGGGGGAGGGGGAACGGGCCGATGCTGGCGCCGTCGTGCGCCTCTTCGACGACAGCGACCTCCCGGACGAGCATCCGGATAGCGTGCTGGATCGACACGACGTGGAGCTGCTCATATGAGGCGTTGAGCACTATGACACCGCTCATGCTTGGTTCCTCCTCTCTTCCAGTGTGCCCGACAGGCCGTAGCCGGGGCAGTTCTCTCGGTGCGGCTTACCTACTCCTGTACTGCGTGGCGCATGGTGCTGGTGCTGCGTACGGTGCGGCCACACACTTCTGCCTCGGACAAAGCACGCCCGGCAGGACTCGAACCTGCAACCCCCTGCTTCGTAGACAGGTGCTCTCTCCGGTTGAGCCACGGGCGTTCGTTGCGCCCTGCGCCGGATGGACTGCGGATTTCCGGCGCAGGGCACGGTTGGGGCGCCCGCTCGGCCGGTAGCTGAGCATGCTGCGGGCGCCTGGTCGAGCTGGGGAGACTCGAACTCCCGTTCCCCTCAACCCAAATGAGGTGGCCTGGCCGCTGGCCTACAGCTCGCTCTCCCAGGGCGCTGTGCGAGCACCCGGGGAATTGCAATGGCATATCCAGTTGTCAATTCTGCAATTCGCCGCTCGTAAGCGTCGACAAAAGCATCGGTGGAAGGAATCGAACCCTCGCGGCGCGGGATTGGAATCCGGCTTGCTTCCAAAGCTCACCGACGTGAAGGAAATAGAAAGAGCCGCCCTGGTCGGTCGATCCCGACGGGCGGCTCCTGGAGTGATCGTCTAATCTCACAGGTGGTCCGCCGCATCTCGGGCTCAGCTGGACACCCAGCGCGCGGGCATAGGCGTATTCGTGCACGGATCGCAGGCACGCCGGCAAGGCGATGCGCTCCATGCGCCACGCCCTGCTGAGGTTCTGCTTGCCGAACACGGTGGTCTCCTTGTCTGTAGTACTTGCGGGCATTAGTTTCCCCCGCAGTCGTCGTTCAAGTCAATGTATTTGTCCGACTTTCTATTCCCGACCATTTCATTCGGTCCAGCCGCGGTTTGGAACGCGCATGGTCGCGCGCTGGTTCCCGGCCTGTCGGCGCCCTCTGTTTACTCGGCGACGCCACCCCCACGGACACGTAGCAGGCCGCCCTGCTACCGCCTTCTCCATGTACGCCGGCCCCGCTGCCGCAACCGGTACCTGAGAGGCCCACCAACCAGGTGACTTCCACCCGCAGCACCTCACCGCGGACCCACCAACCGCGCCGCGCCGCGTGCCCGCCTCGACGCTCGATCTCTGCGGTGAGGGGTATCGGATTCGGAATCAGCCCGCCCTCCCGCTACACTCTTGCATCGGCCCCCGGGCCACCGCCGCCTTAGCTCAGTCGGCAGAGCGTCTCACTCGTAATGAGAAGGTCGTCGGTTCGATTCCGACAGGCGGCTCCACCCAAACCCCCAGGTCAGCGGCCAGTTCCTCGCCCGGGGGTTTCGTCGTTTCCGGCCTCAAGTTCCCTCGGTGCCCCCGTGGCGCCCCCAATCTTCCGGGCAGCATCCCACAGGTTCTGATCGATGAGGTGCCCGTAGAGATTCATCGTCATGGCCGCCGAGGCGTGCCCCAGGATCCGCTGAACCACCTTCGGGTCAGCGCCCGAGCCGAGCCAGACCGACGCGGCAGTGTGGTGAAGGTCGTGGACACGCAGAGCCGGAGCGCCAATGGCCTTGATCGCAGCCGACCAGCGGGATCAGCTCGTCGACCAGGGGGATGGTCCGAGCGCGATGACGGGCCGACTTTGGCCGGCTGTTCGGAGTGCGGCAGGCGGGAAGACGTAAGTCGGCCCATGTGCAGGGGCAGCGCCGGAAACGCTCAGTAGAGCGACCTCCCTGCGCCACTAGAGGCGCCGTCCTGGCCGGTCCGCTCCTCGGTCCTCTGCTGGCGAGGGTCAGGACTGGTGATTCCGGCGTTGCCTGCGGACGCGCCGCCACTCCCGGTATGGAATCAAGCTTGCCTGACCCAGCTCGGCGGCAATCGCCCCGTAGTGCTCAGGCGTGAGGCGCACGAACGCCGACTGGCCCTCGTCGGCAAGGGAGACGATGTCATCACCGGCCGGGTTCCAGACCGTAGCGTCGTACGCCCACGGTGCGAACGTCACGAACGCTGACCACACCTCGTCCCGTGCGACCTCGATGACTCCGGTCTGCGCGTAGTCGTAGCGCCCTTCAACCCGACCAGTTCGGGAAGCGATTTGCCGCAGAACCTCGGCGGCGGAGACAACATCGGGCGGCCAGTCCTCGCCGCCACCCGGTATGTCGGTCTCGCACCGATTCGCACTGACCTCCACCGTTCTCAGGATCAGGCGGCACGCCTCCACCACGTCAGCATGGCCCCACCCGTCGCTGTCGAGGATGAACGCCTCCATGGTCTCCACCCTGCCAGTATCGACCGTCGCTATCAGCGTGCGATCAAGCCGCGAATCGACCACGGACGGACCGGCCGCACGAGTGCGGACTGGCGGCGAATACGTCCGTCACGATCGCTGGTCTTCGGTGGCCTAGGCTGCTCATATCAGTGAGACTTGCCATGAGCGGGCAGGACATCAAGTATGGGCGTCTCCAGGGGTGGTCCCGGAACGGGGCTTCTAGACCGGCGCGTCGAGCGCGGGGCAGTGGATCGCATGCTGGACCGGGCCATGGCGGGTAATTGCACCGTACTGGTAGTCCGCGGCGAGCCCGGGATCGGTAAGACGGTCGTTCTGGACTATGCGGCCGACCGGGCGTCGGCGTCGGGCTTCCGGGTGGTCCGGGCGTCGGGCGTCGAGTCGGAGATGGAGCTCGCATTCGCCGGGCTGCATCAGTTGTGTGTCCCGTTGCTCGGCCGGCTGGAACGACTGCCGAGGCCGCAGCGTGACGCGTTGGCGGTCGCCTTCGGGGTGCGGGAGGGGCAGGCGCCGGATCGTTTCCTGGTGGGCCTGGCGGTGTTGAGCCTGCTGGCCGCGACGGCGGAGGACCGGCCGCTGGCCTGCGTGGTGGACGACGCGCAGTGGCTTGACCGGGCCTCGGTGCAGTGTCTGGTGTTTGCGGCGCGGCGGCTGCTGGCCGAGCCGATCGCCATGATCTTCGCCGTGCGCGGGCCCGGTGGTGACCCTGAGTTGGCCGGTCTGCCCGGACTGACCGTGGCCGGGCTCGGTAGCGCCGACGCGGGCACCCTGCTGGCATCGGCGGTCGGCGGGCGGCTGGACGCGGAGGTGCGGGACCGGATCGTTGCGGAGGCACGCGGCAACCCGCTCGCCTTGTTGCAGTTGCCCCGCGGTCTGGGACCTGCCCAGCTGGCCGGCGGGTATTGGCTTCCCGACTCGCGGCCCCTGGCCAGCCGCATTGAAAGCAGCTTTCACCGGCAGTTCGAGTCGCTGCCGCCCGAGACGCAGCGGTTGCTGCTGACCGCCGCGGCCGATCCGACCGGGTCCATGACCTTGTTGTGGCGCGCGGGCGAGTTGCAGGGCATCCCGGCCGACGCCGTCGCGCCTGCGCAGGCCGCCGGACTGGTCGAGCTCGGCGCCCGGGTCCACTTCGGCCATCCCCTGGTCCGCTCCGCGGTCTACCAGGCGGCCTCGGCTGGTGACCGGCGGGAGGCGCATCGGGTGCTGGCCGAGGCCACCGATCCTGCGGCTGATCCCGACCGGCGGGCCTGGCATCGCGCCCACGCCGCGGTGGGGCCCGACGCGGAGGTGGCAGCCGAGCTGGAACGCTCGGCCGGCCGGGCACAGGCGCGGGGTGGACTGGCGGCGGCGGCCGCATTCCTCGAGCGCGCAGCGGTACTCACACCGGATCTGGCGCAACGGAGCGAACGGACACTGGCCGCGGCCCAAGCGAAGGTCCAGGCAGGCGCGTTCGAGGCGGCGCGGCAGCTGCTGGGCATGGCCGAGGCGGGATCGCTCGATGAGCTCGGGCGGGCTCGTGTCGACCTGCTGCTCGCTCAGCTCGCCTTCGCGGCAAACCGCGGCAGCGATGCCTCCCCGCTGTTGCTGAGAGCCGCCCAACGGCTCGAACCCATCGATGCCGGTCTCGCCCGCGACACCTATCTGGACGCGCTGAATGCCGCGCGGTTCGCCGGCCGCCTGGCAAGTCCGGGCGGAACACCGCAGGAGGTGGCCGCGGCTGCGCGTGCGGCGCCGCAGGCGTCGCATCCGCCACGCGCGTCCGATGTCCTCCTGGACGGCCTGGCCGCGACCATCACGAAAGGACACGCAGCAGGTGCTCCTATTTTGCAGCGTGCGCTGAGAGCCTTCGACGAGGGGATGTCCGTGGAGGCGGAGCTACGCTGGCTATGGCCAGCCTGTGTCGCGGCTATCCATCTGTGGGACTACGACCGGTGGGACACCTTCTCCAACCGACACGTTCGGCTGACCCGGGAAGCCGGAGCCCTCAGCGAACTTCCCAACGCCCTGAGCCAACGCGTCTACCTGCTCCTCTTCGCCGGCGAGCTGGCCGCCGCGGCCTCCCTGGTCGAGGAATTGCAGGTCGTGACGGAGGCGACGGGAACCCGTCTCGCGCCCTATGGTGATCTGGCCCTCGCCGCGCTGCGGGGCCGCGACGCCGGGTTCTCCGACCTGGCCACTGCCACCAAGGACGAGGTTGCCCAACGTGGCGAGGGTCTTGGGATCGGCCTCACCAATTGGGCAACCGCGGTGTTCAACAACGGTCTTGGTCATTATCAGGACGCGTTGGCAGCGGCCGAATCGGCCAGCGCATACACCGCTGACGTAAGTGCTGCAGTCAACTGGGGCTTGGTCGAGCTGGTCGAGGCGGCCGTACGCTGCGGGTTGCCCGGGCGCGCCACCAACGCCATGCGGCGGCTGGCGGAGTCCACCAGTGCCAGCGGCAGCGATTGGGCGCTCGGGGTGGAGGCGCGGTCCCGGGCACTGCTGAGTCAGGGTGAGACCGCCGATCGTCTGTACCAAGTGGCAATCGAGCGACTCGGCCGAACTCGCATGCGTGCGGAGCTGGCTCGGACGCATCTCGTGTACGGCGAATGGCTCCGGCGCGGAGGTCGCCGTCTCGACGCGCGCGAGCAGCTTCACCTCGCCCACGAGATGCTGACCGATATGGGGATGGAAGGTTTCGCGGATCGTGCTCGTCGAGAGCTTCTGACCACGGGGGAAACCGTTCGCAAGCGCACGGTCGAAACGCTCACCGATCTCACGGCTCAGGAGGCCCAGATCGCCAAGCTGGCCCGGAGCGGACGCACCAACCAGGAGATCGGCGGCCAGTTGTTCATCAGCCCCCGCACCGTCGAGTGGCACCTGGGCAACGTCTTCGCCAAATTGGGCATCACCTCACGCAAAGACCTCCGCTGACGCCGCCGCGATCCGTGGGTGACCGGTCGACCCGGATCTGCGCCGGGATCGACACGCACCGATCGGCGCGACGATCGGCGCGCAGGCCGGGCAGTAGAAACTTCGTGTCGGGAGCGGGAGGCTCGGTCGCCGCAGCAGGCAGGGAGTCGAGCCGGGCCTGGTAGCTGAGGGGCGGTGGACGGAGGTCGCCGGGTGGGACGACGAGGACGACGCGCTCGAACCGACCGGTGTCCTGGGCAAGCAGTCCGGCGATGGCCCGAGCGCCTCGCGAGATGCCCAGCGCGCGGGTGGCTCGACCCGAATCCGCGACTAGGCGGGATTCCTGAGCGTCCCGATCGGCCTGGCGGGATAGCGGCTGCGCCGTCGGAGTTCTTCACCAACGGCCAAGAGTATTGCCTCCGGCGGGGGCCCTCACGACTCCGGGATGACGGGCCGGAGATGGCTGGCTATGCCGGAGTGGGGGCCGGGAGGACGCACGGTGAGCTATGGCAGGGAGAAACCGGTTGCCGCCTTCGGCGTCTGACACGAGACTGCACGAGGGAGTGGTGAGGATGAGCGCAGTCGTAGTCGATCTGAAAGTGAGAGATCTGGCCGATGCCGATCTGGCCGCATGTGGCTTTGCGGGCAGCAAACTGCACCTGACGCAGGTCGCCAAGGAGCTCGACCGGGCGCGGCGCGGGGAAGTCGATTACCTTGCCGTCTGCGCGAAGACCGACCTGCCCCTAGCTATCGGTGGGATCGACTACGTGCCGTATCCCGGCGCAGGTTCGTTGTGGCAATTGTCCGTGCAGCCAGCGTTGCAGTCCTGCGGGATCGGGACTGTACTCATTGGAGCCGCCGAGCAGCGGATTTTGGCCCGAGGTCTTGATCGGGCCGAGATCGGCGTCGAGTTGAGCAATCCCCGAGCCCGGGCGCTATACGAGCGGCTGGGCTATGTCGCATACGACGAGAGACTCGAAGCTTGGGACCAGCAAAACCCTGACGGCTCGATCACGCGGTACGAGACGGTGTGCGCCCAGATGCACAAGAAGCTGACCTAGAGGCGGGGTTCGTGGCGGGGAGCCCAGGCCAAGTTTGCTAACCGAGCAGGTTCTTATCCCCTTCCGGCATGAGGTCTATGAGCGTCGCCATCCCCGAACCAACGCGACGGTGAGCAGCTCATCGAGCGCCATCTTGCCGATGCGAAACTCGGCTTCAAGACTATGCTCGTCCGCTTCAGGTGTTAGGACCCGAGCGCCTGTACGGATTCCTGCGCGGTCGTGTATTCCACATCATCTGGTGGGACCCTAGCCAGTTGGTCTCGCCGACAATCAAGAAGCACACACAGCGGTCCCTCGGCATGCCTCGGAGTCTGTGATCGAACTCAATTCCTCTTGGGCTCAGGCCAGCCAAGAGGCATAGAAGATCCCGAGCCCGGTCGCGACGAAGATCCCTCCGATGATCCAGAAGCGGATCACTACGGTGACCTCTTCCCATCCGAGGTGTTCGAAATGATGGTGGATGGGAGTGATTCGGAAGATGCGACGCCCCGTGCCCGTGAGTCGCCTGGTCAGTTTGAAGTAGCTCATCTGCAGTAGCACGGACATGGTCTCGAGCACGAACAGTCCGGCGACGACGGCCATAAGGAGCTCGGTTCGAGACATGATTGCCAGCCCGGCCAAGGCGCCACCGATGGCGAGGGAGCCGACATCGCCCATCATGATCCGTGCGGGCTTGGCGTTCCACCACAGGAAGCCGAAACAAGCTGCAGCGATGGCGGCCGCGAAGACCGCGAGGTCGAGAGGGTCTCGCACCTGGTAGCACTGTGACTCCACCACAGTGGGCCGCGAGGAGTCGCACAGCTGGTTGTTCTGCCAGACATTCACGATGGTGTATGCGCCGAAGATCAACGCCGAGGCGCCAGCGAGCAGCCCGTCGGCGCCATCAGTGAGGTTGGCGCCATTGGAGGTCGCGGTGACGATGAACCAGGTCACAAGCAGGACCACGATCAGGGGCAGCTTGATTCCCCAGTCCTGAGTGGTGGAGATGTACTGCGATGCCGGCCTGACATCTCGCTCGTCGGCGAAGAATTGCGTAGCCAGGACCCCGAAGACGAGCGCGACCAGCGTCTGACCCGCCATCTTGGCCCGACTACTCAGACCCTGGTTGTTCTGGGTGTAGACCTTGATGAAGTCGTCGAGGAACCCCACAACCCCGCAGCCGAAGAACAGCAAGACCAGGAGCCAAGCGCTGGCACTCGGCCACCCGCCGGTCAAGATCGTTGCCGCCAAATATGCCGCAGCGGCACTCAGCAGGATCACGAGACCGCCCATGGTCGGCGTACCCCGCTTGACATGATGTGTCGTCGGTCCGTCGTGCCTGATCGGCTGGCCTAAGCCGTGACGGGCGAACCATCCGATGGCGATCCGGGTCCCCAGCAGCGAGCAGACCGCCGCCAGCGCGCCGCTCAGGAGTATTGCCCGCAGAACATTCAGCCCCTCTCGGCCATTCGGGTGGTCGATCCCCTTGGAGGCAAGAGGGAGTCGTCTCGCCGCCCATCTGGGGGTGCGAGAATCGGCAAGTCGGTCAAACATAGCGAAGGAGCAGGTCCCAGCAGGCCGCGACGTGGATCGAACTGGGTCTGGCGGCGTTCGCTAAAGAACTGATGGGCGGCGATCACTTCCCCCGGAACACGGTGGTGTAGCCGCGGAAAGCCGACAACCGATAGCTGCGCATGTTCGGCGAAACCGGCCGCTGCAAAGACTGAGTCATCGGTCGGGCAGCGGCCGGTTCGGCGTCGTGGACGGCGCTGGCAGAGTCAGTTCCACCAGTAGAAGTGGTAACCGCCGCCTCGATAGTAGATCTTGCTGACGATGTAGTTCTTGACGAACCCATAGTCGTACCACTGCCTGACGCAGGTCCCGTAGTCGTAGCCGCACGCGACCTCGCCCTCACCCTGGATGCCCGTGCTGACCGTAGATTGCGCGTATGCCGTCGTCCCGCCGCCACCAACCGCGGTCGCCAGCATCCCCACAACCGCCACCATTCGCGTGATGAGTCTCATGAGGTGATTCCGCCCTTCCATCGTCAACTTGCCCTGCGCAACATCGTTACGCCTTGTGTCTCCACCGGTACCCTGTGCAACCACCGCTAATCAGCCAACGCGTCGGGTCCCGCGCCCGAGCATCTGCCGTGCTGGCCAGGTCCACTTGTGGTCGCGCAACGGCAAGGACTCACCGCGAAGTTCCCCGACGTCCAGGCTGCACTGGTCGCCCAGCTGAGTGCGGACCGCGTGCTCGACGGCGAGCTGGTCGTGTCCGCACCAGCCCTAGCCGATCCGGGGCTCGCGAGGTGTGGCGCCAGGCTCTTGCCTAGGGCAACACTGGCAAGCTCGGCCAGCTGACGTCACTCGCTCGGACGGACGATGAGACGTACCGCGATTGTCGCTTGCATTGGCAGCGCAGTCACCGCTCTATCCCGTCGTCAAGCGGCAGAATCACAGCGTCGCCTCGGCCAAGTCTGCGGGCGGGTCCTAGAGTCGGCGATCATCGTTGTCGGTGCGGTCAGCGTCCTCGTGGCAATGACGCTCAGCAGCTTCCTGCCGGCCTACCGGGTGTACCGATCAGAGCTGGTGCCGCGGGCCCCGATTGACCGACTGTCGCAATACGATGGCCGAGTGCACTTTACGGAGTACCACACGCGGCTCGCGGCTTACGCACTGATCGTTGACGAGACCGAGCGGATCCTGCTCGCCTGGTACAACGGCTCTGGTCGGGGCGAACCCTGCTGGACCCTCCCCGGCGGAGGTGTGGAGTATGACGAATCCGTAGAAGAGGCGGTCATCCGCGAAGTCTTGGAAGAGACGGGTTACCGGGTGGTCCTTCATGAGCCCTTGGCGGTGCACTCGTTTACCGCACCCGGAGAGCCGGAAAGGCCCCAGCCGTTCAAGTCGGTTCGTGTCGTCTACCGTGCCACCCTTGCTGGTGGGAGCCTTGGCACGCTCGAGGTGGACGGCACCACGGACTACGCAGAATGGATTTCGCTAGACCAGCTTGGGCGAGAGGAACCTCTTGCCGACATCGTGGACGTCGCCGTCGACGCCTGGCGAGCTCGCCCAGCCTCGGCCTGAGCGAACGCCTGTCGGCGGTCCTGCCCTTCCGGATCTCCGCCTGAGCGGATCTCGGCATGAGCGGGTAGCTAGCGCAGTTCCAAATGAGTTTCACATCGGTACGTCCCGGAACGGGGCCTAATATCTGGTAATGGATCAAGAGTTCAGCGGCGAGGTCATCGAGTGGCGCGGTCCGGCGCCGTACTACTTCGTCTCCGTGCCGGAGCAGGAAGGTGTCGCGCTGCGGGCCACGGCCTCGGCCGCCAGCTACGGCTGGGGAATGCTCCCGATCCGCGCTCGGATCGGCAGCACCGAGTGGAAGACGTCACTGTGGCCGAAGGATGGTGGCTACCTGCTCCCGCTGAAGGACGCCGTGCGCAAGCCCGAAGGACTGCATACAGGCGACGCGGTGGACGTTCGGCTCACGTTCGACGCGCTGCCTCGTACGCCGAAGCTGCCAGCGGCCAAACGGGTGCCCGTTCCCCGCCCGACGGGGTCGCGGGAGCCGGTGACCGTCGAGCAGCTCACGATCGTTCCGGCCAACCAGGCGGCTTGGGAGGACCTGCGGGCGGTCTTCGGCACGACCGGCGACACCGCACGGTGCTGGTGCCAGCGGTTCCGGATGCTGCCCAAGGAGTCCTGGGCGTCTGAAGGTCCCGAAGAGCTCGCCGCCCGGCTCAGCGACCAGACCGCCTGCGGAAACCGAAAGGCACAGGCGACGAGCGGCCTGGTCGCGTACCTCGACGGCGAGCCCGTCGGCTGGTGCGCCGTCGCGCCGCGGGCCGACCACCCGAGGTTGCTACGCGACTGCCGCGTCCCCTGGCTGGGCCGCAACCAGGACAAGGCCGACACCACCGTCTGGGCCGTGACCTGCTTCGTCACCCGCGTCGGCTACCGGCGCCGAGGAGTCAGCCGCGCGATCGCCCGCGCCGCCGTCGGGTTCGCCCGTGAACGCGGCGCCTGTGCCGTGGAGGGCTACCCGGACTTCGTGGACGGCGGGTCCGTCGGCACTCTCGCCATGTTCGCCGATGCCGGCTTCGCCGAGGTGAGCCAGCCGGGCAAACGCCGCGCCGTCATGCGTATCGACTTCTGAGCCTCTAGGCCCCGTTCGTCCAGGACCCGCCCAGCCTGCAGGCGAGAGCACCGGGAGGAGTTCATGGCGATGATCCGTCCTTAGCTGAACGGCAAGAGCGTCGCTGCGAATGACTACACCGACTTTCGCGCGGGTGAGTTCAAAGACGATCTGGGCAGGTCTCTGCTCGTGGTTGAGGAGACGTGCTAGGAGGTTGGGCCACCAGAGGGGCCAAGATCGTTCGTCCGGTGGGGTGCTCCATCTCGGCCCCTCCGGCGTCTCCTGATCGCGCTACGCGTGGGCTGAACGGCAGACGGGAAGACACCGGGGTGCTTGGAGCCGCCTCATCGCGGACGGGGGACCGCGTCGCTAGCATCGCCGCCATGGCAGTGACAGCGTCTGGGGTGTTCCGACGAACCGCGATCGAGCGGACAGATCAACGAGTCTCCTGGGAACGAACGGATCGGGCCTTCTTCTCGAGTGGGGCATGCCACGTGCTGGCCTGGACGTGCAGGGATATGTATCCCGATAAGGGGATCGCCTTGGCGGCGGTGTACTTGAGTGACTTCGAGCATCCACTTCACGTGTACGCGAGGTGGGGCACGTGGGCGTTCGATGCGTCGGGTTGGAACCTTGAGTCCGAACTTCTGCAGGTCAACAGCGACTTCGAGGGTCTCCCCGTCCGTCAGGTGGAGACGATCAGAAGTGACCTTCGGGAGTTCTGTGAAGAGCACGTGCATCGACAACCGCACCAGTACTGGGCAGATCCGACAGAACGCGCACGTGCCTATGTGGGCCGATACAACCCGCCCTGGCTCTAGGCGCTTCGCTCGGAGCGGGGACTGTGGAATCGCGTCGGTGGCTTTGGAGGTCTCCACCAGCACCGTTTGTAGGTCGGTGCTGACACCACCCGGACCAGGAGGGCACCCTAGTGTTGGTGGGAGTTGACACCACCCTGGCGGGCGCGCAAGCGGAGCTCGTAGAGCAGGCCAAGTGGCGGGAGCACCCCAATCGGGACACCCCCGAGCACGTCCGCGATCAGGCCGAACTGTGGGCGGGACAGGCACGCACCGAACTGGAGTGGGCGAAGAGCCTGAGCAAACGACTGTCTGAGGGCGCCTACACCATGGCCGATGATCCGGGTTCGTGGCGAACGGTCCCCGATCACCTCAAGATGCGCGCCTAATCAACCTTGACTAGACGTTACTTCCTCGTGTACTCTGGCCAAGTAGTCAAACTGGACTAGTCTCTGCCAATCCGTTCGCAACACGGGAGAAGGAATCGAACCCATGGGAAAGCTCGCGATCGAGACGAGAGGGTTGAGCGGAGGTGGGCGCATGTCGGCAACGAAGCTCCTGGTACTCGGTATCGTGCACCTCTCCGGCGGCGCGCATGGCTACCAGGTGCGGTCCGAACTGCAGAGCTGGGGTGCGGAGAGTTGGGCCAAGATCAAGCCCGGCTCGATTTATCACGCGCTGAAGAAGGCGGGGGCTGACGGCCTCCTCACCGAACACGCCGAGCCGGGCAACTCCGGGCCGGAGCGCGTTCTGTACCGCGCGACAGCTCGGGGACGTGACGAGATGGTCGAACTGGTCCGCGACGGTCTGCGGCGCACCCACGACCCGGACATGCTCAACGCGTCCATCGCCATGTTGCCCATGCTGACCAGGACAGATGCCATCGCGCAGGTTAATGAGCGGGTCGCGCGCCTGGAAGCGGAGCTCGTAGTGCAGGCCGAGTGGCGGGAGCACCCCAATAGGGACGCCCCCGAGCACGTCCGCGATCAGGCCGAACTGTGGGCGGGACAGGCACGCACCGAACTGGAGTGGGCGAAGAGCCTGAGCAAACGACTGTCTGAGGGCGCCTACACCATGGCCGATGATCCGGGTTCGTGGCGAACGGTCCCCGATCACCTCAAGATGCGCGCCTAATCAACCTTGACTAGACGTTACTTCCTCGTCTGCTCTGGCCCAAGTAGTCAAATTTGACTAGCTCACCAATCCGTTCGCAACGCCGAGAGAAGGAATCGAACCCATGGGAAAGCTCGCGATCGAGACGAGAGGGTTGAAGAAGAGCTTCGGCACGACCCACGCGGTCGCCGGTGTGGACCTGGCCGTGAGCGCCGGGGGCGTGTACGGCGTGCTCGGTCCGAACGGGGCGGGCAAGACCACCACGATCCGCATGCTGGCCACGCTCCTGCGCCCCGACGCCGGAGAGGCGCAAGTGCTCGGCTACGACGTCGTGCGTGACGCCCGGGCGGTGCGGAGCAGGGTGGGGCTTACCGGGCAGTTCGCGTCGGTCGACGAGGACCTCACCGGGGTGGAGAACCTGTTGCTGCTCGCCAGGCTGCTCGGCTACTCACGCCGCCGAGGCAGGGAGCGGGCGGCCGACCTGCTCGACGCGTTCGGTCTTGCCGAGGCGGCCGACCGGCAGGTGAAGAAGTACTCCGGCGGGATGCGCAGGCGCATCGACATCGCGGCGAGCCTCGTCGTCACCCCCGAACTGATCTTCCTCGACGAGCCCACGACCGGGCTCGACCCGCGCAGCAGGAACCAGGTCTGGGAGATCGTCAGGGGCATGGTCGCCGAGGGCGCCACCGTGGTGCTGACCACGCAGTACCTCGACGAGGCCGACCAGTTGGCCGACCGGATAGCGGTGATCGACCACGGGAAGGTGATCGCCGAGGGCTCGAGCGGCGAGCTCAAGGCATCGGTCGGCGCCGGCTCGCTGCACGTACGGCTACGTGCGCCCGAGCAGCGGGCCGAGGCAGAGCGGGTCCTCGCCGGCGTCCTCGAGGTGCCGGCTGAGCCGTCCGCTGACCCGGCCGCGCTGTCCGCGCGGATCTCCGACCCCGAGCGGGTCGCCCGTTCCCTGGCCGAGCTGTCCCGCAGCGGCATCGACGTCACCGAGTTCGCGCTCGGTCAGCCGAGCCTGGACGAGGTGTTCCTCACCCTGACCGGACACGCCGCCGAGGAGACACCCGAGGAGGATGCCGCATGAATGCCACGTCCGCGGAGCAGGGGTCGGCGCCGGTCACTGAGGACGCGCTGCGCAGTGTGCTGTTGGCCGGTGAGCGGCCGTCTCGCCCCGGCCCGGTGCGCACCTCGTTGACATTCGGTTGGCGCGCTTTGCTGAAGATCAAACACGTCCCGGAGCAGCTCGTCGACGTGACCATGTTCCCGATCATGTTCACGCTGATGTTCACCTACCTGTTCGGTGGCGCGCTCGCCGGGTCGACTCAGGAGTACCTGCAGTTCCTGCTGCCCGGGATCCTGGTGCAGGCGAACGTCATGATCACCATGAACACCGGCATAACGCTGAACACCGACATCCAGAAGGGGGTGTTCGACAGGTTCAGGTCACTTCCGGTGTGGCGACCGTCGCCGCTGGTCGGCGCCCTGCTCGGCGATGTGATGCGCTACTCGATCGGGTCGGCGATCGTGATCACGCTCGGACTGGTCCTAGGGTTCCGGCCGGAGGGTGGCGCCGTCGGCGTGGTGCTCTCGGTGGTGCTGCTGCTGGTGTTCTCGTTCTGCCTGTCGTGGTTGTGGACGATGCTCAGCCTGATCCTGCGCACGCCGAACTCGGTGGCGGGGGTCAGCATGATGGTGATGTTCCCGCTGACGTTCGTGAGCAACATCTTCGTGGACCCGAAGACGATGCCCGGGTGGATGCAGGCGGTCGTCGAGGTCAACCCGATCACCCACCTGGCGACCGTGGTACGCGGCCTGATGGACGGCTCGGTGCCCGCCGGGGAAATCGGCTGGGTGCTCGTCTCGTCCGTACTTCTCGTCGCGGTCTTCGGTCCCATCACCATGGTCCTCTACCGCAACAAGAAGTAGATGCCGCTACCGCGAGCACTTGGTCGAAATCAACTCCGACAACCCGGCCCACTCGGCCAAAGCCATCACCGCTACCAGACCCGGACACGACAAGGAGAGCCGAATGAGCACCATCCCCAAGAAAACCTCGGAAACCGTTGCGCACACGCCCGGGCGGGCGAGCAGCATCGGGGTCTGGATTCTGCACGTCGTGCTGGCGGCGATAATCGCCGGCGGCGGAATCTCGAAGCTCGCCGGCGACCCGGTCATGGTGGACATGTTCGCCGACATCGGGGCTGGCCAGTGGCTCCGGTACCTGGTCGGAGCGCTGGAGGTCGCGGGAGGGGTTGGACTTCTGATCCCGGCTCTGGTGGGCCTGGCCAGTCTCGGGTTGGCGGCATTGCTGACCGGTGCTGTCATCACCGATCAGTTCGTGCTCGAGCAGAGCCCTTGGCTGCCGCTCGCCTTACTCATCGTGGCGGCCGTGATCGCAAGGACGCGGTGGTCGCGCACCGACGCCGTCGTCGGCACGCTGCTCAGGCGCTGAGACAAACCTCTCGAACGGAGATGTGAGATGAACGAGATGGCCTTTCGCGTGACATCAAACGATGGCACCACCATCGCCTACGACCGGAAGGGAAGCGGTCCGGCCGTCATTCTGGTGGGCGGAGCACTCGACGAGGGGGTGGAGAACGCTCCCTTGGCGCCGGCGCTCGCCGAGCACTTCACGGTCTACAACTATGCCCGTCGGGGACGCGGCGCGAGCGGCTTCACCGAGCCGTACGCCGTGGAGAGGGAGATCGAGGACCTGGATGCGTTGATCGCGGAGGCGGGCGGCTCGGCACACCTGTTCGGGGCGTCCTCTGGTGGCGCGCTGGCGCTGGAAGCGGCCGCGGCCGGGTCAGCCATCGACACGATCGCCGTGTGGGAGGTGCCCTACGCGGTCGGGGACGACATCCGCCAGCGATTCGAGGAGTACGTCGCGGACACCCGACGCGCCTTCGACGCCGGGCGAGACGAGGAGGTTCTCGAACTGTTCATGCGCTTGAGCGGCGCCTCCGACGACAACATCGCGGCCAGGAAAGCGGCAGGCAAGCAGACGGCGCATTGGGCGCATTCGGTCGCCCTCGCGCCCACGCTGGTCCACGACAGCGTCTTCCTCAACCGCTACCAGTTGCCGGCCGATCGACTGGCAACGGTCACCCAACCGGTCCTGGTCACCACCGGAGGACCGATCACGGTCCCCTATATGGCAGGCCTGCCCTCGGACTTCTTCGACCGCGCAGCCGACGAGCTTGCAGACCAATTACCCCACGCTCAACGGGAGACCCTCGAGGGGCCGGATCATGTCGTCGACCCACAGACCGTCGGCCCGCTGTTGCTACGGTTCTTCAGCAGCGAACACTGAGGGGCCTGCGAGGTGTTGCGGGAAGACCGATTAGGCACCGCGCAAGCAGATCTTCGTCGCGCCAGGGACACGGGGCGGACAGGTGGTGTCGAGGTTGATGTCGTCGGCGGCATCACAGGCCTGATCCTGGGCGTGCTCGTCACCAACGTCTTCGTCACCACGCAAGGCCGGGCCGTCGTACTGACCTGGGCTTCAGTGGGACTCGACCTGGCCTACTCGCTGCTCATCGGCTCCGTCGTCGGTCGTATCCTCCACTCCGGGCCGACTCAGTACCGCCCACCGAAGCCCTGCGCAGCACATGACCAGGCACCTCGGTAGGGCCAGTGATTCCGGGCTGTGGTCGCATGCGGTCACCGTTCCCGGGCGGTGGCCCGGTGCCGAAAGTCGTGCCCACGGCGTGCTCACGGCGTGCTCACGTCAGGAGTGCCACCGATGACGCAGCCGCGTTCCCGGGTCGACCTGTACGCGGCGATCCGACGGGATGCCCGATCTGGGATGTCCAACCGCGCGCTGCAGCGCAAGCACGGCGTCGGCTTCCGAACCGTGACAGCGGCGCTGGAATCTGCATGGCCGAAGGAGAGAAAGCAACCGCCCAAACGCGGCTCACGGCTTGACGCGTACCGAGTGGTGATCGACGACTGGCTGCGCTCGGACCTCGCCACCCGACGCCGTGAGATTCGCGTCGAGGTCGGACGGGAACCTGCCAACGCGTTCATCCCGCAAGAGCACCTCCCGGGCCGCGAGGCCGAGGTTGACTTCGGCGACGTCGCCATCCGCCTGCGCGGCGAGCTCGTAACCTGCGCGCTGTTCAGCCTTCGGCTCTCCTACTCGGGCAAGGCCGTGCACAGGGTCAGTGCCTCGGCTGGGCAGGAAGCCTTCTTCGAGGGTCACGTCCACGCCTTCAACGTGCTCGGCGGGGTGCCGACCGGGAAGATCCGCTACGACAACCTCAAGGCCGCCGTCGCGAGCGTGATCGGGTTCTCCCGCCAGCGGGTCGAGGCCGACAGGTGGACCGCCGTCCGTTCCCACTACGGCATCGAAGCCTTCTATTGCCAGCCCGGAATCCAAGGTGCGCACGAGAAGGGCGGCGTCGAGGGGCAGATCGGCTGGTTCCGACGCAACCACCTCGTCCCCATCCCAGAAGTCGACTCCCTCGCCGAGCTCAACGCTATGGTCGACGCCTGGGACGAAGCCGACGACGCCCGGCGGATCGGGTCCCGCGCCCGCACGGTCGGGGAACACTTCGCCACCGAGCAGCCACTCTTCGCGCCCCTTCCGACCGAGCCGTTCGAGACCGGCCGCTGGTTCACCCCGCGCGTGGACCGGTACGCCCAGGTCACGGTCCGGATGAACAAGTACTCCGTGCCCGCGCGCATGGTCGGCCGTCAAGCCCGGGTGCTCCTGAGCGCCAGCGACCTGGTCGTGTTCGACGGCAGGACCGAGATCGCCCGCCACGAACGGCTCATGACCAAGGGCTCGACCCGGGTCGACCTGGACCACTATCTCGAGGTCCTCCTCCGCAAACCGGGCGCGCTACCCGGTGCGAAAGCGCTGGAGCAGGCCAGGGCATCCGGGCGGTTCACGCCCGTTCACGACGCCTGGTGGGCCGCGGCCTGCAAGGCCCACGGTGACGCTGACGGCACCCGTGCCCTCATTGAGGTCCTGATGATGCACCGGCACCTTCCACACGACCACGTCGTCGCCGGACTCGCGACGGCGCTGCGTGCAGGCGCGCTCACCGCGGACGCTGTCGCGTTGGAAGCGCGCAAGTACAACGACACAGCAGATGGCGGAGCCGACGACACGACAGCGGACCACCAGTCCCTGATGAGCGGCGACAGGGCACGCGGAGAAGGCGAGATCCCTGCCGTGCGATCGCTGACCGAGCGCCGGCTCCGCGCCCACATCCCGGCCGACACTCGGCCGCTGCCGAGCGTGGAGAAGTACGACCAGCTGTTGGCCAGCCGACGTGACACCCCGAACGAAGGAGCCGCACCGTGACCACCAAGCGCCGTGGAATGACCGAAGAAGCAGCCGACGCCGCGATCGACCAAGCGTGCCGGATGCTGCGAATGCCCACCATCCGCAACTCCTTCACCGACTACGCCGACCGGGCAGGGCGTGAGCAGATGTCTTACCGCGGGTTCCTCGCCGAACTATTGCTTGCCGAGTGCGACGATCGCGCCCGACGCCGGTCCGAACGCCGGACCAAGGCCGCCAAGTTCCCCCGCGAGAAGTCCCTGCGGGCCTTCGACTTCGACGCCAACCCCAACATCGATCCCGCCGTGATCCACACCCTCGCCAAGTGCGAATGGGTCCAGAAGGGACAGCCGCTGTGTCTGATCGGGGACTCCGGCACCGGCAAGTCCCATCTGCTGATCGCACTCGGCACCGAGGCCGCCATGGCCGGCTACCGGGTCAAGTACACCCTGGCGACCCAGCTTGCCAACGAGCTCGTCGAGGCCGCCGACGAGATGACGCTGGCGAAGACCATCGCCCGCTACGGCCGCGTCGACCTGCTGTGCATCGACGAACTCGGCTACATGCAACTCGACCGCCGCGGCGCGGAACTCCTCTTCCAGGTCCTCACCGAGCGTGAGGAGAAGGCCTCGGTCGCGATCGCGTCCAATGAGTCCTTCGGCGGCTGGACCAAGACCTTCACCGACCCCCGGCTATGCGCAGCCATCGTCGACCGACTCACCTTCGGCGGCACCATCCTCGAGACCGGCACCGACTCCTACCGTCTGGCTCAAGCCACAAGGCAGCGGACAACCTGACACCCGTCGGGCGCGGAAGCGGTGTCGACGCAAACCAACATCCGCGGCACCGACACGTGCCCGGCGGTGTCAGAACTCGCCAACAAGCGGTGTCGGACGAAACCTCCGCAGCCACGTCGGAGTATGGCAGAAGCACGCGCTGGTCTGACCTGATAGTCCGCTAAGAAGATGCCGACGAGGACATTCCTGGGTGGCGGGCAACGTTGATACCGGTAAGACGGCCAGTGTGGCCGTCACGGAGGAGTTGATCATGAGCCTCATCGGAGCGCTGGTCGGGTACGCCCTGACGGCGTTTATCTTGCTGTTGCTCGCACGGATGGTGCTGGACTGGTCGGGTGTGTTGGCGAGCGGACCTCAATGGGCGAGCCGAGCCCGCCAGTTGACTCACGCCTGGACGGAGCCGGTGATCGCGCCGGTGCGGCGGGTGCTGCGGCCGGTGCGTGCCGGCGGCCTGTCGATCGACCTGGCGTTCACAGCGGTCTTCTTCGCTGTGCTGATCCTGCGGTCGATCGCCTTCAGCCTCTAGCCGCAGCAGTCGCGTCCCCCAGGTGTCCCCGGACCGCCCGAACAGCCGTCAACGACCGACGACCACTGAGCATCATTTGCGCTCAGGATCGCCGGTCGGTGCGCTTATCAGCCTGCCGGGGACGGACCCATAATGAGAAGGTCGTCGGTTCGATTCCGACAGGCGGCTAATAGAGAACCCTAGGTCACGAGCTATGACCTGGGAAGCAGGAGCTTGTTAACCGACTGCTGACAAGGTGCCAGCGCCGCCCCGCTGGCTAACGATCGCTGATGGCCTCGCCTTGCCAGCGGGCGAGGACTTCGTCGGCGACGTCGTCGATGGTGCGGCCAGCTGTGCCGACCGAGTAGTCGCTGACGTCGACAGCGACGAGCTGGGCGGACAGTTCGGAGGCGCGGGCGACGAGCTTGGCCAGGTCGGCGCCGCTCTCGCGGGCGCGACCATGGATGCGCTGTGCGAGTTCTGTGTCCGGGGCGTCGAGTCGGCAGATCACGACCGGTCCTCCCGTGGCGTCCTCCAGTTGTCGTCGCTCGGCCCGGTTTTCGACCACACCGGCGACAATGAGCCGTCGACTGCCGGCTTGGCGGTAGTTCGACCACACCGCCGCCAGGTTGGTCGCTTTCAACCGCGACTGGTGCGGGTCGTCGTCGGGAGCGGGCCATGCGGCGCCGAGTAGGTCGAGGTCTGCGAACGCGGGGTCCTCCGCGAGGTCGGTACAGCGATCGAAGACTCGCCAGCCGACGGAGGTCTTGCCGACCCCGGGTGGGCCCGAGATCACGAGGGCAGGTGACGCTTGCACCCGACCGATCATGCCGCCGTGCACCTGTGTGTCACAAATCGGTTTTGACAGGTTCGTCACCCGATGCCCGAAGGCCCCGGGGCCAATGCGACAAGATCGCTCAGGGCGTGATCCGGGTTGCGCGGGTCTCCGCGAAGGCACTCGTCCCCAGCCATCGCCAAAGCCGCTCCGCGTCCTTGGCTGGGCCGACGACCTCGACCTCTCTGGCGCGTAGGGCCGAGCCTGGGGAAGCCTCCCCGGTCCAGATGTCGGTCAGCGCCCGGACCGATGAGTGCACCTGGCGCGTGAGGTCGTGACCCGGGTCGTCCCGGCACAGATCGGCGACGCCGTTCTCGACTACGAGCCACCAGTCGCGCTCGCGGGATCCGGCGTCGGGGAAGTGGAAATGGATGACGACCAGACGGCCCGACGGGAACTCGTCCAGGCGCACGAACCGGCGTACGTCCCACATCAGGAAGCCCGCGTCGAGCTGGTCGGGGCGCAGCCTGCTGCCGATCCAGCGGGCAACCCAGTGGCCCAGCGCCATCACGATCGGGCGCAACTCCTCGCCGCTGGCGGTCAGCTCGTACGACGTACTGCGCCCGGACTGGTGACGGCGTACGACCCCGACGTCCTCCAATGTCCGCAGCCGCTTCGCCAAACAACGTCGGCGACATACGGGGAAGTCCCCGGCGGATCTCGTTGAACTGGGTGCTACCGCACAACAGCTCTCGGATGACCAGCGGCGTCCACTTGTCGCGGGCGCGCCCGGCGTGCTGGCCGAGGCACTCACGGCGGCTGGCTTCGTCGAGGTGGAGGTGACCACCTTGCCCTCGCCCGTCCTGCTGTCCTCGGCGGCGGAATGCGTTCGTTTCCAGCGAGAGTCGTTCGGAGCGCTCCATCAGCTGATGGCCGGCCTCACCGACGAGGAGCGAGAGGACACCTGGCGCGAGGTGGAGGACGCTCTCAGCCGGTTCGAGGGGCCGGACGGCTTCGTCGGGCCGTGCGAGATGTTGGTCGGCGCAGGGACCGCGAGATCGTAAGAGCTGAGGCGGCGTACGCCAGGAGGATCCTGAGCGCGCTACGAAGGCGAGAACCGAGGTGCTGTTTGGTCCCGCATGCCGCGTGCGGGACCAACGCGCCGGGGCGGCGCCGTTTCAGCGAGCGCTGAGAGTCTCTGCGCTGCGGTGACAACGGAGATAGAGCAGCTGCGGGACTTCCTGCCAGACCGGTTGGTGATCAAGCGGTGGTTCACGCAGCTGGTCGATGACAAGTCGGGCCCGCGTCAGCGCGTCCACGTAGGTGCTCAGCGTCCGGTGATAGGCGCCGATTGGAAGTGCATCTCGGTGCAGGCCCGGACCGTCCCAGTAGCCCTCGGCGAAGTAGCGCCCGACTGTCCGTCGAACGCTCTTGTTCGTGTGGTCGACGATCTCGCCGGTCGCCGGCGTCTTGAAGCACGGATGGGTGATCGAGAAGACGAACCAGCCTCCTGGCCGGAGTACGCGCGCAATGGACTGCAGCGCGCTGTCAAGATTCGGGATATCCATGAGCGCCAGGTAGCAGACGACCCCATCGAACGACCCGGTGGCGAGCCTTTCGAGAGTCTCCGCATTTCCTTGGAGGTAAGAGATACCGAGCGGATCGGCCTCCTCGTGTCGCCGAGCGATAGCGATCAGGTTCTCGGAGAGATCTACACCGGTCACTGCAGCACCTTGGGCGGCCAGGTACCGCGCCTCCCGGCCCTGCCCGCACGCGACTGAGCACACCTCTTGGCCGGCGATCCTGCCGACAAGCTCCTCGAACGTGGGATCGGCAAGCGCCGAGCCCGCACCTACCCACGCGTCGTACTCGACTGCGACCGCGTCGTACGTTGACTCGACATCCACAAAGGCCCCCAGTCCGTCGGTTGAGTCGACCCTAGCCCGCACCACCAGCCGGTCCGGACCCGTAGTCATCGCTCAGGGATGGCGGACAGGGCAGCAAGCACGGATAGTGCTTGCTCTGAGCCACCGAACGACCCGGGGTTGGAAGCGCACCATGAGATTCGTGTCGCCCCGCCGGTCCTCCATGCAGTCTCGTCGGGAGGTCCGCCGATCACGATCCTGAGAACACCCGGAGCACGTGACCGTCGGGGTCGACGACGCGGAACTCGCCACCGCCATCCGGATAGGGCATCAGCACTTCGACGTCGTTGGCCACGAGTTGCCGGTAGAGAGCGGCGGGTTCAGTGACGAACAGCGTGAGCCACGTGCCGGGCTGGCCCTGGCCGTTCTGGCACAGATAGATCTCGTGCTGATCCCAGCGGATGATGCCGTAGTCAGCCGGATCGCCGAAGGTGTCAAGGAGGTTGAAGCCGACGACCTCGGTGTAGAACGCGATGCTGGCCTGTAGATCGGAGACGTTCAGGATCGGATTGATGTGAACGAGATTCCCGCCTGTCGAGCTCGGCATAGTCCATCCCTCCACGGGCGGATCGCCCGACGCTATCGCCAACAGCCCCCACGGACGGGGTGCACACGAGTATGGCCCAGACCAGGCAGCACAACTGGCAGCACAACTGGCAGGCCGACTAGCACCATCACACAGTGGAGCGAGCAAGGTCTCCTGCCGATGAACGCCGGAGGCAACCATCCGTACCATCCGGCGGCCTCTGCGACGGGGTTGGCTGGCGGGGTTTTCGTTGACTGGCGCCAAATGAAGCCGCTATCGGTCGAAGAACCCGGCATGGGGCGGAAGATCTCGGCGGGTGGGCGATCGGGGCATGGTCGGCCATGTCTTGTCCAAGGCCATGGACAACCCGATTGCGCTGGTCCAGCGCGTAGGTTCGCAGGCATGAGCCTCACTGGTGAATTGGCGGAGATCGAGCAGCGGCGCCTTCGGACGTCGGTGGAGGTCATGCCAGACGAGGCTGACGCGTTGCATGCCGACGACTTCCGGATCGTCACACCGAGCGGCATGTCTGGTCGAAGGCGGAGTACCTCGGTGGGATCGCATCCGGTGAGATCGACTACCGGCGGTTCGAGCCGATCTCCGAGATCGACGTGATGGCGGACGGCAATCTCGCAGTACTGCGGTATCGGTCGGCGATCGAGATCTCCGTCCAGGGGCAGGAGCCGGGGAAACTCGAGGCGTGGCACCTGGACTGTTACCGCCGGGACGACAACGGGACCTGGCGCATCCGCTGGTCCCAGGCAACGGCCATCACCTGGACGGGCGAACCGCCAGGAGGACGGCCGCGAGCGTGACTGTCGTGGAGTTTACGTCGAGCCCGCCGTTGACCCTCGCCTGGACGGCAAGTCCGACTCCGACCAGGGCTGCCGTCGCGATCGCCACGGTCTCGCCGCTGGTCGTGCGTTGATCGACGGACGTCACATTCCGGGGATCTTTCCATGACCGCTCGACTAGCGTGCCTCCGGTGCACACGTCGAGCCTCGAAGAGCTGACCGCAGTCCTGGAGCGGACGGAGAACGTACTGCTCGACTTCGATGGGCCGGTGGCAGATCTGTTCCCGTCCGGCAGCGGGACCAAGATCGCGGACGAGACCCGTACGCCGATCCTGCGCGCCGGCGTGGTGATTCCGGAGCCCTTGGCGAGCACGGTGGAACACCTCGTCGTACTGGAGTTCGCGGCGGAGCATGCGCCGGAGGCCCTGGAGTCGGCCGAGCAGGCTGCCGTCGCAGGCGAGATCGCGTCCGCCCGAACTGCGCCTGTCACGCCGGGAGCGGGCGACTTTCTGAGCGCGTGCGCTGCGGCGGGCCGACGAGTGGGGATCATCAGCAACAACGCCGCTCCGGCCATAGAGGGGTTCCTCGAGCTGCACGGCTTGCGCGATCAGGTTGAGTTCATCCTCGGGCGTCCGTTTGCTCGTCCTCGGCTGATGAAGCCCGACCCGACCTTGGCGTTCGAGGCGCTGCGAGCCTTGAGGAGCCGACCGGACCAGTGCTGCATGGTCGGAGACGCGGTGACCGACATCGAGTTCGCCCGGCACGCGGGAGTCCGATCGGTCGGTTACGCGAAGAACGCTGAGCGCGGAAGGCAGCTCGCCGCCGCGGGCGCGGACGCGATCACCCCCACCATGTCCGACCTCGCCGCCGCCGTACGGCTACTGGGACGTGGTTGAGCGTTCGGATTCGCTCATTTCGATGCAGAACTCGTTGTTCTCGGGGTCGAGCAGGGTGACCCAGCCGCGGCCGTTCGGTTTGCGGTGGTCCTGGTGGATGGTGGCGCCGAGGGTGAGGAAGCGTGCGACCTCTTCGTCGCGGGTTCGCTCGGTCGGGACCCAGTCGATGTGGACGCGGTTCTTCACCGTCTTGGCCTCGGGCACCCGGATGAAGAGCAGGCTCGGCACGGGCGGCGGCGCGAGCACGATCACCTCGTCATCGCCTGGCTCGTCCTCGTCGGAGCCGGGCCAGCCGGTCGCCTCGCTCCAGAATCCGGCCAGCTTGTATGGATCAGTCGCATCGATGGTGATGTGCCGCAGGATCATGGCCGCAGACCTTAGCTGCCCGGCGAGGCAGGCGCAGGTCATTTCGCCTTCGCCGGAGCCGCGGTGCACGCAGAGGATGACTGTGGGGTCACGGGCCGGGATCAGTGACGGGGCTGTGCGGAAACTGTGGGGTCGAAGCGTCGCGAATTGTCGGAGGCCGGGTCTAGTGTGCGTGGCAAGAGGGGTTTACATCGGGCTAGGGGAGTGTGTGATGGCGTCTCGACTCAATCCGTACATCAGTTTCAACGGAACCGCGCGGCAGGCTTTGGAGTTCTACCAGGGTGTCTTCGGGGGTGACCTGCAGCTGAACACCTTCGGGGAGTTCAGCGCTGACCAGGACCCGACCCACGGCGCCGAAGCCGACAAGATCATGCACGGCATGCTCGAGACGCCGCAGGGCTACACGCTGATGTGTTCGGACACGCCGCCGGGAATGTCGTACAACCCGGGCGACAACATGTCGATCAGCCTCAGCGGTGACGACGACGAGCTTCGTGGGTTCTTCGACAAGCTCGCCGACGGCGGCACCGTGACGGTCCCGCTGGACAAGCAGATGTGGGGCGACGAGTTCGGCATGGTGGTGGACCAGTTCGGTGTTCCGTGGATGGTGAACATCACCCAGCCGCAGGGCTGATCGGCGCGGAGCTCCTGCACTTGCCAGATGGCCGGCAAGCGCAGTACTGGCAGGGCGGGTCACCAGGGGGCCCGTCCCGTCTCCGGTCGTGCCGCCGGAGCCCCGATCCGGCGGAGCCGCCTGGCGCGATGACTTCAGCTGTTCGAGCCAGCCATAAATGAGTACACGTGTGCAGCGTGACCCTCTACCGTCTGGAGTTAGAAGCGCTCTACCGGGATGGGGTCATCGTGAACGAGGTTCTGCTCGACGCAATCCGGCACAACAGTTGGGCTTCCGGGCAGCTGGTGAGGTTCTGTCGGGATCAGAACTTCACGGCGGAGCAGCTGAAGGTCACCGGCGTCGGGACATTCGGCGGGATCCTCGAGACGCTGCACCACATCATCACCTGCGACGGGAGTTACCTGCGCCGCCTGGCCGACAGCACCCTGCTGCCGTGGGCCGACGGGAGCAAGCCGGAGGCGGACTTCGACAAGCTGGAGCGGTCCAACGAGGAGGCCCGGCTGCTCTGGGAGGACGTACTCTCCCAGCCGATCGACACCGAGCGGATCATCGTGGTCGACGACGGGACCCGCGCCTGCCGCGCCGGCATCTTCATCGCCCAGGCGCTCAACCACGCGAACCACCATCGCGAACAGGTCTGCGCGATCCTCACCGGCTTCGGCATCGAGCCCCCCGACATCCAGGCCTGGGAGTACGCCTGGCACACCGCCCGAATCTGGGACCTCCCGCCCGCCGAGACCACCTCGCCTGCGACTGTGGCAAGCGAGTGATTCGGCGTGTGGTTGGTGGTGCGGGTAGTTGGCGTCGCGAGGCTGCGTGATCGTGCTGCTCGGGGTACGCCTTCTCGACTCAGCCGCAGGCGAACCCCATCCTTGTGCGATGCCGGGTTTTTCGACCGGTAGCGCCTTCATTTGGCGCCGTTCGACGAAATACCCGGCAGTCAGCCGACCGGTTGGTACGGGTAGAGCGACGGACCACCCGGCGGCAACACCGCTAAGGTCCCGAGAGCTCCCCGGACGCCGAGGTCTCGTAGTACCGGTTAAACCTGGCCGAAGGTCTTGACCAGGGCCTTGGGGGCTTGGATTCGCCAGGCGTCGGTGAGAAGTTCGCGCAGTTCGGTTTCGTCGACGGCCGCCAGGCGGACGAGGATCGCGGGGAAGCCGTTGTAGTGGTCCTCGGTGAAGAACTTGGCTGGGTCGGCAGCCAGCAGGGACTGCTTCTCGTCGTTGCCGGCTACCCGTACTGCGAGCACCTCCGGCTGCGGGACGCGCGCCTTCTTCGGTGCCTCGCGTACGAGCCAGACCCACGCGATGTCCTTCTTGCCGACGGAGAACGCGAAACGGCCCTCCTCCTCGGTCACCTCCGGCAGCTCGAGTGCGATCCGCCGGACCACCTCTTGATCAGCCATTCACCCGTCGTACCAGATCCGCCGACTCCGGTACAGGAGTGACCGGTACGCCGCGGCCGAACCAGCTGACCAGGTTCTCCACCACGAGGGCGCCCATCGCGTCGCGGGTCGGCACGCTGGCGGATCCGACGTGCGGAAGCAGCACGGCGTTGTCCACCTCCAGCAGCCCGGGGTGAATCGACGGCTCGTGCTCGAACACGTCCAGACCGGCGCCGAGGATGGTCCTCGAACGCAGCGCATCGACCAGCGCAGCCTCGTCGACCACCGATCCTCTAGCCACGTTGATCAGGATCCCGTTCGGCCCGAGGGCTTCGAGCACCTCCGCGTTCACCAGGTGCCGCGTGTCGTCGCCGCCCGGAATCACCACCGTGAGGATGTCGACGTCGCGCGCCATCTCGAGCAGCGACGGATAGTAGCGGTAGGCAACGTCCTTCTGTCGACGGTTGTGGTAGGCAACGGATACGCCGAAGGCCTCGGCCCGGTGCGCGATGGCCTCGCCGATCCGGCCGAGCCCCAGGATGCCCATCTTCCGACCGTGAAGCCTGGTCGGGGTCAAGGGATACGACCCTTCCGGCCACTTGCCGGCGCGGAGGTAGCGCTCAGCCTGCGGGAGTTCGCGCACAGTCATCAGGAGCAACCCGAGGGCAGTGTCGGCGACCTCGTCGTCGAGGACGCCGGGGGTGTTCGTCACCACGACGCCACGTTCGGCGGCGGCCTCCGCGTCGATCTTGTCGTAGCCGACGCCGAAGCTCGCGACCATCTGCAGAGCCGGCAGCCGGTCCAGGAACTCGCCGTCGATCGTCGTCCCCGCGTTGGCGACGGCAACGATGTCCTTGGCTCGCTCAGCCAGTACGGCGTCCGGGTCGTCGGCCTCCCAGAGCCGGATCACCTCGAACTGGTCGCCGATCCCGTTCAGCACCGACTGATTCATCGGACCAGGCATCAGCACGGTCGGCAGTGCCATCACAGCTCCTAGAGTTCATCGCGGCTTCCCCCGATCAACCCTATTTCCCACCCGTCCCCGCCTGCGGCTCGTCCCGTACTGCGGGACGCGCCCCTCCGCCCGCTGGGGACCGTCCCAAGGTTCCGGAGATCCCTCCTCGGGATCGGTCGACTCGGGTTCCGCCGGCTCGCGAGTCCCGGGCTCTAGAGCAGCCGGCCGGGTTTCACCCGAGCGCGGGGGTACCGCGGGCGTAGTACGGGCGGGACTATCGGAGGCGGAGCAGGAAGGAGCGGATCATGATCATCGACTGCGCTTACTACCGAGACGGACATCGACAACACGTCGGGCCGATGTCGGTCGAGGACGCCGCCTCCCGTTGTCAGGAAGGCGGCTTCGTCTGGCTCGGGCTGTTCGAGCCGACCGCGGCGGAACTCGAGCAGGTGAGCAAGAGCTTCGGCCTGCACGAACTCGCCGTCGAGGATGCGCAGACCTTCCACCTCCGGCCGAAGGTCGAGCCGTACGAGGGCGACATCCGCCTCGTCATCCTGCGCACCGCCCGGTACGACGATGAGCGGGAGGAGGTGGACTTCGGGGAGGTGAGTGTGTTCGTCGGGCCGGCGTTCGTGATCACCGTCCGGCAGGGCGTGGCGAGCGAGCTCCACGGCGCCCGGACCCGGCTCGAGCAACGCCCCGAGCTGCTGGAGAACGGTACGAATTCCGTGCTCTGGGCGATTCTGGACCAGGTCGTGGACGGGTACGGCCCGGTGGTCGCCGAGCTGGAGCGTGACATCGAACAGGTCGAGGCGACCGTGTTCGCGGGATCCGTCGCGCCTACCGAGCGGATCTACTTCCTCCGCCGTGAGGTGACCGACTTCTATCGCGCGGTGCACCCGCTGCTCGCAGTACTGGCGAACCTCGAGAGAGGCGCGCGGAACACCGGGCTGCTGCCGTACTTCCGCGACGTTCACGACCACCTGGTCCTGGTGAACGAGGAGGTCGCGGCGCAACGCGATCTGCTCGCGACCGTGCTGGAGGCGAACATGGCGGTGATCTCGGTCGAGCAGACCAAGGTGAGCGTCCAGCAGAACGCGACGATCGAGCAGCTCACCATCCTGGCCACGGTCTTCCTGCCGCTCACGTTCGTCACCGGCTTTTTCGGCCAGAACTTCGGCTGGCTGGTCGACCACGTCAACAAGCTCGGGGACTTCCTGGCCCTCGGACTGGGCGGCCTCGCCATCCCCTGCATCGCCCTCTTCATCTGGTTCCGCCGCCAACGCGGCACCCGCTCCGCTCGCGCCGGTATATGAATCGATTCTGGCGGAATCACCTCGAGTAGAGGTCAGGGGCTGGCCGCTTTGTTCGGGAAGCTGGATCTATGAACGAGAACAGCAGCAGGGCCAGCTTGCACGCGTACTTCGGATACCGGGACGCCGTGGGTGCGTTGCGGTGGTTGGAGCAGGCGTTCGGGTTCGAGACGACGTCGGAGTATCCCGACGACAAGGGCGGGATCATGCACGCCGAGCTGCGGCGGGACGACGTGGCGATCACCGTCTTCACCGACGAGGAGGGGTACGAGAAGCCGCCGCGCAAGGGTGACAGCGTCGGTCACGGCAGCTACATCGCGCTCGGCGAGGAGGCAGACGTGGATGCCGTTTTCGCCTCCGCGGTGAAGGTCGGCGCCGAGGTCGTCTGGGAGCCGGACAACACCGAGTGGGGCAACTACCGCTGCCGCGTCGCCGACCCCGAGGGTTACGAATGGACCTTCGGCACCCACCGCCCCGGCCAGCCCACCACCAACTGGTCCGACGCCTGACCCGGCTACCTCGGTCGGGCGGGAGAGTTGCCTGGTTCTAGGGCGCGCCGGCGGGTTCGAAGCTGGCGAGCATTTCTTCCAGGGCGCGCTGGTCGGGTCCGACGAAGGGGTCGGAGGCCGGTGCCACGGCGAGCATGTCGAGGAACTCGGTCGTCTGGCCGGTGGCCGGTGGCAGGTGGGTGCTCAGAATGACGGTCGGATCCATGGCGCGCAGTGGCTCGACGGTGCCCAGGTAGGCAGCCCGGTCCACGTTGTGCACCCAGGGGCTGTCGATGGTCGCCCACAACAGTTGACCACCGCGAAGCGCGTCCCGGGGAATGTCCCTGACCTCGCTGCCGCCGGCCAACTCGGCGGACGGCAAAGGTGCGCCGAAACAGTCGGAGCTGAAGCAGGCTCCCGAGAGGTCGTCGTAGAAACCGACCGTCGCAGGACTGTCGAACAACGGCGGGCGGAAGCCCGTCAGCGTGCGGTCGCCCACGTCGAGTGATTGGCCGGGGTTGAGCAGGTACACCCGGTCCATCGGCAGCGGCCGTTCCGTCGACATGATCCCGGCGCCCAGGTAGGTGGTGACGACCCGCGCCTGCGGTGCCGCTTCGAGCAGCTCGAACAGTGCGCCGGTATGGTCGCGGTCCGGGTGAGTCAGCCAGATCCAGCGGACGTCCTTCGGATCGACAACCGAGCCGAGCGCGTCCATGAAGCCGCGATCGGGCAGGCTGAGACCGGTATCGACGACGACGGGCTCGGCCGCCTGCAGGACGAATGCATTCACGGCCAGAAAGCCGATCCCTGGTACCTCGAGTTGGTCGTTCAAGACGCTGATATCGCGCGCGACGCGGTGGATTTCCATCTGAGCCCCCGATTGACTGCTGGCTGCCGCCTTTAAGCGGATCGTCTGCCGCGTCGAGCTGTGTGTCAACACCTGGGCGACCACCACCGATGGTGGCTGAACCTTTACTGAATCGGCCTGCAGCAAAGGGCATCCATGCACTATCCAGGGACAGCGGAGTTGTCGTCGGCAACAAGCTCTCGCAGTGAGCCGTCGACGGTGACGCCCTCGGCCGTGACGCCCCCGGCCAATAGGGTGCCGGGGTGGATGCCCGGTTGATCGTGGTGCGTGGAAACTCAGGGTCGGGGAAGAGCTCGGTGGCGGAGGGGATTCGGAAGGCGAGCAGTCAGCGGGTCGCGTGGATCGAGCAGGACCACATAAGGCGCACGGTGTTCGGCGAGCTGGAGGAGCCGGATGGCGCGAACATCACCGCCATCGAGCAGCTCGCCGATCTCGCGCTGAGCCGGGGATTTCACGCGGTTGTCGAGGGCATCCTCCCGACCGTCCGGTACGGCGAGATGTTGGCGCGCCTGGCTCGCCGGCACCCCGGACCGCAGTACTGGTACTACCTCGACATCCCCTTCGAGGAAACGGTCCGGCGGCACGCCACCCGGTTGAAGGCGGCCGCGTTCGACCCCGAGGCGATGCGCGAGTGGTACCGCCACCGCGACCTGCTCACCTCACCCACCGAGACCGTCATCGACGAGTTGAGCACACTCGACGAGACCGTCGACCGGATCGTCGGGGAGTCAGGGGTGAGGTGACAGCGGACCGCCAGACCATCGATCGGCGCCGCGTGGTACCTAGAGCGAGCCCAGGTCTTCGAAGATCAGGGCTGTGCGGGTGGCGAGGACTTCGGGGATGGCCTGGAGCTTTTCCAGGACTACTCGGCGGAGGCCTTCGTTGTCGGCGGCTCGAACAAGCAGGATCGCGTCGAAGTCGCCGCCGACCAGAGCCATGTGCTTGACCTCGGGGATTGCCTGCAACTGGACGCGCAGAGTTCGCCAGGAGCTCTGGCGGAGACTGAGAGTCACGTACGCCGAGGTTGCCAGGCCGAGCTTGAGCGGGTCCACGGTCGCGGTGAATCCGGTGATCACACCCGTCCCGGTGAGGCGTTCGACCCGGGCGTAGGCGTTCGCACGGGAGATGTGCACCTGGTCGGCCAGCGCGCGGATCGAGAGGCGGCCGTCGCTGCTCAGCGCGGCCACGATCTGCCGGTCGATCTCGTCCAGGGCGGGAGCGACGACGATCTGTCCAGGTTCGACTGCGCCGAGCAGCTCGTCATCGGACATTCTGCAGCTCCCAAGCGCTCGATCAGACCATAAGTCTCGCGATTCTCCCAGCTATGGATCCGAATGGCCAGAAGTATGACGATGAGGCATCCGTCCGTCTCCTGCGCAGGAGGGTCCATGACCACCGTCGAGGAGCGTTTGCTCCCCTCCGCCGAACCCGTCCAGTTGATCGACGAGCACGGCGTGCCGCACGACCATCCGCAGTACCGGTTGCCCCGGGAGCGGATGCTGGTCGATGGCTACGCAGAGTTGGTCAAGGGGCGAAGGATCAACGATCAGGCCGGCGCGCTGGTCCGGCAGGGGCGGCTTGCGGTCTACCCGTCGTCGCACGGGCAGGAGGCCTGCCAGATTGCGGCCACCATGGTGCTGCAGGATCAGGACTGGCTCCTCCCGACCTACCGAGACACCGTCTCCATCATCAGCCGCGGCGTCGACCCGATCGAGACGTTGACGCTGCTGCGAGGCGACTGGCACTCCGGCTACGACCCGTACGCGCGGAACGTGGCTCCCCAGTCCACGCCGCTCGCGACGCAGTTGATCCACGCCGTCGGGGTCGCGCATGCCGCGATGCTGAAGGGCGAGGACACCGTGGTGATGGCGCTGTGCGGTGACGGCGCGACCAGCGAGGGCGATTTCCACGAGGCGCTGAACTTCGCCGCGGTGTTCCACGCGCCGGTGATCTTCTTCATCCAGAACAACGAGTACGCGATCTCGGTGCCGCTGGCCCGGCAGACCGTCGCGCCATCCCTTGCGCACAAGGGCATCGGGTACGGCGTACCTGCAGAACGGGCCGACGGCAACGACTTGGCCGGGCTGCTCGCAGTACTGGGTCAGGCGGTCGACAAGGCAAGAGCAGGGGAGGGGCCGCAGCTCATCGAGGCGCACACGTATCGCGTGCAGGCGCACACGAACGCAGACGACGCCACCCGCTACCGCAACGACGAGGAGGTCACTCCGTGGCTCGAGCGTGATCCGCTGAAGCGCCTTGAGGCCTACCTCGTCCAGCGGGGTCTTCTCGATGATGCGCAGAAGCAGGCCGCAGCGGCTGCTGCGGACGAGGCCGCCGAGGAACTACGGATCGGCCTGATGCAGGAGGTCCAGCCTGATCCGGCGGAGCTCTTCGAGCATCTGTACGCGGAGAAGACGCCGCAGTTGAAGGAGCAGGCCGCGTTCCTGCAGGACGAGCTGACGCGAGAGGAGGCCTGATCATGACGCACGTGAAACTCACGATGGCGCAAGCGCTGAACCAGGCGTTGCGCGATGCGATGAAGGCCGACGACACCGTGCTGATGTTCGGCGAGGACGTCGGCGCTCTCGGCGGGGTCTTCCGGATCACCGACGGGTTGACCGCGGAGTTCGGCGAGGAGCGTTGTTTCGACACTCCGTTGGCCGAGTCCGGCATCGTCGGGATGGCCGTCGGCCTCGCGATGAACGGAATGCGCCCTGTCGTGGAGATGCAGTTCGACGCGTTCGGCTACCCGGCCTTCGAGCAGGTGGTCAGCCACGTCGCGAAGATGCGGAACCGCACCCGCGGCAAGGTCACGCTGCCGATGGTGATCAGGATGCCGTACGCCGGTGGTATCGGCGGGGTGGAACACCACTGCGACTCGTCCGAGAGCTACTACGCGCACACACCGGGCCTGACCGTGGTCGCGCCGGCCACCGTGGCGGACGCGTACACCTTGTTGCGCAGGGCAATCGAGTTCCCCGACCCGGTGATCTTCCTGGAGCCGAAGAAGCTGTACTGGGCCAAGGAAGAGGTCGACCTGACCGTCGACGAGGCCGGGATCGGGAAGGCCGTCGTACGCCGGACAGGAAGCGATGCGACGCTGATCGCGTATGGCCCGTCTGTGCCGATCGCGCTGGAAGCCGCCGAGGTGGCTGCCGCTGAAGGACGCCGGCTGCAGGTGGTCGACCTGCGTTCGATCGTGCCGTTCGACGACGAGACCGTCTGCGCGGCGGTCCGCAGTACGGGCCGGGCCGTGGTGGTCGCCGAGGCGAGCGGGTTCGCGAGCGTGTCCTCCGAGATCGTTGCCCGGGTCACCGAACGGTGCTTCCACTCGCTGGCGGCGCCGATCCGCCGGGTGACCGGGTTCGACATTCCGTACCCGCCGCCGAAGCTGGAGCGCCACCAGTTGCCGGGCGTGGATCGCATCCTCGACGCGGTGGACGATCTGCAGTGGGAGGACTCGTGACGACCCAGACCTTCCTGCTGCCCGATCTGGGTGAAGGCCTGACCGAGGCCGAGATCGTCCGCTGGCTGGTTGCCGTGGGCGACGTTGTTGCCGTTGACGCGCCGGTCGCCGAGGTCGAGACCGCCAAGTCGATCGTCGAGGTTCCCTCTCCGTATGCGGGCGTGGTCGCTGAGCTGCACGGTGTCGAGGGCGGCACAGTCGATGTCGGGAAACCTCTCATCACGATCGCCGCTGAGCCTGTCCCCGCGGCGGAGACCTACCGCCAGGAGGAGAAGGCCGGCTCAGGCAACGTCCTGATCGGCTATGGAACCCCACAAGCGGGTGGTGTGGCGCGGCGACGGAGATCTCGCGGTGTGAACGGTTCCGTGGGATTGGCCGAGACGGTTGTCGCCGAGCCCGTGCGGCCCGCGGTTCCGTTGGTGATTTCACCGCTGGTACGGCGACTGGCCCGCGACGCGAAGGTGGATCTGCATGCGTTGACAGGGTCCGGCGCCGGCGGGGTGATCACCCGACGCGACGTCGAGGCGGCGATCACCTTGAACGAGCCGGCATCAGCGACGGCTCCGGCTGAGGCCGCGCCGTCGACTGCTCCGGCGCATGCCGAGGCGGCAATTGCTCCCGCGCAGGCCGTGCCGGTAACTGGTCCCGCGCAGGCCGTGCCGGTAGCTGGTCGTGCCGAGGCCGTGCCGGCAACTGCTCCCGCGCGGGCGGAGCCGGCAACTGGTCGTGCTGAGGCCGTGCCGGCGACTCGTCGGACTGAGGCCGCGGTGGATGCGCTGGCGGCTGGGGCTGCGGTGGTTGCGGCGTCCGGTGGCGCTGCGGGGGCGGATTTGCGGACTGGGTTGGGTGAGCTGCGGCGGATTCCGATGAGTGGGTTCCGGAAGGCTGTGGCTGCGACTCTGAGCCGGAGTCGGGCTGAGATTCCCGAGGCGACCACCTGGGTGGACGTGGACGCGACCGAGCTGATGGAGCTGCGGGAGTCCTTGCGTACGGCAACCGATCCGGGACCCGGTCTGCTGGCGTTGATGGCTCGGTTTGTGGTGGCCGGGCTGCAGAAGTACCCGGAGCTGAACGGTTTCGTCGACACCGAGCATGAGGAGCTGGTCCAGTACGACGGAATCAACCTCGGCCTGGCGGCGCAGACCGAGCGCGGACTCGTAGTACCGGCTGTTGCTGGTGCGCACGCGATGACCACGCGCGGGTTGGACGCGGAGATCCGGCGGTTGACGGCGTCGGCGCGGGACGGGCGGCTGACGGCTCGGGAGTTGTCGTGCGGCACGTTCACGCTGAACAACTACGGCAGTTTCGGCGTCGACGGCAGCGCGGCGATCATCAACCACCCGCAGGTCGCGATCCTCGGCGTCGGTCGCATCATCGACCGGCCCTGGGTCGTCAACGGCGAGATCACCGTCCGCAAACTCACCCAGCTCTCCCTCGTCTTCGACCACCGAGTCTGCGACGGCGGCCTGGCCGCAGCGTTCCTCCGTTTCGTAGCCGACGCCTTCGAACACCCCACCTCAGCCTTCGCCGACCTCTGACACAAACACCTCCCACACCGGTCCGGATGCCAGTTCCCGCCTCGACTTGCTGTGGGCGCGGCCAGTTCCCGGGTCGACCCGCCCTCGGCGCGGCCTGTTCCCGGCTTGGCTCGCTCGGATCCGCGACTTCCCGGTTCGACTTGCCGTGGGTGCGGCCTGTTGCCGGGTCGACCCGCCCTCGGCGCGGCCACTTCCCGGCTCGACCCGCCCGGATCCGCTCACTACCCGGATGGACCCGCCGAATTTCCTCGGTCGGTACGGCGCGTCGGTCCGGTAGGTGGAGACCTGGAGGCGTGTCGAGCCGGGAAGTGGAAGCCGGTCTGGCCGGTGGAGCCGGGGACCGGGGTGCGCCTACTCGTCTGCCCGGTGGGCCTCAACCCGGCTGTGCGGTCGTTAAGATCCGTGCTCGTCCATACGGCTCGGGAGTCTGCCTTCGACCGCACGAGCCGCGGGAGTGGGTCACTTTGTGCACCGCCCAGTCAAGGGCGTGCAACTGACTGAGCCGTGGCCCAAAGTGGCTCGGCCCTGGCTCTAGGCGCCCGACCGCAGTCTTGGACGCCGGACCTCGGCCCTCGGCCCTCGGACCGTAGTCCTCCTCGGACGGCGGATCTCGCACCTCGTGCCTCGCCCTCGGCCCTCGTGCCTCGGCCTTCGACGCCGGCCCTCGCTCCTCGGCCTTCGACGCCGGCCCCCCTCTCGGATCTCGGACCTCGGCGCCGGCCCTCGACCTCGGCCCTCGGCCCTTGGGGCCTCGGATCTCGGCCCGCAGCCCCCGCCCCCCGGGCGTCGACCCTGACCCCCGGCCGTCGACGCCGGACCCCAGCCCTCGCATCTCGGCCCCCGCCCCCGGGGCCGAGGGTCGGTAGTCGCTCGTCGTACCTGGGTAAGCGGGTCAGGAGAGTTGGCGGGGGCGGAGGCCGATGAGGATGGCTCGTAGGCCGGCGGCGAAGCGGGCTTGCGGGCCTGAGAGGTCTTCGCGGTTGAGGTAGGCGGCGAGAGTGGCCGCGCCTACGCCCAGCTGGTCGCCGGCGGCGGATGTCCATTGGCGTTCGGTCAGGCCGCTGCGGCGCACTGTCGCGGTCCAGGCGGCGTCCGTGACAGCTGCGCCGACCACATAGTGGAAGACGGCCGACACCGCAGCGTCCAGGTGGACGCCTCTGAAGCGAGCCGCGCTCAAGATGGTCAGGATTCGCTCGGCATACGCCTGGTAGTTCGGCCCCAGCCCGGCGTGGCTCGCCAGCAACTGCGGTGCCCACGCGTGCTCAGCTAGCACCTCGTACGCCGCCAGCGCCAGGACCGTCAGCTGGTCGCGCCAATCGCCGTCGTCAGCCGGTACGAGGGCTTCGCCGATCACCGCGTCGACCGCTAGCTCGAGCAGGTCGTTCTTGTTTGCCACCCGCCAGTACAGCGCGGACGTCGCGGCCGTGCCGAGCTCCGCCGCCATCCGGCGCATCGACAGCTTCTCCAGGCCATCTCGATCAAGGATCCCGATCGCCGCCCGGACGATGTCGTCCCGGCTCAGCGGCGCTCGCGTCTCCGTCGCCTCGGCGCGCAGCCAGACCGATCCCAGCACCGTCTTCTCGTCTGCTTCACGCGCCACACAGCGAAACAATACAGTGTTCCACACTTTAAAACGCTGTATCAGCTCCTTGCGTCCGAGGAAGTCGAGGGCCTGCCCGCCAGTCGTTCGGACGCAAGCGGTGAGGGAGGAGGCGGTGAGGGAGGAGGCGGTGAGGGCGCAGGCGGGGAGGGCGCAGGCGGTGGGGGCGCAGGCGGTGGGGGAGGAGGCCGGTCCCCGTGGGACCGGCCTCCTCGGCGGGAGTCAGCTGTTGATCTGCGTCTGCAGGGCTGTCGCGTACGTCGCGACCTCGGCGTACACGCCCGGGTTCCCGGCGTCGGCGCAGCCGATACCCCACGAGACGACGCCGAACAGCCGGCCGTTCAGGACGAGCGGGCCGCCCGAGTCGCCCTGGCAGGAGTCCTTGCCGCCCTGCTTGTACCCGGCGCAGATCTCGCCATTCGCCACGTAGCCCTCGCTGGCGTACACCTGACCGCAGTACGAGTCGCCGAGCACGGGGACGAGCACCTTCTGGAAGCGATCCGCCGGACCGGTGCCCTCGGTATCGCCCCAGCCGTACACCGTCGACTGGGCGCCGACTGCATCCGCTGCGCGGCTCGTCTCGAGCGGGAGAGTGGCGACGCCGGTGAACGGCGTGGTCAGCGTCAGTACTGCGACGTCGTGGCCGCCGACCTGGCCGTACTGCGGGTCCTTCCAGATCTTGGAGATCTTCGAGGTCTTGCCAGTCGTCGTGTTCAGGTTGTCCCGGCCCTGGATCGCCGTGTACGTGCTGATCGGCTGGGTGACGCAGTGTGCTGCGGTGACCAGTTTGTTCGCCTTCACCAGGGTGGCGCCGCAGTACTGGCCGCTCGGGACCGGGGACCGGCTGTTGTTCAGCGCGATCGCCCACGGCGCCTGCGCGGTGCTGGCCAGCGAACCGCCGACGATGTTCGTCGAGGGTGGTGGCGTCCGGGCCTCGGCCGTGCCGACGGCGCCGGCCGAAGCCACGGCGACGACGGCGGCGACCAGAGCCGCGCGGGCGAACTTGAGTTTTCCTGTCATGCCTCACACTCCAGGGTGATCTCGGGCTGCTCGGGCGAAGCAGCCTCTGACGCAGAAGAGTCACTCGTGCACGCTGGGTAGCGCAAGCGATTGATTGGGCACATCGGTGACGGCGCAGTGCTGTGTCACCGACTTAAGTCGCACGAGCCGGGACCTCGGAACGATGAATCGCCCGCCGCGACGCCGAAAACTCGTGCCCATGACCGAAGACAGCAGCACTCCCACGTCCTCCGGGCGGATCAACCGGACCCAGTTCCTGCAACGAGCAGCCGCCCTCGGCCTGCTCACGACCGTCGGTTCATCCCTGCCCGCCGCCGCCACCCGTGGCCCGGCCTCCGGAACCGCCGCGGCAGAGCCCGCAGTACAAGCGAGAGGCGCGGCGCAAGGGCCGGTACTGCGGGGGCTCGGGTTCAAGGGGGTTGCGTATGACACCGGCACCGGGTTCATCGGTGATGACAGCCGCGTGCTCTGGCGGACGAGCATCATGCGCGGCGAGATCAGAGCGATCCGCGAGCGGCTGCACGCGAACTGGGTGAGTATCTACGGCAGCGACGTCAAGCGAATGACCGAGACCGCGACCGAGGCGCTCCGGCAGGGCCTGAAGGTGTCGATTCAGCCCAGGTCGTTCGACGAGCCGCAGGAGGCCGCGCTGGAGAAGTTGCGTCAGACGGCTGTCGTGGCAGAGCGGCTGCGGCGTCGCCACGGACCCGAGGTGATCCTCGTCATCGGCTGCGAGTTCATGCTGTTCACGCCGGACATCGTGCCGGGGGCGAACTTCTTCGAGCGGGTGGAGTACCTGACCAAGGGCGAATTCGACCTGAGAGAGTTGCAGCGGAAACTCCTTGCCTACACGGCAAAAGCGGTCTCCGTTGCCCGGGGCAACTTTCGTGGGCGGATCACCTACGGTGCGGCTTCTGACCTTGAGCAGATCGACTGGTCGCTGTTCGACATCGTGGGCCTGGACTACTACTCCTACCACGAGGATCGGGCGGACCACTCGAAGGAACTGGCGCCGTTCCGGCGGTGGGGAAAGCCGATCCTGATCCTGGAGTTCGGCTGCTGCACCTTCACGGGTGCGCCCGAGCTGGGTGGGATGGGCTGGGAGATCGTCGACTACGAGGTGGACCCGCCGCAGATCAAGGACGGGTATGTCCGGGACGAGCAGGCGCAGGCCGACCACCTGCGCACCATGCTCGAGGTCTTCGAAGCCGAAGGGTTCCTGGGCGCCTCGCCGTACACGTTCATCTCACCCGACGCCCCGCATCGGCCAGAGCGGAAGTACGACGAGGACATCGCCGCTTTCAGTCTGTGCAAGGTGATCCGGCGACGCTCGGACGATCCGGCCTCGTCTTACCGGTGGGAGCTGAAAGAGTCGTTCACTGCCGTGAGTGGGTTCTACTCCAGGAGGTGAGACCTCAGGCGATGAAGGTGTTCGGGTGGGTCCCGGTGCGTTGGTCGGGGTCGGGGGTGGCGATCGAAGCGAGGTCTAGTACTGCGTCCAGGTAGTCGGCGACCTCGTCGCGGTTTCGGGCGAGCCGGCAGTTGGGTCCGGGTGGTCGTGCGGGAGGAGGACACTGGGATCAACGCGACAGGGGGTGCCTGATGGCACGAAGACGCAACAACCGGAAGGCCTACTTCTGGCTGATGGGGACCTGTATCGGGTTGATCGCCATCGCCTGGTTCGTGGTCCGGTTGTTCTCGATCCCGGTCGCGATCGGGATGAGCGCGGTGGCCGCTGTGATCCCGCCCGTCGCAGTCGTGGTCGCCAACCGCCCGGAGGACTGAGAATCAGGGCTGGGAGAGGCGGTCCGCTGGGGTGGGGTCCAGGAAGAGATGGCGGACGATGGGGAATTCCTGCCGGAGCTGCTGATCGATCTGCTCGGCGAGTAGTTCGACCGTGGCCGCGGAAGCGGAGTCGTCCAGGTCGACCTGGGCCACCACGAGTACCTGGTCGGGGCCAAGTCGCATGGTGAGGACATCGAGGACCTCGTCGATACCGGGACTCTTGGCGATCTCGGCGCGGATCCGCTCCACCAACTCGTCCGGCAGTCCCTTGCCGATCAGCATCGTCATGTTGTCGCGGCCGAGCACGAAGGCGATCACGATCAGCAGGACGCCGATGGCGATCGAGGCGGCGCCGTCGAAGTACTCCACGCCGGTGACCGCGCTGAGGGTGACCCCGATGGCGGCCAGCACCAGGCCGATCAGCGCCGCCGTGTCCTCGAAGGCGACCGTCTTGACGGCTGGTTCGGCGTCCTCTCGCAGGTGTTGGAGCGTCGGGACCCGGCGGGCCGCGGCCTCCCGGCGTAGCTGCCGAAACGCTTTGAGCCAGGAGATGCCTTCGAAGACGAACGAGACGCCGAGGACGGCGTAAACGATCACCAGTTCCGCGATCGGTTCAGGGTGGACGAGCGCGCGGATGCCTTCGATCATCGAGAAGCCGGCGCCGAGGACGAAGATGCCGACCGCGGCCAGCAACGACCAGAAGTACCGCTCCTTGCCGTAGCCGAAGGGATGGCGTGCATCGGCCGGTCGCCGGCTCCGCCTCAGCGCGGCCAGCAGAAAGACTTGGTTGAGAGTGTCTGCCACCGAGTGCGCGGCCTCAGCGAGCAGGGCCGTCGAACCAGAGAGCAGCCCGGCGATGGCCTTGGAGATCGCTATCGCCAGATTGGCCGCGCCGGCCAGCAGTACAGTGCCCTCGGATTCGTCAGCCATCAACCCGTCGCAGTGCCCGATCAGCTCGTCGCCCAAACTGCCGTGTCGTCCTGAACTCGATGAATGGGGTGGCAAGAGGATCCGGCGCGGCACGCGTGGTCGGGGTCAGCATCCGGCCGACGGTGGATCTGCATGGCAACACGTGCCCGTCGCGCCGGACCGCGATCATCCCCTGACGTTTGTGGCATGCTCCGGGCTGTGTCAGGTCAAGGATCGGTTCGCGGGCCGTCGGGTCGAGGGGCGGCAGGTCAAGGGGCGTCGGGTCCGGCGGCAGGTCAGGGCGCGGGCCGGGTGCTCGGGGCGAACCTGCGCGCGCGGCGGGACGAGCAGGGCATCTCGCTGTCGGAACTGGCGCGCAGGTCCGGGATCGCCAAGGGCACGCTGTCTCAGTTGGAGTCCGGAGCGGGCAATCCCACCATCGAGACGGTGTTCAGTCTGTCGAACGCTCTCGGCGTCCCGGTGTCCTCTCTGCTGAACGAGCCGCCGGCATCTGACCTGGTCGTCGTCCGCTCGGCCGAGGTCGACGTGCTGAGCGGCGACGCGGTCGATCTGCGCATGCTGCGCCGGCTGGAGCACCCGGGCAGTCTGTTCGAGATCTACGACCAGCGGATCCGGCCGGGCGCCATCCAGCACTCGACGGGTCACCCCGGCACCGAACACCACGTCGTACTGTCTGGCCGGTTGCGGCTCATGAGTCGCGGGCGGACACACGAGATCGGGCCGGGAGACTACTTGGCGTTCCGGGCTGACGGGCCGCATGAATACGAGGCCCTGGACGGCCTGGTCGCCTCGGTGCTGTTGCTCGAGTACCCCTCTGACCTGACCACCCCCGCGCTCACCGCGATCCATCCACCGGCCTGAAGTCCTGAACCCATTGACCGCGGGACCCGGGCGAGCCTACGCTCGAAGCGTTCATTTTACTGAACGCTAGCGAGGTGCCCGGATGTCCCTGTCGATCGACGCCGACGTGGTTGTCGTCGGCGCGGGCATCGTCGGCGCCGCCTGTGCCGAGGCCCTGTCGGCGGCAGGCGTGCGGGTGGTCGTGGTCGACCGTGGCGCCCCGGCCGGTGGAACCACCGCGGCCGGCGAGGGCAACATCCTCGTCTCCGACAAGGAACCAGGTCCCGAACTCGACCTGGCGATCGCGTCCCGCCGCGAGTGGCCCGCAGTACTGGCTCGGCTGCCGGAGACGGTCGCGGATGTGGAGTGGGAGTCCAAGGGTGGGCTGGTCGTGGCGACCACCGACCCCCAGCCGCTCGAGGACTTCGCCGCTGCCCAGCGAGAGGCGGGCGTCGATGCCCAGGTGATCACGCCGGCGGATGCCTTCGAGCTTGAACCTCTGCTCACTCGTGCGGTGACGGCCGGCGTCTACTACCCCGAAGACGCTCAGCTTCAACCAGTGCTCGCGGCCACGGCTCTGCTGGCCGCAGTACGGGCTGGTGGCGGCGAGGTGCGGGCTGGCGTCACCGCTTTGTCCGTACGCCGGTCCGCGGCGGGGCGGGTGATCGGGTTGGAGACGAATGCCGGCGTGATCCGCTGTTCGGCGGTGCTGAATGCGTGTGGACCCTGGGCTGGTTCGTTCAGCAAGTCGGCCGGCGGTCCGATCCAGGTGCTGCCGCGGCGGGGGATGATCCTCGTGACCGCGCCGCTGCCCGAATGCGTACGGCACAAGGTCTACGACGCGGACTATGTGGGCGCGGTCGGCAGCGGTGAGGCAGACCTGCAGACCTCGACGGTGGTGGAATCCACCCGGGGCGGCACAGTCCTGATCGGGTCTAGCCGGGAGCGGATCGGGTTCGACGACACCATCAGGGTTCGGGTGCTTCGAGAGTTGGCGCGCAAGGCGATCGGCCTGTTCCCGTTCCTCGGCGATGTGCCGGTGATGCGTGCGTATGGGGGATTTCGGCCGTATGCGCCGGACCACCTACCGGTGATCGGGCCGGATCCCCGCATCGAAGGACTCTGGCACGCGACAGGCCACGAGGGTGCGGGCATCGGCCTGGCGGCATCCACCGGCCGGCTGATCACCGAACTCTTCCTCGGCCTTCATCCTCATGTCGACCCCAAGCCCTTCCGGGTGGACCGCCCAGCCGTCCTCTCGCCCGCGCCCGCGGAACCGGTCGCCGCGCGGACCTCCGGCGGGACCTCATGAGCCCGTTTCTCCGGTCCCCGGAAGGCGATCCGGCCCAGCCGCACCCGGAGGACGCCGTACGGATCGTTGTCGACGGCGAGCCGGTCGACGCCCTTCCCGGCCAAACCGTCGCAGCAGCCTTGATGGCGACCGGCCGCGACTCCTGGCGAACGACCCGTACTACGGGCCGCCCGCGCGGCGTCTTCTGCGGTATCGGCGCCTGCTTCGACTGCCTGGTCGTCGTCAACGGAATCCCCGACGTCCGAGCCTGCCAACGAACCATCACCCCCGCCGACGCCATCACCACCCAACCCGGCGCGATCCTTCCCCACCCAACCCTTGCGTCCGAACAACCGCGGGGCGGGACCCTCACCCCTTCGGACGCAAGCGGTGGCGGCGTGGTGGTCGTCGTGGGGGCGGGGCCTGCTGGGATGAGCGCTGCGCGGGCGGCTGCTGATGCCGGGGTCGAGGTGTTGTTGGTGGACTCCGGAACCCAGGTGGGCGGACAGTTCCATCGGCAGTTGCCGCAGGAGTTCCACGCGGCGCGACCCGAACGCCTTCAACACAACTGGACCACCTTCACCCGCCAACGCGACCGTATCGCCACCCACAACCGAATCACCCACCTCGCTGAGACTTCGGTCTGGGCGATCGAACCGGGAACCGCCCGCGAGGGGGATGGCACGCTGCGGTTGTGGTTGCAGACCGGGGCTGCGGATGCGCCCGGTCGGCGAGTTCAGGCTGTCGAAGCCGAGGCTGTGGTGCTGGCGGCGGGTGCGTATGACCGGGTGCTGCCCTTCCCCGGCTGGGACCTGCCGGGCGTCTACAGCGCGGGTGCGGCGCAAGCTCTCGCGAAAGGCCAACGGATCGGGATCGGCAACCGGGTTGTCATCGCCGGCACCGGACCGTTCTTGCTGCCGGTCGCGGAATCGCTGCTGAGCGTTGGTGCAGAGGTCGTTGGGCTGCTGGAGGCCAACAGGCTGCCGACGATCCTCAAGGGCTGGCTGACCGACCCGCTCGTTGCCTTGAGCAAGCTCAGAGAAGCGTTCGCCTACGCCGCACTGCTCGGCCGCCGCGGCATACCTCTTCATCATGGGCGAGCCGTGATCGCCGCTCACGGACAAGACCGGGTGGAAGCCGTCACCACTGCCAAGCTCGACCGGACCTGGCGGGCGATCCCCGGCACCGAGCAACAGCTGGAAGTCGACGCCGTGTGCGTCGGTTTCGGCTTCACCGCTCAACTCGAACTGGCGGTCGCGGCGGGTTGCAACCTCGGCGCCGGACCCGACGGAGGTCCAGCGGTCGTTGTCGACGCCAACCAGCAGACCTCTATCCCCGGAGTCTTCGCCGCCGGAGAACTCACCGGCATCGGCGGAGCAGACCTGGCGGCTGCCGAGGGCCAAGTCGCGGGCGCATCCGCTGCAGCACTCCTAATGACCTCACGTCAAGCTGTAGCGGGCGACGGCAGGTCGCGTCCAGCCGCAGCGGAGCGGACGGAGTCGAAAGCAGCTGTTGCGGCCCGGCGGAAAGTTGCCAAGGGCAAGAGGTTTGCGGTTGCGCTGGCGAAGGCGTATCCGGTTCAGTCGGACTGGCAGAGCTGGAGCGACGAATCCACGGTGGTCTGTCGCTGCGAGGAAGTCCGCCGGGGTGAGATCGAGGACGCTCTGGACCAGCGGGATGTCAACGGAATGCGCAGCCTCAAGCTGACCACCCGCGTCGGGCTGGGGCTGTGCCAGGGCCGCGTCTGCTCCCGCACCGCCGCAGACCTCGCCGCTACGCGCCAGGCCGTAGTGCGGGCTGACTACAGCAGGCCGGTTGCCCAGCCGGTTCGGCTCAGGGATTTGGCCGATATTCAGGAGGAAATGTGAGCGAGAAGCTTGATGGCGTGATTGTGGCGACCGCACTGCCGTATGCGGAGGATGCGGGGGCGCCTGCGGGCTTGCGGCCTGACTTTGATCGGTATGCGGAGCACTGTCGGTGGTTGATCGAGAGCGGCTGTCGTGGCGTCGGGCCGAACGGATCGTTGGGCGAGTACAGCTCGTTGACCGATGACGAGCGGCGGCAGGTTGCCAGGACTGCGATCGAGGCTGTCGGCAACGACGGGATCGTCGTGGTCGGCGTGCACGGTGCCGGGGCTCACCAGGCGCGGAGCTGGGCGGAGAAGGCGGCTGAGGATGGGGCTGACGGCGTGCTGTGCCTGCCGCCGACGATGTACCGGGCGAACCGGTCCGAGGTGATCCACCACTACACCGAAGTCGCCAAGGCCGGTTTGCCGGTGATGATTTACAACAACCCCCACGACACCAAGGTCGACCTGACGCCGGAGCTGCTCGGCGAGCTCGCGCAGATCGAGAACCTCGTTGCCGTGAAGGAGTTCTCCGGCGATGTCCGGCGCATCCTCGAGATCCGCGAACTGGCGCCGAGCCTCACCGTCGTCGCGGGCGCCGACGACCTGACCTTGGAGGCGCTGCTGATGGGCGCGACCGGTTGGTTCGCGGGATTCCCGAACGTGTTCCCCGCGGAGTCCGTCCGGCTCTTCGACCTCGCAGTACAAGGGGACTTGCCGGCAGCAAGGGCGCTCTATGAGCCGCTGGTCGCTGCATTCCGGTGGGACTCGCGCGTCGAGTTCGTCCAGGCGATCAAGTTCGGCATGGACTACATCGGCCGGTACGGCGGTCCGTGCCGCCCGCCGCGCGGGCCGCTCGTGCCCGAGCATCTCGCCCAGTTGGAGCAGGACATGAAAATGGCAGTGGAGTCACTGGCATGAGGTCCATCCGCACCCTGAGCGCGATCGACTCCCACACCGAGGGCATGCCGACCCGCGTCATCACCGGCGGCGTCGGCGTCATCCCCGGTACGACGATGGCCGAGCGGCGCGAGTACTTCCTCGCGCACGACGACGACCTCCGCTTGTTCCTGATGAACGAACCGCGCGGGCACTCGGCGATGAGCGGCGCGATCCTGCAGCCCCCGACCCGGCCCGATGCCGATTGGGGTGTGCTCTACATCGAGGTGTCCGGGTGCCTGCCGATGTGTGGGCACGGCACGATCGGGGTCGCCACCGTGCTGGTCGAGTCCGGCATGGTCAAGGTCACCGAGCCGATCACCCAGGTCCGGCTGGACACCCCGGCCGGGCTGGTCGTCGCGGAGGTTGCTGTGAGCAACGGTCGGGCCGAGCACGTGACGATCCAGAACGTGCCGGCCTACTCGCATGCGCTGGATGCCACGGTCAAGGTCGACGGCCTGGGGGAGATCACCTACGACCTGGCCTACGGCGGCAACTTCTACGCGATCCTGCCCTTGGAGCAGCTCGGCATCCCGTTCGACCGGGCGGAGAAGGATCGCATCCTGCAGGCGGGGCTGGACATCATGGACGCCATCAACGCGACCGACCGGCCGGTGCACCCACTGGATCCGGGGATCAGCGGTTGCAAGCACGTCCAGTTCACCGCGCCGGGGGAGGATGGCAGCCACTCTCGCAACGCGATGGCAATCCATCCCGGCTGGTTCGACCGGTCGCCGTGCGGCACCGGGACCTGCGCGCGGATGGCGCAACTGCACGCCCGTGGTCAGCTCGGCCTGGACCAGGACTTCGTCAACGAGTCCTTCATCGGCACGCGCTTCACCGGCCGCCTGCTGTCGGAGATCGAGGTCGGCGACCGGCCGGGCGTCGTCCCCACGGTGACCGGGCGTGCTTGGATCACCGGCATGGGCCAGTACCTCCTAGACCCCACTGACCCGTTCCCCACCGGCTTCGTGCTCTGAACCAGAACGACCAGTGCCCCGCTTCCAGCGTCCTTTGACGCTCGGCACTAGCCGACGAACCGCAACGACTGACCGGGGCGGAGCTGGCCGCAGGCGTCGAGGTCCGCGCCGGCGACATAGGCGATGACGGGATAGCCGCCGGTGACCGGGTGATCGGCGAGGAACAGGACCGGCAGACCGGACGGCGGCATCTGCAGCGCGCCGAGTTCCATCCCCTCGCTCGGCAGCTCACCGTCGCGGGCACGTTCCAGCGGCACACCCTCGAGCCGTACGCCGATGCGGTTGCTGTCGCTGCTGACGGTGTAGGGCTGGCTGGTCAGCGAGTTCCATCCTGCCTCGGTGAACCAGTTCTGCCTGGGCCCGGGCAGAACCCGCACCCTGACCTCGCCGCCCGGTGGATCAGCGACCGGTGCGAGGTCGACGCCGGGCATCGGGCCGTGCTCCTTGCCGGCGGTCAGCACGGTCCCGGCTTTCAGTGGTTCGGGACCCAGTCCGGAGAGGAGATCGGTGGACCGTGAGCCGAGCACTGGTTCCACGTCCACCCCGCCGCGGATCGCGACGTACGTCCTCAGGCCGGTCCGTGGGACGCCGAGCTGCAGGGTCTGACCGGCTCGCAGGCTGGCCGGGGCATTGAGGGGAACGCCCGGGCAGGGAGCGCCGGTGACCGCGAAGACCAGGTCTGATCGGGCCTCGAGAGCGAGACCGCCGAAGGTGACCTCCAGAACGGCCGCGTCCTCACTGTTGCCGACGAGCCTGTTCGCCAGCCGGTATGAGGCTTGGTCACAGGCACCAGAGCGGCCGATGCCGAGAGCTGCCTGACCGACCCGCCCGGCATCCTGCACCGTCGTCAGCGGACCTGTTCGGACTACTACGAAGCGCGGCGTCATCTGGGGCCTACGTCGACGAAGCGGACGCGTCGCCCGGGTTGCAGGAGCGCGGCGGGGTCACGGTGCAGGTCGAACACAGCGACCTCCGTCCGGCCGAGGAGCTGCCAGCCGCCCGGGGACTCGCGGGGGTAGACGCCGCTGAACTCGCCGGCCAGCGCCACGGACCCGGCCGGCACCTTGGTCCGGGGAGACTCGCGCCGCGGCACGTCCCAGTGGGACTGGCCGGTGAGATAGCCGAATCCGGGTGCGAACCCGCAGAACGCCACCATCCACTCGTCGGCCGTGTGCCGCCGGATCACCTCGGGAACGTCGCACCCGAGCAGTCTGGCGACGTCCTCCAGGTCGGCGCCGTCGTACACGACAGGGATCTCGATCAGCTCGCCGCTGGCCCGGCGGTCCCTGCGCGGCACCGTGTCGCGCAGGAACCGCTCGAGCCGCACCAGGTCGGTGCGCTCTGGGTCCGTCACCACCATGACGGTCCGGGCCGCCGGCACGATGTCGACGACACCGTCCGGCGGCTCGGCCAGCAGTGCCGCGTAGTAGCCGAGGACCTCGTCGAGGTCGTCGAGCTCGACGAGGAGCGCGGTACTGCCGCAGGGCAACAGTCGCATCAGGCGGCGAACGGGGTCAGCTCAACACCCGCGTCCCAGAGGCTCTGCCGGACCTGCTGGGCGATCTGTACCGCGCCGGGCGTGTCCCCGTGCACGCAGATGGACCCCGGCTGCAGCTTCAGCTCGCCACCTTCGACGTCCGCGATCGGTGCGCCCGTCGCCATCGCCACACAGCGCCGGGCGATCTCGGAGCCGTCGTGCAGCACCGATCCGGGCAGCCGGCGGGACACCAACGTCCCCTCCGGCGTGTACGCGCGGTCGGCGAAGGCCTCGTGTACGACGGTCAGCCCGGCCTCCTCGGCGAGCCGGAGCCAGGTCGCGCCGGGCAGACCCAGCACCGGCAGGGTGCGGTCGTAGTCGGCGATCGCCCCGACGACCGCCGCGGCCTGCTCCTCGTGGTGCCCGATCGTGTTGTACAACGCTCCGTGCGGTTTCACGTACCGGACCTCCGACCCGGCGATCCGGGCGAACGCGTCCAGCGCGGCGATCTGGTAGATCACCTCGTCCCGTAGCGCCGCCGGTTCGATGTCGATGAACCGGCGACCGAAGCCCGGCTTGTCGGCATACCCGACGTGAGCACCGATCGCCACGTCGCGATCGGCCGCCCGCCGGCAGACCGCCCGCATGATGGACGGGTCACCGGCGTGGAAACCGCAGGCGACATTGGCGCTGGTGACGACGTCGAGCAGGGCGTTGTCGTCGCCCATCGCCCAGCTGCCGAAGCCTTCGCCGAGATCGGCGTTCAGATCGACGGTGTTCATGAGGTTCTCCAGGCGTCCGGGATCGTTAGCTGAACAAGTCGATGACGGGGCGGACCGAGCGCACCGCCAGGTAGATGGTGAGCAGCCAGGCCGCGGCGCCGATGCCGAGCAGCCAGGCCGGGTATTTGTACCCGTTGAGCAGGTCCTTGCGCCGCCATGCCACCCAGAGAAGCACACCGATCCCCACCGGCAGCAGCAGGCCGTTGAAGGCGCCCGCGAAGACGAGCAGGGTGGTCGGTGCGGTGCCGACGGACAGGTAGATCACCGTGGTGACGATGATGAAGCCGACCACCAACGCGGTCCGGACCCGGTCGCTCGTCTTCGTCCGGGAGGTGATGAAGGAGACCGTCGTGTAGGACGCGCCGATCACGCTGGTGATGGCGGCGGCCCACAACACGATGCCGAAGACGCGCAGCCCCACCTCGCCGGCGGCATGCTGGAACGCCGACGCGGCCGGGCTCTTGGGGTCCAGTGTCGCGCCACCGGCCACCACCCCGAGGATCGCCAGGAACAGCACGATCCGCATCACCCCGGTGATCAGGATGCCGGTGACCGAGCCGCGGGTGATGTCCCGGATGTGCTCGGGCCCGGTGATGCCGGAGTCCAGCAGCCGGTGCGCACCGGCGTACACGATGTAGCCGCCGATGGTGCCGCCGATCAGCGTGGTGATGGCGAGGAACTCGACCCGCTCGGGCATCACCACGTTCTTCAGCGCCTCGCCGACCGGCGGGCCGGACGTGATGGCGATGTAGGTGGTCAGCAGGATCATCAGCGCGCCGAGCACGAAGACGACCCGGTCCATCGCCAGGCCGGCCCGCTTCGAGACGAAGATGCCGATGGCAACGAGTGCGGACAGTGCGCCGCCGAGCTTGGGGTCCAGGCCGAGCATCGCGTCGGTGCCGAGACCGGAGCCGGACACGTTGCCGACGTTGAAGACCAGGCCACCCGCGAACAGCAGCGCCGCCATCACCCAGCCGAGCCCGGGAGCGACCAGGTTGCCGAGCTCCTGCGCCCGTCGCCCGGAGACACCGATCACCCGCCAGACGTTCAGCTGCAGGGCGATGTCGACCAGGATCGACGCGGCGATGGCGAAGGCGAACGCGGCACCGAGCTGCACTGTGAACGTCGTCGTCTGGGTGATGAAGCCCGGCCCGATGGCGGAGGTGGCCATCAGGAACATCGCGCCGATCAGCGTCGACCGCGTGCTGGCCTTCATCGCCGAGCCGGCCGCCGGGGGCTGAGTGGTAGGTCGGCCGGACCGGCGGACCGGACGTTGGCTGGTGGGCCTGGTCTGCGGCCTGGTTTGCGGCCTGGTTTGCGACTTGGTCGGCGGCTTGGAGGGTGGCTTGGCCATAGTGCTCTCCTGATCTCAGCGGGCGGGAGGAGGGACCGCGGCGTCAGCGCCGGACGGCCTTACCGGCGGCCTCGGCGAGTGCGACGGTCTGATCCACGACAGCCTTGCGATCAGCCTCGAACTCTGGGCTGGTCAGTGCGCTCTGGTCGGTCGGGTACACCAGCGAGGAGATGTGCAGGTGGCCGCCAGGGAGGTTTTGGTGGCCGGTGCCCAGCCGGAGCCGATTCGTGCGATACATGGACTCGTTGGACAGGTAGTTGCCGCCCGGTGCGCTGGCAGCGTGCGACCCCGGCGACGGGTCCGGAGCGGTCCGCAGCGCGGCGGGGTCGGGGTAGGTGCCGGCGGGCCACTCGGTGATCCCCGGGTTCAGCTTGACCGGCCACGGACCGGTGCCGGCGTCGATCATCGCCTGGTAGGGCAGGGTGGTCCGGATGAACTGCGGGGACGGCTGCGGTTGCGGCCAGAGCGCCGCCGCCGAGGTGGGTCCCCAGTTCAGCGACCGGTTGTTGTCGGGCGAGCCGCCGCGGAAACCGCCGGCCCACTTCTCGATGTTCATCTGACCGCGGCCGGTCTGGCTGATCGTCATCAGCGCATCGATCGAGCCCTGGTACCGCGGGTCCTTGCGATCCACCAGCCACGGGCCGAAGGCGTCCTCCACGATGCCCTGGTCGAAGTCGGTCCAGTTCACCGGGAACACGACGGACTGCAGTGTGACGAGGCCGTGTTTGGTCTGCACCGTGCGCCCGTCGAGCTGGAGCGCGGAGGCTCCGGACGGGTTGGAGTTCCGCAGGCTGTCGTCGAGGCTGTAGGTGTCGAAGCCGCTGACCAGCATCCGGGTGCCGTTCTTGGGGAACGAGACCTGATCGATGCCGCGCGAGGCGTAGCTGAACTGCCGCAGGATCGCCTGCCGCTGCAGACTGGTGATCGCGAAGCCGGGCCGCCATTCGCGGACCGCGCGGCTCATGGAGGTCCGCGCCCAGTAGAGCGGGCGGTCGTCGTAGCGGTCGATGGTGCCGGAGGTCAGCCGTCCCTGCGCCCGGTCCACAGCCGTGCGCCAGAGCGAGGCTCCGGCGGCCTTGATGGCGGCACTTGCTTCGCTCACGCTCTGGTAGCCGCAGAGCCGGTCGGCGAAGCCGTCGACGATGCCCTCGAAGCCCGCCGCCTCGATGAAGTCGCGGGCGACCGGGGTGGTCCGGCCGGGCAGGCTGAAGGTGGTCCGCTGCTCCTCGACGGTCAACACCGCGCCGGGCGCGACGCAGGCGGAGGACGGTCGGGCGGACTGGGGTTGGGACACGGTGTTGTTTCCTCCGGTGCTCGCAAGGGCGGCCACGGTAGCGACGTTCAGGGCGAGCAGCGCGGCCGGGAAGAGCCTTTTGCGGATCATTCGCACGTCTCCAGGGGGTGGATGGCTGCAGTCTGTGGGCGATCGACCGCAGCTCGTGACTCCCGAGCGTAGATATTGTTCAACAATCCTGCAAGACTTCTGTTCAACGCAGTTTCGCTCCGGCGCAGTGATTGGGTGATGATGCGAGGGTGTCCAGCTTCAGTGAGATCCGACCGCCCGCCGAACACGGAACGGACACGTCCTGGCTCCGCGAAGTCGCAGGTGATGCCGCGCTCTTCGAGCGCAGCAGCTCCGCGGAGCGGGTCGCCGACGTGCTTCGCCGCCGGATCACCGAAGGCGCCCTGCCGCCCGGCACCCAGCTGTCCGAAGAGCTCCTCAAGGAAGCGCTCCAGGTCAGCCGGAACACGTTGCGCGAGGCTTTCCGCCTGCTCACCCACGAAGGTCTGCTGGTGCACAAGATGCACCGCGGCGTCTTCGTCCCCGAGCTCACCGAGGTGGACGTGGTCGACCTCTACCGCCTCCGCCGGGTGCTGGAGTGCGACGTGGTCCGGTCTCTGGTGGACAGCCACCCTGACAGGCTGGATCCACTGCGCGGCGACGTCGAGGCGAGTGAGTCAGCCGCTCTGGTGGGTGACTGGATCGCGGTCGGTACTGCGAACATGCGGTTCCACCAGCACCTCGTCGGCCTGGCGGACAGCACCCGGCTCGACGAGATCACCGGCCGCTTGCTCGCCGAGCTCCGGCTGCTCTTCCACGTCATCGCCACACCGCAAGCGCTGCACGAGCCCTACATCGGCCGGAACCGAGCCCTCCTCGAGCTGCTCGAAGAGGGGCAGTACCAGCGAGCCGCCGATCAGCTCAACCAGTACATGCTCGACTCCGAAGCGGGCCTGCTCGCTGCCTTCCGCGGTCGAGGTTGAGCTCAGCGGAGCCGGTGACTCCCGGAGCGACCGATGACCGGCCTCCAGGTGGACATCCGCGTTCCGGTCGGCCGCCCGCTGCCCGAGCTCGCCGAGTTCGCGGCCTACACCGAAGCCGCCGGGCTCGACGGCATCGGCGTACCTGATCACCATCACACCGGGCGGGACGCCTACCTGGTGCTGGCGGCGATGGCGCTGCGGACCGAGCGGCTGTCGCTCTACCCGGCCACCTCGAACGTGGTGACCCGGCACCCGCTCGTCTCTGCGGCCCTGACCAATTCGCTGGACGAGCTGGCACCGGGCCGGGCGATGATCACCGTCGCGCCCGGATTCCTGTCGGTGGAGAAGGCCGGTGAACCGAAGGCCCGGCGGGCGCGACTGGGCGAGATCGTGCTGGCTTTGCGCGGCCTGCTCGGTGAGGGCAGGACGCGGTTCGACGGGCACGAGCTCGAGCTCTTCCACCGGCCGCAGTCGGGTTCGCGGGTGATCGTGCTCGCCTCGGGGCCCAAGCTGCTGGAGCTGGCTGGTGAGGTCGCGGACGGCGTGATGATGCTGGTCGGTCTGCACCCCGGCAGCGTCGAGGCCGCTCGGCGGCATGTCCGCATCGGCGCCGAGCGGGCCGGTCGGGATCCGAAGTCGATCGAAGAAATCTTGATCGTGCCGTTCGGGCTCGGCGATGCCGCGACGGTGCGCGCTTGGCCGCGCGGGTGGTTCCGTCCGGGACAGCCTTGGTTGCGCTACCCGAGCGCGTCCAACCTGACCTGGCTGCGGCACGCCGGCATCGAGGTTCCGGACGGACCACCTGAGGACCTCGACGACGACCTGGCCGATCGGATCTGCACGGCGTACGGGTTGTTCGGTACCGCCGAGCGGTGCGCCGATCGGCTCGTGCAAGCCCACGCCGAGCTCGGGATGAGCCGCGTCTTCCTCTTTCCCGCCCACAGCTGGGACACGACGTACGACCTGCCCCGTGCGGAGGTGGACGCGTTCGGCAAGACCATCGCTCCGGCCCTGAGGGCGGCCGGCCTGTCCGCCCCGTGAACCGTCCATCCGCGAACCCTGAGGAGAAACCGATGACCGCTCTCGTCGACGCCGCCAGCCCCGTCGGGGCGCGCCGGCTCTACCGTGACGGCCTGGTGGTCCCGACCACCGGCCATGCGCCGGGCTTCACTCAGGCCAACCTGGTGATGCTCCCGCAGGACTGGGCCTACGACATGCTGCTGTTCGGCCAGCGCAACCCCCAGCCCGTCCCGCTGCTGGACGTCACCGACGCGGGATCCTTCCGTACTGCGCTGGCGCCCGACGCTGATCTCCGGACGGATCTACCGCGTTATCGCGTCTGGCGGGACGGGGAACTCGTCGACGAACCCACGGACGTGGTGGACCTGTGGCGGGACGACCTCGTCACGTTCCTGATCGGATGCAGCTTCAGCTTCGAGACGGCACTTCTCGAGGCGGGGGTCCCGGTCCGGAACCTCGAGCAGGGGCGCAACGTGTCGATGTTCAGCACGCGGGTCCAGTGCCGTCCGGCCGGGCGTCTGAACGGTCCACTGGTCGTCTCGATGCGGCCGGTTCCCGCCGCACTGGTGGCGACCGCAGTACAGGTGACCGGGCGGATGCCGCAGGTCCACGGGGCGCCGGTGCACGTCGGTTCGCCGGGGGAGTTGGGGATCGCTGACGTGGCTCGGCCGGACTTCGGGGAGCCGGTGGAGTTCGAACCGGGGGACGTGCCGGTTTTTTGGGCTTGCGGAGTGACGCCACAAGCTGCGTTGATGTCTTCACGGCCCCCGTTCGCGATTACCCATGCCCCCGGGCACATGTTCGTGACCGACGTGCCGGACAGCGCCTATCGAATGCCATGACCACCAGGCTCTAGGGGGAGCAGCGGATGAGTGACGACCGGACCGAGGAACAGCGCAAGTCGTACCGACCCATCGATGCGGTCGGGTTCCGCGAGTCGATCAGCCGGAACTGGGGACCCGTGGACCGGTCGGTGGTGGTGCCAAAAGGTCTGGCGGAGGCCGCGGGCGAACATCGGCGGCGGCTGACCGAGGCCCTGCCCGGTCGCCGGATCGCGCTCGGCGCCGGCCGCGCCCCGGTCCGCTCGAACGACACCGACTTCGGCTTCCGCGCGGACAGCGACTTCGTCTGGCTCACCGGCTGTCAGGCCGAAGGGGCCGTGCTGGTGATCTCGGGCGACGGCGACTCGACGCTCTACCTGCGTGAGACCGCCGGCCCGGACGAGGTCGACTTCTTCGCGAACGCGCGCGACGGCGAACTGTGGATCGGCCCGGTGCCGGGGCTGAAGGACTGGTCCGACGCGCTGCAGATCCCCTGCCGGCCGATCGAGGAACTCCCCTCGGCCGTGCGTGGCGCCGTACCGTTCATGCTGGCGACGTACGGCGTGGAGCCGATGCTCGACGCGCTCGTCCAGACCTCGCCGACCGACGGCAACGCGTTGCGGCAGACGCTGGCCGAGCTGCGCCGGATCAAGGACGACTGGGAGATCGACCAGTTGCGCGAGGCGGTCGCCGCGAGCGTGCTGGCGTTCGCGGACGTGGCCCGGGAGCTGCCCGAGGCGGTCCGTGGTGGCGGCGAGCGGTGGCTGCAGGGCACGTTCGACCGGCGTGCGCGAACCGCCGGCAACGGTCCCGGCTACGCGTCCATCGTTGCTGCCGGCAACCACGCGCCGGTGTTGCACTGGGTGCGGAACGACGGGGCCGTTCGCGAGGGTGACGTCATCCTGCTCGATGCCGGGGTGGAGACGCGCACTCTGTACACGGCCGATGTCACCCGGACCTTCCCCGTGACGGGCGAGTTCAGCCCGGCCCAGCGGCAGGTGCACGACCTGGTCCACGCCGCACATGTCGCCGCACTGGACGCGGTCCGCCCGGGTGCGCCATACAGGGCCTTTCAGTACGAGGCGATGCGGGTGCTGGTGGATGGGCTGCGCGACTGGGGCGTGCTCGACGTGTCGCTGGACGAGGCGCTCGGGCCGGATGGGCAGCAGCACCGGCGATATGTCGTCTGTGGGCTCGGCCATTACATCGGGCTCGATGTGCACGACTGCGACGCCGCCCGCCCGGAGACCTATTTCGCGGCCGACCTCGAAGTAGGCATGGCGATGGCGGTCGAGCCGGGTCTCTACTTCCACCCGAACGACGAGACGCTGCCCCCTGAACTGCGCGGCATCGGCGTACGGATCGAGGACAACGTGGTGGTTCATGCCGACCGCACCGAGATCCTCACAGCCGACCTCCCGATCACCACGGACGGCCTCGAACAGTGGGTCCGAACTCAACTACGCTGACCGCGACAGCGTGACTACCTTCCGAAGTGAAGCGATCACTTAAAATAATCTGGTCACAAGCAGTAACACTTCTGGGTTCGCCCACGATGTAGCGAGCGGGGGAGGGTCGAACTCGGCCCGGCGCGTGGCAGTGGGGGGCCGCGGCTACGCGCCGGCCGGGCCGACCCCGACTGGGACCCGGGGGGGACCCAGGTGGTCCCAGGCACGGGGGAGTTTTCCGATGAACTTGCGAGTGCGAGTGGTGCATCATGCGTGCGCCGGCCAGTATCACTGGTACGCCGACATCGACGACGCGGACGATCCGCAGCCCGACGATCCCTTCTGGTACGTCGATCGCTGCCTGAGCCAGACCGAAGCCTTGGAGACAGCCTGCGCTCAGCTGCTGTCGCTGGCGGAGGACGACTCTCTGACCAGGGTCCAGGAAGCCAACCTCGTCCACGTCTGACTCTGCGCTGACACACCACAGGCTGGAGACCGTGGTGTGCCAGCGCAGTTGCTTGGGAGTCAGCCGATCGGCTGTACTGCGGGACAGGCGGTCCCGCGCGCGGGCACCTTCCCAGGCACATCGCGGGCTGACCTCTTGCCGGTCCCTCGGGCTCCTTGGGGGACTTGTTAAGGTCTCGAGTGATGACTGAGACGACGACCGTTGTTGAGAGCCCGGCCGGATCGAAGCAGGCGAGGTGGTTCCAGGCAGTGGCGATCGCCGAGGCGATCTCGTGGACCGGGCTGCTGATCGGCATGCTGTTCAAGTACGTGCTGTCAGACAACGAGATCGGCGTGAAGGTCTTCGGGCCGATCCACGGCACGATCTTCATCGCCTACGTGATCACCGTGGCCGTGGTGCGCAAGCCGCTGCGCTGGACGTGGTCCACCACGCTCCTGGCTTTGGCCGCGAGCATCCCGCCCCTCTTCACCTGGTTCTTCGAGCTCTGGGCTCAGCGCACCGGCCGGCTCAGCTGACCTCGAGCACCGCAGGATCACCGACCCAGGCGGTCTTGCGATTCCGCGCCATTGCGGCGTTTGCACTCGTGCGTGTCCGGGAACCACGGCCGGAAGCAAGCATCCGAGGGTGAGCAGGTGGCAGACATGGTCGACCGTGTCTTCCGTGACCGCAGGGACGCCGGGCGAGTCCTGGCCAAGCTCCTGGAGCACCACAGAGACAAGCCCGACGTGGTGGTCCTCGCTCTGCCTCGGGGAGGCGTACCGGTGGGGTACGAGGTCGCCACAGCACTCGGCGCACCGCTCGACGTGTTCCTCGTCCGCAAGCTGGGCGTGCCGGGCCGCGAGGAAGTGGCGATGGGGGCGATCGCCAGCGGTGGGATCGTGGTCATCAACGACGACGTCGTGCGCGGCCTGCGGATCGGCGCCGAACAGCTCCAGCAGATCGCCGAACGAGAGGCTCGCGAGTTGCTGCGCCGGGAGGCGGTCTACCGCGACGGGCGGCCGGCGCCCGACCTCAGCGGGAAGACCGCGATCCTGGTCGACGACGGCCTCGCGACCGGCGCAAGCATGCACGCAGCGGTAGAGGCCTTGCGAGAGCGACTGCCCGCCCGCATCGTCGTGGCGGTGCCCGCGGCGCCGGAGTCCAGCTGCCGCGAACTCGAACGAATGGTGGACGAGGTTGTCTGTGCCAGCACCCCGACGCCGTTCCTCGCCGTCGGGGAGTCCTACTGGGACTTCACCCAGACCACCGACGAGGAGGTGCGCGAGCTGCTGCAGGCGGCGGTGGCGCCGTCGCCGGAACGGTCGGGCGCAGCGGAGCCGTCGCCCGCAGCGTTGGTTCGCGCACAGGCCCGGCCGGTCGCGGAGGGCGTGCCTGCTACGGACACGTTGATGTCCATCGTGGGCGACGCCCAGTTCGTCCTGATCGGCGAGGCCTCACACGGCACGCAGGAGTTCTACGAAGCCCGGGCGGCCATCACCCGGCGACTGATCGAGGAGAAGGGGTTCAACGCGGTGGCGGCTGAGGCGGACTGGCCGGACGCGTATCGAGTGAACAGGTACGTCCGCGGGCGGTCCGACGACGCGGCGGCCGAGGAGGCGCTCCGCGACTTCTCCCGCTTCCCCACCTGGATGTGGCGGAACACCGCCGTGCTCGACTTCGTCGGCTGGCTGCGCGAGTACAACGACCACCTCGAGGAAGGCGCCATGGCGGGCTTCTACGGGCTGGACCTGTACAGCCTTCGCCGATCGATGGAGGAGGTTGTCGCCTACCTGGAAGAGGTGGACCCCGCCGCCGCGGCCCGGGCCAGGGAGCGGTACTCCTGCTTCGATCACTCCTCTGGGGACGACGGCCAGTCGTACGGTTACGCGGCGGCATACGGAGCGGGTGAGTCGTGCGAGGAGCAGGCTGTCGCACAACTCGTCGAGCTGCAGCGGCTCGGGAACGACACCCGCGGCGAAGACGCGCTGCTCCCCGAGGACGAGCTCTTCTACGCCCAGCAGAACGCCACGGTCGTGCGGGACGCCGAGGTGTACTACCGGACGATGTTCGGCGGGCGGTCGAGCTCCTGGAACCTTCGCGACCGCCACATGGTCGACACACTGGACGGCCTCACCCGTCACCTGTCCGGGCAGCGGGGTGGGACGGCCAAGATCGTCGTGTGGGCGCACAACTCCCACGTCGGGGACGCCCGGGTCACCGAGTCCGGGATGCGGGGCGAGGTCACCGTCGGCCAACTGATGCGCGAACGCCATCCTGACGCCTGTCGGCTGATCGGGTTCACCACCCACACGGGCACGGTGACCGCGGCCGACGACTGGGGCGGACCGGCCGAGCGCAAGTGGGTGCGGCCGGCGCTTCCCGACAGCGTCGAAGACCTGTTCCACGAGACCGGCGAGAAGGAGTTCCTACTCGCCTTCCAGGTCGCGCCGAAGGCCGCCGAGCTGCTGAGCGCGGCCAGGCTCGAGCGCGCGATCGGTGTCATCTACCGGCCCGAGACGGAGCGGCAGAGCCACTACTTCCGGTGTCGCGTCTCCCATCAGTTCGACGCGGTCATCCACATCGACGAGACGCGAGCGGTCGAGCCGCTGGAGCGGACGGCCCGCTGGGAGACCGGCGAACTGCCCGAGACGTATCCGTTCGCCGTGTAATCCCTAGGAGTCCTGGCGATGCCGACCGTGGAACAAAGTGTGCAGATACCGGTCGCGGGTGTCGAACTCGATGCCGACGTCACCGTGCCGGAGCAGGCCCGCGGTGTTGTCGTGTTCGCGCACGGCAGCGGCAGCAGCCGCCACAGCCCGCGCAACCGGTATGTCGCCGAGCAACTCCGCAATGCCGGCCTGGCCACTGTCCTGGCCGACCTGCTCACCCGTGAGGAGGAGGAGATCGACGCCCGTACTGCGGAGGTCCGGTTCGACATCGACCGTCTGGCGGTCCGAACCAGCGCACTGGCTGACTGGGTGACCGAGCAGGAGACCACCGCGGGGCTCAGCATCGGCCTGTTCGGCGCCAGCACCGGTGCCGCAGCCGCCCTGGTGGCCGCTGCGGCGCGACCGGAGGAAATTGGTGCCGTGGTCTCGCGCGGGGGCCGTCCTGACCTGGCCGGTGAGTGGCTACGGCTGGTACGCCAACCCACTTTGCTGATCGTGGGAGAACTCGACGCCAAGGTCATCCAGCTGAACCAGCGCGCCCGGGAGAAGCTCAGCGGCCTCAGCCGGCTGATGATCGTCCCGCACGCGTCCCATCTCTTCGAGGAGCCGGGAACCCTCGAGAAGGTCGCCCAGTTGGCTTCGGCCTGGTTCGTCGAGCACCTGGCCGGACGCGACTGAGTACGGCGCGCCGGCCGGTTTCGGACGTCGGTAGTACGCGCGGTGGTTGTCAGGCGAGCAGCGTCCGCTGCGGCGCGGCATCCCGGATCCATCGCTGGAGGGAAGCGGCTCCACCGTCGGATTGACGCGCGCGGCGGGCTCGCCGTACGGTCACGGCGTCCGACAACCCAAACTGCACAGCAGCCGCATGAACCCGTGCGGGAGAGACCTGGGCTCGACCCAGGCGCCGTAGGAGCAACTCTCCCCAAGAATCTCTCAGGCACCCTCACCGCACGGGCGAGGCACCTCTGGAAGGCAGCAGCCTGACAGAGCGGGGAGGCATACCGACCGGTCGATGACGACCAGGAGGCCTCCACATGGCGATCAGCGTGTTCGACCTGTTCAGCATCGGGATCGGCCCGTCGAGCTCCCACACCGTGGGTCCGATGCGCGCCGCCCGCACCTTCGCTCTCGGCCTTGCCGCCGACGGCCTGCTCACCCGTACTGCGGCCGTCGAGTCCCAGCTGTTCGGCTCGCTCGGCGCGACCGGGCACGGGCACGGCAGTAACAAGGCGGTCCTGCTCGGTCTGGAAGGGGAGGACCCGGAAACGGTCGACACCTGCTCGGTCGAGGACCGGGTCGCGGCGATCCGGACGGCGGGCCGGCTGCGGCTCGCGGGTGAGCACGAGATCGCGTTCGACGAGAACAGCCAGCTCGTCATGCACCGGCGCAAGTCGCTGCCGTACCACCCGAACGGGATGACCTTCGTCGCGCGGGATGGCGCTGGTGAGGTGCTGCGCGAGCGGACGTACTACTCGGTCGGCGGTGGGTTTGTCGTCGATGAGAACGCCGCGGCCGGCGACCGGATCGTGCTGGATCGGACGCCGCTGAAGTATCCGTTCCGGTCCGGGGCCCAACTGCTCGACCGGTGCCGTGAGTCGCAACTGCCGATCAGTGAGGTGATGCTCGCGAACGAGCTGGCCTGGCGGGCCGAGCCCGAGATTCGCGACGGGCTACTGCACCTCTGGCAGGTCATGCAGGACTGCGTGCAGGAAGGCTGCGGCACCGAGGGCATCCTGCCGGGCGGTCTCAAGGTTCCGCGCCGGGCGCACGCGCTGCACCAGAAGCTGACCCAGGATCCGTGGTCGGTGGATCCGCTGAAGGTGTTGGACTGGGTGAGCCTGTTCGCGCTGGCCGTCAACGAGCAGAACGCGTCCGGCGGCCGGATCGTCACCGCGCCGACGAACGGTGCCGCGGGCATCATTCCGGCGGTGCTGCACTACTACCGGCGATTCGTGCCCGGTGCCACCGAAGACGGGGTGATCCGGTTCCTGCTGACGGCCGGCGCGATCGGCGTGCTCTACAAGGAGAACGCGTCCATCTCCGGTGCCGAGGTCGGGTGCCAGGGTGAGGTCGGATCGGCCTGCTCGATGGCGGCGGCCGGCTTGTGCGAGGTTCTCGGCGGGACTCCGGAGCAGGTGGAGAACGCGGCCGAGATCGCGATGGAGCACAACCTCGGCCTGACCTGCGACCCGGTCGGCGGCCTGGTCCAGATCCCCTGCATCGAGCGCAACGCGATGGCCTCGGTGAAGGCGATCAACGCGGCCCGGATGGCGATGCACGGCGACGGCGTCCACGTCGTCACCCTCGACAAGGTGATCAAGACGATGCGCGAGACCGGCGCGGACATGAAGGTCAAGTACAAGGAGACCTCCCGCGGCGGCCTCGCCGTCAACGTCATCGAATGCTAGCGACCGGACCAATTAGCTGACTCTTTGCGACGGAGTGGTCGCACTGTGGTGATAACGATGGCGAATGTGGTGTCGCGACCGGGAAATAGTTCCAAAGGGCTGTTTGAAACGCTTCTTCAACCGCTACTGTGCGGGACTTGTGAAGCCGTTCTCCGAGGAAGAACAGGCAGACCGCCGCCGGCCCTGGCAGAAGCGTGAGGGGTTTCGCCGGATCGCCGTTCTCATCGCCGCCCCGACGGGCGTCTATGCCCTGTTGGTGGTCATCAGCTTGCTGGGCGGGCCGCGGATCGGGGCGCCGCTGATCCTGCTGCCGGACCCTGGTGGTGCGGACGCGGTCAACCCGCTCGCCGGACCGCCGTCGAGTGGGCTGCCCGCGAAGGTCTTCCCTGCGATTCCGCCGGAGACCCCGACGGCGATCCCGGTGCCGACACCGGTGCCGACGGCCGAACCATCCGGGCAGCCGACCGAACCGCCCAGCGCAAAACCGGCAGACAAGGCAGCCACCTCGACGACCAAGCCCCAGGCGCCGCAGACAGTCGGCGAAGCGGTCGCGCGGCCGACAACCGGCGACAGGCCCACGCCAACCAGGCCGCCGACCGTCACGACTCCACCTCCGCGGCCCACGCATCCCACGCCGCCTCCGACCACGCCTCCTCCCACCACACCCAGCGATCCGCCAGGTCGGCCGGACCACCCGCAGCCGCCGACCCTCGCGGACATCCTGCGCGGCCTGATCGGCGAAGTCGGCCTGTAGCTCCTCCGCGCACGAACGGCAACCCTGTGCGGTCAGGGGCGAGGGGCGGGGCGGACGAAGGGAAAGGCGAGGGTGGAGCGGATGTTCTGGCCGGTGAGCATCATCATCACCCGGTCGATGCCGATGCCGAGCCCGCCCGTCGGCGGCATCGCGTACTCCAGCGCGCTCAGGAAATCCTCGTCCAGCGACATCGCCTCGGGATCTCCCGCGGCCGCCTTCAGCGACTGCTCGGTCAACCTGCGCCGCTGTTCGACCGGATCCACCAGCTCGGAGTACGCCGTACCGATCTCGGCGCCGAAAGCGACCAGGTCCCAGCGCTCGGCGAGTCTCGGGTCGGACCGGTGCGTGCGGGTCAGCGGCGACGTCTCCAGCGGGAAGTCCGTGTAGAAGGTCGGCGTCGTGGTCTGCGGCTCGACCAGTTCGTCGTACAGCTCGAGGACCAGTTCGCCGGCCGACAGGTCGAACGCGACGTGCACGCCGTGTTCCGCGCAGAGGCACCGCAACCTCTCGACCGACGTACCAGCGTCGATCTCGACGCCGACCGCTCGGCTGACCGCGTCGTGCACACTGATGACGGGCCAGTCGCCGGAGATGTCGATCTCGCCGTCCGGGCGCTTCACCAGGGGCTTGCCGAACACCGCGGTGGCGGTCTCGATCAGCAGTTCGCGGGTGAGTTCGCGCATCACGATGTAGTCGGCGTACGGCTGATAGGCCTCGACCGAGGTGAACTCCGGGTTGTGGGTCGCGTCGGCGCCCTCGTTGCGGAAGTTCCGGTTCAGCTCGAACACCTTGCCGAGCCCGCCGACGCTCAACCGCTTGAGGAACAGCTCGGGCGCGATCCGCAGGAACAGTTCGGTGTCGTAGGCATTGATGTGGGTCACGAAAGGACGCGCGTTCGCGCCGCCGTGCACGGCCTGCAACATCGGGGTCTCGACCTCGATGAAGCCGCGCGCCTCGAACCCGTTCCGCAACGCCCGTACTGCGGTACTGCGGTGCTGCATCATCTGCAGCGACTCGGGGTTCATCACCAGGTCGAGATGGCGCTGCCGGACCCGGGCCTCCGGATCAGTGAAGCCCTTCCGCTTGTCCGGCAAAGGGTGCAGGCACTTGGCCGCCATCACCCAGCCGGTCGCCGCGATCGAGAGTTCGCCGCGGCGACTCGTCACCACCTCACCCGTGACGCTGACGTGGTCGCCGATGTCGACGAGCTTGCGCCAGTGCTCGAGCGCCTCGTCACCACAGGCCTCGGCGGTCAGCATCACCTGCAGGTCGGCAAGTCCGTCCTGCAACTGAGCGAACGACAGCCCGCCGTGGTTCCGCATCCGCATCACCCGACCTGTGACCGACACCTCCTGGCCGGTGTGGTGGTCCGCGGGCAGGTTCTGGTGGAGGGCCCGGATCCGTTCCAGCGTTTCCGTCCGGGGGACTGAGACCGGATACGGTTCGATTCCAGCGGCGACGAGTCCAGCCAGCTTGGCGCGGCGGATCTGCTCCTGCTCGGTGAGTCGCCGATCCGGCACTGCGGGCCGCAGCAACTCCTCCTCCTGCTCGCGAACAGCCGCCGCGAACCGGCCGCCGTCCGCCGCCATGATCGCGTGCCGCTCGGCCGTCTCCGCGGTGTCCACGCGGGTCCACGGCCGCGGCGCGGGCAGGAAGCCCTCGGCTGTGCCGGCCGCGAGCAATACCTGTGCGAGTGAGGCGCCGCGCGAGTAGCAGATCAGTCTGGGCGACCAGCGCGGCAGGTACTTCTCGTTCGACTGGTAGAGGCTCTCCAACTGCCAGAACCGGGAGGCGGCGGTCAGCAGCGCGTTCGTGATCCGCAGGACCGGACCGGCGCCGATTCGCTCGGCGTCGCTGAAGATCTCGCGGAACATCGCGAAGTTCAGCGAGATGTGGTGGACGCCGAGGTCGCCGCAGGCATCCACCAGCGAGGCGACCATGAACTCCATCAGTCCGTTCACCGACTCGGGATCGCGCCGCATCAGGTCCAGCGAGACGCCCCGGACACCCCACGGGACGAACGACAACAACCCTCGTACCGCGCCGTCGGAGTCGCGCGCGATCACCATCACGCAGCGCGCGTCGGCGGGATCCCCGAGACGGCCCAGGGCCATGGAGAAGCCGCGCTCGGTCTGCCCTCCACGCCATTGCTCGGCGAGCCTCACGTACTCATGGAGGACGTCAGGCGACAGATCCCCGTGTCGCCTGACCTCGGCGTGGTACCCGGCTCGATGGGCTCGGGTGACAGCCTGGCGGACCGGCCGCATCGTCCGGCCTTCCAGGGTGAAGTCGGCGACGTCGATGATCGCCTCGTCGCCCATCGCCAGTGCACGAAGACCAGCGGCGGCATAGGCTTGCGCGGCTTCCTCGCTGGCGGACAGGACCGCGGGGGACCAGCCGTAGGTGCGCGCCTCGGCGAGCCAGCGCTGGATCGCCCCGGGCCAGGCCGCGGGATCACCCAGCGGATCGCCGCTGGCGAGGCTGACCCCGTTGACGACCCGATAGGCGATCGCGGCGTTGTTGTCCGGAGAGAACACCACGGCCTTGTCGCGCCGGGTGGCGAAGTACCCGAGCGAGTCGCGTTCGCCGTACTCGAGCAGCAGGCGCCGGACCTGCAGCTCCTCGACCTGGCTCAGGTAGCGGACCCGTTGCACGGATCGCAGGAAGATCGCGAACGCGATCACCAGGGAGGCCGCGGAGATGAACCCGACGGTCAGGCCGACCCAGCCGTGGCCCTCGTGGTCGGCGCCCATCCGGGTCCGGCTCTGGCCGAGGGCGGCGACGATCCCCCAGCCGATCTTCTCCCGCTGACCGCGCAGGGTGTGCGGGAAGACCTGCGTCAGGGTGATGCTGATGGCTATCGAGATCACCAGGCCCGTGATCAGCGCGCCGATCGCGAGCCGTCTGGTGCCGGGCGCGAGCCGGGCCGGGAAGCTGCTCCGGATCGTCCACAACAGCCCGATCATCAAGATCGGCACGATCACCTGGGCGATGCTCAGCTCGAGATCACCGAAGGAGGCCGGGCCGAACTTGGCGTTCAGCTCCGGATCGTTCGGGTTGGCGATCTGGACGCTGATGAAGCCCAGGTTGGCGATCTGTTCGAGCAGCCACAGCCCCTCGAACACCCACAGCACCCAGAGCAGCGCCGCCCGCTTGCCCCGCAGCAGGGCGCTGCCGACGACGGCGAGATAGACCGCGGACAGGAAGGTGTGACCGGCCGGGATACCGAAGAATTCGATGACGCCCTCGGCGTCCTTCACGAACTCCGGCGCGAACAGATGCAGCGGTACCGCGATGAACGAGCAGACAGCGGCGAACAAGACGGCGCGACCGACCCATACGGCGGCCCGCTGCTGCCACTTCGGGATCACCTGTTCCGATGACACCTGACTGATCATCCCATTCACTCCGAATGCACTTGGACCCATGTGCGACTCTGGCCAACATGGCGGCAATCCCCGACCGGTTGATGCGCGACGCGATGGCGACTGATGCCCAGTCTGAGGCAAGCCCCCAACCGCTGAGCGAGACCTGGATCGTGCTGCCCGGTCTGGCCGAGACTCCCGACGAGTTCGGCCGGGTCCTGGAGCTGCTGCCCGGCCTGGATGTTCGCGTCGTCGATCCCTGGCTTACTCCGGTGACCTCGCCGCCGGAGGAGTTGCGCTCGGCAAGTGGTGCCGGTACGCCGGTACGCCTGGTCGGGCACTCCATCGGGGGCCTCGCGGCGCTGCGGTGGATGCTCACGTACCCGGGAGAGGTGGAGCGCCTGGTCCTGGTCGACACGAGCCTCCCGTCGGAGACCGGCTGGCGGTGGTTCTACCCGGGGGCGCGCGGCGACCGGCTGATCCGCTCGGTGCTGAGGGTTCTCGGCCGGATAGGCACACCGCAGCTCTTCGGCCCCGGCGTGCGTCGCCTCCTGATCTGGGTGGGCAGCACCGCCAACCGGGATCTCTTGCCGAAGGCAACCGCTCGAAGCCGGTACGGCGCAGCCGACTCGTGGCTCCGCTTCTGGCACGAACTGACGTGGAGCTGGCTTCTGGCCGCAGAAGTGGCAACTCTGCTTGCCCGACCGGGGCTAGCCATTCCGCCCACGGCGTTGCTGGTAGCAACCGGCGGCAGCTCCCGCTTCACCGCCGCGCGTTGGCTGGCCGGCCAGCAATCCCTCGCCGCCGCGCTCAACGCCACCATCCAGGTCTACCCCGACTCCGCCCACCTCCTCCACCTGGACCGCCCCGACGCGATCGCCCACGCCATCACCCCTCCCCGCTGACAGCTCAGCAATCGCAGCGGCCTCAACAACGGCAATGCGATGACCGTTCAGTGCTGCGGGGGACACGTGGTACCCCGCGACCCGAACCGTCCACGAGTTGGAGTCAGGCAGGGGTGGTGAGGGCGGGGGTGGGGAGCTTGCGTTGCCAGACCTCGTCGAGGGCCATGCGCATGGCGCCGGTGACTACGGCGTCTTCGGCGAGGGCTGAGAGCTCCAGCTTCGGATGGTTGAGGGTGAGCAGGCGGAGCTGGTCAGCGATGGCGTCCAGCAGTACTGCGCCCGCTCGTGCCACACCGCCACCGATCACCACGGCCGTCGGGTCGAGGACCAGTACTGCGGGGGCCAGGGCCCGGGCGAAGTCCCGCGCAACCTGCTGCACAACCGCCTGAGCCACAGGGTCCCGCTCTGCCGCAGCAGCGAACACGTCGGCGGTGTCCAGCTGGTCCCGGCCGAGCTCTGCCAGCCGCGACTCCGGATTGTCGAGCACAGCCTGTCGCCCGAGTGCAGCGATCGCCTCTGAGCCGACTGCACGCTCCAGCGGACCGCGGCTGTCCTCGGGGTTGATCACATCGTCCGGGCCGGTTGCGATGAAGCCGATCTCACCGGCGGCACCAGTACCGCGGTGGAGTCTGCCGTCGATCACGATGCCGGCGCCGAGCCGCTCACCCCACTGAACGGCCAGCAGAGTCCCGGTGCCACCCCGCGCCGCGGCGATGGCCAGCGCAGCCAGGTTGGCGTCGTTGTCGAGCATCACCGGGCAGTCGAGCAGGCTACGGACATGCTTGGTCAGGTCGATCGCGGACCAGCCGGGCACACTCGGGACCAGCTGAACCCGGCCGATGTGCTCGTCCACGATGCCGGGGCTTGCCGCGACTGCCGCCGCGATGTCCTCGGCAGGCACCTCTGCCTCGGCCAGCGCCTCGGTGATCACCTCGCTGATGACTCCGAGCAGCTCCTGGGCGGTCCACCCGGGCCCGGACCGGCGTACCAGGGACAGCTTGCGGCCGGCCAGGTCGGAGACTCCGACGGTGACGCGGTGGGGGCCGACGTCCAGGCCCAGCACCGGCGCGGCGCGACCGCGCAGCGAGACGCGGATGGCCGGGCGACCGAGCGAGCGGTCCGCGGAATCGGGGCCGTGCTGCTGCAGCCAGCCGGCATCGAGCAGCTCGTCGACTGCCTGCGCCACGGTCGGTCTGGCCAGGCCGGTGCGTTCCACCAGCTCGGCGACTCTCAGCGGTGCCGGTGCCGAGCGGCGGACCGCGTCCAGCACAGCTGCCACGTTGATCCGCCGCAGCATCGTCGTACCGCCGCCGCCGACCGTTCCCTTGCTCATGTCCGACCCCTTGCCTGCCACTCGCCCATCTTATATATAAAGCGAGCGTTCATAAATTAGCCAGCGACTTGCGCGTGCCGCCGGGCGAACCGGGGACACACGGTGAACGCCGGGAGGCGGGCGGTCATCCCGGAAATCCGTGAGTCGACAACTATCACTCACCAGTCCTCCTGCTGCCCAGTACACGCACGCCACCAGGGATCAGTCCTGCAACACAGTCCGGGCGAAGCTGCTGAGCGCCTCCCGTCGGGTTGCTGGGTCTTGGTCATCAGGCTGGCGACATGCTTCTCCACCGTGCGCGGCGAGATCTGCAGCCGGGACGCGATCGACTTGTTCCCGATCCGGACGACGAGTAACCGGCACAACTCGTACTCGCGGGATCGAGGCGGCCTAATGTGGGTACTGCTCACCCACGGAAGGCAGGGGCTGATGTCGTTAGAGCAGGAAGTCATCCAGGCGTGTCCGGCAGAGCTGTTCATCGGAGGCAAGTGGCGATCGGCTGAGGGCGGCAAGACTCTCGCGGTCGAGGACCCGGCCACCGGTACGACGCTGTGCGACGTGGCCGATGCCAGTCCGGCCGACGGGATGGCCGCGCTGGATGCGGCCGTCGCTGCCCAGGCCGAGTGGGCGGCGACTGCACCTAGGGACCGCGGCGAGATCTTGCGTCGTACGTATGAGCTGATGACCGAGCGTGCCGACGAGTTGGCTCTGCTGATGACGTTGGAGATGGGCAAACCGGTCGCGGAGTCGAAGGGCGAGATCGCCTACGCGGCCGAGTTCTTCCGCTGGTTCTCCGAGGAGGCCGTGCGGATTGACGGCGGCTACCAGCCCGCGCCGAACGGCAAGGGCCGCTTCCTGGTGATGCGGCAGCCGGTCGGGCCTTGCCTGCTGATCACACCGTGGAACTTCCCGGCCGCGATGGGCGCCCGCAAGATCGGCCCGGCGGTCGCCGCCGGCTGCACGATGGTGATCAAGCCGGCCGCGCAGACGCCGCTGTCGATGCTCAAACTGGCCGAGCTGATGACAGAGGCCGGCCTGCCGCCCGGCGTGCTCAACGTCATCACCACCAGCCACTCCGGCGGGGTGATGGAGCCGCTGATCCGGGACGGTCGCGCCCGCAAGCTGTCGTTCACCGGCTCCACCGAGGTCGGCCGCAAGCTGATCGAGCAGGCCGCGGACAAGGTGCTGCGGACGAGCATGGAGCTTGGTGGGAATGCGCCGTTGCTCGTCTTCTCCGACGCCGACCTGGATCAGGCAGTCGAGGGCGCGATGCTGGCGAAGATGCGCAACGGGGGCGAGGCCTGCACGGCCGCGAACCGGATCTACGTGCACTCGTCGCTGATGGACGACTTCGCCGCGAAGCTGACCGAGCGGATGTCCGCGCTCAAGGTCGGTCGCGGCACCGAGGAAGGTGTCGCCCTCGGTCCGCTGATCGACGCGAAGCAGCGGGACAAGGTGGCCGAGCTGGTCGAAGACGCCGTGGCTCGTGGTGCCAGGGTGCTGACCGGCGGATCGGTTGCTGAGGGCAACGGATATTTCTACCCGCCCACCGTGCTGGCCGACGTGCCCCTCGATGCCCGGGTGCAGAAGGAGGAGATCTTCGGCCCGGTCGCGCCGCTGACGGCCTTCGACGACGAGGACGAGGCGGTCCGGATGGCTAACGACACCGAGTTCGGCCTGGTCTCCTACCTGTTCACCAAGGACCTCAACCGCGCTCTCCGGGTCAGCGAGAACCTCGAGACCGGCATGGTGGGCCTCAACCAGGGCATCGTCTCCAACCCGGCCGCACCCTTCGGTGGCGTCAAACAATCCGGCCTCGGCCGCGAGGGCGGATCCGTCGGCATCGACGAGTACCTCGAGATCAAGTACGTCGCGGTCGCCCTCGACTGACGAACCGGCAATTATGTCGAGACCTTGACTAAGTGACCGGGTGGGCCCTTACTGGGTGCTGACGATTCTTCACTTCAGCTCGCCTCATGGTCCCCGCCCCGTCCTGGAGGTCTCCCCGTCATGCCCAGAAACGTGCGCAGCTCACGTCTGTTCCAGGCCGCCTCGCTGGCCCTTCTGAGTGTTGCCGCTCTGGTCGTCGCGCCGACGACGGCGTCGGCCGCCTTGCCGGCATGCCAGCACTTCTACACCGGGCCGATTCCCGACCGGCCCATCTCCGGAGGTCACGGCAACGGCACCACAGCCCCGGCGTACGACGTCAGTGGCCGGTTGCCGGCGCCGACCGGGATCAGCGGTGGGCTCGGTGCTGACGGCAAGGTGACGTTCACGTTCAATCGAGTCGCCGGGGCGAAGGCCTACCGCGCGTTCAAGAACGGGCAGGCGCTGCAATGGATCAGCGACTGGGGTCAACCGACGCTGCAGGTCGCGGATGCGAGCCCCTGTGCCGGTGCGCACTACCAGGTCTACGCGATGTCGGCGGAGGATACGGCGGCCTCTTCGATCGGGCAGATCACCACGTCGTTCCGTCTCAACTCCTCGAACCGGTTGGCCGCCTTCAGGTTGGCTGCGGGGACCACTCTCAACTACCGCGTCTCGGCGTACAACGACGTCGCGCAAACGGCTCTCGGCTACAACGCGGGCACCGGAATCTGCGCGGTCGACGCGCGCATCATCCCGTGGGGGACGAGGTTGTGGGTCCCCGGCTACGGCCATTGCTATGCGGCTGACATCGGCAGTTGGATCATGGACGACATCGTCGACGTCTGGTTCCCGCCAGGCCCGGCCGCCGACAACTGGGGTATCCAACGCCTCAACCTCGTCGTCGAGTAGTGGCGTTGCCAGCTCCTACGCAGGAGTGACGACCCTGGCCGGCGGCATACTGGCCGATCGTGAAGGCCAGCGAGCCCGCGGCTATGAATTCACCGTCAGCCGGCTGATGAAGTCGTGAAGGGGTCCGTCCCCATGGCACCCTGGTTGACCAATGACCACCATTGACTCGCGTTCGCGCGGCCGGAGCCTGCGGCGGGGTGCGCTCGGACTCGGGGCGTCGACCACGATCGGGATCGCCTCGACCGCCCCGGCATACTCGCTGGCGGTATCCCTGGGCCTGCTCGCCGGGTACGTCGGCGCGGCCGCTCCTGTGCTGCTCGCACTCAGCGCGATCCCGGTCGTCCTGGTCGCGCTGTGCTTCCGGGAACTGAACGCGGACGATCCCGACTGTGGCACCACCTTCCGCTGGACCGAGAAGGCGTTCGGGAGAGGGATCGGCCGGATGGCCGGCTGGACCACGGTGATGGCCTGCGTGCTCGTCATGAGCAACCTCGCCCAGGTCGCCTCGGTCTATACCTTCGTCCTGCTCGGCCTGGACGGCGCGGCTGGTTCGCGGCTGGCCCAAGCCGGCCTGGGGGCCGTGCTCATCCTCGGTATGGCAGTGCTCGCCTATCGCGGCATCCGCGTCGCCGCGTGGACCCAGTTGCTCCTGCTCACGGCGGAGATCTTCGCCCTCCTGTGGTTCGCGCTGAACGCGCTCTGGGAGGCGGAGTCGTTCAGTCTTCCGCTGTTCTCGTCGACCGGCCGAGGCGCCTGGGCCACAGGCATCCTGGTCGCGGTGTTCCTCTACTGGGGGTGGGACTCGTCGTTCAGCGTCAACGAGGAGACCCGCGAGCCGCGCAGTACTCCAGGAGTCGCCGCCCTGCTCGCGAACGTCTTCCTGATCATCCTGTATGTCCTGGTCGCGTGGGCGGCGCTCACCTATGCCGGGGTCGACACGCTCGCGGAGATCTCCGACGACGACTTCTTCGCGGCGCTGTCCAGGGATCTCCTCGGTTCGGTCGGCGGCAAGATCCTGATCGGTGCCGTGCTGGTGTCCGCGCTGGCTTCGACCCAGACCACGATCCTGCCGACGGCCAGGACGATGTTGTCGATGGCCCGGCGGGACGCGTTCCCCGGGCAGTTCGCGCGGATCTCGACCCGCTATGCCACCCCGAGCGTGGCCACCTGGGTTTTCGCCGGAGCCAGCGTGCTGATCTACGTGTCACTCGTGCTCACGTCGGACGCAGTACTGGCCGATTCCGTCGCAGCGGTTTCCGTGCTGGTTTCGCTGTACTACGTAGCGACGGCTGCCGCAGTACCGGTGTATTTCAGTGGGGCGATCCGCGGACGGGTACTGCAGCGGGCGGTCGTGCCGCTGTTGGCAGCGGCGGCGTTCGTCAGCGTGCTGGTGCTGGCGGTCTCGGAGGTCGGCACGGGGCCGCTGGTTGTCGTGGGTGTCACGATGGTGGTGGGCGCGCTGATCATGTTCTCGATGAAGCCGCCCGCCGAGGGGGAGGGAAGGCCGTGACAGAACCACGCCGACGGATGCGCAGCGCGGGGATCACGCTCGGCCTGACCGCGCTGGTTGCGGCCTCCCTGAGCGGCTGCTCGAACGACGACCAGCCGGACTATGCGGCGATCTGCGTCGACCCGCAGACCGAGCAGCGCACGGACGACGGCAACTGCAAGGACGATCGCGAGTACCACGGGTCCGGGGCCGGGTTCTTCTGGTTCTACATGGCGACCCGGGGTGGCGGGCTCGTGCCGCCGATCGGTGGGCGGTACAACACGGCCGGCGGGACCTACACCACTCCCAGCCAGCGGCCCGGCGGAACCGGCTCGCCGACGATCAAGCGCGGCGGCCTCGACACCAAGGGCGGGGATATCGGCACGATCACCCGCGGCGGGTTCGGCAAGTCGGGCAAGGGGAGCTCTGGCGGCTGATGTGGCGCCACTCGATCAAGCCACGCCCGGGCTGGCGCGACAAGGTCGTCGAGCAGGGGCTGGTCTTCCCGATGACGGACCTGCCCGACGGCAGCGAGCGACCTTACTGGAACGAGAGCGCGTGGTACGAGGTGACGATGGACGAGGTGCTGCACCTCGAACGCGTCACCGAGGAGCTCTATGAGATGTGCAAGCATGCCGCCGCCGTGATGGCGACAGGTGACCGGTTCAACGACGCGCAGCTCGGGCTGGCCTCGGGAACGCTTGCACTGGTCCAGGAGTCGCTGAAGCGCGAAGACCGATCTGTCTACGCCCGGTTCGACCTGGCCTGGAACGGCGTCGAGCCGAAGATGCTGGAGATCAACGGCGACACCCCGACGGGGCTGCTGGAGTCCGCGGTGATCCAGTGGAACTGGCTCGAGGACGTCTTCCCGGACGCGGACCAGTGGAACTCCGTGCACGACCGGCTGGTCAAGTGGTGGAGCGAGCAACGCGCCGCCGGGGCGTTCCCGGGGAACGAGGCGCACTTCTTCAACTCGGGCGCCGAGACCACCGGCGAAGAGGCGATGACGGTGGCCTACCTGCGAGACACCGCGGCGATGGCGGGACTGGCGACGTACGGGCATGAGATCGAGGACCTCGGCTGGGAGTCGTCGCAGCGCGCGTTCGTGGACTGGGGCGGTCGGCAGATCCGGACCGCGTTCAAGCTCTACCCGTGGGAGGACATGCTCGACGACGAGTTCGGCCGGTACATCCTGGCCGGCGTGGAGCGCGAACCCGTCCAGTGGATCGAGCCGATCTGGAAGACGATGCTGTCCACCAAGGCGATCCTGCCGGTGCTGTGGGAGCTGTACCCCGACCACCCGAACCTGCTGCCGGCGTACTTCGGGTCGCCGGGCGACCTGCTCGAATGGGTGGCCAAACCCCTGCACGGGCGGGAGGGCGGCAACATCCGGATCCACACCATCAGCTCGGTCGACGACCACGTGCAGGACGGCCCGTACGACACCGACACGATGGTCTACCAGGAGTGGTACCCGCTCCCCTCGTACGAAGGGAACCGCGCGGTGATCGGCAGCTGGGTCGTCGACGGCGTCGCCGCCGGGATGATGGTCCGCGAGTCAGACGGCCCGATCACCGACTACTACGCCCGCTTCGTCCCGCACGCCATCGGCAGCGAACCCCGCCCCAACCCCGACACCATCCAGACCTGGCTGAACGAATAGGGCCCCAACGCCGCGCCCACCCCTGCTCGCTCGCCCGACCCCCGGAACTGTCGATTGCTGAACGAGTGGCTAAGCACCCGGATGGTCCGCGACTACGTCGAGCGGCTGTACGACCTGCCGTGGAGTTCTGACCTTGCGAACGTTGCTCTTGTTCTTGGCGTGACCAGTGGCGAGCTGTGAAACCCGTCCAGGTGAGACCTTGAGAATCGTGGCGGTGTCGCGCACGGAGATGCCGTCGCCACGGAGTCGGCGGACCACCTGGCGCATGTCGTCGGCAGCCGCGTCGACCGCAGCTTGAGCGTCGACCATCCGCTTGCGTGCGGCTTCGACTTCACGTTCGGCACCATCGAGGTCATGGTGGATGTCGACGACATAGCTCTCAGGCTCACCGCCGAGCTCGGTGGCAAGGTAGTCCCGAGCCATCCGGTCCGCGTCCGCAAGCGGTCCGCACTGGGTGACCCCGACCCCGTCGACGTGCAACTCCCAGCCGCGCTCCCACCGCCGGGCCGTCACGCGATGTGTCTTCGTCATTTCAACCACCCTTCTGGCAGGCGCTGAATCGTCTGACGGACCAGCCGCGGCGAGATATCCCTGGTCTGGGTGAGAACTGCTCGATGGTTCGCGCCGCACCCGCAGGTCCAAACCTCGTGGTCACCCCTACCCTGTCGCACCACACAGCCGTTCCGTCGCAACGCGGCTGCCATCTCACGGTACTTCGCCGCCTTCACCGTGCAGCGTAATTTACCCCGGCTAAAACAGCAATGTATAGCCGGGGTAAAACGCGTGGATCGTCAGGTCAGCAGTTCGTTGGCGGAGCGGAGGACTGGTTTGCCGATCGGGCCGGCGGGAGCGGAGGCGCAACAGGTGACGTGGAAGGTGTGTTTCTCGCCTGCGTTGAGGGTGATCAGGCAGGAGTCGACGCGGGCCGAGGGCTCCAGGCGGTCCGGGAAGAGAGCGAGGTCCTTGGCGAGTGCTGTTGCGGTGACGACCACGTCGTAGCCGTTGGCAGTCGGGACCACCTCGGCCGTGTAGGCGTCGGCGGCCAGCTGTAGTGCGGTGTCCTCGACGAAGTACCAGTACGCCGTGCTGCCGTCTGCGGCGCGAACCTCCACGTACTCGGCCGAGGGATCGCCGGCGGTAGCGACTGAAGCAGGCAGCGAGTTGAGGACTGCCGAGCGAGCCGGAACCTCCAGTGCGAAGGTCTCCCCGGCCAGCACCTCACCACCAGTGCCGGTGCTCCGGCGCGACACCGTCACCTCGGTGCTCCAGGTAACGTCCGTGTCGTTGTGGGCGGCAACCACCGGGCCGTCCTCGCGGGGCTGAACGGTCAGCAGGCGATCGGCGTACACGCGCCGCAGGGCGTACCACAGCGGTTTACGAACGCCGTGTCCATCGACGGCCGCCCACGAGACGACGGGCCAGTTGTCGTTCAGCTGCCAGACGATCGCGCCGGTGTTCAGCGGGAACAGGCTGCGGAAGTGCTCGATGCCGTAGGCAACCGCCCGTGCCTGGTTCAGTTGGGTCGTCCAGTGCCAGTCCTGGATGTCCTTCCACTTCGGCAGGTGCTCGCCGAGTCCACGCTCGAGCTTGAGGTTGCCCTCGAACGCCTTCTGGTGCACGAGCATCTGCTCGCCGTACGGATCGAGCGGCTCGTCGTGCACCACCGACGTCAGCGTCGACCAGGCCGGCGGCCCCTGGAACCCGAACTCCGAGACGAAACGGGGTTTGTAGGACCGGTACGTCGAGTAGTCCACCTGGTTCCATACGTCCCAGATGTGCATGGTGCCGTTACGTTCGTCGTTCGGGTGGATGTAGCGGTCGTACGAGAAGGGGCTGCCCTGCGAGTACGGCGTCCGCGGGTCGAGCTCGGCGACGATCCCCGGCAGCAGGTCGAAGTAGTAGCCCTCGCCCCAGGTGCGCCCGCCCAGCGGAGCGCGCCAGCCCCACTCGACGTACCCCCAGATGTTCTCGTTGTTGCCGTTCCACAGCGCGAGGCTCGCGTGCTGGCTCAGCCGGGTGACGGCCTGCCGGGCCTCGGCCTCCACCTCGCTGCGGAGCGGCTCCTCCTCGGAGTACGCGGCGCAGGCGAAGAGGAAATCCTGCCAGACGAGCACGCCGAGCTCGTCGCACACGTCGTAGAAGTCGTCGCTCTCGTAGATGCCGCCGCCCCAGACGCGGAGCAGGTTCATTCCTCCGTCGATCGCGTCGCGGATGCTGCGCTCGTAGGTCTCGCGGTTGAGCCTGGTGACGAACGCGTCGTCGGGGATCCAGTTCGCGCCGCGCACGTAGATCTGCCGGTCGTTGACGGACAGGATGAACGGACCACCGTGCTCATCCGGCGCCACGTTCATGGTGACCGTGCGGAAGCCGACCCGCCCCTGCCAGGTGTCCGTCTGCCCTCCGGCCTGCAGCGACACCTGTACGTCGTACAGCGGCTGGTCGCCGTACCCGCGTGGCCACCACCGGTCGACCGCGTCGATCGTCGAGGTGACACCGGCCCCGGGTGTTCCCGCCGGGACCGTCATCTCGGTGGTGGTCCCGCCGACCTCGACCGTCACGGTCGCGTCGTCGGTGAAGCCGTCCTGCCAGGCGAGCGCGATCCGGCTGTCGAGCACGCCGCGATCCCGGTCCAGTCCGGCGAGCGGCCGGACCGAGTCGATCCGCACCCCGCTCCACGACTCGATCCGGATCGGACGCCAGATGCCGACCGTCGCGACGTCCGGTCCCCAGTCCCAGCCGAAGTTGCTCGCCATCTTGCGGATCGCGTTGTAGGGATGGTGGTTCGTGTGCGGCCAGAGCCCGGACTCCTCCGACAACCGGTTCGCGGTCGCCACCGGCGACGCGAACTCGACCACCAGTTCGTTGCGCTCGGCAACAAGCAGGCTGGTGACATCGAAACGGTAAGCGCGGTGCTGGTTCCAGGTCCGGCCGAGTTCCGTGCCGTTCAGGGTGACCCGCGCCGCTGTGTCGAGACCTTCGGCGACCAGCTCCTGCATCGCGTGCCCGTCGGACTCCCAGTCGAACACCGTCCGGTAGCTCCAGCTGGACCGGCCGATCCAGGCGAGCTTGCTCTCGTTGTCGCCGTCGAACGGGTCAGGGATGACGCCGGCCGAGAGGAGGTCGGTGTGCACCTCGCCCGGGACCGTCGCCGTGACGGGGGCAGCCAGCAAGGCGCTGTGCCGGTCCGGCACCGGCCCGTCGATCGCGCGCACGGTCCAGGCGGCACCGCCCTCGGTGGTCAGTGGGACGGCTCGCAGGGAGCCGTTCAAGGAGGTCGAAGGAAGCGCGGAATTCACAGGCGGTTCTCTCTTCCGGAGAGGTGGACTACTACTTGACCGGTTCAGCAAGACTACGTGAAGACATCGGTGCCAGGTCCTGCTCAGTTCGTCAGGGTGATCACCCGAGCGGACGGCTCGGCCACGTCGGTCGCGACTGTCAGTCCAGCCGCGGTCCGGTGATAGCTCCAGCCGCCGGCGCCCAGGGGGAAGAAGTCGGCCACCGCGCCGTCGGGAAGCGGCACGACGACCTCAGCCGGGCCGGCCGCCCGATGCCACACGGTCAGGTAGGACCTCGTCGGCCCGGCCAGGCCCAGCACGACCCACTCGTCGGTCCACCCAGGTAGTCCGAGCGGCCAGAAGGGCGTCAGTTGGTCCAGCTCGGCGAGCACGTCTCGGTGCGCCGCAAGGGCGTCGCGGATCAGGTCGAGCTCGTCCGCGGTCATCTCGTTCAGATGCCCGGACAGATAGAGCCGGCCGAGGACCCCGTTGACCAGGCAGAACGTGAACCGCTCGGTCGACGTGCCGGTCTGCGGATAAGCCCAATGCCCAGCCTGCTCCGGTACTACGGACGCCGGTGCGGCAGCAGCGATCGGTGCGTAGAGCAAGGGATCCTGCTGATCGGAGGTCGACTGCAGATGGAGCCGGGACAGCATCGCGTAGTCCATCCGCATCGCACCGGACGCGCAGTTCTCCAACAACAGGTCAGGATGCCGCGCCTGCAAATCATCGAGCCATTCCAGCTGAGCCCGGTTGTGCTCGAGCAGTCCTTGCCCGGGTGATTGCCCGTCGGAATCCGTGCCGGGCCCGGTCATCGTGTTGTAGTCCAGCTTGAAGAAGCCGATCCCGAAGTCCGCGATCAATCGGTCGACCGTGTCGTCCAGATGCTTGCGGGCGTCGGGATTGCGCAGGTCCAGCAGATGCCGTCCGTGTTCGGAGACCCGAATGCCGCGCCTGCTGAAGAACGCCTCATCAGGGAGCTCCGCGGCCAGTGGCGAGTCGACGCCGACCACCTCGGGCTCGAGCCAGAGCCCAGCAACCATGCCGCGCGCGTGGATCCGGTCGATCACCTCGGCGAAGCCGTCGGGGAATCTGCTCCTCGACGGTTTCCACTCACCGACCGTGCTCCACCAGTCGCCCTCGGCGTACCAGCCGGCGTCGATACAGAAGTAGTCGGCCCCGACCTCGGCGGCCGCATCGATCAACGGCAGCAGCTTCTCGGTGGTCGGGTCACCCATCAGGGTGTTCATGTAGTCGTTGAAGACGATCGGCTGCCGATCGTCCGCCGCCCGGAGCTGCCGGATCGCACGGCGTTGGCGGGTCAACGCGGCGAAGGCCTCGTCGTGACCGGGGGCAGTGACGATCGAGACCGGTACCGTGCGGAACGACCGGGTCGCGGAGATCCTGGCCGTCCACTGGTGCTCCTGGTCGGTGGGACCGCTCAGCAGTAGATAGCCGCCTCGCCGCGTCTCGCCGATCTCGTAGTGCCACGGTCCGTTGTGCTCGATCTGCCACCCGAGCGCGGCGCCCGTAGTACGGGAGATGAGCACGCCGGTCGGCAGATGCTCACCGGTGGACCAGGAGCCGTGGCAGGTCACGGCGCAGCGGCTTCGTGGGCCTGGGTAGTGCGGATCGCGCTGGATCTGCGGAAGACCGATCTCTCGCAGCGGGCGGCGGGTCCAGCGGCTCTCCGCCATCCAGTCGTTGTCACCGGCAACAAGATCGAGCTCGTCGATGCCGTCGATGCCGAGCACCGCGGAGGAGAGGAAGTCCAGCTCCAACTCGCCGGGACCGGTCAGCCGCGCCTCGGTCCAGGTCTGGAATCCGGCGGACGATGCCTTGAAGAAGCTGGTCACCTGGAGGCCAGTTGCCGCATCCTCCTGCAGGATGCTCAGACTGTTGGGTCCGGCTTCGTGGGAGACATAGCGAAGCGCCTTGCCGAGATCGGTGTCGACATGGCGGAAGGTGCCGGGGGAGCGGCCGTGGCCGAGCGCCGAAACCTCGACCAGCGGCTGCCCTTCGTTCTCGTGCCCCGGGTGGATCGACGCCAGCCGCACCGGGCCGTCGTCGATCCTGAACGCCAACCTCGCCGCCGGCGCCTCCCAGAGCAGTGCCATCAGCCTTCCAGCACCGTACGACGCCAGAGGTCGGCGAGCAGGCGATGGCCCGCGGTCGTCGGGTGGACGCCGTCATCGGCGAGCGTGGTCGCGCCGACGAGCGCCGCCTGCCGAGTGAACTCGACATCAGCCGGCACCAGGATCGCGTCGTACTCCGCCGCCAACCGACGGACCACCTCGATCTTGGCGTCCAGGTCCTCCCGCCAGGTGTGCTGCTCGTCCTTCACCGCCAGCAGGAACGGCTCGATCAGGACCAGCTTCGCCTGCAAGGGTTCGAGCAACGCCCGGTACGACGCCTCGAAGTCCTCGGTCGAGGTGGGATCGTCCTCGTCGTACCGCCGCCAGGTGTCGTTGATGCCGATCAGCACCGAGACCAGATCGGCCTGATGGGCGAGGACATCGGTCTGCCAGCGGGCTTCCAGGTCGACGGCCCGGTTCCCGCTGATGCCGACGTTCACGATCCGCGGCCGCTGCGGGCCGAGATCGTCGAAGAGGTTCCGGACATAGCCATCGCCCAGGCTCTCCGGGTCATCCCGGCGGCCGCGGTCGGTCACGGAGTCCCCGGCGAACACGATGGTTCGCCGGGGATCCAGGAAGGCGTTCGTCATAGCGTCGCGGCGTGCGCGTCCCAGTCGTCCGGAAGGACGGCAGGGACCTCGACGGTGCTGGTCACATCGACGAAGGCGCCGGTCTCGATCGACTCGGTGATGGAGGCCATCACGTCGACGACGTGGAACGCCAGCGCGCCGGTCGCCCGGTGCGGACGGTCCTCACGGATCGCCCGGGCCAGGTCCAGTACCCCGGTGCCGCGCTCGGCGGATGCCTCGGTGCTGGCGGCGACCTCCCAGTCCTCGCTGCCGCGGCGGCGGATCCTGATGTCACCGTCGAAGCGGTTCGGGTCCGGCAGGGCCAGGGTGGCGTCCGCGCCGGTGATCTCCACGAAGCCCTGCCGCGGCAGCGGCGAGTCGAAGCTGAAGATGCTCTGCGAGGACTGCCCCGACTCGAACCGGGCGATCGCGCTGACGTGGGTGGGAACCGTCACGTCGAAGTCCGTGCCCTTGAGTGGGCCGGACCCGATCGTGCGCTTCTCCCGCGACTTCGAGCCGAGCCCGGCGACTGCCGCGATCGGGCCGAAGGTCTGCACCAGCGTGGTCAGGTAGTAGGGACCGATGTCGTAGAGCGGGCCCGCGCCCTCCTGGAACAGGAAGGCCGGGTTCGGGTGCCACGACTCCGGACCCGGGGACTGCATCAGCGTCAGGGCGGTCAGCGGCTCGCCGATGTCGCCCTTCTCGATGATCCGCCGGGCGGTCTGCAGACCAGGGCCGAGGAACGTGTCCGGGGCGCACCCCAGCCGGAGCCCCGCGTCCTCGGCGGTGGCGAGCAGCTTCAGGCCGCTCTCCTGGTCGAGCGAGAACGGCTTCTCGCTCCACACATGCTTGCCTGCGGCAACTGCAGCCAGGGCCACCTCGACGTGCGCGATCGGGATGGTCAGGTTGACCACGATCTCCACGTCCGGGTGACTGAGCACGGCCTCGGGACCACCGTGGGTCTCGACGCCGAACTCCTCGGCCTTGGCCTTCGCGGCCTCGGGCCGCAGGTCGCCGATGGCGAGCACCTTGAGGTCCGGGAAGCTCTGCATGCTCTTCAGGTAGGCGTCGGAGATCACTCCGGCGCCGATCACACCTACGCCGACAGCGCTCATGCAATGTCCTCCCCGGTCAGGTAGGTGAAGCTCCCCGCGACGGCGTCGAAGATCTCGCCGCTGAAGTCGTCCAGCTCGACCACGCGCAGCGCGGTCGGTGCCGCGGCCAGGATGTCCTTCACCGCGATGATCCCGTCGCCGACCGCCACCTGGGCCTTGTTGTCCAGGGTGCCGTCGCCGTCCTTGACGTGGATCGCCTTCACCCGGTCGCCGAGCCGGCCGAGCAGAGCCGGTACGTCGGCGCCACCGACGGCGGCCCAGTAGGTGTCGACCTCGAGGATGACCTCGGGGGACAGGTTGTCGGCCAGGATCTCCAGCCCGTGCACGCCGTCGATCACGGACTCCAGCTCGAACTGGTGGTTGTGGTACCCGACGGTGATGCCGTGGTCCGCGGCTTCCACGGCGGCCTTGTTCAGCGCTTCCGCCGTCGCCTTGATGTCGTCGGCCGACTGCCAGCGCGCCACGTCGACGTGCGGGTCGATGACGGTGGTGATGCCCAGCTTCTTCGCGACCTCGAAGATCGGGCCGGACTCCTCACGCAGCAGCCCGGCATGCGTGGTGGGTGCCGACAGACCGTACTTGGGCAGCGCCTCGGCCAGCTTGTCCGCCAGCCCGACCACGCCGAAGGGCTCGACCTTCTTGTACCCGATCTCCGCGATCCGGGCCAGCGTGGCGTCGAAGTCCTCCTCCAGCTTGTACCGGACCGTGTAGAGCTGGAGGGACAGGTTGTCCACTGCGACCATGATTTCTCTCCTCGTCGCCGGAGCACCCGCCGCTGCCCGTGGCGGCCCTCCGGACTACTTGCCGAACCGGTTAAGTAACTCGCGGCAGCGTATCCCAGTTCGGCCGTCCAGGACCACCCTCAGATCACCAACTGAGCAACTCCCGGCACCTTCTCAGCAAACGTTTACCATGTACAGACTTTCTGGAGCCGCGGCACTGTGGTTCATCAGCCGCAGCAGCTCGACTGGGTTGTGGGCTTGTCGATAACGGTGAGCAGCCCGCCGCTGATACCGGTGGCCAGTCCTCGCCCTGTGCTGACCTGGATGGCTTGTGGGGCTGGACCGCAGCAGCCACCTGTCGTCTGGTCGCTCGAGTCGCCATAGGCCAGGTTCGATGAACAGACGCCCGTCTCGGGGAGGTCGAGCTGAACGTCGCGTGCCGCTGCCCAATCGCCGGCCAGTGCGGCAACGACGGAACGGGCCTGCTCGTAGCCGGTGGCTAGTAGGAAGGTCGGGGCGCGGCCGTACGACTTTGCGCCAACCGCGTAGTAGCCGGGCTCGGGGTGGGCGAGTTCGTCAACGCCGTGCGGGGGCACGGTGCCGCACGAGTGCTGATTCGGATCGATCAGTGCGGCGAGGGCCCGGGTCGACCCGAGGATCGGGTCGAGGTCGAGGCGTAGTTCGGCGACCATGTCATGATCCGGGCGGAAACCGGTCGAGTTCACCACCGTGTCGGCGGTGACCCGGCGCTCACCGGCCACAAGTTCTGCTTGCCCGTTCTTCAGGCCGGCTGATTCGATCCGGAAGCTGCTGACCAACTCGACCCGGCCCGACTGCACCAGCTGCTTCAGCCGGCTTCCCAGCGCGCCACGAGCTGGCAGCTCATCGGCTTCACCGCCGCCATAGGTCCGCGCCTGGTCCGTGCCGCGTACCACCCACACGATCTCCGTCCCCGGAACCTGCTCGGCGAGCTCGCCCAGCTCCAGCAGCGTTGTGGCGGCTGAGTGGCCCGCGCCTACAACCGCAGTACGGCGGCCTGCAAACCGCTCCCGGTCGCGGCCGAGTACGTCCGGCAGCGCCCGCGTGACGTGGCCATCGAGCTCGGCCTCGCCGCGAGCGGGGATGCCGGAGCCGCCGAGAACGTTCGGCTTGCGCCAGGTGCCTGCGGCATCGATCACCGCGGACGCGAGGATCTCCGTGCCGTCGGTCATCCGCACGAGGAATGGCGCCTGCTCGCGGCCGTTGGTCCGGATTCGGTCGAAGCCGACCCGGGTCACGGCGGCCACCTGCGCGCCGTACCGGATCCGGTCGTTCAGCTGTGGAGTCTTTGCCAGCGGAGCGAGATAGGAGTCGATCAGGTCGCCGCCGGTCGGCAGCTTGCCGAGCTCCGGCTCGACCCAGCCCGCCTGTTCCAGGAGCCGGCGGGCTGCGCTGTCGATGTCGTAGCGCCATGGACTGAACAGCTTGACGTGCCGCCACTCATCAATCGCCGCCGCCACTCCCGATCCAGCTTCCAGTACTACGAAATCCATGCCCCGCTCAGCCAGATGAGCTGCCGCCGCTAGTCCCACCGGCCCAGCCCCGACCACCACAACCGGACCCGCCGGTGCCCTGGTGTTCTGCTCGCTCACGGTCGATCGCCCGCCCTCGCTATGTAGAAGTTCATCTAATCAACGAGTCCTACCTTGCATCCTGTTTCGACAGACGTCAAGATAGACGCATGTCTAAACAGGAGATTGCCGTGCAGGCCGGCGGTGGATGCTGTCAGCCGATCTCGGAAGCGGCCCTGGACCCTAATCAGGCGGCCGAGGGTGCGACCGTCTTCAAGGCTCTCTCCGACCCCATCCGCCTGCGGCTGATGTCGATCATCGCCTCGGCCAACGGCGAGATCTGCGTCTGCGACTTGACCGGCCAGTTCGACGTGAGCGGCCCGACCATCTCCCATCACCTACGCGTCCTCCGCGAGGCCGGCTTGGTCGACTGCGAACGCCGCGGCACCTGGGTCTACTACTGGCCCGTCCCTGATCGCTTGCAATGGGTCTCAGCTCTGCTGTCAATCCCGGAGGTGGCCGCGACGCGCTGACCCACCCCCGGATTGACAGCGGGAGATAGCTCAGTAATTATTGAGGCAATGTCTACTGAGCGAAATTCTCTGCTGGAACGGGCCAAGGTTCACGCCGCACTAGGTGATGCGGCCCGGCTGGCGATCGTGGACACCCTTGTCGCGGGCGACGCCGCGCCTGGCGAGCTAGGTCAGGTGCTGGAGATGCCTACCAACCTCATTGCCCACCACCTGAAGGTCTTGCAGGACGCCGGCCTCGTAGTACGGGCCCGGTCCGAGGGTGACCATCGGCGTACCTATGTCCAACTGCTGCCGGAAGCGTTGGCTGTGATTGCTCAACCGTCGTTGTCCGACGTGCCGCGCGTGGTGTTCGTCTGCACGCAGAACTCGGCTCGCTCGCAGCTGGCTGCGGCGATCTGGTCTCGGCGAAGTCACGTCCCGGCAGTCTCGGCCGGCACTCAGCCCGCCGATCGGGTGCACCCCCGAGCTGTCCGGGTAGGACGCCGCCATGGCCTGAACCCGGAAACGTGGCGCACCGCGCAAATCGATGACGTTGTAGAGCACGACGACCTGATCATCGCCGTGTGCGACAACGCCCACGAGCACCTCCCGGCCGAGGCCCGCCCACGGCTGCACTGGTCGATCCCGGACCCCGCGCCGGTCGACACCGATGCCGCCTTCGAGTCCGCCTACACCGAGATCGCCGCCCGAATCGACAGGCTGGCACCCGCAGTTTCGCCCATCGAGGCAACCGAAACTCTCTAGGAGCAGACCATGTCCGACCTCGCGGGGTATCAACGGGAGAATCTGTCCATCGACCAGCAGCTCGCCTTGCACACTGCTTCGAGCAGGCTCGGTGAGGAGTTCGCCGGCGTCTACGGCCCGAAGACGATCGAGCGCTTCCTGCACTCCAGCTACGACCAGTTCGCTGCCGGCAGCACGGTGCCGAACTTCTTGCCACTGCTCGCCGAGCGGTTCGCCCGGCAACGGCTGACCGCCCTGGCCCGGGTCGAGGGTCACGGGGACGACGGGCGTCCGGTCGTGCTGTTCCTGTGCGTGCACAACGCCGGGCGAAGCCAGATGGCGCTCGGGTTCTTCGAGCACCTGGCCGGCGACAGCGCGATCGCCTGGTCCGGCGGCTCCGAGCCTGGGGTCGAGGTGAACCCGGCTGCGGTAGCGGCGATGGCCGAGCGAGGGATCGACATCTCCGCCGAATACCCCAAGCCCTGGACCGATGAGGTGGTCCGCGCCGCCGATGTCGTGGTCACCATGGGCTGCGGTGACGCTTGCCCGATCTTCCCCGGCAAACGCTATGAGAACTGGATCCTGGACGACCCGGACGGGCAGGATGTCACGCACGTCCGGCCGGTGCGTGACGAGATCGAGCGACGCGTCCGCCAACTCCTCGGCGAGTTGGCCGTCCCTGCCGCTCACTTGGGCCGCCAGTGAGCAGCGTCGCGCCGCTGTGGCGACGGTTGGTCGCGGAGACAGTGGGAACTGGGCTGCTCGTTACCGTTGTGGTCGGCTCGGGCATCGCGGCTGCATCGCTGTCCCCGAATGACGTCGGGCTGCAGTTGCTGGAGAACGCGTTCGCGACCGCGCTCGGCCTCGCGGTACTGATCCTCGCGCTCGGTCCGGTGTCCGGTGCGCACTTCAACCCGGTCGTGTCTGCCGTCGACTGGTGGCTGGGCCACAGGCCCGGCACGGGACTGACGCTGCGCGACCTGGCCGCTTACGTGCCAGCACAGATCGTCGGTGCGATCGCCGGCGCAGTGCTGGCCAACCTCATGTACGACAAGGCCGCGGTGTCGTGGTCGACCACCGACCGCTCGTCAGGACACCTTTGGCTGGGCGAAGTGGTCGCGACCGCCGGACTCGTCGTACTGATCTTCGCTCTCGGGTGCTCCGGCCGTGCCGCGGTCGCACCGGCTGCTGTCGGCGCGTACATCGGATCGGCGTACTGGTTCACCTCGTCGACCTCGTTCGCGAACCCGGCAGTGAGCATCGCTCGCGCGTTCAGCGACACCTTCGCCGGAATCGCGCCGGCCTCGCTGCCAGGCTTTGTGATCGCCCAGCTCTTCGGCGCAATTGTCGGCGTCGGGCTGCTAGCCCTGCTCTATCCTGACGCCGGGCAGGCCGCGGACGACATCGTGACCCCTCATACCGACACCACCTCTGAACCCACCACCACTGGAGTGCCTTCGTGAGCAAGCCTGTCGTCCTTTTCGTCTGTGTCCACAACGCGGGCCGGTCCCAGATGGCCGCGGGCTGGTTGCGGCACCTGGCCGGCGACACCGTCGAGGTCCGCTCCGCAGGATCCGCACCGCGCGACCAGATCAACCCGACAGCCGTCGAGGCGATGCGCGAGGTCGGCATCGACATCACCGGCGCCGTCCCGCAGTTGCTCGAGTACGACACGGCTCGCACGAGCGACGTGATCGTGACGATGGGCTGCGGCGACGCCTGCCCGATCTTCCCCGGCAAGCGCTACGAGGACTGGGAACTCACCGACCCGGCCGGACAGCCGATCGAGGTCGTTCGGCAGGTCCGCGACGACATCCGCGGCCGGATCGAGAAGCTCGTCGCCGAACTACAGCCCGGCTGATCGTCCGCGGGAAGCTCGATCGAAAGGAGATCGCAAATGCGGCTGGTGATCGTCGGCGGCAGCGACGCAGGTATCGCAGCGGGACTTCGGGCCCGCATGACCAAGTACCCCAACAGCATGTGGAACAGCAGTTGCCGATTGCTCCACCGTGTCCCCTCCGACGCCCTCCGCAGCTCCGCCTGACCAGGCTGCTCCACGAGTTGACGGAACACGGCGCGGGCCGCTCCAGCTCGTCATGCGTCAGCTTCCTGTCCACAGCTCATAGTCCCGTGTGCCCCGCACCGCCCCAAGGCCTCGGCCGGATTGCGCTTAGCGGGACCGTGGCACGCGAGTGACTTGGCGGGGTTCTAGGTGCAGGTGGTTGGCGTCCGGGGCTGTGGTGCTAATCGAAACTGCAGGTTCGACACAGCCGCGGGCAAAATCCCATCCTTGTGCACGGCCCAGCCGTTTCCCGCGCCGCGCAATGGCTGGGCCGCGCACAAGGACGCGGCTCGAGGCCGGTTTCGTGGTTTCCGCCGAAGGCAGACCCCTCGGGCAGAGTTCATCAGCGGTGATCGGCCGACAAGGGGCGATGGGTGGCAGGGCAAGGGCTCCGGCGAGGTGGTTGCCGGAGCCCTTGGGGACCTTCGGGTCGTGCCACGAGGTGGTGAAGGTCGCCTCGCCTTGTGGTGGGTGTCAGCTGGCGCCGAGGACCGTGTAGTCCTGGCTTACGAAGATGTGGTGCGGCCAGTTGACGCCGATGTAGTGGACCTCGTACTCGCCGTTGCTCAGCTTCACGACCCGGTCGACGACGCCGCCCGGGTAGGCGGCCAGTGCAGCCTCCGTCGCCTTGTTGGCGATCGTTCCGCTCTGAATCGTCCCCGACCCTTCGGTGTAGTTCGTCGGGACCTGGCCGACCGACTTCGCCGCGCTCGGCGCACCGCGCGTGAAGGGGACTACCCCTGCCGCGGTGGAAGCCGCGGTTCCGCCGCCGTCATTCGGTTCCACGGTGACCTGGGTGGCCGTGATGGTCGTTCCGCTGGTCGTCCCGAGGACGAGGACGGTTTCGCCCTTTGTGACGGCGCTAGCCGAGGCGGAGCTCGTCCCCTTCAGGTATGTCGTGGAGGACGCCTCCTTGATGGTCACTTGCTGACCCGCTGAGGTCGTCAGCGTGAAGCCCGACGTGGACACCGTGCCGACCGTGCCGGACGATCCGCCGGCGGCCGCACCAGACCGAGCGTTGGCTCCCCCGCCACCGGCTCCTGCGGCGCCGCCGCCGGGCCCGGGGCGCGCTGGTGCCGACGGAGAGGTGGACGTCGAGGGGGACGCAGATGTCGAGGGGGACGTGGACGCCGACGAGGTTGTCGAGCAACCGGCGACGAGTCCGGTCACCGCACCTGCCACCGCGACAGCCGCGATCCACTTGGTCTTCCTGTTCGACACGAATCGCCGTACCCGCGTCCGGTCTGCCGGCTTGTCCATGGTTGCCGAGGCCAACGGGTCCGGCGAAGGCGCCGGCGGGGAAGGCGGCACAGCGCCGGGGCCGCCTGCATTTCCAGCAACCGGCCCTGACGTCGCGTTCGAGACCGGGCGAGCGGAAAGGGTCTCGTGATCGCTTGTTGGGTCGTACTCATTCATGATGGCGCTCCTCTTGCTTAGGCATCTGCGTTTGAGCCTGCCAGCCGTTTATGTGAGGTCCCTGTAGGCGACCTGTGAGGTCACTGTGAGTGCCTCGAATCCTTGGGAGAGCGGTTACCTAGAGACGGCGAGTGCACGGGGGCCGCACAATGGGTGCCTTCCGGACCGCCCGTCACGGTTCGGACCGCCTGTCAGAAGGAGGCCGCCGTGCCCCGAATCACCATCAAGGAGATCGCCCGACGGGCCGGCGTCTCCAAAGGCGCGGTCTCGTATGCGCTGAACAACCAGCCGGGGGTCTCCGAGGCCACCCGGGCGCGCGTACTGAAGGTCGCCGAGGAGTTGGAATGGGTGCCGAACCGCGCCGCCCGGCAGCTCTCGGCCGCGCGGAGCGAGACCTTTGGGCTGGTCCTGGCGAGGTCTGCCAAGACCCTCAGCGAGGAACCCTTCTACATGGGCTTCGTCGGTGGCGTGGAGTCCGTGCTGAGTGACAAGTCGTATGCGCTCGCGCTGCAGGTCGTGCCGGACCTCGAGGCCGAGATGGCGACGTACCGGAAGTGGGCGGCCGAGCGGCGGGTGGACGGTGTGATCGTGGTCGATCTGCGGGTCGACGATCCACGGATCCCCTTGCTGCGGAAGCTGGAGCTGCCCGCGGTACTGGTCGGCGATCCTGCCTTGTCCGACGGGATGACGTGCATCTGGACCGACGGCACCACCGCGATGCATGCCGCGGTCGAGCATGTCGCCGAGCTCGGGCACCAGGCGATCGCGCGCGTGGCCGGGCCGCCCGAACACGGGCATGTGTGGATCCGGGACCAGGCCTTCGCCGCGATCAGCCGTGAGCTCGAGCTGGATGTGCGGGTCCTGCACACCGACTTCTCCGGTGAGGAAGGCGCCGCGGCCACTCGCGAGCTGATGGCGACCGAGGGCAGGCCGACCGCGATCATCTACGACAATGACCTGATGGCCGTCGCCGGTCTGTCAGTGGTGAACGGGCTCGGACTGAAGTCGCCCGACGACGTCACCCTGGTCGCCTGGGACGACTCGACGCTGTGCCGGTTGACCCATCCGACGCTGACCGCGATGAGCCACAACATCGTTGCCTATGGCGCCGAAGTCACGCACCGCCTGTTCGACCTGCTGGAGGGCGCCGGGCATGAGTCGCACCTCTTCTCGACCCCGGCGCTGGTCGTCCGCGAGAGTTCCGGCCCCCCACCTACAAGCTGACCGCTGCCGTCACCTTCACCGGTACGCCGTTCAGGGCGGCCGTACCGGCGAGGGTGTCCGTCAGCGCAGCATCCGTGACATCGTTCGCGCTGACGCCGGCGACCTCGTTCGCGACCGACAGGAGAGCGCCGGATCGGCCATGACCGAACCCGTGCGGCAGACTCACCACGCCTGGCATCATGTCCTTGCTGGCCGCAACTTCTACGTCGACCGACCCGGACGCCGAGCTGAGTTGGACCAGCTGACCGTCGGCGAGATCCCTGGCCTCGAGATCATCGGGGTGCATCAGCAGCTGATGACGCGGCTTACCCTTCACCAGCCGAGCCGAATTGTGCATCCAGGAGTTGTTGCTGCGCAGGTGTCGTCGGCCGATCAGCAACAGCCCATCGTCATTGCCAGCAGCAAGCAACTGTCGAGCAGCTCGAGGTAGGTCGTCCAGAATCAGTTCGGCAGCTAGGTTGATCCGCTTGTCCTTGGTGTAAAGGGCGCCGGGCAGCGACGGCTGCAGCGGCCCGAGGTCTATCCCGCCGACCGACTTCCTGAGCTTGCGAACCGACAGCCGATACGGGCCGATACGCAACCCCAGATCCACGATCCGCTTGGGGTTCAAGCGCAGCCTGGCTGACGCGATCAGCCTCCGCCGGCTCCTCGGCGTACGGCGTAACAGGGCCAGGCCGAGATCGCGGAAGATCTCCCAGTCATGCCGCGACTCGGCAGGCCGAGGCAGCACCGCGTCGTTCCAGCGGGCGGTGTTCCGTACTGCGAGCTGGTGGAACGCCAGGTCGTAGTGGTCGCGTTCGAGCGGCGGGGTCGGCGGCAGGATCACGTCAGCGTGCCGCGTGGTCTCGTTGATGTAAGGGTCGACGGACACCATGAAATCAAGGGTGTCCAGCGCTTCGTCGAGCTTGCGGCCGTTCGGCGTGGACAACACCGGGTTGCCCGCGATCGTCACCATCGCGTGGATCTGGCCGTCGCCCGAGGTGAGGATCTCCTCGGCCATCGCCGCCGCGGGCAGTTCCCCGCCGAACTCGGGCCGTCCGCCGACCCGGCTCTTCCACGCGCCCACGTGGCCCTTGCCGATTCCGCGCAGGGTGTCGACGGCCGGGCGCGGGATCATCGTGCCGCCGGGGCGGTCGAGGTTGCCGGTGATGATGTTCAGCACCTGCACGGCCCACTGGCAGACCGCGCCGAACTGCTGCGCCGACACCCCCAGCCTGCCGTAGCAGGCGGCCTTTTCCGCAGTCGCGAACTCCCGAGCAATTCTGCGGATTACTTCCGCATCGATCCCGGTGACTCGCGCAGCAGCGTCCGGCGTCCATTCTCTCGTCGCCTCGGTGACAGCCTCGAGCCCGTCCACGTACTGCGCTGGTCGCGCGTGGCCTTCGGCGATCACCTGATGGATGAGCGCGAGCAGGAACGCGGCATCAGTGCCGGGCCGGACGAAGTGGTGCTCATCCGCGACGGCCGCGGTCTCGGTCCGGCGCGGGTCGATCACCACGACGCGGCCGCCGCGCTTCTGAACATCCTTGAGCCGCCGGCCGAACCCCGGCGCGGTCATCATGCTGCCGTTGGAGGCGAGCGGGTTCGCGCCGAGCATGAGCAGGTACGACGTCCTGTCGATATCCGCGACGGGAACCATCAGCTGATGCCCGTACAACAGATGCGACGCGAGCATGTGCGGAAGCTGGTCCACCGAGGTCGCGCTGAACCGATTCCGCGTCTTGAGCAAGCGAACCACCATCGGCATATGCGTCATCGCGCCGAGGCTGTGCACGTTGGGATTGCCCAGATACACGCCGACGGAGTTCTTCCCGTGCGTCTTCCTGATCTCGCCCAGCTTCGCGGCGACGTACTCGTAGGCCTCGTCCCAGGGAATCTCCTGCCACCCGTCGGCAGTACGCCGTACAGGCTTCGTCAGGCGGTCGGGGTCGTCCTGCAGGTCACGCAGGGCCACGGCCTTCGGGCAGAGGTGCCCTCGCGACAACGGGTCCGCGTCGTCCCCCCGGATGTCGGTGACCCGCCCGTCCTCGACGGTGACCAGCACCCCACAGATGGCTTCACACAGATTGCACGAGGTCCTCCGCACAGTCGCCATCCAGTCAAACTACCCCCGGGTAGCCCTTGGCCGACACCCTCCCGCGCGCCGCCGAGACGGTCGATCAGGTCAGTCGAAGCGGGCTTCGTCGAGGCGGCCGAGGATGGCGTCGACCGTTTCGCCGGGGGACAGGTCCGAGTTGTCGAGCCAGAGCCCCCGGCGCGGAGTGAAGGCGTGCAGTTCGTAGTCGAGCTCGTCCACGGAATGCTCATAGCCCGACCCGAGCCGGTTGGAGATCACGTCAGGACGTGGCGTCAAGACGATGAGGTAGCGCGGGCGGGTCTCGATGCCGTCCAGGAACTCGCGGAGCAGCTCACCGATCACCACGTCCTGCAGTACGACGGTGAACCCGGCCTGGGCGTATCCGTCGGCCGCTTGGCAAGCCAGGCGATACCTCAGCTTGAGCTGCTTCTGGGCTTCCTCGCCACTGTCCGCATCCGACGAGGCCTGGCCGCTCACGATCATCCGGCGGAACACGTCACCGCGGAGATGGACGCCGTACTCGAACCGCTCGGCGAGCAGTTGGGACACCGTGGATTTGCCGGCCGCCGTGATCCCGCTGACGACGATCACGCCCTCGGTCTCCATGCAGTGGATCGTGCCACGCAGGGCAAGGCTTACGTCAGGCCTCGTCCAGACTTAGGCACTGTCAGCCACCAACCATCAGCGTTGGTCAGGGCTGCAAGCTGTTCAAGTGCGTCGTGAGGTGCTGGCGGACGCGGGCCGGGGTTGTCCTGTCGGGCTGGATCACGGCGTGCAACGACAGGCCGTCGAGCAGGGCGTGCAGCCTCTCCACCTCGAGGTCCAGGTCGAGGTCGCCTCGCAGTGCACCTGCCTTGGCGAGTCCCCCGACCAGGCTGGCGCACAGTCCCCGGAGTGCGTCGTGCACGGGCCCGAGATGCTCGCGCAGACCGCCCTCTCCTGACTCGGCCTGGGCCTGGGCGGTGAACGACAGCCAGACGTCGAACTCGGCCTGCCGCTCGGTGTCCAGCGGGATGACTTCTTCGAGATAGCGCAGCGCGATCTCGATCGCGGTGCCCTTCGGTTCGATGGCGCTGATCCGGTTCTCCACCCGGCGCGCGACCAGGTCCATCGCGAAGTTGACCAGGCCGTCCTGGTCCGGGAAGTAGTAGCGGACGGCGCCGGCGGACCAACCGGCCTCGGCGGCGACGGTACGGACAGAGGCGGCCCGGATGCCGTCCCGCCGAACCACTCGCCACAGCGCGCGGGCGATCTCCTCGCGGCGGGCGTCATGGTCGACGATCTTCGGCACCTCCCCTTTTTAGCACAGCCGTGTTATGGTCGATCGAGAAAACACAATCGTGCTAAATAATGGAGTCACGATGCTGCTCGCCGTCATTGCCGGATGTGAGATCGGCTTCTGGGTGCTGCTCGCGGCCGGCATGGTCACGCGCTACCTGCTCAAGCTGCCCAAGGTCGGCATGGTGCTGCTGGCCGGCGTGCCGCTGGTCGACGTGGTCATGCTGGTTGCCGGCGTCATCGATCTGCGCGGCGGCGGGGAGCCGTCCTTCAAGCACTCGCTGGCTGCGATCTTCATCGGAGTCAGCGTCGCCTTCGGGCACCAGACCGTGACGTGGGCGGACAGTTGGGCCGCGCATTGGCTGGCTGGCGCGCCAAGACCCGCCAAGCCGCCGAAGGGTGGACGCGAGCGGGCGCGCCGGGAACGCCAGGGCTGGTTCCGCCACCTGCTCGCCTATGCGATCGGCTGCGGCCTCATGCTCGGCCTCGGCGTGCTCTCCGGTGATGGGTACGACGCCCTGCTGGGCCCGGCATGGACTTGGACCATCGTGCTCGTCATCGACGCGTTCGTCTCTTTCAGCTACAGCTACACCTTCGACTCCGGCGAGAAGCAGGAGAGCCGCGAGAAGCAGACCGTCTGACCTCCCGCAGGGATCCGCCCGGCCGTCGTACATTGCCGACATGACGAAGTCGGTGGCAGGGCGGAGCTGGTTCGGCGTCACGGCGTTGGCGGTTGCCGTCGGCATAGTTGTTCAGCTGGTCGTCACCGCGACCACGACTGAGGGATTCTTTCCGGACAACCCTGACCGGGTGTTCAACGTCTTTGCCTACTTCACGATCCAGTCCAACCTGCTGCTCGGCGGGAGCTGCCTGCTGCTGGCGATCGACCCCGACCGGTGGCATTCGATGGTGTTCAAGACGCTCCGGTTGAACGGGGTTCTCTGCATCGCGGTCACCGGCATCGTGTATCACCTCGTGCTGGCCGGCTCAGACACCCTCTCTGGTGGCGCCGCGGTCGCGAACTTCTTCGTCCACACGCTCACCCCGGTCCTCGGCGTGGTCGGGTGGTTGATCTTCGGGCCGCGGGGGCAGACCGACAGTCGCGTCGTCGGGTGGTCCCTGGTGTTTCCGTTGCTGTGGCTGGCATTCACGCTGATCCGCGGCGAAGGAACGGGCTTCTACCCCTATCCCTTCATGAACGTCACGGAGCACGGGTATGGGACGGTATTGCTGAACTGTCTGCTGGTCGCGCTACTGTTCCTGGCTCTGGCGGCCGGCACGACCCTGCTCGATCGCCGGATCAGACAGAAGACCAGCGCCTGACCCGGGCGGTGGGGTGGACACAGAGAGGTAGCGACCCGTGCTGGTGACATCTCGCTCGTACGTCGAGTACGAGGCGATGTTCGACCTGACCGAACTCCCGGACTCCGTGCTTGACTGCTGTGCCGGCGGCGCGAGCTTCACCGCGGAAGCGGTCGAGCGGGGTGTCGACGCGATCGCGGTCGACCCCGCCTACGAGCTGCCTGCGGCAGAACTGGTGGACACCGTGCGGCGGAGTCTGCCGGCGACGGCCGGGATCGTCGATGAGCACGCGGGCAGCTTCGTCTGGAACTGGTACGGGAGTCCCGAGCGCAAGGACGAGCTGCGGATCGAAGCTGCTGACCGGTTTCTCCAGGACGTGTCGATCGCGCCGGAGCGGTATGTGCCGGGGAGTCTGCCGAAGCTGCCGTTCGAGGACGGGCGGTTCGACCTGGTGCTGTGCTCGCACCTGCTCTTCACCTGGGCCGACAAGTACGACCGCGACTGGCACCTGGCGTCGTTGCGAGAGCTCGTCCGGGTGAGCCGCTCGGAGGTCCGCATCTTCCCGCTTGTTCAGCAGGGCGCCGGCGATCCGGTCGACTACCTGCCCGATCTGCTGGCCGAGCTGGCGGGCGTCACGTCGGAGATCCGCAAGGTCCCCTACGAGTTCCAGGCCGGCGCCGACGAAATGCTTGTCCTGAGCCACTAATCCGGGTGGACTCGCGGCAACGCGCTGCTACTCCGCTGCCGTCCAGCGGGAGAGCGGCTTCAGCTGGTACTACGCTCAGCGGGGTGCCGGGCAGGTTGGTTGCCCCCGGCACCCTCGCTGATCTGCACGCTGGAGGGGTTCAGCGCAGGAAGCGGCCGCACACCGGCCAGGGGGATGCTCCGCGCTGGGCGTACAGCTTCTTGGCGCGCATCAGTTGTTCTCCGGCCGACGCGCTCGCCGGGCTGCCCGATCCGCCGACACTGCGCCAGGTCTGCTTGTCGAACTGGAAGAGGCCGTAGTAGCCGGCCGAGTTGACGGCTCGCGGGTTCCCGCTCGACTCGCAGTTCGCAACCTTCGCCCAGGCCCCGCTCAAGTTCGCCTTGCTGCTCCGGACGGGCGCCTTGACGGTGGCGGCACGATTGGCGCGGACCTTCCGATGGGTCTTGCGGGCGGTCGTGGTCTTCTTGACGGTCGTCCGCTTCTTGACCGTCGTCCGCTTGTGGCTGACAGCTGCCTTCTTCGCGCCGTCGAGCTGCAGGGTCTGGCCGATCAGGATCAGGTCCGGGTTCTGGAGATTGTTGAGCTCGGCAAGGTGGTGCCAATCGGCTCCCTTGGCCTGAGCAATCTCTGAGAGGGTGTCGCCGGGCTTGACCGTGTAGTCGGTCGCAAAGGCAGCGCCTGCGCCGGCGGCGGTGATACCGGCACCGAGGCCGGCAATGGAAAGGGTCCGAACGACCCGGCGCGAACTTGGCCGGGGGCGGGCATGTCGGGCTTTGGACATCAGAATTCTGCTCCTCATGAGCTGGGCATGGTTGAACCTCTCCAGCCCGGCCGATTCAGCCGCGTGCGCACTGTCCCCGAGTACCTCGTCCGCTTCCGGTGGTGGGCCGATGGACGAGACGAAGGTGGATGTCACCTGGGTGCGTGAGGCTCGGATCGTCGGCCGCTCTCCTTGCGAGCGGCCACACCGGGCTCCGCAGTCTGGTGAGCTACCACTCCCTTCAGGGGTGCAGGGGATGGCATCCGGCCGATGTCACGAGACAGCGTCCGAATGATCACGCGTCGGTAACGGCGTGACCCGAGTCATCGTGCGCGACCTCGTTGAAGAATGCAAGAGTCTCGCCGCAATCTGGGCAAAGTACTTCGGTCCGTAGTCGGACAAACCCCAACAACAGAACGGTTTCCCCGGCGCACGCGTCCCGAACGCGAACGGACTCAGCGCTCTCAGCGACCGAAATAGCGAGGTGGGACGAGCGCGACGGTGAGATCGCGGATCAACTGCTGGTCGCGGTCTGGCCAAGAATTCCAGACCTGGTCGGCCCAATCAATCATTTGTTTGCCGACGCCTTCGATCGTGCCGGCCCGGAGTACGGCGTGCGCGGTCAGGTCGGCCACGCGGTCGGGCGGGGTGAGGGGCGGCCAGTCGGAGTGAGAGTTCGCCATGATGCCGTGCGCGGTCCGAACGTCCAGGTTGCCGGAGCCTCGTTCGAGGTACATGTAGAGGCCGTTCAGGGCGAAGACCGCACCGATCGCAGGACTCTGCGGGCCGACGTGCTGCGCCGCGTATGCGTCGATCCGGAGCTGGTGCAGCCGGCCCAACTCGGCCAGGTGCTGCAGCTCGAAGCCGACAAGCTCGCCGGCCACCTCGGCGCATTCGGGCGACGCGTTGTACTTCGTGGTGCCGCCCGGCCAGTCCGTTACCGGCAGCTCGACCCGGCACCCGGGGCATCGCCGCATTTCCCGCGCCGGGGCGAACGGCCCAGCGCCCGATCCGTGCGTGTCACCTGCAGCGTTCACCCGTTGATCGAATCACGGGCCGGACCATCCGGCCAGCTGGTTCTGCCACCACATCGGCGGCCAGAAGCCCTGTGGTTGTGGCGAATGCAGCTGATGGGCGCGAAGCGTCCTGTCCTGTCAAGCGGTCACTGCGCCGAACGGTTCTGCTGGCTGGCGAAGTAGGCGACCTTGCGCGCTCGCATCACCTCGCCGAGCGGCCGATGCGCGGTCAGGGCGTTCCAAGGGTCGAACTTGGCCGTCTCGATCTCCTCGTCGAAAGCCGGGTCCGGTTTCTGTCTCGGGATCGTCAGGCGTGCCACCGTCAGGTAGGGCGCCGGCCAGACGACCGACGCGTCCTCGATCGGGGTGGTCGCCTCGTCGGTGAAGAACTGCACCTGGAGCTCGCGCACCAACGGGTTGTCGATCAGCCGCTCGTAGACGTCGCCGGCCCAGTCGTCCTTGGCGTTCTGGTTGACCTCGCTCGAGGCGGCGACCAGCCGCACGCGGACGGCGTACGGGCCGAAGGCTATCGGTGCCGCGCTGAAGAAGTCCTGGGTGGCGAACCCGCTGAAGGGCGACTTGAGCGCGGCCGTCACGGTCTTGAGCTCCGGGATCATGCCGGGGTTCTTGAGGAGTTTCAGCAGGATCTGGCCGCGCGTGCCGGCGCCGGTGGTGACCACCTTGGTGAAGTCGTCGCTGGTCGCGGAACTGAACCTCTCGTGGTTGATCAGCGCGAAGTCCTGCGACACCGCCTCCCCGCCGAGGGCCGCCGGCCCGCGGACGCCTAGCACCTTGATCGCGAAGCCGCGGATGTCTGGGACGGCGTCGGGCGCACGGCTGAAGCCGCCGTTCGAGAGCCGGATCCAGGCGTCGTACCGGTTCGGGATCGCGAAGATGCCTTGCTTCGCGTACTCCGGGAGGTCGCCCGGGACGTCCAGTCTTGCCCGTAGCGCCGCGAGTTGTCTGCGATGCAAAGCCCGCCCGGCCCCGTACTTCTCCGACTTTCTCGACTGCATCTCCGCGAACTGTGCCGCCTGCCGCTCGTGCCGCTCCTTCTCCTCCGGAAGAACCACTTCACGCCAGTCGGTACTCGGCTCGCCCACGACATCTCCCATCGCCTGGATCCAGCGGTCGGTGCCAGTATCCCCGCAAACCTTGGTTGCACGAGGCAACAAGCAGAAGCTGTCCGTGGGGTCGGTGTAGCTAGGTCGGGTAGGTCTGGATCTCAGTAGCTTTGAGGGTGGCGTGGAGGTGTTGGCCCGGGGTGAGTTGGAGGTCGGCTACTGCGGCGGTGGTGATGTCGGCGAGCAGGGTGGCGGGGGCTGCGGCGTTTCGGGCGGTGAGCCGGACTCGAACGGTGTGGGCGTGTTGCTCGATGCCGGAGACGGTCATCGGCCAGGTGTTGCGGGGTGTGCCGGTTGGTCTTTCGGGATAGAGGCTCACGGCCGAGGGCGGGAAGGCTACGTAGACGCCGCCCGAGGTGGGGGACGCGATCGTCAGGGAGCCGCCGCCGGTCAGCATGACTGTGGTGCCTTCGGCGGTGCCTCGGTAGAGGTTGAGGCCGACCAGTTGGGCGACGTAGTCCGTGCGGGGGCGTCGGGCGATCTCGGTGGGGGCGCCTTCTTGGACGACCCGGCCGTTCTCGACGATGACCAGGCGGTCGGCCAGGACCATCGCGTCCAGCGGGTCGTGTGTGACGAGCAAGGTGCGGCCCTCGTAGCGGTTTAGGTGCTGACCGAGCTCAGCCCGCACATGCAGCGTCGTACTCGCGTCCAGTGCGGCCAGTGGCTCGTCCAGCAGCAACAGTTCGGGATGCGTCGCCAAGGCTCGTACCAGGGCGACCCGCTGGGCCTGCCCGCCCGACAGCGATCGCGGGCGGCTCTTCGCGTGCTCGGCCAGGCCCACTGTGTCGAGCCACCGCGCTGCGTCGGCCCGTGCGGCTCGCTTGTCGACGCCCCGCGCGCGCATGCCGAACGCCACGTTCTCCAGTGCGCTCAGGTGATCGAACAGCAGGTAGTCCTGGAACACCACGCCGATCGGCCGACGGTCCGCCGAACGGAACACCCGCGGTGGCTCATCCCAGACCTCGCCGCCCAAGCGGATCTGCCCGCCGTTGATCGGCAGCAGTCCCGCGATGGCCCGGAGGGCCGTGGTCTTACCCGCGCCGTTCGGGCCAAGTAGCGCGACGACCTCGCCTGGTTCCACGGACAGGCTCAGGTCAAGCTCGAAGGCAGCCCGGGCAACGCGCAGGTCGGCGTACAGGGTCATCGCAGACCACTGATCCAGCGTTCCCGCAGACAGGCGAGAACCAGCACGGACACGGCCAGCAGGACAACACTCAGTACTACCGCGACGTCGGGGTCCGTCTCCAACGCCAGATAGACGGCCAGTGGCATCGTCGTCGTCCGGCCAGGCAGGTTCCCCGCGAAGGTGATCGTGGCGCCGAACTCGCCGAGCGCCCGAGCCCAGCACAGTACTGCGCCCGCCACGATGCCCGGCGCGATCGACGGCAACGTGACCCGGCGGAACGTCAGCCACCGGCCGGCTCCGAGCGTCGCGGCAGCTTCCTCGTACCGCGGATCCGCGGCCCGCAAGGCGCCTTCCACCGAGATCACCAGGAACGGCATCGCCACGAACGCCTCCGCGACGATCACTCCGGCGGTGGTGAACGGCAACGAGAAACCGAACCACAGGTCGAGGCGTTCTCCGATCAGCCCGCGTCGGCCGAGCACCAGCAGCAGGGCGACTCCGCCGACTACCGGCGGCAGAACGAGGGGAACCGTCACCAGCGCGCGGATCAGGCCGCGGCCGGGTAGCTCTGCGCGGGCGAGGAGCCAGGCGAGTGGGATTCCTAGGAGAAGGCAGAGCACGGTGGCGGCGCTCGCGCAGAGCAAGGAGAGCTTGAGGGCCTGGCCGACGTCCGCGCTGAAGAGCCGCGACGGCAGGGTCGACCAGGGTGCCTGGGCAAGTAGGCCGATCAACGGGACAACCAGAAACGCCAACCCGAGCAACGCCGGCACCAGCAAGATCAGCGGAACCCTCCCGCCAATCCGCTGCCGCCTGCGCCGCCCCGTACTACGAACCGCCCTCGGCTGCTCGCCGGGCCGCGGGGGTCCGGGGCGTTCCTGTTTGTCCGCAGGGTTCACGGGGTGTCGAAGCCTGCTGAGCTGAGGACGGTTCTGGCTGGGGCGGACAGGACGAAGTCGACGAAGGCCTTCGCGCCGTCCGGGTTCTTCGCCTTTGTCAGCGGGGCGATCGGGTAGTCGTTCACCGCCTTGTCCGCCTCGGGGAACTCGATCCCCTCGACCTTGTCCTTGGTGGCTAGCACATCCGTCTTATAGACCAGCGCCGCGTCCACCTCACCAAGACTCACCTTGGTGAGTGCCGCCTTCACGTCCTGCTCCAGGCTGTCCGGCTGCGCGGTGATCCCGGCGGCCGTGAACACCTTCTTCGCCGCCGCGCCGCACGGGACCTGCTCGGCGCAGAGCGCGATCTTGCGGTTCTTGTCCGCGAAGTCCTTCAGCCCGCTGACCTTGCCCGGATTGCCCTTCGGGACCGCGATCTCCAGTTTGTTGCTCACAAACGTGGTCGCGGTGCCCTTGTCGGTCACCTGGTCCATGTTCTTGGGTGCGGCCGAGGCGAACACGTCAGCCGGCGCGCCCTGATTGATCTGCTGGGCGAGCGCCGAACTGCCGGCGAAGTTGAAGACCACCTTGACGCCTGGGTGGGCAGCCTCGAAATCCTTGCCCAGCTGGGTGAACGTCCCGGTCAGCGAGGCAGCCGCGAAGACGTTGATCGTGCCCGAGAGCGCAGCCGTCGACGACGAGGTCGACGGCCCGGCGGCTGGGGTGTCGGTGCTTCCACACGCAGCGAGGGTCAACGCGACGACCGCAGTCAGGCCGGCGGCAACAATACGGCGGGACATCAGGCCTCCGGGATCTCGACGACGACATGGGTGGACTTGATCGAGGCGACGGCGACCACACCCGGTTCCAGGCCGAGCTCGTCGGCCGCCTCGCGGCTCATCAGGGAGACCACCCGGAACGGTCCGGCCTGCAGTTCCACCTGAGCCATCACGCCGTCCTTCACGACCCGGGTGACGATGCCGCGCATGCGGTTCCGCGCCGAGGCGGCTGTGGTGTTGCCCGGCTCCGGCGTCTCCGCCAGTTCCTGGGCGAACGCGGCCAGTTCCTTGCCGTGGACAGCCATCCGGCCGCCGTCCTGGGTGGCGGGCAGACGCCCCTGATCGACCCAGCGCCGGACGGTGTCATCGCTGACTCCGAGCAACGCGGCCGCCTCACTGATCCGCAAATTCGGCATGAATGACATGATATCTCCGCACCTGCGGGTGGTGTCTGCCGTTTCGATTGACCGTTCCCGAACGTGAGCGTCGTCACGCCGCGGTCAACGCCGGCGGCATAAGTTTGGCCCATGAGCACGACGGGGCTGCGAGAGTATCTGGACGGGCCGCACAAAGCGGCCCGCGATGTCGTCCGGGACGGGCTGGCCGAGCACGCCGACCTCCTGAACGCGGGGCTGACGCTGTCGCGCGACGAGTACCGCGACAAGGTGCTCGAGATGCTGCAGCAGATCACCGCCGACGGGCACACCGGCCGCGGCTTCCCGAAGGAGTTCGGCGGGCAGGGCGATCTCGGCGGCTTCATCGCGGGGTTCGAGACGCTTGCCTTCGGCGACTTGTCGCTGATGGTCAAGGCCGGTGTGCAGTTCGGCCTGTTCGCCGGAGCGATCCTGCACCTGGGCACGACCCGGCACCACGAGGAATACCTGACCGACGCGATCAACGGCCGCCTGCTCGGCTGTTTCGCGATGACCGAGACCGGTCATGGCTCGAACGTCCAGGCGCTCGGCACCACCGCGACGTACGACGCGGCGACCGACGAGTTCGTCATCCACACGCCGCACCCGGCCGCGCGCAAGGACTACATCGGCAACGCGGCGCGGCACGGCCGGATGGCCGCGGTCTTCGCGCAACTTGTCGTCGGCGGACAGACCCATGGCGTGCACTGCCTGCTGGTCCCGATCCGGTCGCTCAATGGCGAGGTGCTCCCTGGCGTGACCGTCACGGACTGCGGTCCGAAGCTTGGCCTGAACGGCGTCGACAACGGCCGCATCGTCTTCGACCAGGTCCGCGTTCCCCGTACTGCGCTGTTGGACCGCTACGCGCAGGTGGATGCCGAAGGCACCTACACCAGCGAGATCGAGAACCCGGACCGGCGCTTCTTCACCATGCTCGGCACCCTCGTCCAGGGCCGCGTCTCCGTCGGCGGCGCCGCGATCAACGCGAGCAAGGTCGCTCTCACCATCGCCATCCGGTACGCCGATCAGCGCAGGCAGTTCGGGGCGCCCGGGACTGCCGAAGAGGCGCTGTTGCTGGACTATCGGATGCATCAGCGCAGGTTGTTGCCATTGCTCGCCCGCACCTACGCGCTCCACTTCGCCCAGGCCGAGCTGGTCGCGGAGTTCGTCCGGATCTTCGGTGGCGAGGGTCTGTCGGACGCGGACGAGCATGACCGGCGGGCGCTCGAGGCCCAGGCGGCCGGCACGAAGGTGCTCGGCACCTGGCACGCGACCGAGACGATCCAGCTGTGCCGCGAGGCCTGCGGCGGCGCTGGGTATCTCGCGGAGAACCGGCTGGCAGCCCTGAAGGCGGACACGGACGTGTTCACCACCTTCGAGGGCGACAACACTGTTCTGCTGCAGTTGGTCGCGAAGGGTTTGCTGACGGGCTACCGGGAATCGTTCGGCAAGCTCGACCCACTTGGCACGGCCCGGTTCATCGCTGCCCAGGCGGTGGAGATCGCCGTGGAGAAGACCGCGCTGCGTGCTGTTGCCGAGCGGCTTCGAGACGTGGTGCCGAACAGGAACGACAAGGCCGATCCCGACGCCGGACTGCGCGACGATGCGTACCACTGCGGAATGGTCCGGTTCCGCGAGGAGCACCTGCTCGCCGGAGTAGCGCGTCGACTGAAGGCGGGGATCGACGCCGGCGATGACGCCTTCGACGTGTTCAACCGCTGCCAGGACCACGTCATCGCCGCCGGGCGTGCCCATGTGGATCGCGTCGTCCTCGAGGCGTTCCTGGCCGCGGTACAGGTTGCTCCTGAAGGTTCTGTCCGGGACAGGTTGAAGGACCTGTACGACCTGCATGCGCTGGCGACGATCGAGGGCGAGCGCGCGTGGTACATCGAGCACGGCCGGTTGTCGGGTGCCCGTTCGAAGGCGATCACCGCGCTGGTGAACGAGCTCTGCGCACTGGTCCGGCCGCACGCGACGGAGCTCGTGGACGCGTTCGGCGTACCGGGCGCTGCAGTCGATGTGCCCATGGTTGTACCGTCGCAGCATGAGTGAGCCGATTGAGCCCGCGTCGGCTGCCGAGGCCGCCCGCGAACTGGCGAAGGTGCTGCTGGAACAAGCCGACGCTCTGGACCTGCACGATCTGAGGGCCACCACGGCGATCGAGAACGTCCGGGTCCAGGCCCGGGTGCTCGCCGAGGCGGTCCACGAGCGTGGCTGGGGCGATATCTTCCTCGGCATCGACTCCTACGACCCCAACGAGCTGGACGACCTGCCGCTCGGGCCGGACGACTTCGACGACCCAGCGGACTACCGGGAGATCATCGAGGGCGCCGGCCTGGACGAGCTGGACGAACCGCTGGTGCCGGAGAACGGTATCCGGCTCAGCTACCAGGCGCGGTACGACTTCGTGGTGACGGACCCGGAGGCGTTCATCGCCTACGTCCGCGGCCGCTCCGACGAGGTGCAGAACGACGACGTGATCGACGACATCGAGGACGCCCGCTCGGCCTTCGAGCTGCTGGGCTACCTCGACGGCATCGGCTCCAGGGACTACGACGGCCACGGCATCGTGTCGGCAGGTGGCGAAGAGTCCCACAAGGTCGTGGAGTTCTCGCTGTGGGACCTGGACCCGACTCGGCGGGACGACACCTACCCCTACTAAGCTCGTACGCCGTTCCACCCCACAGACGCGCTCCTCCATCCGCTCGACAAGCAGGTCGGCTAGCGGGTCTTTCGCCCGCTGGCGTCGAGCAAGCCGCCATCGGTCGAACAACCCGGCATCGGTGGGGCCGAGTGCGAGTGTCGGCTGGCTGAGGCCAGTTCAGGCGAGAGTCGGGGCGGCCCTTGTACCGACCGACAGGTAGAGGTCGCCCGGTTGGGGGATCGCGGGGTTGTTCAAGGCGGGAGGTCGGCGCTGGGTCGCGACTACGTCCTGTCGGTCGGTACACCCCGGCCCTGCGATCCGGTCGACGGACGCTCCGGGATGGGCAGATGGAAGCGGCTGCGGCTCAGATTGACGCTCTGGTTGGGTTTCGGGTGAGGCGGCGGGATGCCGACTGTTGTTGCGTCAGGCAATCTCTTCTACTGGCGAGTACGGAACGTGAGGAGCGGTATACAAAGCGTCGCCTTAGACAAGATCAATGCAAATGTTTGATCCCGCTCGTGGCGGGCCTCTGGCGGGCCGTGACAACGTTCAGTTGTCGGCGACGGACGGGTCGCTGACACAGGCTCTAGGTGGCTCCGCGGTACTCCCGTCCGCGACCGGACTGTACCTCCCCTGCCGGTCACGGAATGAGATGGCGGCACCACCCTCCTTCGGGCCGAAACCGCCCTCTCGGGGCAAAGCAAGACGCCGGCCGTGTCGCCGGGGTGCCGGTCGCCAGTGAGGTGGTGACCGACACCCGACACGGCCGGCGTTTCTTCTTGCGAGCAGGCGCCGGCGTCCAGTCGTGGATCCCTGCTCTGGGCGATCGATGGCCCAGTTGCACGAGTGAGCGCCGACTCGCTACCGGTTCCAGCGTCGCCTCACTCGAGTGGATGTCGTGCCCGACGGCTGCGAGTGTTCGCCCGGATCTGCGGGCGCATCGATCTGCCTCTGGAGACCGACTCCCGGCGTACTGATGGTGTAGATCAGTACGCCGGGGGACGTTCAGGCGAGTTCGAGGGCTGTGGTCGGGCGGGCCTGGATCTCGCCGTAGGTCGTGGTGCGTTGCCGGGCGGGGCGGCCGGCGGCGGTGGCCATCTGGGTGAGCTCCTCGATGGACTTGCGGGAGCCGTGCTTGGACCCGGCCATGCGGCTGATGGTCTCCTCCATCAAGGTGCCACCGATGTCGTTGACGCCGCCGTTCAGTACTGCGACGCAGCCGTCGACGCCGAGCTTCACCCACGAGCACTGGATGTTGTCGATCCGGCCGTGCAGCATGATCCGCGCCATCGCGTGGACCGCCCGGTTCTCGTCGTACGTCGGGCCCGGGCGGGCGACGCCGGCCAGGTAGATCGGCGAGTTCTGGTGGATGAACGGGAGTAGCACGAACTCGGTGAAGCCGCCGGTCTGGTCCTGCACCGCGGCGATCGTGCGCAGGTGCTGGACCCAGTGGTGCGGCGAGTCCACGTGGCCGTACATCATCGTCGAGCTGGACGGCAGTCCCACCTTGTGCGCGGTGCTGATCACCTCGATCCAGCTTGCCGTCGGCAACTTCCCCTTGGTCAGGATCCAGCGCACGTCGTCGTCGAGGATCTCGGCCGCGGTGCCGGGGATGCTGTCCAGCCCGGCCTCCTTGACCGAGATCAGGAACTCCTCGATCGACAGCCCGGTCCGCACCGAACCGTTGACGATCTCCATCGGCGAGTACGCGTGGACGTGCATCTGCGGCACCCGGTCCTTGACCGCCCGCACCAGGTCCGCGTACGCCGTACCGGGCAGGTCCGGGTGGATGCCGCCCTGCATGCAGACCTCGGTGGCGCCGATCACCCAGGCCTCCTCGGCCCGTTGCGCGACCTCGTCCATCGACAGTGAGTAGGCGTCCGCATCAGTACGCCGCTGGGCGAACGCGCAGAACCGGCAGCCGGTGTAGCAGACATTGGTGAAGTTGATGTTCCGGTTCACCACATAGGTGACGTCGTCGCCAACTGTTGCCTTGCGCAACTCGTCGGCAATGTGGGCGAGCTGGTCCAGCGCCGGACCCGTTGCCGTCATCAACGTCAATGCCTGCTGGTCGGACAGTCCGGCCGGGTCCCGCTCGGCCGCGGCGAGTGCTTCCTTGACGTCACCGTCGATCCGCTCCGGTGCCGCGCGGTTCGCGACATCCTCGCGCAGAACGTCCCAGTCGCCGTACGCGGCGTCGAAGTCGGAGCGGGTCTCCGTACGACGTCCTTCGGTGTCGATCGCGGTGTGGAGATCAGTACGACCGGCCGATGACTCATACAAGTTCCAGCCGCCGTCGGGCTCCTGCCACGGAAGACCCTTCGGATAAGCGTCCTCGTTCGCCAGGCCGGTCTCGGGATCGACCAGCGCCTCCACGTGCGAGATCAGCCGCGGGTCGAGCCAAGGCTCGCGCAGGTACTCCGGGTGCGCTGTGAGCCTTTCCCGCAAGGTGAATCCGGCGTCGGCGGTGACCTTCGACAGGTCGTCGATCTGCGGCCACGGGCGCTCGGGGTTCACGTGGTCCGGGGTCAGCGGGGATACCCCGCCGAAGTCGTCGACGCCCGCGTCGAGCAGCAGTTTGCACTCGGCCAGATCGACCAGGTTCGGCGGTGCCTGGACGCGCATCCGGGGGCCGAGCACGACGCGAGTGACGGCGATCGCGGCCAGCCATTCATCCAGCGGTACGTCGGCGTCGTTGCGCATCGCGGTGTCCGGCTTCACCCGGAATCCCTGGATGATGACTTCCTGGATCCCGTTGTACTGCCGGGCGATCCGGCGCAGCGCGAAGATCGAGTCGGCGCGCTCCTCGAGGTTCTCGCCGATACCGATCAGCAGACCGGTGGTGAACGGCACGTTCGACCGGCCGGCATCCTCCAGCACCCGCAGGCGGATCGCCGGGTCCTTGTCCGGCGACCCGTAGTGGGGCTGGCCCTTCTCCTCGAACAGCCGGCGCGAGGTGGTCTCGAGCATCGTACCCATGCTCGGTGCGACCGGCTTCAGCCGTTGAAGGTCCTGCCACGACATCACGCCGGGGTTGAGGTGCGGCAGCAGGCCGGTCTCCTCGAGCACCCGGATCGCCATTGCTCGCAAGTAGTCGAGCGTGCTGTCGTAGCCGGCTTCCTCGAGCCACGTCTTGGCCGCGTCCCAGCGGTCCTCGGGGGCGTCGCCCAGTGTGAACAGCGCTTCCTTGCAGCCCAGCGCGGCGCCCTGCTTCGCGATCTCGAGGACCTCATCGGGACTCAGGTACGGCGAGTGCACCCGGCCGGGGGTGGTGGCGAAAGTGCAGTAGTGACAGCGATCCCGGCACAACCGGGTGAGCGGGATGAACACCTTCTTCGAGTACGTGATGATCCCGCTGCGCCCCGCGTCGGCCAGTCCCTGATCGCGCACCCGCGCGGCCGTCGACATCAGCGCCGTCAGTGCAGCTCCCGACGCCGACAGCAGCACCTCGACCTCGGCCGGGTCCAGCGTCTTGCCGTCATCGGCTCGCTTCAAGGCCCGTCGCATCGCGGTGCTGATCCCCGCGTTCGAGGCTGCTTCCGCCTTCGGCTCTGCTTTGGGCGGCGCGCTCGCGATGGTGTGGATGGGGCCGGTCTCAGGGGAGGTTTCGGGCTGATCGTGATCGGTCACACGGACGAGCGTATGTCGCGTTCTGACCCGATTTCGCCGATTTGGACACCCAAAAACAATCAGTACGTCTGTCCTGCTACTTTGAAGTTCGTGCAGGTCAGAGCCGCCTTGGGTCAGCTGGGACGGCCGCTAGCCGCCATGCGGACAAACTAGTCGGCGCGTGGCCGAAACCCGGACAGGTGGCGTGGGCCAAGGGCTGGCGCGACGAGTGGATGCACGTGCGGACGGTGAAAACGCGGGCGTCAAAGGGCGCGGGCGGACGGTCGGGGTTTGGGTGGGTAGATGGGTGGTGTGGCGGTGAGGGCCAGGGCGTCGGCGGCACGCGTTGATGGGCGGCGGGTGCGGTGAGGGCCAGGGTGTCGGCGGCGCGCGTCGATGGGCGGCGGGTGCGGGGGAGGCAGCGGCGGACGGAATTGCTGACTGCGGCGTTGGCCGTGGTGGAGCGGGACGGGGTGGCGGGGGTCAGCCACCGGGCGGTGGCGGCTGAGGCAAGGGTTTCGGTGGCGTCGACGACGTATCACTTCGCGTCGTTGGACGACTTGCTGGTGGCGGCGCTGACCTGGGCGGCGGAGGATCTTGCGGCCGAGTTGCAGGAGCGGGCGACCGAGCTTGGCGCACGACCTGCGGATGAGCTGGCTCAGTTGATCGAGCACTGTCTGGTCTACCGCCGGGGCCGCACGCTCGCGGAGTACGAGCTTTATCTACTCGCGGCTCGGCGGCCTGCGCTGCGCGAGGCCGCCGCCGCCTGGCTGGAACCGCTGACGGAGATCGCCCGGAGCTTCACTGCCGATCCGCACCGGGCGAGTCTCCTGGTCGCGGCTCTCGACGGAATCTTGCTCCAGGCATTGATCGGCGCCCGCGACTTCAACCGCGCCGACTTCCACGCGCTCCTCGAAGTGCTGAGATAACGCGCCGTCTAGGCGGGCCGGAACGAACTCCGGACGCCCTTGCGGCACATGCCTCGAACGATCACGTGATGGAACGGGCGGATCACCTCGAAGTAGTAGGCGCCCGACCGTACGCCGACAGTGGACCAGCGTGACGACCTTGAATTCGTGCGTGGGCGAGGCATCGTCCGTGGTGACAGCCAGCTGGCCGGTCAGGTGATTGCCGTTTGGTATGGAGGTTAGAGCGCCGGCGACGCGTCCTGTGGTTTCAGGCGTCGGCGGCGGTGAGGGCGGTGGCTTCGGCTGTCGAGTGGGCGGTCGGGGTGCGGAGGTGGGAGAGGGGCTTCCAGCCGGTGGCGAGGACGCCGACGCCGAGCAGCACGGCGAAAGCGCCGACGTAGAAGGGGAGTTGGATGTTGACCGCCTCGCCGAGCTTGCCGGCCAGCCAAGGTGCGACCGCGCCGCCGGAGAAGCGGACGAAGCTGTACGCCGCGGAGGCGGTGCCACGCTCCACCGGTGCAGCAGCCATCACCGCCTCGGTGATCAGGGTGTTGTTCACGCCGAGGAACAACCCGGCGACGATCACGCCGACCGCGAGGACCGGCCGGTGGTGTGCGTACAGACCCATCACCGCAAGGTCGGCGCCGAAGAGGAGCAGCGAGGTCATCACCACCGGCAGAGTGCCGAAGCGGCGCTGCAGGCGAGGTGCGGCGAAGACCGAAGTCAGGGCCAGGCCGATGCCCCAGCCGAAGAAGATGAGGCCGATCTGCCGGGCCGACATCGCCAGCGGGAACGGGGTGAACGCCAGCAGAGTGAAGAAGCCGAAGTTGTACAGCAGCGCGGTGACCGCGACCGTCGCCAGGGACCGGTGCCGGAGGGCCTTCAGCGGTTCGACGATCGACGTACGGCGAGGTGCCGGCGGGGACGCGGGCAGCAGGAACGCGGTAGCGGCCAGGGCGATCGTCATCAGTACGGCGACGCCGAAGAACGGGCCACGCCAGGAGATCGTGCCGAGCTCCCCACCGACGAGCGGTCCCGCTGCGATGCCGACGCCCAGCGCCGCTTCGTACAGGATGATCGCCTGCGCGACCGAGCCGCTGGCGGAGTTCACGATGGTCGCCAGCGCGGTCGCGATGAAGAGGGCGTTGCCCAGGCCCCAGCCGGCCCGGAAGGCGACGATCGCCCCGATCGAGTTGGACAGTCCTGCGAGGGTGCTGAACACGACGATGATGGCCAGACCGATCAGCAGCGTGCGCTTGGCGCCGATCCGGCTGGAGACCGCGCCGGTGATCAGCATCGCCACGCCGATGACGGCCATGTAGCTGGTGAACAGCAGCGAGACCTGAGACGGGCTCGCGTGCAACTGCTCGGCGATCGGCTTGAGAATCGGGTCGACCAGGCCGATGCCCATGAACGCGATCACACAGGCGAAGGCCACGGCCCAGACGGACTTGGGCTGCTTGAGAAACGAGTTGCTGCTGCTCACCGGGGGCTGTCCTCCATCGGATTTGAGCGCGCCGCACGGGAGCTCTGGTGGAGCTTGCTCTCCCCCTCGGCGCGCTGGGTGAGGATCGAGTGCATGACGGTGACCGCGGCCTCGAGGGTGGCGAGGTCGGTCGACGGGAGCTGACGCAGCCGCGCGGCGAGGGCGTCGCCTGCTTCGTGTCGGGCCCGATCGAGCTCGGCGCCGCCTGCCTCAGTAAGGCTGATCAGGCTGGCGCGGGAGTCGGCCGGGTCGGTCTCGCGACGTACCAAGCCGTTCTCCTCCTGGCGTTGCACGAGAGTCGACATCGCCGGCTGCGAGCAGCGGTCGGCCTTGGCCAGATCGCTGATCCGGGTCGGACCGAGCTCGTCGAGCCGCCCCAGTAGCCGCATCGCCGCGGGCGGCAATGCGCTGATGTCCCGGGTGGCAAGCCGCGTCAACCGAGCCGCGGCCACCAGGACGTCAACACCGAGCTGCGAAAGGTCAGTGGCGATCACCCCCTCAACGTTACATAGCAAAGCTATGTATCTCGAGAGTCGGCAGCCGTGAAGCGCGTCACGTGTCGGGATCTGCCAGCTCTCAGATCCTGGTGCCTATCGAGGCAGCCTCACATCCGGGATCTCAGTACGTCGAACTCACAGCCTGGCGAGTTCGGGTCGAAGCCGTGCTCGATCAGCCAGCGGGACGCCAGCAGGCTCCGCAGCGACCACCACGCGCGGATCGCGTCGAGGTCGACGTCGGTGCCGTAGCCGGCGGCGACGTCGGCGAGGTGCTCCTCGTGTCCGAGCGTCAAGCTGGCCAGGTCGAACATCGCATCGCCCTGGCTCGCCTCGGACCAGTCGATGATGCCGGTGAGCTTGTCACCGTCGACGAAGACGTGGGTGATCTGCAGGTCCCCGTGCGTGAACACCGGTGTCCATGGCCGGAGCGCGGCCTCGGCGATCTCGCGGTTGCGCGTGACCAAGTCGGCGGGAAGGACGCCGCTCGTGATGAGCCACTCGCATTCGCGGTCGAGGTGCGCTGCGATCTCGTCGCGGCTCCTCCGACCGGGCCATGGCGGTAGCGGCGCGTCGTGCAACAGCCGGATGGCGGCACCCGCCGCGGCCCACGCTGCCGGCGAGGCGGTCGACGGCTCACCAAGACGGCCGAGTGCCGTCCCCGGGAGGGCGGCGATCGCGAGCACCGGCGGCTTCCGCCACAGGATCTCGGGAGTCGGGACCGGCGCCAGAGCCATCGCCTCGACCTCGACGTCGATGTTCGTCTGATCAGCGTCGATCTTCAGGAACACGTCACCGACGCGCAGAGTCACGCGCTCGCTATGGGCAACGACGACCTCGACCTCCTCCACGTCGGCCATTGTCGCGGGGATGCCCACCGCCGTCACCGGAATTATCAGCCGGCAACACACCCGCGCCCACCGCGTGTCCTGCGTCGCCTTTGTCGACCAGGCGACGGAAGCACTCTGCTGGTCGACCACATCAACACTCAACGCTGGGTCTCGCCCGGGCGGGTCGTGTTGACCAGAGGCACGTCTGAGGGTCAATCCTGCAGTGCTGCAAACTTTCAGCGTTATTAAGTTGCAGCGAGTGCAAGTTCGCTTCTAGTGTGATGGCGTGATGCAGACCGAGGACACAGCGACGCCGGCACCGACCGGCCGCCGGGAGCGCAAGAAGCGAGAGACCCGGGCGGCGTTGGCCGCGGCAGCGCTCCGACTGGCGTTGGAGAAGGGCCCGGACAACGTCACGGTCGAGGAGATCAGCGAAGCTGCCGATGTCTCGGTGCGGACCTTCTTCAACTACTTCCCGCACAAGGAGTATGCGATCCTCGGCCGCGACCCAGAGGACTTGGAGCGCGCGCTGACGACGCTGCGCGAGGCGCCGGTCGACCAGTCGCCGCTCACCACAATGCGGATGATCGTCAGCGAGGTGCTGAGCGAGCTCGAGAACGAAGAGGCGCCGATGTCGCGCCGGATCGCGCTCGTGATGCAGTCGCCGAACCTGCTGTCCCAGTTCGTGCTGCTCGGCGCCGAGGACGAGCGCGCGATCACCGCTGCGATGGCCGAGCGGATGGGCGAAGCGCCGTCCGCGGTCCGTCCGGCACTGATCGTCGGCGCGGCGGGCACCGCTGTCCGCGTGGCGATGGAGCTGCAGCGGACGGCTCCCGGCCGCTCGCTGAGCTCCCTCGTCGACGAGGCATTCCTTTTCCTTGCCGACGGCATCGATCCGGCCTTCGACCGCACCACTCTCTTCCGATCCGACCAGGAAGGTCATTCATGACAACGACCTCTTCGCCCTCTCCGGCGGACACCCCGGCTGCTGACAGCGCGCCGGTCGTCGCCGCGAGCGAGGTCGCCGCCCTCACGCCCCGGCAGACTGTGCAGGCCATCTCCGGCCTGATGATCGGCATGCTTGTCGCCGTGCTGGCAGGCACTGTCGTCTCCACCGCGCTACCGCGGATCATCGCCGACCTCGGCGCGAGCCAGTCGGTCTACACGTGGGTGGTCACCATCGAACTGCTCGCGATGACGGCCACGGTGCCGCTGTGGGGCAAGCTCGCGGACCTCTACAACAACAAGCTGCTGGTCCAGCTGTCACTGTCGTTCTTCGTGATCGGCTCACTGGTAGCCGGCTTCACCCCGAACGTCGAGCTGCTGCTGGCAAGCCGCGTCGTGCAGGGCATCGGAGCAGGTGGTCTGACCGCGCTGGTGCAGATCGTGATGGCGGCCATCATCCCGCCGCGGGAGCTCGGCCGGTACTCCGGCATCTTCGGCGCGATCTTCGCCTCCGCGACCGTCGGTGGCCCGCTGCTGGGCGGCTTCCTGGTGGACTCGCCGCTCGGCTGGCGGTCCTGCTTCCTGGTCGGGGTGCCGTTCAGCCTGCTGGCGATCTACTTGCTGCAAAGGACTCTGAAGCTGCCGACGATCCGGCGGGACGTGAAGATCGACTGGCTCGGCGCGCTGCTGATCACCGGCGGGGTGAGCACGATCCTGGTCTGGTCGACGTTCGCGGGCAACAAGTTCGACTGGGCCTCCGGGTGGAGCTTCGCGATGGTCGGGATCGCCCTCGTGGTGCTCGCGCTCGCCGTGGTGGTCGAGGCGCGGCACCCGGAGCCGATCATCCCGCTGGACCTGTTCCGCAACCGCACGGTCGCGCTGTCCGTGGTGGCGAGCATGCTCGTCGGTCTGGCGATGTTCGGCGGCTCGGTGTTCTTGTCGCAGTACTTCCAGATCGCGCAGGGGCACTCGCCGACCTCGGCCGGACTCCGCAGCCTGCCGATGATCTTCGGCATGCTGATCTCGTCGACCATCGCGGGCGGCCTGATCACGAAGTACGGGAAGTGGAAGATCTACCTCGTGCTCGGGAGCATCCTGCTGCCGCTCGGGCTCGGCCTGCTCGGCACGATCGACGCGCACACCTCGACGTTGATGATGTCGGCGTTCATGGCCGTTCTGGGTGTCGGCGTCGGCCTGGTGATGCAGAACCTGGTGCTCGCGGCGCAGAACGACGTCCCGGCGCGGGAGCTCGGCGCGGCCACCTCCGTGGTGAGCTTCTTCCGGAGCATGGGCGGCACGATCGGCGTCAGCGCACTCGGTGCGGTCCTGGCGAGCCGTGTGGCCAGCTCGCTTGGCGGATCTACCGGCGGTGGTGGCGGAGGCGCAGTACCTGAGATCTCGAAACTGCCCGAGCCGGTGCGGGTCGCAGTACAGGAGGCGTACGGCAACGCGACCGCCGACCTGTTCGTGATCTCGGTGCCGATCGCCGTGCTTGCGTTGGTCGCAGTGCTGTTCATCAAGGAGAAGCCGCTGCTGACGACGTCGGCGTCGGAGCGGATGGCGACCGAGGACAAAGAGGCGGCTGGCAAGCTGGACGCATGATTGTTGCCTTCAGTATCAGTCCGGCCGGTGGAGACGAGACCGGTGGCGTCAGCGCAGCCGTCGCGGAGGCGATCCGGGTGGTCCGCGCCTCCCGTCTGCCGAACGAGACCAACGCGATGTTCACCAACATCGAGGGGGAGTGGGACGAGGTGATGGCAGTGGTCAAGCAGGCTGTGGATGCGGTCGCCGCCGTCTCACCCCGGGTCAGCCTCGTCCTCAAGGCCGACGTCCGCCCCGGCTACACCGGCCAATTGACGGCCAAAGTAGAACGCATCGAACAAGCCCTGACCGACTGACTCTACCTCGACGCCCGCCGCCGTACTGCGTTACGCCGGCGGGCGTCGCTATGTCTGTGCACGTTGGCGGCAGTGGGTATCGGCCGCGTCGGCTCGTTGTCGGCTTTCCGACACTGTCGATTCATGCCGTCAGAACGGGAAGTTGCGGACTTTGCGGAGGACTTGCTGAAGCCTGGACAGGGCTAATGCTGAGAGTTAATTTAAGCTCTGAAATTTGATGCTTCAGTGACGGAAGGACCGCCCCCATGCTTTCCGATCGCAAGTCCCTGATCACCAGGTTGTTGGCGATGCTGGTGGTCTGTCTGTGCCTCACCTCCGCGAGTGCGTATGCCCGCGAGGCCGGCCAGCAGACTGTCCAGGCGAACTTCAACGTGCTCGCGTTCTACAGCGGCACCTGGGATGCCGCGCACATCGACTTCGAGAAGGAGGCCAACCAGCGCTTCCCGCAGTTCGGCGCGCAGAACGGCTTCACCTACACCGCCACGAACAACTGGGACCAGCTGAACAACCTCAGCGCCTCGCAGTACCAGGTCGTCATGTTCCTGGACGACTCGCCGCACAGTGACGCGCAGCGGACCGGGTTCCAGCGGTACATGGACAACGGTGGTGCGTTCTTCGGGTTCCACGTCGCGGCGTACAACGATGCCAGCGGCAACTGGCCGTGGTTCAACAACACCTTGCTCGGCACCGGACGATTCGCGACGAACACGTGGGGTCCGACCGCGGTCACGCTGAAGGCGGAGAACCGCTCGCATCCCTCGCTGGTGAACACGCCGGCCACCTTCCGGTCGTCGGTGAGCGAGTGGTACAGCTGGCAGAACGACCTGCGGAACAACGCGAACATCACCATCCTGGCCTCGATCGATCCGTCCAGCTTCCCGGTCGGCACGGACCCGAACCAGACCTGGTACAGCGGCTACTACCCGATCATCTGGACCAACAAGAACTACAAGATGATCTACGCGAACTTCGGCCACAACGCGATGAACTACCAGACCAACACCCGGCTCTCGTCGACCTTCGACAGCCCGGCGCAGAACCAGTTCATGATGGACGCGCTGAAGTGGCTCGGCGGTGGTGGCACCGTGCCGCCGGTGGACCAGCCGTCGCCGAGCGCGTGGTACTCGGTCGCGAACAAGAGCAACAACAAGTGCGTCGACGCCCGGGCGGCAGGCACGGCCAACGGCACGGTGATCCAGCAGTACAGCTGCAACGGCTCAGCGGCGCAGCAGTTCCAGTTCCAGCCGACCTCAGGTGGGTTCGTCCGGGTGAACAACCGCAACGACGCCACCAAGGTGATCGACGTGACCGGGGTGTCCTCGGCCGACAACGCCGGGCTGCAACTGTGGACGTACAGCAACGGCAACAACCAACAATGGCAGGCGGTCTCGGAGGGCGGCGGCTACTTCCACTTCGTCAGCCGCTTGAGCAGCAAGTGCCTCACCGTGCCGGGCGGCTCCACGGCCGACAGCACCCAGCTGGTCCAACTCACCTGCAACGCCTCACCAGCGCAGTCCTTCCGTCTCACCGCCGCCGCCTGAAAACCCTTGCGTCCGAAGAACCGCGGGTCAGGCCCTGAGGTTCTTCGGACGCAAGCGTGGGAGTTTGTTAGTTTGCCGGGCATGAGAACCCTGCGCGTTGCCGCCCTAGCGGCGGGACTCCTCCTCTCCCTGTCACAACTGGTGCCTGCTCACGCCGTCGGATCTTCGAGCGGCGGCTCGCACAAACCGTCGTACGAGTGGGACCTGAAGCCGACCGGGAGCACCTCCCAGTTCCGCGGGCTCGCCGCGATCAGCGCGGACGTCGCCTGGGTGGCGGGCAGCGAGGGGCAGGTGCTGCTGACCACCGACGGCGGCAAGAAGTGGCAGAACGTCAGCCCGCCCGGAGCCGGCGACCTGCTGTTCCGCGACATCGAGGCGTTCGACGCCAAGCGCGCGGTGGTGCTTGCGATCGGCAACGGTGAGGCGTCGCGGATCTACCGGACCGCCGATGGCGGCAAGACCTGGGCGGAGACGTTCCGCAACACCGATCCGGTCGCGTTCTACGACTGCCTCGATTTCAACGACGCCAAGTTCGGGCTGGCGCTGAGCGACCCGGTGGACGGCAAGTTCCGGATCGCCGCGACCTCTGACGGCGGCAAGTCGTGGAAGGTGCAGCCCACAACCGGGATGCCTGCCGCGCTGCCGGGCGAGTTCGCCTTCGCCGCGAGCGGGACGTGCCTCGTTGCCGGACCGGGCCGGACCGCCTGGTTCGCGACCGGAGGCGGCGATCGGCCGCGCGTGTTCAAGACCACTGACGGCGGTCGTAGCTGGAAGGTGACGGACTCGCCGATGGCCAGCGGCGAGGCGGCCGGCATCTTCAGTCTGGCGTTCCATGGGCCGCTGTTCGGTGTCGCGGTCGGCGGCGACTTCTTGAAGCCGACCGAGGCCGTGAATGCCGCATCGGTCACGTCCGACGGAGGCCGGAGCTGGAAGCTGGTTCCGGCGGACAAGGCGCCGAAGGGCTACCGCAGCGGCTCGGCTTTCGTGCCGTGGACGCCTGCCACGGTGATCGCCGTCGGCCCGTCGGGCAGTGACTTCAGTCTCGACGGCGGTCGGAGCTGGACGCAGTTCTACGACGGCAGCTTCGACAGCGTCGAGTGCGCCGGACACGGTCCGCACGCGGCGTGCTGGGCGTCGGGCGCGAAGGGCGCGGTCGGCCGGCTGGCCTTGGCGCACTGAGGGAGTCCAAGTGGGCGACACTCGTACGTCGTGCGGGGGTCGCCCCACTCCGACCAGGATGAAGCCACGCGCAAACTTCCGAGCGGTCTACTGGTTGCGTTCGCGGGCTTGCTCGTGTTGACCCCGACCACCGCGGCCGCGGCCGAGCCCGCTGTGCCGGGCCGCCAGTTGCACGTGACTACCTACAACATCCACCACGCCGCCGGGACCGACGGCGTTCTCGATCTGGAGCGGATCGCTCAGGTGATCAAGAACTCCGGCGCGGACGTGGTGGGGCTGCAGGAGGTCGACAAGCACTGGAGTGCGCGCAGCAACTGGGTGGACCAGCCGGCCTGGTTGGCCAGTCGACTCCAGATGCACGTGGCTTACGCGGCGAACCTTGATCTGCCTCCGGTGAACCCCGATGAACCGCGCCGGCAGTACGGCACGGCGGTGTTGTCGCGATATCCGATCAAGGACTTCGGCAATACTTTGCTACCGCTGAACCCGGGTGGGGAGCAGCGCGGCCTGGCGGTCGCGTCCATCAAGGTGCGGGGCCGGGAGTTGCGGTTCGCGAACACTCACCTGACGTCGGACAACAACGCCGAGCGGCTGGACCAGGCGCAGAAGGTGGTCGAACTCCTGGGCGGGTCGAATCAGCCGACCGTGCTCGTCGGCGACCTCAACGCCCGTCCCGAGGCGCTCGAGATCAAGGCCCTCACCGCCATCTGGCGGGACACCTGGACCGAGGTCGGCGTGGGCCCCGGCTACACACTCGAGGCCTACAACCCGATGGCCCGGATCGACTACCTCCTCCACACGCCGACGCTTCGGCCGATCTCCGCCGAGGTGCTCACCACCAACGCCTCCGACCATCTCCCCGTCACGGCGACCTTCACCCTCCGCTAGCACTAAGACCTTCACCGGCGCCCCGCCCTCGGTCGGCGGCGCCGGTTCCGTGTTCCCAGCCCGTACTGCGGTGGGCCGCGGCGGGCTGAGGTTGCGGGTCGGCTGAGGAGGTGGTTGCCGCGGGCGCGGGTGAGTGGTTGCCGGGGGCTACCGAAAACGGGCCGCGCGAATTACAAGCCTGTAGTTTGTCAAGCCGACACGCAGGTGCAACAAAGTTATTCGTGTGAAAGGTGTTCCCAATGGGGCTGCAGGCAACTAGTGTCACGTATGAGGTCCAGAAGGACCAAAAGTTCACGAACCCTGGGGAAGGGGTTTGTGACTGGCGGAAGGAAGTACCCGATGCGGACGCCCACGGGGGCTACGTCCGGCACACGGGTCGCAAGCACTGGGAAGACCGGTAGGGCTTTGCTCTCCGGGGTGCTCGCGGTCTCGCTCGCCGGCACCATTGCCCTGCTTCCGGCCCCGGCCCAGGCTGACCCCAAGCCGCCGGTCATTCCCTCACAGTCAGCGGTCGACGCCGCCAAGAAGGCAGCAGCCGCCAAGGCCGCCCAGGTCGCCTCGATCGAGCAGCAGCTCGCCGCCGCGAACGACCGGCTCGAGCAGTTGGGGATCGTCTCGGGCAAGGCGGCCGAGGCTTACAACGGTGCGATGTACCAGCTGCAGCAGGCGAAGGCAGAGGCCGCCGCAGCAGCAGCCCGGGCGACCAAGGCGCAGGAGACGCTCGCCGGTCAGCGCCGCCAGATCGGCCGGTTTGCCGCAGCGTCGTACCAAGGTGGTGGCGACGTCGCGAAGCTCGGTCCGTTGTTCACGGCCACCGGCCCGCAGGAACTGCTCGACTCCGCCGGTGCGGCGCATTCGGTGTCAACGGCAATGCAGGGTTCATTCCTTCGCTTCACTGCGACCCAGGTGGTCGCCAACGCGTTCAAGCTGCAGGCCGACCAGGCTGTCACCAAGGTGAAGGCCGCAACCGACGCAGCTGCGAAGGCGAAGGCAGACGCCGAGGCCGCCGAGGCCAACCAGTCCGCCGCCGTCGCCGCGATCGGCGCTGAGCGCAAGACGCAGATCAGCCAGCTGGCGACATTGCGCAGCACGTCGTACCAGGTTGCTGAGCAGAGGCAACGGGGCCTGGAGGAGCTTGCCAGGCAGCGCGCCGCGGCACTGGCGGCCAAGAAGGCCGAGGAGCTGCGCAAGCGGATTGCCGCGCGGGAAGCAGCCGAGCGTGCGCGGGCGGCAGCCGAGAAGGCTCGCCAGGAGCGTGAGAACCAGGGCAAGAACCACAGCACCAAGAAGCCGCCGAAGCAGAAGCCCGATCGCAACGGCAACGGCAGCGGCAATGGCACGGGTAGCGGGGGCGGATCCGGGCACAACTCGCGCGGTGCTCAGGCCGCCATAAATTTCGCCCTGTCGCAGCTGGGTGATCCGTACGTGTGGGCCGCGGCCGGACCGAACTCGTGGGACTGCTCGGGACTGACGATGGGCGCGTGGAAGCGGGCTGGTGTGCAACTGCCGCACTACAGCGTCGCGCAGTACGAGCAGATCCAGCACATCTCCGAGGACGAGCTGCGCCCTGGCGACCTGATCTTCTGGGCCGACAACGCCAACGACCCCGGCACGATCTTCCACGTCGCGATGTACCTCGGCAACGGCCGGATGATTCACGCGCCGCGGCCCGGAAAGCCCGTCCGGATCGACAGCATCTACTACTGGATCGCCCCCGACTTCTTCGGCCGCCCCTGACCACCTGGAAGCCCTGACCACCTGGAACTCCGCCGTCCGAGCTCCGGCCGCCCGAAGCTCCAACCGCCCGATGCTCCAACCGCCCCGCTCCAACCGCCCCGCTCCAACCGCCCGATGCTCCAACCGCCCGAAGCTTCGAACTGAAGCCTGTGATCGACCGAAGCTGAAACCAGACCGTCAGCCCGCCCCTGATCCGGTCCCGTGACCAGACGAGCCGGTGTCCGCCGTCGGCGCGCAGAACGGTGCCAGTGATGAATCCTTTGCGCAGCAAGGCGATGATCGAGTCCGCGATGTCCTTGGTTCGCTTGACCGACAGGCGCCGTCCGATCACCGCGATGCCGGAGATGAGCTCTCTCGAACCACCCGGCCCGGGTGACGGTGCTCCGTGCTTGGCGAGCAAGAGCGGCCCGGCCAGCTTGGATTCGATGGTGGATCGCGCGGCGGCCACGTCGTACTCGCTGATCGGCTGGTAGGCACGGCCGACCAGCCGGGGTGGTGACGATGTAGTTGCGGTGGTTCGGGCGACCGGCTTCTACGGGATGGCGATCAGACGGCCGAGGTTTGCGCGGTCGTCGAGCACGCGGTGAACGGCGACGGTGTCGGTCAGGGCGTACGTGCCGTGGATCGCGGTTCGTAGATCGCCTGACTGCCACAGTCGGCTCACTTCGGCGACATCCTGGCGAGCCTCCTTTGGTCGTACTTGCCGCCAGTTGTAGAGGCCGACGCCGGTGATGTATCTCAGGCTGAAGACGCCGTTCCCTCCGATGCTGGGAAGCTCGCCGCTGATCGCGCCGTAGGTGACCATTCGGCCCAGCGGCGCGAGCAGCTCCATGCGTTGGTCGAAGACCTTGCCACCGACAGCGTCGAGGACCATCTCGACTCCGCCCGGCGCGGTCTCCCAGAGGCGGTCCGGCCAGCTGGCGTCGCTGATGTCGACCGCGGCATCGGCTCCGCAGCTCCGGATGAAGTCGAGCTTGGCGGTCGACGACGCAGTACCGATCACTGTCTTCGCGCCGAGCGTGCGGGCGAGGTGGTAGCGAACTGCCCGCATAGCACTGCCCTTGATCGTGGGAGATAGAAATAATGGGTATCTCCTACGGTAACGCACCGGTGGGTCTCGTTCTAGAGTGAGCGGCGTGAAGCCGTCCCAGCACCGCCTCGGTGATCGGGTCGTCTGGCAACTGGGCCGGGCGAGCCAGCAGTCGCAGCGGTTGATCCGGCAGCACCTGGCGGCCGCCGATGCGAAGTCGCAGCATTACCACGTGCTGGCGAGTCTGGCGGACGACGGAGAGGCGGCGCAGGCCCCGCTGGCGGACCGGATCGCCTTCGACCGCAGCGATCTGGTGACATTGCTCGACGAGTTGGAGCAGTTCGGCTACGTGCTGCGCCGGACCGATCCAGCCGATCGCCGCCGCAACATCGTCGGGATCACCGGCAAGGGCGAGAAGGCGCTCGCCGAGATGGACAAGCTGATCTTCGCCGCCGAGGCCGACCTGCTGGAACCCCTCAACCAGGCCGACCGCAGAACCCTCCTCCGCCTTCTCGGCCGCTTGGTAGAGGACTAGCCGCAACCCTGCTGCTTGGGCTGACAGTCTTAGCAGTTCGAGTGGACGCCGCTGAAGTTGTAGCCGTCGGGAGCCCAGGCTGAGGCGCCGCCGATGAGGAGGATCGCGACGGCGAGCACGGCGACGCTGTTCAGGGGGATCAGGAGCCAGAGCAAGTAGCGGTTCCGCTGGGACAGGCGGCCCAGCGCGATAGACACGAGCGCGCCCACCACGCCTGCGACCAGGAGCGCCGGTGCGTCTGTGGTTCGCGCCAGTACGCCGTACAGGCTGATGCCGGCCATGATGCCTCGGCCCACCCACCAGACCGGCTGGCCGATCTCCATGAGGTCTCGGCGCAGGCTACTCGGCAGTGCCTCGGCCAGTCGACGGATACGCCGTTCGTTGCGGCGCCACAGCGGAGTGCTGGTGACTACTGAAGGGGCATGGCCGCGCAGGGCGAACAGGCTGAGGGCTGCGGGGACCAGACCGGCCGCCAGCAGGCCGAAGACTGCCTTGGAGGATTCGAAGTCCAGCGCGAACCACGTGATCAGCAGTAGTGGCGTGAGCATTGTGGAGAGGACTAACCAGGCCAGGGCTGCGGTGCCGCGGCTCGTGGGGCCGTAGTCGTCGGGCCTGGGTGGATAGCCGGCGGCGCTGCGGAGGTGATCGGCGTACTGCTGGGGTTGGCCGAGTCGCGCCTCGAACAGTTCGAGGGTCGGTGGGGTCGGGAACTCGTTGCTCAGTTCGGTGAGGTGGTCGGCGACCTCCTGGATCACCTCGTCCAACTCAGGCGCGGGCAGGTCGGCCAGTTCGGTTCGCACGCGGCTCAGGTAGAGGGCGGTCGGCGTTGTCGTCTCGATCGTCACGCTTGCCTCCAGGGTTCAGCGCTCTGCTGTAGAGGCTACTACACATTGCACAGTACTGCGGAAGGAATAAATGCGCCCGGCCCGGCTCCCATGAGGGCGGGAACCGGGGCCGGGGCTTGTCGGGGGGACAGGGGTGAGGCCGTCGACAGGAGGGGGAGGGGACGGCGGGGAGGGGGAGGGGTTGGACTACCAGCGGCCTGTAGCGAGCTCCGGTGCGCTGGTAGCGACCGTGCGGGCGAGGGTTGGGTCGTTGGCGGGGCAGCCGGTATCGGGGAACGGGCAGCGTGAGGGTGGCGAAGTAACCCAAAGTGATTGACCTGGTGTCATCCGGACCAGCCCTGCCCCCTCCGTCAGCGGCACCTTGCTCATTCGTGACAGCGGCATCTTGCTCACTCGTGACATAAGCACTCGCGGTCTGGTTATGTCGCCCGTTCATGAGGTGTGGATGTAGTTGGCTGCTGCTGCGGCGGCGGCTGCGGCTGTGCGGGTGCGGCCGCGGCTGTGCGGGTGCGGTCCGGCTGTCCCTCCGTCTGGGCATGCCGGACGAGGGGAACTTATCGGCAGCGGCGAGTCACCGGCAGAGGATTTGCACCTACGTGCAAAAGATCGGCCGGCACGACGGGCTCAGTACGGGTGGGTCTTCAGCCGCTCGAACGAGGCGGTGATCTCGACCTCCGCGTCGGCTCGGCCGACCCAGCTGGCGCCCTCGACCGACTTGCCCGGCTCCAGGTCCTTGTAGACCTCGAAGAAGTGCTGGATCTCCAGCCGGTCGAACTCGGGCATGTGGTGGATGTCGCGCAGGTGCTCCTGGCGCGGGTCGCCGGCCGGGACACAGATGACCTTGTCGTCCGGGCCCTTCTCGTCGGTCATCCGGAACATGCCGATCGCGCGGGAGCGGATCAGGCAGCCGGGGAAGGTGGGCTCCGACAGCAGCACGAGCGCGTCCAGCGGGTCGCCGTCCTGACCGAGGGTCTCCTCGATGAACCCGTAGTCGGAGGGGTACTGAGTGGCCGTGAACAGGGTGCGGTCGAGCCGCAGCCGGTTCGTCTTGTGGTCCAGCTCGTACTTGTTGCGGGTGCCCTTGGGGATCTCGATGAAGACGTCGAACTCCATACGGCAGATACTGTCACGGTTCGGACCGATGAACTGACAGGAGCAGCCAGGTGGCCCGTCCTCCCCGTGCGGTGTTCGTCACGCTTGCGACGAGCGTTGCGCTGGCCGGCCTGGTGACAGGTGCGCAGGCGGTGCCCGGCCAGTCGCAGAAAGACGCCAGCACCACCGTTGCGCCCCTGGTGCTGCCTCCGGCCGAGACAGCGGGCGTCGCGCCCACAGCCGCCGGCGTACAGAAGGCTCTGGCGGCTGCGCTCAAGGACCCGTCGCTCGGCAAGCACAGTGGCGCTTACGTGTACGACGCGTCGCGCGGCAAGGCGGTCTTCTCGACCGGCACGGCCGGGCCCTTCGTGCCGGCATCCACGATGAAGCTGCTCACCACAGTCTCGGCACTCGCAACCCTCGGCCCGGACCACTGGTTCACCACCAAGACTGTGAGCCCGTCCAGCGGATCCGTCATCTTGGTCGGCGGCGGCGACCCCCTGCTGACGACCAAGCGCTCGACCGACCCACTGGACTTCCCAGCCCGCGCCTCCTTGCAGGACCTGGCCACCAGTACTGCGAACGCGCTCCGGGCGAAGGGGGTGCTCAGTATCAGCCTCGGGTACGACGCCGGCCTGTTCACCGGGCCTGCCGCGAACCCCAAGTGGCAGCCGAACTACCTCACCGAGGGCATCGCCGCCCCGACGTCCGCGCTCTGGGTCGACGAGGGTCGGGTGCGGCCCGGCCTGGCGAAGCGGGCCGCCTCACCCGCGCAGGCAGCTGCCACTGCCTTCGCGGCGCTGCTCCGCGCAAACGGCATCAAGGTTGCTGCCAGCATCAAACCGGCGACCGCGACGACAGCCGCGGCCGGGCTGGCGCAGGTCCGGTCGGCCTCGCTCGGGGACATCGTCGAGTACATCAACCTGCACAGCGACAACGACGGCGCTGAGGTGCTCCTGCGGCAGGTCGGCCTGGCGACGGACAACGGAGGCTCATTCACCGGTGGCGTGAAGGGAGTGCGGGACACACTGACCGAGCTCGGCCTGGACGTGAGCAAAGCCCGGATCGAGGACGGCAGCGGGTTGTCCCGAACGAATCAGGTCCCACTGGACCTACTGGCGGGCGCAGTGCGGCTCGCCGTGGCCAAGCCGGAGCTCCGCCATCTCATCAGCGGCCTGCCGGTCGCAGGTTTCACGGGCAGCCTCGAGGACCGCTTCGCCGGGCCGGGCACGGGTCCGGGCACTGGGCTTGCCCGTGCCAAGACGGGCACGCTCACCAGCGTCCACTCACTGGCCGGGCTGGTCCGGGACCGCACCGGCACGATTCTGGTCTTCGCCGTGGCGACCGACAGCGCTCCACCCGCCAAGGCTCTCGCTGCGCGAGCTGCCCTCGACCGAGCTGTCGCCGCACTCGCCAACTGCGGCTGCGCCGGCTGATCGCCACCGCTCGCTGGAGAGGTTCGAAAGGCGCTTGTTGGACCGTGCCACTAGGGTCGAAACATGAGTACGGCTGAAGGTGGCACCGCGGCTGACATGGTCGACTGGCAGCTGGCGACCGGAGTGGCTCGCAAGCTGCTCCGGCCCGGGCCGGCGGTCAGCCGCGCGGAAGCAGATCAGGTTGTGGCCGAGCTGCGGCAGTTCGCCGCCGACTCCGAGCACCATGTGCGTGAGTTCACCGGGTTGCAGGCCACTTCGGCCACGGCCCCGGTGGTGATCGTGGACCGGCCCGGCTGGGTGCAGGCGAACGCCGACGGGTTCCGGACCGTGCTGCAGCCGCTGGCCGACAAACTTCGCGAGAAGCAGGAGCGCACCGGCGGGCTGTCCTCCGCTGTCGGCTCGCGAGTCACCGCGATCGAAGCGGGCGCGCTGCTGGCCTTCCTCTCTTCTCGCGTGCTCGGCCAGTTCGACCCGTTCTACCCGTCCGAGCCGGACCCGGACCGCCCCGACCTGACAGGGCGGCTGCTGCTGGTCGCGCCGAACGTGATGCACGTGGAGAACGAGCTGGGCGTCGTACCGCGGGACTTCCGGCTCTGGGTGTGCCTGCACGAGGAGACCCACCGCGTGCAGTTCACCGCCGTGCCGTGGCTGCGGGACCACCTCCGGTCCGAGATCGCGCTGTTCCTGGATCAGGCCGAGCTGGACCCGTCGGCGTACGCGGCCATGTTCCGCGAGGCCGTCCAGCGGTTGGGTCGGTCGGTGAAGGGTGAGGCCGAGCTGAGCCTGGTCGACCTGATGCAGTCCCCAGAGCAGCGAGCCGTGCTCGACCGCCTGACCGCAGTGATGTCGTTGCTGGAAGGCCATGCCGACTTCGTGATGGACGGCGTCGGGCCGTCGGTGATCCCGACCGTGGACGTCATCCGGGCCAAGTTCACGTCGCGCAGATCGGGCGGCAACCCCTTGGACCAACTGCTGAAGCGGCTGCTCGGGCTGGATGCCAAGCTCCGGCAGTACCAGGACGGTGCGGCCTTCGTGCGCCACGTGGTCGACCGGGTTGGCATGGACGGCTTCAACCGGATCTGGACCGGCCCGAACACACTGCCGACCAAGAACGAGATCGCCAACCCGGATGCCTGGGTCAGCAGACTCCACGGCTGAACCCGACAGCAAACGGGGCAAGCTGCATCCATCCATCGCCCGGGTGCGCGAGGCGGTCCGTACTGCGCTTGCCGAGCTGCCGCGCGAGACAACCGTGCTCGTGGCCTGCTCCGGTGGAGCCGACTCGCTTGCTCTCGCGGCGGCGACAGCCTTTGAGGCGCCGAAGCTAGGGCTGCGGGCAGGCGCGGTGGTCGTGGACCACGGCCTCCAGGCAGGCTCTGCCGATGTCGCAGCGACCGCTGCCGAGCAGTGCCGATCACTCGGGCTCGATCCGGTGCAGATAAGAGCAGTAGAGGTCGGTGACGAGGGCGGCCCCGAGGGAGCCGCCCGGACCGCCCGGTACGACGCACTGCGGGACGTGGCTGATGAGGTCGGCGCCGACGTGGTTCTACTGGCTCACACCCGCGACGACCAGGCAGAGACGGTTCTGCTCGGCTTGGCCCGGGGCTCAGGAGCTAGGTCGCTTGCAGCGATGGCGCCGGTGGCCGGGGTGCTCCGGCGACCATTTCTGGAGGTATCCCGGGCGACTGCCGCGGCTGCTTGTGTGGCATCAGGCCTGCGTCCGTGGCGCGACCCGCACAACGACGACCCGGCGTACAAGCGGGTGCGAGTGCGGCACGAGGTCCTGCCGGTGCTGGAGGAGGTACTCGGGCCTGGCGTGACGGAGGCACTGGCACGTACTGCGGGGCTGTTGCGGGCCGACGCGGATGCGCTCGACGTATTGGCTGCAGACCTGGCTGAGACGGCAGTACGGCGTACCGAGGACGAGGTGGTCTGCGACATCGGGATGCTCGAGGTGGAGCCGACGGCAATCCGCACTCGGGCGCTCCGGCAGGCCGCGCTGCAGGCGGGTTGCCGGGCGACGGATCTCACTGCCGGGCACGTCGCGGCCGTCGATGCGCTCGTGACGGACTGGCGCGGGCAGCGGTGGATCGATCTCCCGCAAGGGATCCGCGCCGTCCGGAGGGCCGGGTTCATCGTCCTGGCGCCTGGTGTGACAGGCTGAGCGCGTGGATGCGTCGGACATCGAGAAGGACCTGGCCAAGATTCACTACACCGAGGACCAGATCCTGGCGAAGCTCCAGGAGTTGGCTCGGACGATCGAGCAGGACTACGAGGGCAAGGACCTCCTCGTCATCGGTGTCCTGCGTGGCGCGGTGATGGTGATGGCCGACCTCGCGCGATCCTTCAGCCGGCACGTCGAGATGGACTGGATGGCCGTCTCCTCCTACGGCTCGGGAACAAAGTCCTCCGGTGTGGTCCGGATCCAGAAGGACCTGGACACCGACATCACCAACCGGCACGTGCTGATCGTCGAGGACATCATCGACACCGGGCTGACGCTGACCTGGCTGGTCAGCAACCTGCAGTCCCGCAAGCCCGCGTCGCTGGAGATCTGCACGGCGTTCCGCAAGCCGGACGCGGCCAAGATGTCGGTCCCGGTCAAGTACGTCGGGCTCGAACTGCCGGACGAGTTCGTGGTCGGGTACGGGCTCGACTACGCAGAGAAGTACCGCAACCTGCGTTGCGTGGCCACGCTGGCTCCGCACGTCTACTCCTGACCCGCTTCACCAGGTCCTGGCTACCCTCGGTGGCCAGGACTTCCGGTAGCGTCTTGAGGAACAGGACGCGACCGAGCTCCTGGGCCCGTCCGGGCCGCTGTGAGCGCGCTGGAGTGACCCTCCCGCGCGGGACGTTTGCCCGGCACGAGACACTTGACAGCGGTGTACCGTCTCAAGCCCACACCGGGGCTTGCTGAGCTAGGAGGGACGGGGCGTAAGCCTCGATCATGGACGTGAAGCGCATCTTCCGCGGACCGCTGTTCTGGATCGTCATCGCCTTTTTGGGCGTACTGGTGATCGGACAGCTCCTGACCGGCTCGACCGGGTACAAGACCGAGCCCACCGGCCAGGTCGTCCAGCTGATCAAGACCGCCACGGACGCTCCAGCCTCGAACAAGTCGATCAAGGCGGTGACGCTGATCGATCCGGATCAGGAGATCCGGGTCGAGCTGACCAACGGCACCAAGGTCCGCGCGCACTGGGTCGACGGCCAGGGCGCCGCACTGGGCAACGATCTGCAGAACCTGTTCAACGCCGGCAAGATCCAGACGTTCGACGTGGAGAACCCCAAGCCGAGCTTCATCGGCCAGGTGTTCTCGACGCTGATCCCGTTCCTGCTGATCGCCGTGGTGTTCATCTTCTTGATGAACTCGATGCAGGGTGGCGGCTCCCGGGTGATGAGTTTCGCCAAGTCGAAGGCCAAGCTGATCACCAAGGACACCCCGAAGACGACCTTCGCGGACGTGGCCGGGTGTGACGAGGCGATCGAGGAACTCGGCGAGATCAAGGAGTTCCTCCAAGAACCGGGGAAGTTCCAGGCCGTCGGCGCCAAGATCCCCAAGGGCGTGCTGCTCTACGGCCAGCCAGGTACCGGTAAGACTCTGCTCGCCCGGGCCGTCGCCGGCGAGGCGGGCGTCCCGTTCTACTCGATCTCCGGTTCGGACTTCGTCGAGATGTTCGTCGGTGTCGGTGCCTCCCGCGTCCGCGACCTGTTCGAGACGGCCAAGACCAACGCGCCGGCGATCGTCTTCATCGACGAGATCGACGCCGTCGGCCGGCACCGTGGCGCGGGCCTCGGTGGTGGGCACGACGAGCGCGAGCAGACCTTGAACCAGCTGCTGGTCGAGATGGACGGCTTCGACGTGCGCGGCGGTGTGATCCTGATCGCGGCGACCAACCGGCCGGACGTGCTCGACCCGGCGCTGCTGCGCCCGGGCCGGTTCGACCGACAGATCGCCGTCGACGCCCCGGACCTGCCGGGCCGCGAGAAGATCCTGAAGGTGCACGCACGCGGTAAGCCGATGGGGGACAACGCCGACCTGCGCGCCGTCGCCCGTCGTACGCCGGGCTTCACCGGTGCGGACCTGGCCAACGTGCTGAACGAGGCGGCCCTGCTGACCGCCCGGCTGAACAAGCAGCAGATCGACAAGGACGCGCTCGACGAGGCGATCGACCGCGTGATCGCCGGACCGCAGCGCCGGACCCGGTTGATGTCCGACAAGGAGAAGGTGCTCACGGCCTACCACGAGGGCGGGCACGCTCTGGTGGCCGCGGCGCTGCCGCACTCCGACCCGGTGCACAAGGTGACGATCCTGCCGCGCGGTCGCGCGCTGGGCTACACGATGGTGCTGCCGGACGAGGACAAGTACTCGACCACCCGGTCCGAGATGCTCGACAAGCTCGCGTACATGCTCGGTGGCCGTGCGGCCGAGGAGATGGTCTTCCACGACCCGACCACCGGCGCGAGCAACGACATCGAGAAGGCGACCGCGCTGGCCCGCGCGATGGTCACGCAGTACGGCATGACCGAGCGGCTGGGCGCGATCAAGTTCGGCCAGGATTCCGGCGAGCCCTTCCTGGGCAGGGATCTGGGCAGCCAGCGCAACTACTCCGAGGAGATCGCCGCGGCGGTCGACGAGGAGGTCGGCAAGCTGATCCTGAACGCGCACCAGGAGGCGTTCGACATCCTCGCCGAGAACCGCGCGGTGCTGGACCATCTGGTCGAGGAGCTGCTCGAGAAGGAGACGCTGGACAAGGCCGAGATCGCGCGGGTGTTCGCGCCGATCCAGAAGCGCGAGCTGCGGCCGGCCTGGACCGGATCCTCGACCCGGGTACCGTCCGAGCACCCGCCGGTGATGCCGCTGCCTTCGCGCGGTGAGCAGAACGGCTCGCTGTCCGACGTGATCCCCGGCGGTTCGGTCGGGCCGGACGAGGCCGCGCACGGCCCCAACTACGGTGGTGGCCCCACTCCGCCCGCGGAGTGAATCGGTGACGTCGCCGAAATTCGATCACGCGAGGGCGGAGCGCGCCGTCCGCGAGCTGTTGATCGCGATCGGCGAGGACCCGGACCGGGAAGGTCTCAAGGACACCCCGGCCCGGGTCGCGCGCGCGTACGCCGAGATCACGGCGGGCCTGGGCCAGAGCGCCGCGGATGTCCTCAGGACCACGTTCGAGCTCGAGCACGACGAGATGGTCCTGGTCAAGGACATCGAGGTGTGGTCGATCTGTGAACACCACCTGGTGCCCTTCACCGGGGTGGCGCACGTGGGCTACATCCCGAACGCGGACGGGCGGATCACCGGGCTGTCCAAGCTGGCCCGGCTGGTCGATGTGTACGCGAAACGACCGCAGGTGCAGGAGCGGCTGACCACCCAGGTGGCGGAGTCCCTGGTGGAGCTGCTGCAGCCGCGAGGGGTGATCGTGGTGATCGAGTGCGAGCACCTCTGCATGACCATGCGCGGAGTCCGCAAACCAGGCGCCAAGACGATCACCTCTGCGGTCCGCGGCCAGCTCCGCAACCCGGTCACCCGGGCCGAGGCGATGAGCCTCATCGTCGGCTGACCGCCACGCCGGCCGACCCGGCCATGGCCGGCCGCCACCCCGACTTCGCAGTACTGCGTAGCTCTGGAGCTGCTGGTCTCGTTGGAGCTTCAGAGCTGTCACCCATGGACAATCCGTGTCTGAACGCCTACGGTCCGTAGTGGCGTTCTGACACGGGTGCAGGGCGCCGGCGTGAGGAGGATGTATGTCAGGGCGTTTTCGGGTCGGCGCCGCACTCACCGGGATCGTCGTACTGACGGCAGCCGGCTTGATCGCGGCGAACGGCGCGCAAGCGGATCCCCAAACCGGCGCAGTCGGCCGCGCGAGGGATGCCAAGCTGCCTGGGCAGGACGCACAACTGCTGCAGGATCAACAGTTGCTGCAGGCGGGGGACCTCGAGAGCAAGCTCGGTTCCCGCGCGATCGGCAGCTACTTCGACGACTCAGGCGAGCTCATCGTCGCAGTCTCCGACCAGGCGACCGCCGAGTTGGTCCGCCAGGCCGGTGCGATTCCCAAGCTGGTCCGCTACACCGCCGCCGAGTTGTACTCCGTGCAGGCCGAGCTGGACCACCTGGCCGCAGGCTCCAGCGCCGGCCAGGTCAAGTCCTGGTACGTCGATCCGCTGAGCGGGACCGTCGTCGTCACGGCGCCCACGGGGGCTGGTGATCTGCTGACCAAGCGCTTCCTGCGGGCAGCCGAGCAGAACGGCGCCAAGGTGACGGTCCGCCGGTCCACGGGCAGGCTGACCCTCACCGACGGCGAGTTCGGGCTGCTGGGCGGCCTCCAGGTCGACAAGAACACCGGCTACACCTGCTCGCTGGGCTTCAACGCCCGCAGCAGCGACGGTGCGCGCATCTTCCTCACCGCCGGACACTGCACGGCCGGCAAGCCGTCGTTCTCCCGCAACGGGTACATCCTGGGCAACACCCGCACGTCCAGCTTTCCCGGCAACGACTTCGGCACGGTCAGCGTGATCGACGGCTGGGACCAGCAGGGCAGGGTGGAACGCTGGGGCACCGACGACGTCACCATCCGGGGCTACGCGAGCCCGACCATCGGAGCGCCTGTGTGCAAGTCGGGCAAGAGCACCAAGTGGACCTGCGGGCGGATCGTGGCGAAGAACGTCACTGTGAACTACGGCAACAACAAGGTCGTCAGAGGTCTGTTCCAGCACACCGCCTGCGTCCAGGCCGGCGACTCCGGTGGCGCGAACATGTCCGGCGACTACGCACAGGGAATCACCAGTGGAGCCGCCCTGATCAGCGGCCAGTGCATGGCGAAGTACGGGCAGGCGAACGAGTCCTACTCCCAACCGATCGGTGAGGCGCTGTCGGCTAGCGGCGCCTCATTGGTACTGGGTTAGCGACCCCCGGCGGCGCCCGGGAGTTGATGGGTAGGTGGGGCAGTTCCAGCGTGGCCACTACGGTGGTCGGGTGCGAACTGCCCCACCGAGTCATGTTCAGGGACTCCCCACGCCGGACCGCGCTCTGGTGATGGGGGTCGTCAACGTGACCCCGGACTCCTTCTCCGACGGTGGCGAGTGGTTCGAGCCGTCAGCGGCGATCAAGCATGGCCGGGAGTTGCTGGCCGAGGGCGCGGACCTGCTCGACGTCGGTGGCGAGTCGACCAGGCCTGGCGCCGAGCGCCCGTCAACCGCCGAGGAGATCCGCCGCGTGCTGCCCGTGATCGAGACCCTCGCGGGTGAAGGCGCTCTGGTGTCGATCGACACGATGCGTGCGGATGTCGCCGCGCTGGCCCTGGACGCCGGCGCCGTGATGGTGAACGACGTTTCCGGTGGACTGGCCGATCCGGACATGCTCGGCCTGGTGGCAGAGCGTCGTACGGCGTATGTCTGCATGCACTGGCGCGGGCATTCGGCCGGCATGCAGAACAAGGCCGTGTACGACGACGTGGTGGCTGACGTGATTGCCGAGCTGGGGCAGCGGGTAGAAGCGATCCGCGCGGCCGGGATCGACCTCGGCCGGGTGGCCCTGGACCCCGGTCTGGGCTTCGCGAAGAATGCGGATCACAACTGGGAGGTGCTGCGGCGGTTGCGGGAATTCGGAGTACTGGGGCTGCCGTTGCTGATCGGTGCGTCCCGCAAGGCGTTCCTCGGTAGGCTGCTCGCCGACGAGGAGACCGGCGAGCCGAGACCGGCCGTACGGCGAGACGACGCCAGCGCGGCTGTCTCCGCCCTCGCGGCCGCGGCAGGTGCCTGGTGTGTCAGGGCGCACGCGGTGGCGCCGAGTGCGGATGCGGTCCGGGTGGCCGGTAGGTGGGGAGCGGTATGACCGAAGAGCAGCCGGGCGGTACGCGGCGTGGCACCGGTGCCACGGCGGAGTCCGTCGTGCTGAACGCCAACACCGCGTTCTACAACGCGTTCGAGGCGGGCGACCTGGATCTGATGGCGGCGGTCTGGCTGCCGGAGCCGGATCCGGTCTGCATCCACCCGGGCAACGCGGCCATCTACGGCTACAGCGAGATGATGCGCGCCTGGGCGATGATCTTCGCCAATACGCCGTACATCCAGTTCTTCCTGACCGATGTCCAGGTAAGAGTCGATGAAGACGTGGCCTACGTCACGTGTACGGAGAATGTCCTGTCCTCCGGTGAAGGGGCGCCGGAGGAGGGGTTCGCGGGGGGCAAGGCGCTGGCCACCAACGTCTTCCGGAGAACTTCTTCCGGCTGGCGGTTGTGGATCCACCACGCCTCCCCGGTACTGTCGTCTGGGGGTCGACAGGAGGAGGCGGAATGAGCGGTTCCGTGATGCCTCCTGACGTGATCGAGATCCGTGGCATCCGGGGAATCGGTCGGCACGGGGTGTTCGAGCACGAGCGGGCCGACGGCCAGGAGTTCGTCGTGGACGTCCGGCTGGAGCTGGATACCCGGCCCGCGGCGACCTCGGACGACCTGGCCGACACCGTGGACTACGGAGTGGTCGCCGAACAGGTGCACGCCGCCATCGAGAACGACCCCGTCGACCTGATTGAGACACTGGCCCAGCGCATCGCGGATCTCTGCCTCGCCGACCGGCGGGTGGCCGGAGCCGCGGTGACCATCCACAAGCCCTCGGCACCGATCAAGGTGCCGTTCGACGACGTTGTCCTGACCGTGCAGCGCAGATCCGGAGAAACCTCGTGACCGAGACCCCTAGTCCCCACGTCATCGACGCGGACACCCTCAGTGGTGGCCTCAAGCCGATCCGTCAGGTGATCCTGTCGCTCGGCAGCAACCTCGGCGACCGCGAGGCGAACCTGCAGGGCGCCGTCGACGCGCTGCGGGACACCCCCGACGTCGTCGTCGTCGACGTCTCGCCGGTCTACGAGACCGAGCCGGTGGGCGGTCCGGACGATTCGGGTCCCTACCTGAACATCGTGCTGCTGGCCGACACCACTTTGTCGGTCGACACCCTGCTGGACCGCGCGCACGCGGTGGAGCAGGCGTTCGGCCGGGAACGTAGCGTGCCGGGAGCCCCGCGCACCCTCGACGTCGACCTGATCACCTACGGCCAGAAGATGATGGAGTCCGAGGAGCTGACGCTGCCGCATCCGCGGGCGCACGAGCGCGCCTTCGTGCTCGCACCCTGGCTGGACATCGAGCCCGACGCGGTCCTGCCTGGTGTGGGGCCGGTCGCGGAGATCCTCGCCAAGGTCAGCAGCGACGGGGTGAAGAAGCTCGACGACCTCACCATCGAGCTGCAGTAGTGGTGTCTGGCGGGACCGGCCCGGGCCGAGCACCGGGAGGAGCCGGCAAGGAGCCGCCGCGCCCGGGTTCGGTGCGGCCGACCTCCCGTCGGCTGCTGATCGCGATCGCCGTCCTCGGGGTGGCGATCGGCGTGACCCTGGTGAAGGCGATCCAATCCAGCGGCGGGGTCGTCCCGACGGTGTCGTGGCTGACCCTGGTCGCCTGGACCTTTCTGGCCACGCTGCTGTTCGGCGCGGCCCGGAACACCCACCAGCGGATCCAGGTCCGCCGGGAACTGGTCGAACCGTACCGTGCGGTCTTCCTGCTGATGATCGGAAAAGCGAGCGCTTTCGTCGGCGCGTTGTGCACCGGTGTTTACGCAGGGTTCGCGTTATCCTTCCTGAACGCGGTGAGTTCGTCGGGTCCCCGGACCCGGGTGATCACAGCCGGTATCGCGGCGGTGATCTCTGTGCTGGTCGTCACGGCCGGATTGCTCCTCGAACGGGCGTGTCGTATCCCCGACGACCCCGAGGACACCCCCTAACATGTCGACCCATGGGGTCAAGGGGTAGCCGCCGTCGAACCAGGACCACCGTTCTCACCGTCGCCAATGGTCTGCTGATCGTCATCTGTCTCGGTGTGAGCATCGCCCTGTTCTCCCAGAACCAATGGATCCTGAGAGCAGCCGCCGTCCTGGCCGTCCTGGTCGCGATCGCCGCCTCAGTGCTGATCCGCCACCAGTTGGTGGTCGAACGCCTGGCGCACAGCGACGACCGCGCCCAGGTGGCCCAGGAGTACTCCCGGATCACCAGCGCCCGCGTCGTCGAGAACGCGGAGTTCGTCGACCTGATGCAACGCCGCCTGGACCGCATCGACCAACGCCTCGACAAGATCGACGAAGAGGTGGCCACAGTCGTTGCCGCCGGCGACAAACACTCCCAGGCCGATGCACCCACCGTCGTGGACCTCAAGCTCCGCGGCCTCGCCGCCTCCTGAGTTCCAACCTGTCTTTCGGTGCGGAGGGCGGTCTGTCCACAGGCCCGCTGACGCTGTCCGCCGATTTGCGTCACCCTGGATCGGATGGACTGGTGGTGGCGGCAGGAGCTCGAGGACGAGGGCATTCATGTCCTCATCCACACCCAGAACAGGATCGTCTCCCGAAGCCAGCTGCTCGCGGCAAGGTGGCCCGAAGGCGACATCCGCCGTCCCCTGCGGCGGCGGCACTGGCAGACCGTTCACCCCGGCGTCTACGCCACGCACACCGGACCGATCGGCTACGACGAGCGCCTAGTGGCAGCGCTCCTGTACGCCGGGCCGGACGCCGGCTGGAGCCACTACACAGCCGCAGAACAGCTCGGCCTGATCAAGTGCGATGACCGGCGTCCGGTGTATCTGACGATCCCCGGGCACCGCAGGGTACGGGCTCGTCCGAATCTGGTGATTCATCGTGACGAGTACTGGGACCAGCGGCTGGCCAGGGTGATCCCGCCACGCAGAACGGCAGCTCATGCCGTGCTCGACATCGTCGAGATCTCGAGTTCGATCGACGAGGCGGCGGCACTGATCGCGGAGGCGTGCCAGAGTGGCCGGGTCAGCCCGGCCGAGATCCTGCGGGCGCTCGACGGCCGGACCCGGCTCCGGTACCGGAGCGAGCTGAGACCGATCCTGGCAGACGTCGCGGCAGGCTCGCACTCATTGCTCGAGCTTCGCTACCTGCGCGACGTAGAACGTCGCCACGGGCTCCCGACCGGCGTCCGGCAGCGTCAGGTGGACCTGGAGTTCACCGACGTGGCGTATCTGGAATTCGGTCTCGTGGTCGAACTCGACGGGCGTTTCCACCTCGCGCCGCAGCGACGCTGGCGCGACCTGGATCGGGACAACCGTGCCACCCTGCGGGCCGAATCGACCTTGCGTTACGGCTGGTTCGACATCACCAGCCGACCGTGCGAGGCCGCCGTACAGGTGTTACAGGTGCTCCGCCGTCGGGCTCCCGCCCTCACGGCCACCCCTTGCGCACCCTCCTGCCCGCTGACCTGACGACTCCATTACGCCGGAAACTTTTTGTTCCTCCGTGCAAATTTGTTTCCGGCAAACGGCCACCCGACTGTCCAGCGCGGCTACAGGGGGTTATTTGTCGATGTCGCCGACTACGAAGAACATGGAGCCGAGGATGGCGATCATGTCGGCGACGATGGTGTCGGGGAGCATTTCGGGCAGGACCGAGATGTTGTTGAAGCTGGCGGAGCGGAGTTTGAGGCGCCATGGGGTCTTGTCGCCTCGGGAGACCAGGTAGTAGCCGTTGATGCCGAGGGGGTTCTCGGTCCAGTAGTAGGTCTGGCCTTCGGGGACCTTGAGGATCTTGGGGAGGCGGACGTTGACGGGGCCTGCCGGCATCGAGAGCAGGCGGTCGATGCAGGCGTCGACCAGGTCGAGGGAGACCTTCACCTGCTCGAGCAGGACGGAGAAGCGGGCGAAGCAATCGCCTTCGGTCCGGGTCACCACTCGCAGTACGCCGTCGCGGGCGAGTTCGTCGTAGGCCAGGTAGGGCTCGTCGCGGCGCAGGTCCGCGTCGACGCCGGAGGCGCGGGCGATCGGGCCCGAGACGCCGTACGACGCGATCAGCTCGGGGGAGAGACGGCCGACGCCGACGGTGCGGGCGCGGAAGATTTCGTTGCCGAGGACAAGGTTCTCGATGTCGGGGAGCCGCCGGCGGACCGCGGCCGAGGCCGCCGCCGCGCGTGGGAGCCAGCCGTAAGGGAGGTCTTCCTTCAGGCCGCCGACGCGGTTGAACATGTAGTGCATCCGGCCGCCGGACAGTTCCTCCATCACCGCCTGGATGGTCTCTCGCTCGCGGAACGCGTAGAAGACCGGCGTGATCGCGCCCAGTTCCAGCGGGTACGAGCCGAGGAACATCAGGTGGTTGAGCACCCGGTTCAGCTCGGCGAGGAGCGTCCGCAGCCAAACTGCCCGGACCGGGACCTCGAGGCCCATCATCCGCTCGACTGCGCCGACCACGCCGAGCTCGTTGCAGAACGCGGACAGCCAGTCGTGCCGGTTCGCCAGCACGATGATCTGCCGGTAGTCGCGCACCTCGAACAGCTTCTCGGCGCCGCGGTGCATGTAGCCGATGATCGGCTCGCAATGGACGATGCGTTCGCCGTCGAGGGTGAGCCGTAGCCGCAGTACGCCGTGCGTGGCGGGGTGTTGGGGACCGATGTTGAGCACCATGTCGGTGGTCGGCAGTTCGGATGCGGTGCCGGTGCCGCCGCGCTCGTACACGGGGTCCAGTCCGGCCGCTCCCGCGCCGATTCCCACCACTCGTTCCGTACTCATGACCCCTATCGTGACAGGCTTGCCCCGTGGACGACCTCTTCGCACCTTCCGATGTCAGCTGGACTCCGGTCTCACCGAAGCTCGCCACGCTCCGCCGGCTGAACGCGGCGATCGTGGTCGGCCTGCTGGGGATCGCCGCGCTGATCGTGCTCGGAGTGACCGCCGGCTGGCTGTACGGCGTGCTGGCGCTCGTGCTGGTGGGGCTCGGGTACGGATGGGCATGGGTCCTGATCGGCCGCAACCAGAAGTCCTGGAAGTACGCCGAACGCGAGGACGAGTTGCTCGTCAGCCACGGGGTCATGTTCCGCCAGCTGGTGGTGGTCCCTTATGGGCGGATGCAGTTCGTGGACGTGGCTGCCGGTCCGTTGGAGCGGGCATTCGGCCTCGCGACGGTGGAACTGCACACGGCGACCCCGGCGACGGACGCGAAGATCCCCGGGCTGCACCCCGACGAGGCCGCCCGCTTGCGTGACAGGTTGTCCGCCCTCGGCCAAGCGCAGGCGTGGGGCCTGTGACCGAGCCGTCCGCACCACCCCGGGCACGAGTGGTCGAGAAGACCGGGGCCAGGCTGCATCCACTCACCCCGTTCGTGAAGGGCTGGGGCTACTTCGTCGTGGCAGCAGTCGCCATGGCCAACAACGAGAGCCTGCGCAGCAACCTGACGATCGCCGGGATCGGTCTGGCGGCAGTCCTGGTCGGCGGCATCCTGCTCGGCGCGCTGTCCTGGTGGTTCACCAAGTGGCAGTTGACGAATGACGCCATCCGGGTCGACAGCGGGTTCCTGTTCCGCCGGACCAGGATCATCCGGTTCGATCGGATCCAGACGATCGACGTCGCGCAGCCCTTCGTGGCGCGGCTGTTCGGCATGGCCGAGTTGCGGATGGATGTCGCGGGCGGCGGTAAGAGCGACGGCCGGCTGAGCTACTTCAGCGAGGAGGAAGCCAGCAAGCTGCGGGGCATCCTGCTCGTCCGTGCGAAGGGCGAGCAGGCCGCGGAAGAGCAGCACGTTCCGCAGCACGAGCCGCCGCCGCTGCTGGTGGTTCCGACCGGGCGCCTGCTCGGAGCGACGCTGCTGTCGTCCACGGTGCTCGGTAGTGCCGCAGCCCTGATCTGGTTGATCGGCACCACCATGGTGTTCGAGTTCCATGTCGGGCTGTTCGCCGGTCTGCCGCTGCTGCTCGGCGTCGTGCAGCCGATCTGGAAGCAGGTCGTCGGCAACCACGGCTTCACCCTGTCGGAGACGCACGACGGCCTGCGCACCAAGCGCGGCCTGTTCGACGTACAGCGGCAGACGGTACCGCCGGGCCGCGTACAGGGTCTGCTGATCACCGAGCCCCTGATCTGGCGGCTGATCGGCTGGGCCCGGGTGGACCTGGACATCGCAGGTGTAGCCGGCTCCAAAGCAGACGGCGAGGACGACAACGAGGGTGCCCAGTTGCTGCCGGTGGGTGAGCGCGGCGAGGTCGCTGCGGTGCTTGCTCGGGTGCTGCCTGGCCTGGATCTGGCAGCGATCGAGATGCACCGCGCACCGGAGCGGGCGAAGTGGCTGCGTCCGATCGGCTGGCGCTACCTCGCCTATGGGGCCGACGACCAGGTGCTGGTGACAACCCGCGGCTGGGTGAGCCGCCGTACGTCGATCGTGCTCCACCACAAGACCCAGTCGGTCCGCCTCCAGCAGGGTCCGCTCCAGCGCCGCCTACGCCTCGCCAATGTCCACGTGGACACCCCGCAGGGCCCCACAGACGCCGTGGCCCTCCACCGCGACCAGGCCGAGGCCGCCCTCCTCCTGGAGGCTCAGGCCAACAGAGCCCGCGAAGCCCGGCGTACCACGTCCTCCCCGGCCGCGGTCCACACCCAGCCGAACCCGCCGAGCCCCGAAGGGTCCAGCAGTTCGGCAGCCTCTCCGGCTGACGACAGTTCGGCCACGTAGCGCAGGGGATCCGTCCGGGCCAGCTCCTGACTCGGACGCCCCGCACTGACTCCCAGAGCGCGCAGTGCCTCCCGCTGCGTCGTCACAGTGCCGCCCAACGAATCCAGCGCCACGTGGGCGGTGATGTCGCAAGAGCCGTCGACCACCGGCGGACATTCGCGGCCGGCTCTGAAGCCGGTGAGAGTTCCGTACGGCGGACGCCCTGCGCGCAGGTGTCCGTAGTCGATCGCGACTGCGACACCCTCGTCGAGCCGGCCGACCACCTCCGCCCAAGCCGCGTCGCGGGTGATCCCGATCTCGGCCCGATCACCCGGCTCCGCCAACGGCCACCACTTCCGCAGCCAGTCCAGGTCGTTGCCCTCGACAACCTCGCCGAGTGTCAGGTCGGCCAGCAGATAGCGGGGCACTCCGTCCTGGTCGAGTTCAGCGAGTTCGCAGGGTACGTTGTCGAGCCACTCGTTCGCGATCACCAAACCGGACAACCGCGCGGGGAGATCGTCGTCCAGTTCGACCTCCACCACCTCGAGCCCTTCGGCCCGCAGCACCAGCCCGAGTTCACCAGAACCCGCGCCGATGTCCACCACCCGCGAAGCCCCTACCTGCTCGGCCAGCCGGGCGAGAGCCTGCCCGAACAACGCGGACGCGTGCACCGAAGTACGGAAGTGGTCTGCGGGGCGCTCGCGCCGGTAGAAGCCTTCGGGGCCGTAGAGCGCCGCATCCCAGGCTTCCCGGAAGGTCCTCAACGAGCCCCCAGCGGCACCGAGCCGATCAGCTGCCAGACCTGGTCGTCGCCCTCCCGCCAGATGGTCAGGTCGTCGAGCCGGACGGTCGGGGCGGCCGTGGCGGCGAGGGTTGCTCGAGCCTCCTCGAGCAATGAGACACCGCCCTGCGCCGAGGACGAGATGGTCAGGTGCGGATGCGGATCGGGGTACTGACCGCCGTAGGCCGGGCATTCGGGGAAGGCGCCGAGCACGGTCGTCACCAGTTCGCGAACCGCGTCGAAGGGCTCGGGCCTGAGCCATACCGTCCCGTTCGGGAACTGCCCGGCGCTGGGAAAGCTGAGCTCGAACGGCTGAACGTCCGCGACCGACTCGATCAGCCGCTGGACGTCTTCCGGCGAGGGGTCCTCGACCCACGGAACCAGCACGGTCACGTGCGGCGGAATCAGCTCGGACAGCGCCACGTCCGGGCGGGCCGACGACCTCGATGCGGTCCGCCAGCGATCGGTGTACCCGGCGAGCTCAGGAACGGCGATGAGCACGGCGGTCAGCCCCGTCGGTTTGGTCCACGGATCACTCACGGCGCCATCGTCCCACCACCGCCCCACCACCGCCCGCGAACCGGCAGCAGCCAAGTCGTCCCGCCGGCCGGGACTGCCCAAGGTGTGACCAAGCAGGTGGTGTCCCGGGCAGGAACCGGGCCTTAGGGTAGGCGTGACCGCACGAACCGTCTGGTACCCGAGGCACCATGGGACTGGAACGTAGAGAGTGGACATGGAACGCATCGGCATCATCGGCTCCGGCCGGGCCGGTGGGGCCTTGGGAGCAGCCTTGGCGTCCGCCGGATATCCCGTCACCGGCGTCAGCGCTAGCTCGCGCGCGTCACTCGAACGTGCCGCGCGGCTCTTTCCGCATGTACCCGTCCTGGCGCCGGCCGAGGTGACCAGCCGCGCCGACGTCGTCCTGCTCGCAGTACCGGATGACGCCATCGCGCAGGTCGCGGCCGGGCTGCCGTTCACCGAGGACCAGTACGCCGTACACCTGTCCGGCGCGCACGGGTTGTCCGTCCTCCAGGGGATCGCCGCGACTCCCGTGGCACTGCATCCGCCGATGACCTTCACGGGTGAACCCACGAGCCTCCAGGACGTCGTGTTCACCGCGACCGCGCCGGACCGTGCACGGGCGATGGTCGAGCGGCTGGTGAAGGACCTCGGCGCCGAGGTGCAGTGGATCGCGGAGGAGCAGCGCGCGCTGTACCACGCGGGACTCGTGCACGGCGCGAATCACCTGACAACGTTGCTCGCCCAGGCGCTCGACGTACTCCGCGAGGCCGGCGTCGCGGACCCGGCGGCCACACTTCGGCCCTTGCTGACCGCAACTCTCGACAACACGCTTCGGTCCGGTCATGATGCGCTCACCGGGCCGATCGCGCGCGGCGATGTCGACACGGTGAAGGCCCATCTGGCCGTACTGCGGGGCCGGACCGCGAGCACGTACGCCGAGCTGGCCCGGGCGACGGTGGAGCGCAGGCTCGAGGCCGGACGGCTGGACCCCGACACGGCCGCGCGGATCAACGAGGTGCTGGAGCGGGATCTAACAGGGGAGGCACCGCGATGAGACTGACCCAGACGAAGGCGGAGCTGCGAGCGGCGACGGCGATCCGGCCACGGGCGGTCGTGATGACGATGGGCGCGCTGCACGACGGGCATGCCGCCTTGCTCGCGGAGGCCCGGGAACGCGTCGGGCCGGAGGGCAGTGTCGTGCTCACCATCTTCGTGAACCCCCTGCAGTTCGGGCCCTCCGAGGACTTCGACCGGTATCCCCGCACACTGGCCAGCGACCTGGCGATCGCCAAGAACGAGGGCGTCGACCTGGTCTTCAACCCGTCCCGAGACGAGCTCTATCCGAACGAGCCGTCGATCACGGTGCACCCGGGCCCGCTGGCGGACGAGCTCGAGGGGATGGTCCGGCCCGGGCATTTCGCCGGCGTGCTGACAGTGGTGTCGAAGATGCTGCACCTGACCGCGCCGGATCTCGCGTTGTTCGGCGAGAAGGATTACCAGCAGCTGACGCTGATCCGGGAGATGGTCTGCGACCTGGATATGGACGTCGACATCGTGCCGGTGCAGACCGTGCGTGAGCCCGACGGGCTCGCGCTGTCCTCACGGAACCGCTATTTGTCCGAGACTGAGCGTGACGAGGCACTCGTGCTGTATCGGGCACTGACCGCGGGCGCGAAGGCAGGGATGAACGGACCCGACGCCGTGATGTCCGCCGCCCACGCGGAGCTGGAGGCGGTGCCGTCGGTGAAGATCGACTACCTGGCGCTGCGAGCGCCCGATCTGGGCCCGGTGATCGGCCCGGGCGAGGCCCGGATGCTCATCGCCGCCCGGGTGGGGTCCACCCGTCTCATCGACAACATTTCCATCACGCTGCGGTGAAACACATTGATACGGTCGCCTGATGACTGCTCCTGCTGTGCCGCAACGGCTGGCTGCGCCCGAACCAGGCTGGACCGACACCGTGGACGTGGTGGTGATCGGCTCGGGCATCGCGGGGCTGACCGCCGCGCTCGAGGCCCGCGAGCTCGGCTCGGTGCTGGTGGTGACGAAGGATGTGGTCGCCTCCGGCTCGACGCAGTGGGCCCAGGGCGGGATCGCCGCGGCACTCGGCCCGGGTGACTCTCCGCAGGACCACCTCCACGACACGCTGGTGGCAGGTGCCGGGCTCTCGGATCCGGCCGCGGTACGGGTGCTGGTCACCGAGGGGCCGGACGCCGTCCGAGACCTGATCGAGCTCGGGGCGCGGTTCGACACCCTGGCCGACGGAGACCTGTCGCTGACCCGTGAGGGCGGCCACCACCGCAACCGGATCGCGCACGCCGGCGGCGACGCCACGGGCGCGGAGATCGAGCGGGCCCTGGTCGCGGCGGTGAAGCGGGCGGACGACATCCGCATCATCGAGCACGCCCTGGTCCTGGACCTGCTGACCGCCGAGGACGGCGCGATCGCGGGCGTGACCTTGCACGTCATGGGCGAGGGGCAGCTGGACGGCGTCGGCGCGATCCGCAGCCGTGCGGTGATCCTGGCCTCCGGTGGACTCGGCCAGCTGTACGCCGCGACCACGAACCCGAGTGTTTCCACCGGCGACGGGATGGCGCTGGCACTGCGGGCAGGGGCGAAGGTGCGCGACCTCGAGTTCGTGCAGTTCCACCCGACCGTGCTGTGGCTGGGCAAGAGCGCCAAGGGGCAGCAGCCGCTGGTGTCCGAGGCGGTTCGTGGTGAGGGCGCGTTCCTGGTCGACCACGAGGGCAAGCGGTTCATGCAAGGCCGGCACGAGCTCGCGGATCTCGCGCCGCGTGACATCGTGGCGAAGGCGATCATGCGGCAGATGCTTGCCTCGGGCAAGGACCATGTTTTCCTGGACGCGCGGCACTTCGGCGACGAGAAGTGGCGGGTCCGGTTCCCGACCATCCTGGCGTCCTGCCGCTCGCACGGTATCGACCCGGTCCGGGAGCTCATCCCGGTCGCTCCTGCCTGCCACTACTCCTCTGGCGGGGTGTGGACGGACCTGCAGGGCCAGACCTCCGTGCCGGGGCTCTACGCGTGCGGCGAGGTCGCCTGCACGGGCGTGCACGGCGCGAACCGCCTCGCCTCGAACTCCCTGCTGGAGGGCCTCGTCTTCGCCCGGCGCATCACCGACTCGCTGGCAGCAGCCCTGCCGGAATTCCGGGAACCCGCCGTGGATCATCGTGTTCCCGGTCTGGTGGACGCGGACGTCGTACCGGAGTTGCAGCGGGTGATGACGGTCGGCGCGGGGGTGATCCGCAGCGCGAGCGGATTGTCGGAGGCGGGTGCCACCCTCGGGAAACTGATCGAACTCCCGGCCGGCGAGCCGGGCACGCCGGGATGGGAGGCGACGAACCTGGTCACGGTCGCGTCCGCCCTGATCGCGGCCGCCACCACCCGCGAGGAGAGCCGTGGGTCGCACTGGCGCGAGGACCACCCGGATCGCGACGACGAGCACTGGTCGGGCAGTCTGGACCTCACTTTGCCGGCCGACGGCGATCGTGACACCAATATGGCCCGGCCGGTCACGGAGTTCGTCGCACTGAAGGAATCACCTGAGGGGAAGCAGCAGCATGGATGACACGCTCGACAAGCAATGGGTCGAGGACCTCGTCCGGGCCACCATCGAGGAGGACCTGGCCGGCGGTGTCGATGTCACCACCACGGCGACGGTGGAGCCGGACCAGGTCTCGGTCGCCGAGCTCGTGGCCCGGGCCGACGGCGTGGTCGCGGGGCTGCAGATCGCCGAGTTGGTGCTGCGGCTGGTCGCCGGCAAGGAAGAGGTCGAGATCGAGCACTCCGTCGCTGACGGGGCCGCGGTCAAGGCCGGCGACGTCCTGATGACCATCCGGGGGAAGACCCGGCAGCTGCTGACGGCCGAGCGCACCACGCTGAACCTGCTCTGCCACCTGTCCGGCGTCGCCACCCTGACCCGTCGCTGGGTCGACGCGGTCGACGGGACCGGCGCGGTGATCCGCGACACCCGCAAGACGATGCCGCTGCTGCGGTCCCTGGAGAAGTACGCCGTGCGCTGCGGTGGCGGCAAGAACCACCGGATGGGTCTTTCCGACGCCGCGTTGATCAAGGACAACCACGTGATCGCCGCGGGCGGTGTCGCGGAGGCGTTCCGGCTGGTGCGCAAGGCGTATCCGGACATCTCGGTCGAGGTCGAGGTGGACTCGGTCGACGATGCGCTGATCGCGGTGGAGTCCGGCGCCGAGCTGATCCTGCTGGACAACATGGCCGTGCCGTTGCTGCGGGAAGCGGTCGCGAAGGTGGCAGGCCGGGCCCGGCTGGAGGCCTCCGGCGGACTGACGCTCGAGGCGGCCCGGGAGGTCGCCGAGACCGGGGTGGATTTCCTCGCCGTCGGCGCGCTGACGCACTCGGCGCCGGTGCTCGACATCGCGATGGACCTCCAGGAGACCTGATGCTGCTCGCCGTCGCGGTCGAGAACACCCGCACCCTGGTCGGCCTGATCTTCGAAGGAACGGTCAAGCGCCACTGGTGGGTCGGGACGGACTCACGCCGTACGGCGGACGAGTGGGCGGTGCTCCTCGGCGGACTCCTGGCGGGGGAGGCCCCGGTCTCGGGAGTCGCGGTCTGCTCCGCGGTTCCCCACGTGCTGCACGAACTGCGCGAGCTGGTCGCGCGCTACTACGCCGACGTACCGAGCGTGGTCGTCGAGCCCGGCGTCAAGACCGGCCTGCCCGTGCTCGTGGACAACCCCCGCGAGGTGGGCACCGACCGCATCGCGAACGCCCTCGCCGCGGTCCAGCTCTACGGCGCGCCCTGTGTCGTGGTGGACTTCGGTACTGCGACCACGGTGGACGTGGTCAACCCGGCGGGCGCCTTCATCGGCGGGGCGATCGCCCCGGGCATCGAGACGTCGGTCGACGCACTGGGCGCGGTCGCCGCTCAACTTCGCCGGGTCGAGCTCACCCGTCCTCGCTCGGTGGTCGCCAAGAACACCGTCGAGGCCCTGCAATCCGGCGCGATCTTCGGATTCGCCGCCCTCGTCGACGGCCTGATCACCCGGATCATCGCCGAGCAGTCACTCGATCCGTCCGCTACGACGGTGGTCGCCACCGGCGCCTTGGCCCCGCTGGTGGTCCCGGAATCCCACCAGATCACGCGCTACGAGCCCTTCCTCACCCTGCACGGCCTGCACCACGCTTTCACGCGCAACCACTGAGGTCACTGTCCGCCATCGCAGGATCACCGCCTCAGGATCTTGTGCACAGCGGGTAACAAGATCACGATGTGAGGAGCGACCACCGGGCGGGGAGGCCCGGGGCCACGGGGGAATCGTGGTCGCACCGCGCGGGTCGCGTGGTTCGGGGAGGATCATGAAGTCCACCTATCGCGTACTGGCCCTGCTGATCGCAGTCGGCGTCCTGGTTCAGGCGATGGCGATCGCGCTCGGCTGGTTCACCGCCATCAAGGACGTGGACGACGGCCTGGTGATCGACAAGAACTACGAGGGCAACTTCGGTCACAGCCTGCATGGCACGGTCGGCATGATGGTGATCCCGTTGCTCGCCATCCTGTTGCTGATCGTGTCCTTCTTCGCCGGCATCGCCGGCGGCGTCAAATGGGCCGCGATCGTCTTCGGGCTCGTCGCGCTGCAGATCGCCTTGGCTTTCCTGGCCTTCGGCGTACCCGCCCTCGGCGCGTTGCACGGTGCCAACGCCCTGGCCCTGCTCGCAGTCGCGGGGCTCGCGGGAAGACGGGCGGCCGGCCAGCCGACGGGCGCACCAGCCTCGGAGGCGGTCGTCTAGATGCCGTTGGCAACTGGCCGCGGCAGGCGGCGGTGAGGCTCCGTCTGCCGCGCCGCCGCGTGCTGATCGCGCTCGCGGCGACTGTCGCGGTGCTCGCGCCGATCGGCTGGTTCTGGCAGCAGAGCCTGGTGCCGGGCGGCCTGTCGCCGATGACCATGGGGTACGCCGACTTCGGTGGCGGGCCTTCGATGGAAGGGATGCACCACGAGCGTGACCTCAGCACGCTCGTGGCGCCCGAAGACCTGCCGGCCAACGTGTCGGTGCGGCTGGTCGCGCGCAAGGAACGGTTCGAGATCGCCGGGCGGGGTTCGATCGACGGCTACACGCTGAACCACACCTCACCCGGGCCGGAGATCAAGGCGAAGCAGGGCGACCTGGTCGAGGTGAGGCTGGTCAACGAATCGGTCCCGGACGGGATCACCCTGCACTGGCACGGCGTCGACGTACCGGCTGCGGAGGACGGGGTCGCCGGGGTCACCCAGGATGCTGTCGGGCCAGGGCAGTCGTTCGTGTACCGCTTCGTCGCCACGGACGTCGGGACGTACTGGTACCACTCGCACCAGCAGTCTCACGAGCAAGTGAAGAAGGGCCTTTGGGGCCCGCTGGTGATCTCCTCGGCCCCTACCGACGTGCTCGCCGCAGTGCACACCTACGACAAGATCCGCACCGTGAACGGCGGGTACGGCGAACGCCGGGTACCGGCCGCGGCTGGTTCCGTCGTACGAGTCCGGCTGATCAACACCGACAACGGCCCGATGGCGAGCTGGGTCGATGGCGCACCGTTCCGGGTGGTCGCAGTGGACGGCACCGAGATCAACGCGCCGCCGGAGGTCGAACGCAGATCGGTGCTGGTCACGGCGGGCGGCCGGATCGACCTCGAGTTCACGGTGCCGTCCGGCTCAGCTGTGCGCATCGGCCTCGGCGGTGGCCCGACGTCGCTGGTGGTCGGAGCGGGTGGTGCCCCGACGGGCAGCGAACCAGCCGACCCCGTCGACCTGCTGAGCTACGGAAAGCCGGCCGACCTCGGGTTCGACCCGGCGACGGCAGATCGGCACTTCGAGTACCGGATCGGCCGTCGGCCGGGCTTCTTCGACGGCAAACCGGGACTGTGGTGGACGATCAACGGGCATCAGTTCCCCGATGTCCCGATGTTCGTGGTGATGGAGGGCGACGTGGTCAAGATGACGGTGAAGAACACCTCCGGCCAGGTCCATCCGATGCACCTGCACGGCCACCACGTCGTCGTACTGAGCCGGAACGGGGTAGCGGCCTCGGGCAGTCCGTGGTGGGTCGACTCGCTGAACGTCGAGGACGGCCAGACCTACGAGATCGCCTTCGTCGCCGACAACCCCGGCATCTGGATGGACCACTGCCACAACCTTCCGCACGCGGCTCAGGGACTGATCACCCACCTCATGTACAGCGGCGTCAGCACCGGCTTCCGCCTCGACGGCAAGGCGGAAAACCGGCCCGAGTAGCCAGCTCAGTCGATCGGGCGGCCGACGGTGAGTGCCGTGCGGAGGTTGGCGGGAAGGGTTGTTGTAAGCCGAGTCGGGGGTGGTGCCGGTGGCGTCGAGCGTCTTGGAGAAGAAGCAGCGGGCGGCGGCGGCCAGGGCGACCTTGCGGGCGAACGCCATCACCGCTCGATCGACTGGATCGCTTGGCGGCTCGGTGACGAGCCCTGCGACGAACCTGAGTCTGTCCGACCACGACCCGCCAGGGAAGGTCAGCCGAGCAGCGGCGGCGAGGTGTCCGGACGCATCGTCGCGTTGGTCGGAGCCAGGGCGAATCGGGCAGGTTCGGTCTACCGGCTCGGCCGCGGAGGGTCGAATCTGCTGACAGAGAGTGCTTTCTTGACTCATTCCAGATTAGATGGAAGGCTGCCGGATATACCGGGCGTTCCGCGAGGTTCGAGTCCAGCCGTGAGACCAGCGCAGTACTGAGCCACGGCGCGGCGTCCAGCGCGCGGTCAAGACCGAGAACAAGGAGTGAGCCGACAGATGACCGAAGTTTCCTCAGGGTCCACGACGTCGACCGGTGCACCGGCACCGAGCGACCGCAACTCCCTCACGCTGGGGGCCAACGGTCCCCTCCTGCTGCACGACGTCCACTTCCTCGAGCAGATGGCTCACTTCAACCGCGAGCGGGTGCCGGAGCGGAACGTGCACGCCAAGGGCAGTGGCGCGTTCGGCGTTTTCGAGACCACCGAGGACGTCAGCGCCTACACCAAGGCCGCGCTGTTCCAGCAGGGCGCGAGCACCGAGATGCTGGCCAGGTTCTCGACGGTCGCGGGCGAGCAGGGCAGCCCCGACACCTGGCGGGACCCGCGCGGCTTCGCGCTGAAGTTCTACACCACCGAGGGCAACTACGACCTGGTCGGCAACAACACCCCGGTGTTCTTCATCCGCGACACGATGAAGTTCCCGCACTTCATCCGCTCGCAGAAGCGTCGCGGCGGCTCGGGCCTGCGCGACAACCACATGCAGTGGGATTTCTGGACGCTGAACCCGGAGTCGGCACACCAGGTCACCTACCTGATGGGCGACCGGGGCATCCCGAAGTCGTACCGGCACATGAACGGCTACGGCTCCCACACCTACCTGTGGATCAACGCCGCGGGCCAGAAGCACTGGGTGAAGTACCACTTCCACAGCGACCAGGGCGTCGCGGGCCTCACTGGTGAGGAGGCCGCGAAGATCGCCGGCGAGGACGCCGACTTCCACCGCCGGGATCTGCGCGAGGCGATCGACCGCGGCGAGTTCCCGTCGTGGACGCTCTTCGTCCAGGTGATGCCGTACGAGGACGCGAACACCTACCGGATCAACCCGTTCGACCTGACCAAGATCTGGCCGCACGGCGACTACCCGTTGATCAAGGTCGGCAAGATGACCCTGAACAAGAACCCGGAGAACTTCTTCGCCCAGATCGAGCAGGCGGCGTTCGAGCCGTCCGCCGTGGTCCCGGGCATCGGGTTCAGCCCGGACAAGATGCTGCTCGGCCGCGTCTTCGCGTACGCCGACACGCACCGCTACCGGATCGGCCCGAACTATCTGCAGTTGCCGGTGAACCGCCCGAAGGTGCCGGTGAACAGCTATACCTTCGACGGTCCGATGGCCTACGACCACAGCGGCGACGCGGCTGTCTACGCCCCGAACACCCAGGGCCGGCCGTACTCGGACCTGACCGGCCCGGTGGAGGACAGCTGGGAGGCCGACGGCGAGTTCGTCCGCGAGGCCTACACGCTGCGTCCGGACGACGGTGACTTCAACCAGGCCGGCACGCTGGTCCGCGAGGTGTGGAACGACGCCCAGCGCGAGGAGTTCGTCAACACCGTGGCCGGCCACCTGCTCGGCGGCGTGAAGGGCGAGGTGCTCGAGAAGGCCTTCCAGTACTGGAAGAACGTCGACGCCGAGTCCGGCAAGCGGATCGAGGAGCTCGTCCGCGCCGGTGCCGGCGAGCCCAATCCCGGCACCGAGACCGAGGTCGCCAAGGCCGAAGCCACCAGCTGACGCCCGCAGTACACCTTCGCAGTACTCCGAGAGCCCGCCGCCTGACGCACATCCGTCACGCGGCGGGCTCTCCCCGCGTTGCAAGAAGCTGCAATCGCTGTTGCCACTTCGCCCTTCCTCCCTGAAGAATGCGCTGGCCGAGGCCGTGGGGGTACATGGCCCGCCTGATCCTGGGGGACTCCTTTTGAAACCTGTCGTCGCCACCGCTCTGCTTGCCACCACCCTGGCGGCCAGCGCCCTGACCGCGCCGGCCGTGGCAGCACCAGCCGCCGAGCTCTCGGACCCCGCACCCACGAACGTCCAGATCAGCTGGAAGGATGACAGCCTTCAGTTCGTCCACGTCACCTGGGCCGAGGACGCTCCGAGCCCGAACAAGGTGTTCGTGCGTACCGTCGGCCAGCCCACCCAGTCGGTTGTCACCTACGTCACCGCGGACGCACCGAACACCGTGGACCTGCCGAAGGCGCAGATCAGCAGTCTCAAGGGTCCGCTGCAGATCGGCGTCGCGGTGGGCACCGAGGCCGGTGAGACCAGCACCGTTGCGGTCTCGCCGTCGTTCGACAACAACACGCCCGGGCGCCCGGTGCTGAGCTGGTTCGAGCCGACCGGGTCGAGCACCCTCACGGTCGCCTGGTACTCCGGGGACGCTCCTTCGGACCCGACGTACAAGGATCCGCTGGACCGAAGCGACCCAGAGACGTTCCAGCCGCAGTACACCGTGGCCGGCGCGCCGATCGCGATCGGGAAGCCCACCACAGCCGCGCGAGTCACCTTCACCGGGCCGACGACCGGCTACAAACTGTCCGTCGTCGCGCGGAACGAGTGGTCGGCCGGCCCGGCGATGGCAGAGGTGACGGCACGACCGACCAAGGTCACGGCCGACATTCCGACCTGGGCGACGTACGACAAGTTCGTAGGGATCAGGGGTACGTTCGACGGCCCCGCCCTTGCCAGCGTGGTCCTGCATGCCCGAAACTCCGCCAGCAGTCCGTGGTACGTGGTCACCGGGAACACCTACGAGGGTCGTCAGGTCTGGTTGGAGGTGACCAGCCGAGGAACACGGCAGTACAGGGTCGCGCTGCCTAACCAGATCAGCGGCACCACGGCGTACTTCAACTCCGCCTCCGCGCCGGTCACGATGACCACGCAGCAGGTCGTGCGGTCGGCACGCTTCCTGACCACGACGCTCAAGTACGGCGCTGAGGCGCGCGCCGAGTTGCTCACCAACCCGGCCATCACCGGCAAGGTGTCGCTGCAGCGCTGGAACGGCAAGACCTGGATCGTGGTGCGGGACGTCGCCATCACCAACGGGCGGGCCGTCGGCACCTTCCCGGCGAGGCAGCCGGGCCGGGTCGCGTACCGCTACTACGTGCCGTCGAGGACCTTCAACGGTCTGTTCGTGGCCGCGACCTATAGCCCGAACTTCGTGCTCACCACTACCTCCTGACTCGCGGTCGCCTGCCTACAGCCCGAACTTCGTCCTCACGGTCAGGCCCTAGCTCGCGGCCCAGCCGGTCCACGAGTCGACCGTGATGGTGACGTAGGGGCCGGCTGGGGGAGTTTCGCGGTACTGCGGGTACTTGGCGACGAGGCCATCCACCGAGGCCTCGCTGGTCACCACGGCGTGGCCGTCCGCGCGGATCCACCAGAGTGCGGACCAGTCCGCGTCGTACTGGTCGCACAGGACGGCGACACGGGGGTTCCAGGCGATGTTGGCCAGGCGGCGGAGGTTCGGCGTCGTCTTGGGTTTGTGGTCCACCGCGAAGATCAACTCATCACCGGTCAGGGCGAACGTGATCGGCACGATGTGCGGCCTCAGGTCCTCGCCGGTGGTGGCGAGGAAGGCCCGGTCGGCCGCCGCGAGGCGTTCGCGGCACACAGCCGGTGTGAGTATCACGATTCGGTCCTGGCAGTAGGCATCAACTTGTCCTCACTATGTATGGTCTACGCGGTCCAACGTGTGAGGGTAGGTGAGGCGGGATGGCCGGGTGGCGCACGGGTGTTTCCGTTGCCGCTGCGGCGATCCTCGGCGCGGGTCTGCTGACCGCCTGCTCGTCGGATCCGATCCCGACCGGGGTGACGATCGGGTGGGCGGACAAGGCCCGGCAGGCGATCCAGGTCAGCTGGAAGGACTCGAACGCGCCGAACCGGATCTCGATCCAAGGCGTGCTCAGCGCCGGCCCGTCGTACGTGAAGTATCTGGCCGCGAGCGAGCCGAACAGCTGGTCGATCCCGACCTCGGCGTTCCCCCCGGACGGGAACTACAAGATCGCCATCGAGATCGGTACGTCGACCGCTGGTGTCACCAGCAAGGCGGCGTTGTCGCCGATGTTCGACACCGACGGGCCGCTGCGGCCTACGGACGCGGTCGCGACGCCGAGTGGCAACGACGTGGTGGTGACCTGGAAGGTGCCCCCGCCGACGCAGGACTTCTCGCCGGGTGATCCGCTCGACGTGCCGGCCGGCAGCCAGCTTTACGTGCCGGTCGTCGGCAGCGCGGGGCAGCCGTTCCGCGACGTCGGGCCGGGAACCACCGCCACCCGGCAGGTGGTGAAGAATCTCAGACCGCCGTACTTCTTCCAGTTGCGGGCGACCAACGAATGGGCCTCGCTCACCGGCGGGGAGATCCTCGGGCGCACCACGTCCACGGTGGCCGGGGCGCCGACGTTGTGGACCTTCGGCAGCCAGATGCTGGTCAAGGGCCGAACGGTCCAGCAGGAGATCAGCTGCGCGGAGAGTCGTTGCGTCACGCAACAAACGACCGCGGCCGGACTGCCGGTGGTGCTGCAGGCGCAGAGCAAGGCGGGCGGTCCCTGGGTCGAGGCCGGCCGCGGCTCGACCCGGCTGGGCGGGTATTTCGACATCCGTGCCATCGCCGCGGGGACCCGCAGCTATCGCGTCTATGTGCCGCTCACCAGTCGCGTCGGTTCGCTGTCCACCTCCTCCATCAGCAAGCCGAGCCTGTCCCGGAGCCGGCTGGCGATCATGAGCGCCGGCTACGCCGGCGGCAATGTGAAGAACCGCAACGACGTGGTGACCGCGGTCGTGGCGGTTCGCCCCGTCGTCAACAGTGCGGCCATGCTGCAGTTCTGGAGCGGCAAGGCCTGGGGGAACGTGAAGGCGACCCCGATCAGGAACGGTCGCGCCACCCTCGCCTTCCGGGCGTCCAAGCCGGGCGTCTTCGCCTACCGCTTCGTCATCCCGGGCACGTCGTACCGGGGCACTCCGGTCTACGGCACGGCCACGCCCAGCATGGTCCTACGCGTCCGCTGACGACTCCGCGGTCTGCGTCTCCGTCGGCACTGCGGTCACGGGCTCGGGCAGCGCACCCAACTCCGAAAGGGCACCGGCCGGTACTGCGCTCGCCGTGCCGCGGCTGGTGCAGCGGCGAAGCTTGTAGACGGTGTACGCCGCGACGAGGACGACGGCTATGACCACGAGGGCCCAGACGGAGACCTGGCTGAAGATCTTGTCGGCGTTGTCGCCGACCTTGTAGGCGACGACGCCGATCGTGGTCGACCAGACGATGCCGCCCGCCGCGTTGGCCGCGAGGAACTGCGGGTACGGCATCCGGAGCATGCCCGCCATCGGGCCGGCGAAGATCCTCAGCAGCGCGACGAACCGGCCGAAGAAGACGGTCCAGACGCCGTACTTGTGGAAGTACTTCTCCGCTTTGGCGATCCGCTCGTCGGAGAAGTGGTGGGTCCGGCGGCCGAGCCGTTCGAACAGACCGCGGCCGGCCTTCCGGCCGATGAAGTAGCCGATCGAGTCACCCACGATCGCACCGGTGGCCGCGGCGGCGATCACGAGCACGATGTTCACGTCCCCTTGCGAAGCGAGCAGGGCGGCCGCGACGAGCGTGGTCTCGCCGGGCAGTGGCACCCCCATGCTCTCGACGCCGATGACCAGGCCTACGACCAGGTACGCGAGGATCGCGATCCCGCCGGTCGGGATCGCGATCGCCAGTGCGTGCATTGTTGCCCCCATACCTCCATCCTGGCATCCGCACGCAACCAGTTAGCTGAGCTGTGAGCTAATCCCGGGAGATTTCAGGGTTCGCGCCGTTGGGGATCTCCGGCTTGCCGTTGAAGACCTCGGGCTTCGCCACGGTCGGGATTTCAGGGGCCAGCCCATTGAACGCCTTCGTCACGTTCTGTAGTGCCGAGGTCACCTCGGACGGGATCACCCAGAAGGTGTTGCCCGGGCCCTTCGCGAGCTCCGGCAACATCTGCAGGTACTGATAGGCGAGCAACTTGGGGTCCGGGTCGTTGCGGTGGATCGCGTCGAACACGGTGTCGATCGCCTTCGCCTGACCCTCGGCCCGCAGGATCGCGGCCTGCCGGTCACCCTCAGCCGTCAGGATCCGAGCCTGCCGCTGGCCCTCGGCGGTGAGGATCGTGGCCCGCTTCTCCCGGTCCGCGCGCATCTGCTTCTCCATCGACTCCTTGATCGACGACGGCGGGTCGATCGCCTTCAGCTCGACCCGGTTCACCCGGATGCCCCACTTGCCGGACGCCTCGTCCAGCACGCCGCGCAGCGTCGAGTTGATGTGCTCGCGCGACGTCAGCGTCTTCTCCAGGTCCATGCTGCCGATCACGTTCCGCAGCGTGGTCACGGTCAACTGCTCGATCGCCTGGATGTAGTTGAAGATCTCGTACGCCGCGGCGCGGGGATCGGTGACCTGGAAATACAGCACCGTGTCGATGTCGACGACCAGGTTGTCCTCGGTGATCACCGAGCGCGGCTCGAACGAGACCACCTGCTCGCGCAGGTCGATCAACTGCCGCGGCCGGTCGATGAAGGGGATGACGATGTTCAGCCCGGGTTCGAGCGTGCGCAGGTACCGGCCGAGGCGCTCCACGTTGCTGGCTCTGGCCTGCGGCACGATCCGGACGGTACGCAGTACGAGTACGACCGCCAGTAGCGCGACGATCAACCCGACGATCAGTTCGGCCATGGATCCTCCCGGGGATGAACGAGGGCGGTCGCGCCCTCGATGGCGAAGACGTCGACCCTGGTCCCGGCGGGGATCAGCAGATCGGGGTCGTAGGACCGCGCGCTCCACTCCTCGCCGCCGATCCGCACCCGGCCCGGCTCGCGCCCGACCGGACTCAGCACCAGGGCCTCGCGCCCGATCAGGGCGGCCACCCCGGTGCGCAGCTGCGGGTGGGACGTGAGATGCCGGCGAGCGACCGGCCGGACCAGGGTGATCATCGCGGCGGCGGTCGCGGCAAAGGCGACCAGCTGCAACCCGACCCCCCACCCGACCCCCGCGATCCCTGCCGCGGCGAGAGCCGCGATGGCGAGCAGGAGCAGGTCGAGGGTCGCCGTCATCAACTCGGCGATACCGAGGACGGCGGCGATGGACAACCACAGAAGCCAGGACTGCATACGATCACCTGCGGCGGCGGAAGTGCCTCTTCTTCCGAAGGTACTCCCGCTCAGCCGAATGTCCCTAACAGTTCGCGGCGACCTGTCTGTCCGCCGGGTCGCGCCTGCTGGCAAGCCGGTCCCGGCATCCGCTCGAGGCCGGACCGCCAGCACTACAGAAGGTCTGCTGCGTTGCCGGTCCTGAGCGTTCTAGGTATGGGACTGACGGCGGAGCCGGTCTCAGGCACTCGGGGTCTGAGTTGAGGTGAGTGCTGGGCGTCCGGGCCCTTCCGCAATCAGCTCTGCTCGGAGGGCTTGCCGGCTGGGACCAGGGCGAGCAGTGTGCTGACCTGGCGCGTCGTGGCGGGGTGGTTTGCGGCGGTGCGGCCCCGGCGGTAGCTGTCGATGAGTTCGGTGAGCTCCTTGCCGAGGGTCTCTGCCTCGGGTTTCGTCAGCCACAGCCTGGTGTTGGCCATCAGGCTCAGCTCGTCCCACGGGTCGTCGTCGGGCATCTCCTCGAACTGTTCGACCACTCTGTTGACCTTCTCGCGCAGCATGGCCTGGCTGGCCAGCCTGCCGGCGCGGGTGGATTGGGAAGAGATCACCAGGCTGAGCGCGGGAGCGCGCCAGGGCCGTTCGCGGCCGTCGGTGGAGGTGTCGGCGCGCTCGATGATGCCCCAGCGCGCCAAGGCCCTCAGGTGGTAGCTGGTCGCGGACGGCGTCAGGCCGGCCAGCTCGGCGCATTCCGTCGCGGTCAGCACCTTGCCGCCGTACAGCTCATCGATGATCCGCTGCCGGGCCGGGTGGGCCAGGGCACGGATCGCCCGCGGATCGGTCAGTACCACGCGCTTCTTCTTCGCGGCCACGGCGCCAGCGTAGCGGTTCCCTTGACGGCCGCATATATGAAGCATTAACTTCACAGTTGTGAAGCAATCACTTCAGAACTCGATCTGGTCGTTCCGGGATCTCCGCCTCGTCCTGCCGGCCCGCGCCGCCTCGTACGCCGGTGATTCGATCGCCCTGGTGGCGCTGATGCTGCGGGTCTCGGAGCAGGGCGGCCCGGGTGCGATCACCGCCCTGCTGCTCGCCTTCGCCATCCCGACGGTGGTGATGATCCCGTTCGCCGGGCGGATCGTGGACGGCTACGACTCGCGCATGGTGCTCGTCTGGTCGTCTCTGCTCCAGGCGGCGGCCGGTGTCGGCCTCGCCTTCTCGCATGGTCTGGTGGCGACCTTGGCGCTGGTCTGCGTGTTGCAGCTGGGGCAGGCCGTCGCAGGTCCGGCCTGGGGTGCACTGATCCCGCGGATCGTCGGTGAAGGTCTGGTCGGACGGACGACCGGCACCAGCCAGGCCCTGATCGGCGTGGCGACCCTGGCCGGATCTGCGCTCGGTGGGTTGCTGGTCGGCTGGTCGGGTGACCGCGGAGCCCTGCTGGTGGACGCCTCGACCTTCATGGGACTGGCCGTGGTGGCCGGCCTGGTTCGGACCCGGCGCAGGCCTGAGCGGGGTGCGGTGCGCGAGCGCGGCGCGATGACCGCCGGTCTGCGGAGCATGTTCGCGGACCCGATGCTCCGGATCCTCGTACCCGCCTTGTGGGTCTTCGTCCTGGCCGGAGAGGCGGTCAACGTGGTCGAGGTCTTCCTGATCACCGATGAGCTCGGCATGGGGTCGACCGGCTATGGCGGGGTCCTGGCAGCTCAAGGGGCGGGCGCGATCGCCGGCGCCTGGTTCACCGGTCGGCTGCGCAGCGACTCGACCCGCTCGCGGGCCGTCCTGGCCGGTACTGCGGCGATCGGGGTGTCGTGCGTCTTGATGGGCCTGGCGGGACACGTGGTGATGCTGGTGATCGGCGCCGTCGCTGTGGGATTCGGCGGTGGCATGCTGAATGCCGCGACCAGCACCTTGGTGGTAACCCGGTCGGCCGACGTGGTCCGTGGCCGGGTGATCGCCGCCCTGAGCGGAACCGCCCGCGCGGTCAGCTTGCTGGCGCTCCTGCTCGGGGGCCTGGTCGGTGCCCTGTTAGGGCCTCGGGCAACGTTCGTGGTCGCCGGTTCCGGGTGTGCGATCGCGGCCGTCGTCACCTCGGTACTGCTGATCCGCGGAAGCAGGCAGTGGACAAAGGATTCGGCTGAGGAGGTACTCAGTCACTAGCCTTGACATATGACTGAGCCACGTGAGACCCCGGTGACCCCCGACAGCGGGCAGGACGACCTGCCTGAGCAGCTGCGGGTTCGCCGGGAGAAGCGTGACCGGCTGCTGGCGGAGGGTGTCGAGCCGTATCCGATCACCGTGCCCCGGACCCACCTGCTGAAGGACATCCGCGCCGGCTATGACGGCCAGGAGTTGGAGCCGGACACCCAGACCGGTGAGCAGGTCTCCGTGGTCGGGCGGGTGATTTTCCTGCGCAACACCGGCAAGCTCTGCTTCGTCCGACTGCGCGAGGGCGATGGCACCGAGCTGCAAGTGATGCTGTCACTGGCCGATGTGGGCGAGGAGGAGTTGGCCCGGTTCAAGGCACTCGTCGACATCGGGGACCTGCTGGCCGTCCAGGGCGAGGTCGTGACGAGTCGCCGGGGCGAGTTGTCCGTACAGGCGACCGGTTGGCAGATGGTCGCGAAGACACTCCGACCGCTGCCGAATGAGCACAAGCCGCTGAATGAAGAGGCCCGGGTCCGGCTGCGCTACGTGGACCTGATCGTGCGGCCCGAGGCCCGTGACATGGTCCGGACCAAGGCGGCCGTGCTGAAGTCGCTGCGGGCGACGCTGGACGACCAGGGCTACATCGAGGTCGAGACGCCGGTCCTGCAGCTCACCAACGGTGGTGCCGCGGCGCGGCCGTTCCGGACCCACCTGAACGCCTTCGACCAGGACATGCTGCTGCGGATCGCGCTCGAGCTGGACCTGAAGAGGGCCATGATCGGTGGCGTTGACCGGGTCTACGAGATCGGCCGGACCTTCCGCAACGAGGGCCTCGACTCCACTCATGCCGCGGAATTCTCGATGCTCGAGGCATATCAGGCCTACGGCGACTACAACACGATGAAGACTTTGCTGCGCGACCTGGTGCTGAATGCGGGCGAGGCGATCGGCCGCACGGTGGTCACCGGGCGCGACGGCTCGGAGATCGATCTGACCGCGCCCTGGCGCGAGGCGAGCGTATTCGAGCTGATCTCGGAAGCCGTCGGCGAAGCAGTCGACGTGACCACCGACGCGGCCCGGTTGACGAAGCTGGCCGAGCAGCACCAGGTCGAGTTGCAACCGGGCTGGAATGCGGGCGAGATCGCGCTGGAGCTCTACGAGAAGCTGGTGGAGCATACCCTGATCCAGCCGACGTTCGTGCAGGACTATCCGGAGTCGGTGCGCCCGTTGGCGAAGCCGCACCGGTCGATTCCGGGACTTGTCGAGGCTTTCGACCTGATCATCAACGGCGTCGAGCTGGCTCCGGCGTACTCGGAGCTGAACGACCCGGTCATCCAGCGTGAACGCCTGGTGGCACAGTCATTGCTGGCCGCCGCCGGTGATCCCGAGGCGATGGAGCTGGACGAGGACTTCCTGCGCGCGATGGAGTTCGGCATGCCGCCGGCCGGCGGCATGGGGATGGGCGTCGACCGCCTGGTGATGTTGTTCACCGGTGCCGGCATCAGGGAGACGATTCTGTTCCCGCTGTTGCGCCCTGAGTGATCGATAAATCGGACCCGGGAGCTGTTGCATAGCACAACCAACGGCCAAATCCATTCCCGGGTCCGATTTATCGGATCGGCCGGTGCCGGAGCGTGATGAATACCCATCGTCACGATCAGTGCGCTGTGTCGATCGAACCGGAGTCTTTAGTCACATCTTTACGTCCCATTCCGCCTGTTGAATGACACGATGCCGGTTTGTGCGGTACAAATCAGTTGGAAACAAATCAGCAAGGGGGATTGTGCCCGGTGGCGGGCGCGGAAAGGACTGTCATCGATGGCGCAAAGGGTTCAGGTGGTTCTCGAGGACGATCTCGACGGCGGTAAGGCCGACGAGACCGTGACCTTCGGTCTGGACGGTTCGACGTATGAGATCGATCTGTCCAAGAAGAACGCCGCCAAGTTGCGCGACGCCCTCGCTGGTTATGTCGGCGCCGGGCGCCGGGTCTCCGGCCGTCGGGGTGGCGCGGGCCGTGCGCGCGGACGGGGCCGGTCGGCGACCGACTCCGCCGATATCCGCGCGTGGGCCAAGGACAATGGCTACGAGGTGAGCGAGCGCGGTCGTATCTCGGCCGAGGTGCGGGCGGCGTACAACGACGCCAAGTAATTCCCACGGACTGCCCGGTCCCGGTGCCGCGATGGCACCGGGACCGTCCGCATTCCGACCGTTTCAGAGTGTGGACTCCCCTGGTGCGAGCCGGTCTGCCGGATGGCTGAGCCGGCAGCAAAACGACCGGAATTCGCTGGTGGCGAACATCCGGCGCGCCGGGAACACTCCGGCGGGCACACTGGTTGTTCCCTTGTGATCCCCACCAGGCGCCGTGCCGAGGTCGCGACTTTGTTCGCTGAGAGCGAGCCTGTCGGTGCCGGGGACTAGCATGCATGTACGGGGGTTGGACACCACGGCACGTCCGACTCCTCTGAGGCAAGGAGCGCTTTGGCGATGTTTGAACGATTTACGGACCGCGCCCGTCGGGTAGTCGTCCTGGCTCAAGAAGAGGCCAGGATGCTCAGCCACAACTACATCGGGACCGAGCACATCCTGCTCGGCCTGATCCACGAGGGTGAGGGTGTCGCCGCCAAGGCTCTCGAGAGCCTGGGTATCTCGCTGGAGGCCGTCCGTTCCCAGGTCGAGGAGATCATCGGCCAGGGACAGCAGGCCCCGAGCGGGCACATCCCGTTCACCCCACGCGCCAAGAAGGTACTGGAGCTCTCCCTGCGCGAGGCCCTGCAACTGGGCCACAACTACATCGGCACCGAGCACATCCTGCTCGGCCTCATCCGCGAGGGTGAGGGTGTCGCCGCGCAGGTCCTGGTCAAGCTCGGTGCGGACCTGAACAAGGTCCGGCAGCAGGTCATCCAGCTGCTGAGCGGGTACCAGGGCAAGGAGACGGCGTCCGCCGGTGCACCCGCCGAGGGTGCGCCCAGCAGCTCCTTGGTGCTCGACCAGTTCGGCCGGAACTACACCCAGTCCGCCCGTGAGTCCAAGCTCGACCCGGTGATCGGGCGCGAGATGGAGATCGAGCGGGTCATGCAGGTGCTGTCCCGCCGGACCAAGAACAACCCTGTCCTGATCGGCGAGCCGGGTGTCGGCAAGACCGCGATCGTGGAGGGTCTGGCCCAGCAGATCGTCCGCGGTGACGTGCCGGAGACGCTCAAGGACAAGCAGATCTACTCCCTCGACCTGGGTGCCCTGGTGGCCGGTTCGCGCTACCGCGGTGACTTCGAGGAGCGACTGAAGAAGGTGCTCAAGGAGATCCGCACCCGCGGCGACATCGTGCTGTTCATCGACGAGATCCACACCCTCGTCGGGGCCGGCGCGGCCGAGGGCGCGATCGACGCGGCGAGCATCCTGAAGCCGATGCTGGCCCGCGGCGAGCTGCAGACCATCGGTGCCACCACCCTCGACGAGTACCGCAAGTACGTCGAGAAGGATGCCGCGCTGGAGCGTCGCTTCCAGCCGATCCAGGTGGCCGAGCCCTCGATCGCTCACACGATCGAGATCCTCAAGGGTCTGCGGGACCGCTACGAGGCGCACCACCGGGTCACAATCACCGACCCGGCCCTGGTGCAGGCCGCGCAGCTGGCCGACCGCTACATCTCTGACCGGTTCCTGCCGGACAAGGCGATCGACCTGATCGACGAGGCCGGCGCCCGGTTGCGGATCCGCCGGATGACGGCTCCGCCGGACCTGCGCGAGTTCGACGAGAAGATCGCGAACGTGCGCCGGGAGAAGGAGTCGGCGATCGACGCCCAGGACTTCGAGCGGGCGGCGAGTCTTCGCGATGACGAGAAGAAGCTCATCAACGCGAAGGCCGAGCGCGAGAAGCAGTGGAAGGCCGGCGACATGGACGTCGTCGCCGAGGTCGACGAGGAGCTGATCGCGGAGGTGCTCAGCACCGCGACCGGCATCCCGGTGTTCAAGCTGACCGAGGAGGAGTCCTCGCGACTGCTGGACATGGAGAAGGAGCTGGCCAAGCGCTACATCGGCCAGACCGACGCCGTGAAGGCGCTGTCGCGGTCGATCCGGCGGACCCGTGCGGGTCTGAAGGACCCGCGCCGGCCGAGCGGCTCGTTCATCTTCGCCGGTCCGTCCGGCGTCGGTAAGACCGAGCTGTCCAAGGCGCTGACCGAGTTCCTGTTCGGCGACGAGAGTGCGCTGATCAGCCTCGACATGTCGGAGTACTCCGAGAAGCACACCGCTTCGCGGCTGTTCGGCTCCCCGCCCGGTTACGTCGGCTACGAAGAGGGTGGCCAGCTGACCGAGAAGGTGCGCCGCAAGCCGTTCAGCGTGGTGCTGTTCGACGAGGTGGAGAAGGCCCACCCGGACATCTTCAACTCGCTGCTGCAGATCCTGGACGAGGGTCGTCTGACCGACGCCCAGGGCCGCGTGGTCGACTTCAAGAACACCGTCATCATCATGACCACGAACCTCGGTACGCGTGACATCGCCAAGGCGGTGAGCCTGGGCTTCAACCAGGCGAGCGACACCGGCGGCTCGTACGAGAAGATGAAGGCGAAGGTGACGGAGGAGCTCAAGCAGCACTTCCGGCCCGAGTTCCTGAACCGCGTCGACGAGATCGTGGTGTTCCACCAGCACGACAAGGAGGCGATCGTGAAGATCGTCGACCTGATGGTCGCGCAGGTGGAGGAGCGGCTGAAGGACAAGGACATGGGCATCGAGCTCACGCCGGCGGCGAAGGCTTTGGTCGCCGACCGTGGCTTCGACCCGGTCCTGGGTGCTCGCCCGCTGCGTCGCGCGCTGCAGCGTGACGTGGAGGACGTGCTGGCCGAGAAGATCCTGTTCGGGGAGCTTCGCCCCGGTCAGATCGTGCTCGTGGACGTGGCCCCGGAGGGCACCGTCGGTGAGGACGGCCTGCCGGAGTACTTCACCTTCACGGGCAACCAGAAGGCGACCAGCCCGGACCTCGAGCTGACCGAGATCGCCGGCGGATCGTCCGGCCTGCAGGACAGCTGACAGCAGGACCACGAAGGCCCCGCGGACACTACGTCCGCGGGGCCTTCTGCTGTGTCACGCCTGCTGGCCCGGGTCGTTCCCAGGCCTGGTGGCAGGTCTCGCAGCGGGACTGTCGGCGGTGGGTGAAGCGTTGAACCTGTCAGTCTCTGCCGGGAACCTTGCTGGTCGTCTGTCGGTCAGCAGGCTCGATGGGGCCGCGCGTGTTCGAGGGGCGGTTGCCGCGGAGGCGAGCGATGGCGGACCGGAGGGCTTCGGGGGTGGGGCTGGAGGGCTGCGGGCGGTCGGCGATGAGTTGGGCGGTGGCGGCGAGGAGCCAACTGAGGCCGAGGACGATGGCGAAGGCGGGGCCTGGGCCCGGCCAGGTATCGCTCACAGAGTCCTGGGTGTTCGCCTGCCAGCCGCCCGCGCTGTAGATCAGCGCGACGACCGCCGTGGTCGAGGTGACTGCCTGAGCCTTGGGGCCGACGCGCAGGATCAGCGCGAGGCTCGACGTGATCAGGCCGGCCAGCCAGAGGAACACGAGCGAAGGCTGGGCCTCGATGCCGAGCTCCCAGACCGACAGCCCGAGCCGACGGCTGAACGTCCACGGCAACAGCAGGGTGATGCCACTCGCGAGAGCCGCGAGCAACGTGGCTGTGGCGAACCACCGGTGCTGACCGGTCGCGAGGTCCAGCTCCGCCGCGTCCAGTCGCCGCGGCAACTCCTCATCCGGCAACAGGTCGCTCATCGGGTGGGCTCCAGGCGGACTACGTCGTTGCCGAGTTCGAAGTACAGGGATTGGCCGATGACGGTGACGTCGTCGGCGGCTTGTGGGACGCCTTGGCGAGGACCGGCGATGACTGTGACGCGGCCGGGGCCGTCGACGCGGGTGAGGTGGCTGCCGTCGTAGCCCCAGATCTTCCCGTCCGGGCCGGTGAACCACTCGCCGTCCGTGGTCCACTGGCCGGGAGCGACCTTGGCTGTGATCGGCCAACCGGTTGGGTCACCGCCGAACAGCGTGGTGGTCTTGCCGTCGCGGCCGGCGAGCAGCAGTCGCTCGTTGATGACCATAGTGACTTCGCCCGAGCCCAGCTGGGCCAAGCTGTTCGGCCGCAACGGGCCATTCACCGTGAGCTTCCTGACCTGCTGCGCCGGACCGTAGAGGTTGTAAAGGTTCCCGCCGAGCGCGGTGACGAGCCGGTCGCCTGCGGCGGCGCGAACTCTCCTCGCTGGTTCGGCGAGAGCTGCTGCGGGTCGCGTACGACGGTGGCTTTGCCGGCCTTGACGTGGACGGCGACCTCGGTGGACGGCTTGCCTTGGCCGGCCGCCGTCCACCACACGCCGCCCTGCCCGTCCGGAGCCCACACCTGCGCGGCGCTGGGCAGCGCAAGCCGTATAAGTCGCCCCTGCGCGTCCAGAGCTAGCTGCGTGCTGGTGCCCGTCGTTGCCCTACCCGCTGCGCCTTCCGCACTAACCGGTGGTCCCGCTGCTGGCACAAGCGGCAGCACTGTCGCCCTGTACTGCGTACTGCCGTCCGCGGGCTTCCGACGGTCGCACCGGGCTGTCGGCTCGGGCAGCGCCGGGTACGACGCCGCCGATGCTGCTGCGTCGGAGATCTCCAGGACCTGATCGCCGCCACCCGGCGCGACGCCCAGCAGTACGGACCCGTCCGGCCGGGCCTCGATGCTCTCCACCCTGTCGACTTGCCCCGGCAGCTGACGAAGAACCCCATCCGGAGTGAGCACCGCCGCCGGAGCGCTGCCCCCGAGCCACACGTTGCCCCGGACATCCACAGCGAACGCGTCGACCGTCAAGGACGAGCTGGCGACGTCGGAGCTCAGCGCACAGCCGGCAGGAGCTACCCCGGCCAGTTCCTGCGGCTTTCCTCCTGGCCGCAGCAGCGCCAAGCCTGTCTCGCTGGTTCGCCAGGCTGTGGTGCCGTCCGGTCCACTGGAGCTGGCGTTGCCCGGTGCGCCAGGGCCGGGATCAACCAGGAACTGCTTGAGCTCGAGGCCGGGTCGCAGTTGATTCGCCGGGATCTGCCAGGTTTTGGTCGATCCCCACACCACGATCGAGCGGTCGGCGTTGCGGTGGGTCAGCGCCGGGCCTTGGCCTGTTGCGACCACGTCGATGCCAGGCGTCACATACAGGCTGCCGTCGGAGTTCTTGTGGCTCAGGCTGACGTCCGCCGCGACCAGGTTGAGCGGCACTGCCAGGATCGCCCAGGCCTGACCACCGGCTCCTCCTGCAAGCAGGAACAGCTTGTTGTCGGACACACCCAGCAAGGCCGGAGGAGTGACCCCGTGGCTCAAGGCGACCCTGGGGAGGGCCACGCCGTCGCGGTACTCGAACACGGTCGAACCCTCGGAGCCGGTCCGGCCCAGCAACCACTCGCCCGGCGTACCGTCGAGCGCGCCCGCGATGGAGTCGAGTGGGTCCGAGGTGCCGATCGCGACTCGCATACCGAGCCGGTCGACCAGCTGACCACCCCGCAGATCCAGCAGCCGGTGCGGCGACCCCGCAACCACCTCTGGCTTGTACTGCGTTCCTGCCGCGCCTGGCACGAACAGCCCGGCGCCAACCGCGACCAGCCCGGCTGCCGCGACCACTCCTAGGGACCTCCTGGGCGTGTGTCGTGGGGACCAGTCGGGTGCGTGGCGGCGTACTGACAGGACTGTGGAGGTCGTGCCGATTGCTAGGAGGAGTATGCCGAACGTAAGGGCGAGCCAGGCTCCAATGCCGGGTCTGTAGCCGACCCCCTCCGGGAGCCTGGACGGAAGGCGCAGGAGAGCAGCGAGGTCTCCGGCGATGACCACAGCGCCGGTCGCAACCGCGCCCGCACGCAGTACGAGCATTGCGTCCCCTGCCGCCGCACCGGCTGCGCCCGCACCCTCTGCGCCCGCACCTGCTGCGCCCGCACCGGCTGCGCCCGCACCCTCTGCGCCCGCACCCTCTGCGCCCGACGCGGTGTTCGGCTTCGGTTCTGCCAGGGTGGCTATCGAGGCGACGAGGGCGGTGAGCGCGGTTGCTGTGAGGAGCAGAGCCCAGTTCTCGGCGTACGGGAGTTCCCACAGTTGCGTGCGGGCGAGGCCGGCCTCGGACCCGCCGGGGCCGATTGATACCGGGTCGATCAGCTCGCGCCACGGGAGGACGGTCGTCAGGATGAGCAGTGCGGCGAGGCTTCCGGTCAGAACCGGAACGAGGACAGACCGGTTCGGAAGATCGGTCAGCGACGTCAGCCGAAGGAATGTTGCTCGCAGGTCCGACTGGTCGAGGGGCATTTCCGAAGAGCTTTCAGGGCCCTCGGCGAGCACCGGTTCCAGGGTCGGCGAGCGGGTCGCCCAGTACGCGCAGAGGGCGGTGGCGAGACCACCGCAGAGGATTGTTCCGATCACAGTCGGTGAAGTGGAGCAGCCGGACCGGCCTTGACTGACGAGGCCTGTCCAGGTGATCGCGGTGAGGAACGCCAGGATGATCGCACCGTAGCCGCGAACCTGCCGGCGATGCTGGAATCGGTCTGCAGCAAGGCGATCTGCGAGCAGCAGCACGATCATCACGACCGGCAGGACGAGGGCGGCGCCGCGACCGCTGACCGGCTGGGTCGTCGCGCGCCAGAGGTAACAGCCTGTGCTCGACGAGCCCGGGATCAGGATCGACACGGCAGCGCCAACGGCAAGACACGCGAGCGCCGCACTTTGCCACTGGGTCCGTCGTAAGGTCCTCCGATGCCGGAGCTCTTCGGTCCGGAGCAGCGCCGCCGCAGCCGTCGATTCGGTGGGAAGGTCTCGCAGCGGCATGAAAAGAAGTTACCTGTCGCCAGATGTGGCTCGTTGTAAGAGCATGACTGCGTCAAGTGGACCCGGACTGTGCGAGAGGGGGCTGGAGATGGAATCATCTCGTCGCATGGACGCCCCGCGTCTGCCCTTGACCCAGGAACCGGTCCCTGACGCCGGTTCCTTTGGCGTGCGGCAAGCGGGTGGTGTGCTGGAGCGCGCGCAGCGGATCGCGGACACCCTGCGGGAGCAGGCGGAGTACGAGAACGACACCGCGCTCGCCGAAGCGGAGCGGATCCGCGTCGAGGCCGAGCGGGTGCGCAAGGAGGCCGAGCAGGCCGCCCAGGACCTGCGTGCCGACGCGAAGTCGGCCGCCCAGCGCCTCCTCAACGACACCGAACGGGCCGCCGAACAACTGCGGGCCGAATCGGAACAAACCGCCGAGCGCCTCCGCAACGAATCGGAGGCCCGCGCCGAGCAACTCCGCACCGAGTCCGAGGCTCGCGCCGAGCAGTTGCGCGCCGAGTCGGAGGCTCGCGCGGAGCAACTCCGCACGGAATCCGAGGCTCGCGCGGAGCAGTTGCGCGCCGAGTCTGAAGCGACGGCGCATGAGCTGCGCACGCAGTCGGAGGCGGCCGCCGAGCGGCTCCGGACCGAGTCGGAGGGCGAGGCTGAGCGGGTCAAGGCCGAAGCGCTCGCGGAGGCAGAGCGGGTCACCTCCGAGGCGCGCATTGAAGCCGAGCGCGTCACGTCTGAAGCGCGGGCGCAAGCCGAGCGGGTCACATCTCAGGCGCGAGCGGAAGCCGAGCGGGTCTCGGCAGAGGCGCTTGCGGAAGCCGAGCGACTTCGGTCGGAATCGGAAGCGGCTGCGGAGCAGTTGCGGACGACCGTCGCCGACGAGGTGGCCAAGCGTCGGCACGACTCCGAGAGCGCGGCCGACCGGCTGCGCACCGAGGCGCAGGCCGCGGCCGACCAGTTGCGGGCGGAGTCCCAGGCTGCCGCCGGTCGGCGCATCGCCCTTGCGGAGGCAGAAGCGGCTCGATTGAAGGAAGATGCCGACGAGCTGCTGGAAGAGGCACGACTGGCTCGGGAGCGCGCGCAGCAGGCCGTCGAGCGAGCCAGCCGGGAAGCACAGCAACTCGTCGCGGACGCCGGCGAACAGGCCGCGCTCGTCTCGCAGGCAGCAGTCAACAACGAAGCCGAACTCATCTCCCGGGCCGAGTCCGAGGCGAGCGAACTTCGCGCCACGGTCGAGCGCGAGGCCGAGATCGCCCGCGAACGTTCCCGCGCCGAGATTGCCGAGGCGCACGCCGAGATCGAGCGCCTCCGCGGCGAGAACCGCGTTGAGCTGGAGCGCCGGACGGCCGAGCTCGAGGAGACCGAGCGGGCCAAGCTGGCCGCCATCTCGCTGGAGATCGACAAGCTCCGCGCTGCGGCGGTCGAGGACATCGGCCAGCAGAAGGCAGCGGCCGAGGAGACCAACGAGCGCCTGATGGCGGACGCCAGGGCCCAGGCCAAACTGGTCGTGGACAGCATCGAGGCCGACCGCCGAACTGCGACTGCCGAGGCGCAGCGGATCGTCGAAGACGCCAATAGGGCGGCCGAAGCCGCGCTCGCGGAAGCCGAGAAGCAGACGGCGTGGAGCAAGAAGACGGTCGACGAGCTGGTCGCCGCGGCGGAGCGGGAAGCGCGAGGGATCCGGGACAGGGCCGCGATGGATGTCGCCGAGCTGGCCAGGCAGAAGCGCGCCCACCTGCGCCGAGTGGTCAGCCGGTCGACCAGCAGGCTCAAGGAGACCCAGCTCGCGGTCGCCAAGGAGCTCGAGGAGACGCAGGCCGCGGCCGCGAAGCAGAACGCCGAGCTGACGCTGCAGGCGGAGACGGCAGTGGCGGACGCTACGCGGCAGGCCGATCGGATCACCTCGCAGGCCCAGGCCAAGGTGGACCGGCTCAAGGCTGCCGCCGAGGTGGAGGCCAAGGAGATCGTCAGCCGGGCCAACCGCCGCGAGGCCGAGGCCGAGGCGAGCACCCAGGTACTGCGTGAGCGCGCCGCGAACGATCTCGCCGCCGCCCAGCGGCAGTCGCACGACCTGATCCGCAAGTCCCGCGCCGAGGCCCAGCAGCTCGAGGCGCAGGCCCGCGAGCAGGCCGACGAGCTGCGCGCGCAGGCCCGAAAACTTCTCGCCGACGCCGAGGCGAGGGTCGCGGCGCTGAACCAGCGCCGTGATGAGATCACCAAGGAGCTCACCCAGCTTTCGGGTGTGATCGAGGCACTCGCTGTACCAGGATTCCGCGCAGGTGGTGGAATGTCTGGCAGCGAGGGTTCCACGGGGGAATCAGGATGAGGACGTGACAGTCAGATCCTTGTCAGTGACAATGTGTGATCCACCCACCCACCGAAGTGAGCATCAGAAGACATGAGCAGTGAAGCCCCAACCCCGTTCCGCACCGTCTTGCGTGGCTACGAGCCTGCCCAGGTGGACCAGCACGTTCGTGAGCTGACCACCTCGTTGACCGCGCTGCAGCAGCAGTCCGAGCAGCTGCAGCGGCACGTCCAGGAGCTGCAGAGCCGGACGGACGCCGCTGAATCGGCCGTCATCTCCGCTCAGGAGGAGAGCAAGGACCGCGCCCCGACGTTCACCGAGTTCGGTGAGCGGGTCGCCAAGATCCTGTCGCTCGCCGACGACGAGGCCCGCGACCTGGTCACCCGGGCCCGGACCGACGCCGATGCGATCGTGGCCGACGCCGAGGCGCACGCGAAGAAGGTCCGCAAGGAGGCCGAGCAGTACTCCCTGGACTGGAAGAGCGAGGTCGACGCCGAAGCCGCCCGCATCCTGGAGGAGGCGCGCACCCAGGCCGACGACATGCGCGACGAGGCCGAGCGCGACGCCACCGCGCGCCGCAGCGAGGCCCAAGCTCTGTACGAGCAGGAGCGCGCCAAGTCCGCCCAGGCAGCGGCCGCCTTCGAGACCACCCTGGCCGAGCGCCGGGGCAAGGTCGAGCAGGAGTTCGCCGCCCGGACCGCACTGGCCGAGCAGCAGCTGGCGGCGGTCACCGACCGCGCGGCCCAGGTGCAGCGCGAAGCCGACCGCTCCCGCTCCGAGGCGGAGCGGCTGGCCCAGCAGCAGCTGGCCGACGCCAACCGTCAGGCCCAGGAGATCGTCGCCGCCGCGAAGGACAAGTCCGAGCGGATCCGTGCCGAGTCCGAGCGTGAGCTCGCGGCCGCGACGCAGCGCCGGGACAGCATCAACGCGCAGCTGACCAACGTCCGGCAGATGCTGGCCACGTTGTCCGGCAGCCCGGCGATGCCGCTCGACCTGCTGGCCGACGACGACGCCGAAGCCACGGCGAACAGCAGCAAGAAGAACTGAGCACCACCCGCTGAGGCCGGCCGGGGTCCTGTGAACCCCAGGCCGGCCTCCAGCAAGCCCGCTCGATCGCGGTCGACCGGGCGATTCCTCGCGCCCAGCCGATTCCCCGCCCCCCGCCCGCGCGCGTTTCCGTTGCGTCCGCCCGCGCGCGTTTCCGTTGCGTCCGAACAACGGCGGGGCAGGCCCCTCACCTCTTCGGACGCAAGCGATCAACAGCCGCCACATCGGCATCCGCCGCAGGCGCATCCGCCGGCAGCGCGGCATCCGGGGCATCCGCCGGCATCCGAGGCCCGGGTGGTCGGGCGCGGGAGACTCCGTGCGTCCGAATGACTGCGGGGCAGGCCCCGCACCTCTTCGGACGCAAGCGTTAGGCGGGGAGGCGGTAGTGGTTGCGCGGGAGCGGATCCACCAGGCCGTCGGCGACGAGACCGTCGAGGGCGCGTTCGCGCTGGGCTTGGTCGGGCCAGCATGCGTCGAGTGCGGTCTTCGGGACCGGCTCGGCCGCGGCCCGCAGTACCGCCAGGAGGCGTCCGCGGACCTGCCGGTCGGTGCCTTCGTACGTCTGACCCTTGCGCGGCGGACCGTCGTACGGGGGACTCCCAGCGAGCACCCAGGCGCAACGGCTGCGGATCGGGCACTCGCTGCAACGCGGGATGCGAGCAGTGCACACAAGTGCGCCCAACTCCATCGTTGCCACGGCCCAGCGCGCCGCTGTTGGCTCATCCTCAGGCAGAGCCCGTACTGCGAGCCGCTGGTCCGCGGCTGTAGGCGAGATGCTCGGCTGAGCCGTCCCAGTCAACGCCCGGGCGAACACGCGCCGCACGTTGGTGTCTACGACCGCATGCCGCTGCCCATACGCGAACGACGCGATCGCAGCGGCCGTATAACTCCCAACCCCGGGCAGAGCGAGCAGTGCAGCGTGGTCGTCCGGTACTACGCCGTCGTGCCGCTCCACGATCGCCCTAGCAGCCGCGTGCAGCCTGAGGGCGCGGCGTGGGTACCCCAGGCGGTCCCAGGCCCGCACAGCCTCACCTGGCGGATCCGCTGCCAGGTCTGCCGGCCTCGGCCACCGCTCCATCCACAGCTTGTACGCCGGGAGCACCCGGGCGACAGGTGTCTGCTGCAGCATGAACTCGCTGACCATCACCGCCCAGGCGCCGGCGCCAGGTTGACGCCAGGGCAGCGTGCGGGCGTTCTCGGAGTACCAGTGCAGGACGGGCTCGTGCAGGGCTGATGCGAGGGGGAGCGGCGAGTCTGACATGTCGAGCACAATCCTGACACTAGGGTGCGAGCATGAGCAGCCTGCTCCGACCGGTCGGGCACCTGCCCGCCAGCGTCTACTGGTTCAGGCGGGCACTCGTGCTCGTCGTACTGGTGGTTCTGCTGGTGCTGCTCGGACGTCTGGTCGGTGGAGGCGGCAACGATCCGCAGAACTCCGCAGCCACCGCTCCGGAGCAGACCCCCAGTTCCGAGCCGACCGCCGGTCCCAGCACGACGCCTTCAACTACGCCGTCAAGCGCGTCGTCCACAGCTCAGACCCCTGGCGGCAAGGGCTCGTCGGCGCCGGTGAAGTCGGAAGCGCCGAAGGATCTGAATTGCACGGGCAACGACGTGCGGATCGATGTGCTGCCGTCCAGCCGGTCGATCGCGCCGGGTGCTTCGCTGAACTTCGTGGTGCAACTCAATGCTCTCAATGACGAGTGCAAGGCAACGCTCGACCCGACCGTGTTGTCGGTGACGGTTGTGTCCGGCAAGGACCAGATCTGGACCACAACCCAATGTGAGCAGGTCATTCCGCGCGCCACGCTGGTCCTTGCCAAGGGCAAGCAGTCCACTAGCACGGTGTCGTGGAACGGTCGCCGCTCCGCTCCCGGCTGCTTGCCCGGGCAGCTCCAGGCCAAGCCCGGAACCTATGTGGTCAAGGCCGTCTACGACGGACAGGTCTCGGCCGGGCAGGCGTTCCAGATCACCTGACCCGGCCGGATCACTTCACCGGCCGGATCATTTCGACGGGCAGATCACTGATCAGCGGTGTCGGCTAGCCGGCTTCTGCCGCCGCGGGTGCGTCGACCGGGCGCTGCAGATGGGCGGGCCGGCTGAACATCAGCGCGGCGATCAACCCGATCAGCAACACGGCCGCCGGCAGCATCAACGACTGCGCCATCGCATCGCTGAACCCTTGGTGCAGTGCCAGGGGCAAATTGGCGCCGCCCCCTTCACCCGCAGATGCCCCACCCGGCACCGCCGGCAGGTTCGCGGCCAGCCGCGACTCCATCAGCACCGCGATGCCCGCGCTGCCGAGCACCGCGCCCACCTGACGGGTGGTGTTGTAGACACCAGCACCCGCACCGGCTTGGTGCATCGGCAGGTTCCGCGTCGCAGTACTGCCGATCGGCGCCCACATGAACCCGTTCGCGACGCCGAGCAGTGCGATCGGCAGCAGGAGTTTCCAGATCGGCACCGTCGGCTCCATCACCTGGCTGAGCCAGAACAGCGACACCGAGCAGCACAGCAGGCCGAATCCCGCGATGAACCGCGGCGGCGCCTTGTCGGTCAGGCGGCCGACGAAGGGGGCTAGCGCACCCGAGATGACCGCCATCGGGACCAGCAGCAGGGCCGACCGGGTCGGGCTGAGCCCGCGAACGCTCTGCGCGTAGAGCATCAGTGGGAACGCCATCGCGGTGATCGCGAACCCGACCGTAGTGATCGCGATGTTCGCCAGCGTGAAGTTGCGGTCCTTGAACAGCGACAGGGGCAGCAGCGGCTCGTCCTTGGTGCGGGACTGCCAGAAGATGAAGATCGCGATCACCACCAGGCCGGTGATGATCAGCGACCAGACCGAGATCGGCCCCTTGATCTGGCCCCAGTTGTACTTCTGCCCCTCCTGGATGCCGAACACCAGGCAGAACAACCCGATCGTGCTCAGCGCCACCCCGATCAGGTCGAACTTGTGCTCGTGGGTCGGCAGGTCCGGAACGAGCCGCATCGCCAGCACGAACCCGATCACGCCGATCGGCGCGTTCACGAAGAAGATCCACTGCCAGCCGAGTCCGTCGACCAGGACGCCGCCGAGGATCGGGCCGACCAGCGTCGCCACCCCCGCGGTGGCGCCCCACAGGCTCATCGCGCGACCCCGCTGGTCCGGCGGGAAGATCCGGGTGATAACCGCCATCGTCTGCGGCGTCATCATCGAGGCGCCCAGACCCTGGAACACCCGGGCGACGATCAACAGCTCGATCGAGTTGGTCAGCCCGCACCAGACCGATGCGATGGTGAAGACCGCCAACCCGGTCAGGTAGAGCTTCTTCGGCCCGACCCGGTCACCGAGCCGCCCGGTGATCAGCAGCGGTACGGCGTACGCGAGCAGGTAGGCGCTCGTCACCCAGACCACGTTGCCGATATCGGCGTTCAGATCCCTGATGATCGCCGGCGTCGCCACCGACACGATGGTCGAGTCGACCAGGATCATGAAGAACCCGAGCACCAGCGCCCACAAGGCGGGCCACGGCCGGACCTCGGGCCTTACTTGCTCTTGCGGTGTCGCCATGAAAGATCCTTGCTCTCGATCCGATTGATCAGGGTGTTGAGCCACTCGCGCTCGGCGGCCAGTTGCGCCCGGTTGTAGTCGGCGGCGATCCAGGACGGCTCCGGCACGCCGCGCTCCTTGACGTCCACGACTGCCTCTTCGACTTCGGCGAGCCAGGCGTCCAGATCCGCGACGCGGCGCCGGAACCCGACCAGCGCGTCCTCCTCGCTGAGTGTGTGTGCCTCGCTCAGTACCACCGGGAACAGCGGGTACTCGTTGACATAGGTCTCGATCCCGGACCGGACCCGGTCGGCCAGCGCCTGCTTGCCCTCGGCCGTCAGCTCGTACGTCGTCCGCTCGGGGCGGTTGCCGGCGCGCCCGGTGCCGGTCGCTCGGACGAATTCCTGCCGCGCGAGCCGTTCGACAGTGTGGTAGAGCGAGCCTGGTCGGACCTTCACGAGCCGGTCGTTCCGGCGTTTCAGCAGCAGTTGGTACATCTCGTACGCGTGCTTGGGGCCCTCGGTCAGCAACGCCAGCACTGCAATCCCCAATGGCGTCAGCTCGGCCATGTCCCTCCAGCTGGATTGTTCCGCCCGAACTATTCCACGTGGAGTATTACAAGCCGATGTGGCAGCCCGCAAGGTCCGAACGGCGCAGAGACAGCAAGACGCGGCGCCGGCGGAAGGTCAGCCGGCGCCGCGTACGCAGTACGGGTGAGGGCTAGACGTAGCGCTCGAGGATGCTCGATTCAGCCAGACGGGACAGGCCTTCGCGAACCGTGCGGGCGCGGTTCTCGCCGACGCCGTCGACCGTCTGGAGGTCGTCGATGCTCGCGGCCAGGAGCTTCTGCAGATGGCCGAAGTGCTCGATCAACCGGTCGATCACCGCGCCCGGAAGACGCGGCACCTTCGCCAGCAGGCGGTAGCCGCGCGGCGTGACCGCCGCGTCCAGTTGCTCGGCGCCGCCAAGCTGCAGGGCCCGCGCGACCTGGCCGATGTCCAGCAGATCGGTCGGGCTCACGGCGTCCAGCTCGAGCAGGACGTCGTCGGCCGTCTTGGCGCGACGGCCGGTCGCCGGGGGAAGGTAGTCCCGCACGACCAGCTCGCGTTCGCCCGCGACACCCGCGACGAGCTCGTTCAGCTGCAGGGTGAGGAGTCGCCCGTCGGTGCCCAGCTCCACGACGTACCCGTCGATCTCGGTGGCGATCCGGCGGACCATCTCCAGCCGCTGTGCGACCGCGGCGACATCGCGAACCGTGACCAGGTCCTCGATCTCCAGCGCGGACAGCGTGCCGGACACCTCGTCGAGGCGCAGCTTGTATCGCTCGAGGGTGGCCAGTGCCTGGTTCGCCCGGGACAGGATCGCGCCGGAGTCCTCGAGCACGTAGCGCTGGTCGTCGACATACAGGGCGATGATGTGCATCGACTGCGACACCGAGATGACCGGGAAGCCGGTCTGGCGGGCGACGCGGTCGGCGGTGCGGTGCCGGGTGCCGGTCTCCTGGGTGAAGATCGACGGGTCCGGCATCAGGTGCACGGCGGCGCGGAGCATCCGGCTCATGTCGCGATCGAGGATGATCGCGCCGTCCATCTTGCTCAGCTCGCGCAGACCGGTGGCGGAGAACTCCACGTCGATCTCGAAGCCGCCGGTCGAGATCGCGTCGACCGTCTTGTCCTGACCCAGGACGAGCAGGGCGCCGGTCCGCCCCCGCAGGATCCGCTCCAGGCCTTCGCGCAGTTCGGTACCGGGCGCCACGGCTGCGAGGGTCGCACGCATCCGGGCGCCGGTGCTGTTCTTGTCGGAATTCGGGGCCACGATCCCTGAGTCTATGCGGCTCAGACGCGCGGTGTGACGGAGCGGGCCTCTTTACGGCCAGTCGCCTTGACGCCGATCGAGCAGCGCTTGCAAACGCCCGTGCATACGATCGTGCACCCGCTCTGTGCAACCCGATTTCGCCGCAATACGAGCGATTGCGTCCGAACGACCGCGGGGCAGGACCCACACTTCTTCGGACGCAGGCGGAGGCGCAAGCGGCTTCGCCGGGGTACGGGCGCTTGCGTCCGAGTGTCTGTGGGGCAGGACCTTCACTTCTTCGGACGCTAGCGGCTTCCCGGAGCTACGGGTGGTTGCGTCCGAGTGTCCGTGGGGCAGGACCCGTACTTCTTCGGACGCTAGCGGGGGCGCAAGGGGCTTCGCCGGGGTACGGGCGCTTGCGTCCGAATCATCGTGGGGCAGGACCCGTACTTCTTCGGACGCAGGCGGGGGCGCAAGGGGCTTCGCCGGGGTACGGGTGCTTGGGTCCGAATCACCGCGGGGCAGGACCCGTACTTCTTCGGACGCAGGCGGGGTCGCAAGGGGCTCCGCCGGGGTACGGGCGCTTGGGTCCGAATCACCGTGGGGCGGGACCCGCAGTTCTTCGGACGCTAGCGGCTTCCCGGAGCTACGGGCGCTTGCGTCCGAGTCACCGTGGGGCGGGACCCGTACTTCTTCGGACGCAGGCGGGGGCGCAAGGGGCTTCGCCGGGTTACGGGCGCTTGCGTCCGAGTGTCCGCGGGGCGGGACCCGCACTTCTTCGGACGTAAGCGGGGGCGCAAGCGGAGGCGGGGGCGCAAGCGGAGGCGGAGGCGGCGGTCGAGGGGTTAGGGGCAGCGGATGATCTGGCCGGCGTAGGAGAGGCCGCCGCCGAAGCCGAAGAGGAGGACGGGGGCGCCGACCGGGACCTCGCGCTTCTCGACCAGCTTGGACAGCGCGATCGGGATGCTCGCGGCTGAGGTGTTGCCGGACTCGATGACGTCGCGGGCGACCACCGCGTTCACCGCGCCCAGACGCTTGGCCAGCGGCTCGATGATGCGAAGGTTCGCCTGGTGCAGCACCACGCCGCCCAACTCCTCCGGCGTCACGCCACCCTTCTCGCAGACCTGGCGCGCGATCACCGGCAGTTGCGTGGTGGTCCAGCGGAAGACGCTTTGGCCTTCCTGGGCGAACTTCCCATCGCGACCCTCGATCCGGACCGCGTCCGACATCTCCGGCACCGAGCCCCATACGACCGGCCCGATCTCGGGCTCGTCGGTGGCGACCACCACTGCTGCGCCGGCGCCGTCGCCGATCAGCACGCACGTGGTCCGGTCGGTCCAGTCGGTGAAGTCGCTCAGCTTCTCGACGCCGATCACCAGCGCCTTCGACGCCGCACCCGCGCGGATGGCGTGGTCAGCGGTCGCCAGCGCGTGGCTGAACCCCGAGCACGCGGTGTTCACGTCGAGCGCGGCAGGATGCGCGAGGCCGAGCCGGGCAGCCACCCGGGCTGCGATGTTGGGGGAGCGGTCGATCGCAGTACAGGTGGCGACGACGACCATGTCGATCTCGGCGACGTCCAGGCCGGCGTTGGCGACGGCCTTCTCGGCGGCCCGCCAGGCCATCTCGTCGACCTGCTCGTCCGGCGCGGCGATCCGGCGTTCGCGGATCCCGACCCGGCTCTGGATCCACTCGTCGTTGGTCTCCACCATGGTGGAGAGCTCGGCGTTCGTGAGCACTCGCTCCGGCTGGTAGTGGCCGAGGGCGACAACTTTGGAACCGGTCATCTCGAGTGCTCCTCCGGTCGGGGCGGGCAGACTGCTGCCGTACCTGGCAGTTCAGGGGGCGCCACCAGACTACGTTCCAGGTCCCGGTTTCGTGGACGCCCGTCTCACGCCCACCCGACCGGTGTGGGCTTGAACACAAAGCCGACGGAGATGTCAGCCGAGGCCGGCGGCTTGAAGGGCGGCGCGGATGTCGCCCGCCGCGAAGGTGCGCAGACCGTACTTCGCCTGCATGTCCATCGGCTTGGATTCCTTGCTGCGGTTGGGCACGTCGGCCGGCACGATCGCCTTGGTGAATCCCAGCCGGGCGGCCTCGGCCAGCCGTTTCTCCAGCCCGCCGACCCGGCGCACCTCACCAGCCAGCCCCACCTCGCCGATCGCGATCAGGCCGGGGTGGATCGGCTTGTCCATCACCGACGACGCCACCGCGATCGCGACAGCCAGATCCGCGACCGGCTCGGTGATCTTCACCCCGCCCACGGTCGCGACGTACACCTCCTGGTCGGTCAACTTGAGCCCCGCCCGGTTCCCGAGCACGGCCAGCACCATGGCGACGCGGGAAGACTCCAGTCCTGAAGTCGTCCGCCGCGGCTGGGGTGCGGCTGACGGCCCCACCAACGCCTGTACTTCGGCGAGCAGCGGGCGGCGACCTTCCATCATCACCGTCACGCACGTGCCGGCGACCGGCTCGGCGTGCTCGGAGACGAACAGGCCGGTCGGGTCGCTCACCTCGACGATGCCGGTGTCGACCATGTCGAAGCAGCCGACCTCGTCCGACGGGCCGAACCGGTTCTTCGTCGCGCGCACCATCCGGAACCCCGAGTGCCGATCGCCGTCGAACGCCAGCACCACGTCCACCAGGTGCTCGAGCATCCGCGGCCCGGCGATCGCGCCGTCCTTGGTGACGTGGCCGACCAGCACGACCGCGATGTTGCGCTCCTTCGCCAGCCGGACCAGCGCACCCGTGACCTCGCGGACCTGGGTGACTCCGCCGGGCGCGCCGTCCACCTCGGGATGCGCCATCGTCTGCACCGAGTCGATCACCAGGAACGAAGGCTCGACGGCGTCGACCTGACCGACGACCGCCGACAGGTCGGTCTCGGCCGCCAGATAGAGCTCGTCCACCAGGGCATCCGTGCGCCCGGCCCGGAGCCGGACCTGCGCGGCGGATTCTTCACCGGACACATAGAGCGTGCGTTGTCCTCGCCGAGCTGATTGGGCCGCGACCTCCAGCAGCAACGTCGACTTGCCGACACCTGGCTCGCCCGCGAGCAGGATCACAGCGCCCGGCACCACTCCACCGCCGAGCACACGATCCAGCTCGCCGATGCCGGTAGGCCTTGATTCCGCCTCGATCGCGGAGACCTTCGCGATTGGCATGGCCGGGGACGACACGGGACCAGCGGTGATCCGGGCAGCCTTGGGCGCGCCGACCTCGGCGACCGTGCCCCAGGCCTGGCACTCGCCACAGCGCCCGATCCAGCGCGCTGTCGTCCAGCCGCACTCGCTGCAGGCGAACGGCGACTTGCCCGCCTTCGACCTAGTCTGCCCCGCTGCCTTCACCATGACCGACAACCTAAGCGAAGCCTCGGACAAAATCCGTCAGCACCCAGCGATCGGCCGGCACCGCATTTCAATCAGCGGGGCGATGTCCACGAGCAAGACTCCGTCAGCGCACCCAGCGCTCGATCAATCGGCGGACCCAGCCGACCGCCGCCTGTCCAGGTCCTTCCTCGGTGATCATCGGCACCTCGCCGGTTTCGCGCGCCGCCTCGCGGTATTTCGCCAGCGTCGGGTGAGCATCCGGATCCCCACGCAACAAGGCGCTCTGCTCCAGCAACTCGCGAGACAAGCGTCTGCCAGAAGGACAGCAGCAAGACCACCGGCACTATCGAGGCGACGACCGCGGCCGCGGCGACAGTTCCAGCCAAGGCCGAGAACTGTCGAGCCTCACCCCACAACACCAGCGACAGCGGCGTAGTACCGGGTCCACTGATCAAGAAGCCGACGATGAAGTCGTTCCACACCAGCACGAAACGACGGCTCGATGCTCGCCTACGTCGATCCGGAGTCGAGGTGGAAGTCCGGGCACGGGCAACCGTTCGAGCAGCAGTCCGTCCATTCGCGCCCGGTGCGTCCCAGTTCGGTGCGACTGCTCACCCAAGGGGCACCGGCGGGTCTTCGCAGCCGCCCGCGTGGCGCTACCTTCGATCAGCCCGGGCCGCTGTCAGTACGTCTTGCTCCACAAGTTGATGGCATAGTCGACCTCTACGCCCTGATGCGAGGCGATGATGCGCTCGGCGTCGGCCGGCTTGAACTCGATCCGGATCACCGCCTCGAGATCCTCGCGGCGCTCGAACCGCCAGCCCATGTCGAGTTGCGTCCGCTGCCAGCCGCGCGCGGTCCAGAACCGCTCGATCTCGGGCGCCTTGATCATCGGGTAGGCCTCGGCGAACCACTTCCCGAACGTCGACCGGCCGGCGTCGTTGTCGATCACGAAGGCCGTCCCACCCCGGCGCATAACCCGGTCCACCTCGATCAGGCCCGGCTCGCAGCCCGGCCCGAAGAAGTAGGCCCACCGCGCGTGCATCACCTCCACCGAAGCGTCTGGGACCGGCATCTGCTGAGCCGTTCCCTGCCGCACGTCGACGTTCGGCAAGTCCTTCGTACGAAGTCGTGCCGCGGCCACCAATTCCCCATGCGGCTCGACCCCGACCACCTTGCGAGCAGTCGCCGCGAACCTCGGCAGATGGAATCCGGTCCCACACCCCAGATCGAGCACATTCGCCCCGGCCCAGTCCCGCACCGCCCGCATGGCCGGCTCGATCAACCCGTCCGGATCAACCGCCCGGTTCTCCACCTCATACGTCCCCGGATGGTGCCAGATATTGGGACTGGGAATGCCACCTTCCGCAATACTCACAACCCCACCATATAGACCACCTGGCGGCCGCAAGTCGCGACTGTGCGGGTCCGGCTGGTCTGCGGCAGAGAGGCCCGCGCACTGTCGATTACGTTGCCTGAGGCAACCTGAGCCGAGGCTCACCAGGCCGGCGTGGAGCCTTTGCTGATGTGGTGTTCCAGGAGGCGTGTCAACGTCCGGATGAGTTGTTCGCGTTCGGATTCTGGCAGGGGAGCGAGCAGCTCGTCCTGGATGGCGGCCACGAGGTTGTCCAGCCTGCGGAGGTGCCGGCGGCCGTCGGCGGTGATGGTGATGACGTTGCGGCGACGGTCGGCGGGGTCGGCGGCGCGTTCGACGTGGCCGCCGTCGGCGAGCTCGTTGATGACCCCGACCAGATCGCTGCGGTAGATCCCGGTCCGTCGGCTCAGCGTGGCCTGGCTCGCCGGACCGGAGTCCTGCAGCGCCACCAGTACGGCGTACTGCCACTTGTGCGCGCCCGCCTGAGCCAGACCTTCGGTCACCAGCCGCTCGGCGTACATCGCGGTGTGGTTCAGCAGTCGGCTCGGCAGATTCTGCAGCCGTGACGGTGGGCTCGAGGTGCCCATGCCGTCGTCAGTGCTGTCGCCGCTCGGGTTCATGGCACGGATCCTACCCGTTGCGTTAGTGACCCTAACGATGTAGCTTCGCTAGTGCGACTAACGTTAGTGGCATAAACGTTTTGGCCACTACCGATCGGAAGCTTGCCGCCAGCGCAACGAACTGAAAGGACTCTGCCCATGCCCACCATCGACGTACTCGACTCGACCATGTACTACGAGGAGCAGGGGAGCGGCACGGCCATCGTGCTGCTCCACGGCAACCCGGCCTCGTCGCACGTCTGGCGCAACATCATCCCCGGCCTCGGCGCGGGACGGCTGCTCGCGCCCGACCTGATCGGGATGGGACGCTCCGGCAAGCCCGGCGACGCCTACACCTTCGCTGATCACGCCCGCTATCTCGATGCGTGGTTCGACGCTCTCGACCTCGACCGCGTCATCCTGGTCGGCCACGACTGGGGCGGCGCGCTCGCCTTCGACTGGGCCTCGCGGAACCCCGAGCGCGTGCTCGGCATCGCCTTCTTCGAAACCATCGTCCGGCCGATGGCATGGGAGGAACTGACACCCGCCGGTCGTGAGCGCGCCGAACTGGTCCACACGCCCGCCGCCGAGGAGTCGATCCTCGAGCAGAACCTGCTGGTCCGGATGGCCTTCACGGGTGGCGTTCTCACCCCGGTGCCCGAGGACGATCTCGCGGCCTACCTCGCTCCCTACCCGACCCGCGAGAGTCGGCGGCCGCTGCTGGCCTGGGCGCGTCAGCTGCCGCTCGGTGGCGAGCCGGCCGAGCTGGTCGCGAGGATCGAGAAGTATGACGCCTGGCTGGCAGCCAGCGCCGGCGTACCCAAGCTGTTGATGACCTTCGAAGGCTCGCCCACGCTGCTGATCGGCAAGGATCTCGCCGACTGGTGCGCGAACAACGTGGCCGCACTGGAGACGGTCTCCGCAGGGGAGGCGGGGCACCACGCTCAGGAGGATCGCCCTGAGGAGATCACCGCCGCGGTGTCGGCCTGGATCGATCGCCACGCCTTGCGCTAGGGAACCAGCCGATGGCAACGGGAATTTGTGCTCGGCAGTGTTCCTTGGCGGAGGTTGTGAACAGTTCGGAGCGTGGACCTGACCTGTTCCGACGGTAGTCTGCGCTTGTAGGGTCGCCTGAACGTGGCAGCGCTGTCATCGACCTTTGGAGTCCGGATGTCCGTACCGATCTCGATCGTCCCCGCACCCCGTGACCTCGTCGCCGAAGAAGGTCAGTGGGTCAGTTCCGACCCGGATGCCGAAGCCGTCCGCACCGTGGTGGACAACCTCGGAGAGACGGAGTACCGGATCGACGTGACGCCTGACGGCGCCCGACTGTCCGCCGGCTCCAACGAGGCCCTTCGGTATGCGGAGCAGACCTACCGGCAACTGCTGGATTCCGCCTCGCCCGTCGAGGGTGGACTCGCGGTGCCGGCGGTGCGGATCGAGGACGCGCCGCAGTTCGGCTGGCGCGGGATGATGCTGGACGTCGCGCGCCACTTCATGCCGAAGGAGTTCGTGCTCCGGGTCATCGACGTGCTCGCGCTGCATCGGCTGAACGTGCTGCACCTGCACCTGACCGACGACCAGGGCTGGCGGGTCCAGATCGAGGCGTACCCGAAGCTCACCGAGGTCGGCGCCTGGCGGCCGGAGACCATGATCGGCAAGATGTCGCACGGCCAGACCGACTTCGAGTACGACGGGACGCGGCACGGCGGGTTCTACACCAAGGACGATCTGCGCGAGATCGTCGCGTACGCGGCCGACCGGGGGATCACCGTCGTCCCGGAGATCGACCTGCCGGGACACATGCAGGCGGCGATCGCGGCGTACCCGGAGCTCGGCAACAACCCGGACACGCAGCTCGGCGTACGGCAGATCTGGGGCATCAGCGAGGACGTCCTCAACGTGTCCGACGAGACCATCGACTTCGTCCGCACGGTGCTGCGCGAGGTGTTGGAGATCTTCCCCGGTCCGTACATCCACCTCGGTGGTGACGAGTGCCCGGCCAACCAGTGGCGCGAGTCGTTGGCGGCCAAGACCCGGCAGGACGACCTCGAACTCACTGACGCGGGCCAGTTGCAGGGCTGGTTCACCGCGCAGGTGGCGTCCGTACTCGCCGAGAACGGCCGACGGCTGGTCGGGTGGGACGAGATGGTGGAGACGGACTGCCCGAAGGACGCGGTGATCATGGCCTGGCGTGGTCCCGATCGTGGCGAGATCGCCGCGAAGGCCGGCCACGACGTGGTGATGGCGCCGAGCCAGTCGGTGTACTTCGACTACTACCAGGGCGATCCGGAGACCGAGCCGCTGGCGATCGGCAACTTCACCCCGCTCGAGAAGGTGTACGACTTCGAGGTGATCCCGGCCGGCCTGACCGCCGAGGAGGAGGCTCGCATCATCGGTACCCAGTGCCAGGTGTGGACGGAGTACATGGAAGGCCCGGAGCAGGTCGGCTACATGCTGCTGCCGCGGCTGTCCGCGTTCGCCGAACGCGCCTGGGGGTCGCCGAGGACGTCGTACGAAGACTTCCTCACCCGTCTCCGCCCGCACCTCGCCCGGATCGAGGCGCTCGGCCTGAACTACCGCCCGCTGGACTGACAAGAGCTTCAGCTGAACGGCGGACCGGTCACTCTCCGGTCCGCCGTTCGCCTTTGTTGTGACAGCAGGTAACTCCATAACCCGGGGTCCGGCCCGGCGGTTAGGGGGTGTAGACCGTCCTGTGTGATGCGGCGAGGCTTTGGCGCATCGGAGCCGAGGCGGGTTCGGGAGGACGGATGACCGCGGTGGGGCCGCTGGATGCGATGTTCCTGCTGGGCGAGACACGCGAACAGGCGATGCACGTCGGCGGTCTGATGCTGTTCGAGCTGCCGGAGGGCGCCGGGCGGGATCAGGTCTTCCCGGAAGGCAGTAGGGACTATGTGGCCCGGCTGTACCGCGAGATCATCGAGAACCAGGCGGTCAATCCGCTGTTCACCCGGCGGGTCCGGAACCGGAAGCTGGACCTGGGCTACTGGTCGTGGGACCAGGACCGCGAGATCGACCTCGATTACCACGTGCGCTTGTCCGGACTGGCCAGACCGGGGCGCTACCGCGAACTGTTCGAGCTGACCAGCCGACTGCACGGCACCCTGCTGGATCGCCATCGTCCGTTGTGGGAGATGCATCTGATCGAGGGCGTGCAGGGTCGCCGGTTCGCGATCTACAACAAGGTGCACCACTCGATGATCGACGGTGTCACCGCGTTGCGCTGGATGCAGGCGACCCTGACGTCCGACCCGACGCTGACCGGAATGCCCTCGACCTATGCGCTGCCCGACCTGTCCGGCAAGAAGAGCGCAACGCCGAACGACGGCGGCGGCCTGCCGACTGCCGCGGACCTGCTGGCGGCGGCCGCACGGATCCCGGGTGGAGCCATTGGTGGAGCCGGCCGAGCGGTCGGAGGAGCCGGGCGGTTGCTGGCTGAGCTGGCCGGGCTGTCCCCGGTCGGGCTCCGGAGCGCCCTGCATGCGCTGCAGTCGGAGCACTCGTCGGTCGCGTTCCAGGCGCCGCGGACGATCCTGAACGGGCCGATCACCGGAGCGCGCCGATTCGCGGCACAGTCCTGGCCGATGGAACGCCTGGAGAAGGTCCGGGCGATCACCGGCGCCACCTTGAACGACGTGATGCTCGCGATGTGTTCAGGTGCCCTGCGCAACTACCTGCTGGAGCTGAACGCTCTGCCGGACAAGACGCTGACGGCGATGGTGCCGGTGTCGCTGCGCGGGTCTGACAATGCCCCGGGGGGTGGGAATTCCCTGGCGACGTTGATCGCGGATCTCGCCACCGACCAGGCCGATCCCGAGCGAAGGATCCAGCGCATCATGGACTCGACGAGCTACGGCAAGGGTGTGTTGTCGCAGTTGAGTCCCCTGCAGAACTTGATGATCGGAGCACTCGGCCTGGGCTCGGCCGGACTCGCCGCGGTGGTTCCCGGGATGGCCGGCCGCACCCCACCGCCGTACAACGTGGTCATCTCGAACATCCCCGGCCCGACCACCAGCCCGCTCTACTGGAACCGCTCGCGCCTGTTAGGGATGTACCCGGCGTCGATCGTCCTCAACGGTCAGGCTCTCAACATCAGCGTCACCAGCTACGACCACCAACTGCACTTCGGCCTCACGGGCTGCCGCCGGACCGTACCCCACCTCCAGCGCCTTCTCACTCACCTCGAAGACGCCCTGACCGACCTCGAGACCCTCTAGCTGCCGAAGATCTGCGTGGTCAGTGGTCACAGCCGGACGACACCGTTGGGCGCCTGGAAGACGGCGGCCACCAGGCCGGGTTGACCATTCGGTCCGACCCAGGCGACGTCCAGATCATCCAGCAGGTGATCGGCCGGGTGTCCGATCCAGTCGGTCACCCGGGCCGGCTCGCCGGCGATCTCGAGGGCGGTCAGCTTGACGCCCTTGCCGCCGACCGACGGATGCTGGCTGAGGTCGTCCCAGTGGATGAAGAACGGGAGCTGCGGGTCGGCGATCAGGCCCTTCACGCCGAGCTGCCGCCAGGTGATGTTCATGCCGTCAGGCCGGTGCCGGTTGCCGGGCACGGCCTCGCGGCCGAGGCGCTTCTCCATCCGAGCCATGTCGCGGACCGCGACCACCCAGCCGAGCCAGCCGCCGCCCACCTCCTTGCGGGCGCGCACGGCCTGGCCGAACGGCGCCTTGTCGGAGGCGGGGTGGTCAAGCACGTCGACGACCTCGATGTAGCGGTCACCTTCGAGCGGCAGGATGTGGTTCACCGTGCCGAAGCGCGGGTGCACACCACCGTCGACGAACTCCGCGCCCAGCAGCGCGGACAGTCGTTCGACAGTCGCTCGGTACCCGTCGGGGCCGGCCGCATATGAAAGATGATCCAAGCGCATGCAAGTCATTCTGGGCCCAGCACTCGATCACTGCCGCCACCGGGGTGTCGCCAGACCGGGGCGGTGGGGTGGGGCAGAGTTGAAACTGACCGGGCGGCGCCTTACTTCGAAGCGGGGTGCGGTAGCAGCGGCTGCGGCGCCGCCAGGTGCTGACGGCAATACTCAGCCAGCACGTCGTACCCCTTGAGGCCCATCAAGGTCTGCAGTTCCACCTTGCTCGACTCGAACACGGCCTCGACGGCGATGTGCGCCTCGGTGTTCCCGGTGCAGTACCAGTCCAGGTCGTGACCGCCCGGACCCCAACCGCGCCGGTCGTACTCACCGATCCCGACCTCCGTGTACGACGTGCCGTCCGGCCGCTCGACCTCGCGGAAGGTGCGGCGGATCGGCAGTTGCCAGCACACGTCCGGTTTGGTCTCGACGAAGTGGATGCCCTGCTTCAAGGCCAGCCCGTGCAACGCGCAGCCACCGCCACCCGGGAACTCCGGGCGGTTCAGGAAGATGCACGCGCCCTCCCAGACCCGGGTCTTGCGGTCGCCCTCGTCGTCGGTCTCGACCCAGCCGTTCTTCTTGCCTTCCTTGCGGAACTGCCAGTCGTCGCTGGTCAGTTGCTTGACGTAACCCTTCACCCGCTTCTCGTCGTCGGAGTCGGAGAAGTGCGCGCCGAGCGTGCAGCAGCCGTCGTTCGGGCGGCCCTTGTAGATGCCGCGGCAACCACCGCCGAAGATGCACGTCCAGTTCGACGTGAGCCAGGTCAGATCACAACGGAAGACCTGGTCGGCATCGTCCGGATCGACGAACTCGACATAGGCACGGGGAAAATCGAGAGAAACCTCAGGCACCCGGAAAGCCTACGTCTTCCAGCGCGATACCTCGTCATGCCGTGCGGTAGTCCGCGGCGCCTGATGGGATCAAATCTGACCGAAGACCCCCGCGGGCCCGGTAGCCGCCCGCCGCGAGTCCAGTAGCGTGAGGGTATGCGGCTCGGCGTACTCGACGTGGGATCCAACACCGTCCACCTACTCGTGGTGGACGCTCATCGTGGTGCCGCGCCGCTGCCGGCGTACTCGCACAAGACCGAGCTCAGGCTCGCCGAGCACCTCGAGAAGGACGGCAAGATCGCCAAGGAAGGGGCCGACCGGCTGGTCTCGTTCGTCAAGGAGGCCGCCGAGCTCGCCGAGGACAAGGGCTGCGAGTCCGTGCTCGCCTTCGCCACTTCGGCTCTGCGGGAGGCCCCGAACGGCGAAAAGGTGCTGGAGCGCGTCCGCAGCGAGACCGGCGTTCCGCTGGATGTGCTGTCCGGACAGGACGAGGCCCGGCTGACGTTCCTGGCCGTACGACGCTGGTTCGGCTGGTCGTCCGGGCGGCTGGCGGTGTTCGACATCGGCGGTGGTTCGCTGGAGATCGCGGCCGGGTCCGACGAGGAGCCGACGGTCGCGGTGTCCGTGCCGCTGGGCGCGGGCCGGCTGACCCGGGAGTCGCTGACCGCGGATCCGCCGGACAAGGATGAGGTCAAGGCGCTGCGCAAGCGGATCCGGGTGGAGATGGCCGCGGTCGCGGGCGACGTACTGCGGGCGGGCAAGCCGCAGCGGGCGGTCGCCACCAGCAAGACGTTCCGGTCGCTCGCGAGGATCTGCGGCGCCGCTCCCTCCGACGAGGGCCCGTATGTGCCTCGCTCACTGGACCGGGACGACCTGCTCGAGTGGCTGCCGAAGTTGATCAAGATGACCGCGGCTGAGCGGGCCGAGCTGCCCGGCGTTTCGCCTGGCCGCTCCAGCCAACTGGTCGCGGGGGCTCTCGTCGCCGACGCGGCGATGGATCTGTTCGACCTGGCCTCGCTCGAGGTCTGTCCGTGGGCCCTTCGGGAAGGCGTGATCCTGTCCCGTATGGACCAGCTGCAACCCCGATGACCCGCGAAGGCAAGAACAGATGAGCACCCGCAAGACCGCCAAGATCGGCCTGTCCACCGCGTCCGTCTATCCGGAATCGACCGCGAGTGGCTTCGAGCTGGCCGCCCGGCTCGGGTATGACGGGGTCGAGGTGATGGTCGGGATCGACCCGCTGAGCACCCAGATCGATGCGGTGAAGCGACTGGTCGACTACCACCAGCTCCCGGTGCTGGCGATCCACGCGCCCTGCCTGTTGATCACCCAGCGGGTCTGGGGAACCGACCCGTGGGGCAAGCTCGAGCGCAGCGCAGAAGCCGCGAAGGACCTCGGCGCGGACGTCGTCGTCGTACACCCTCCGTTCCGCTGGCAGCGTGACTATGCGCGCGGTTTCGTCGAGGGGATCGCCAGGCTGGAGGCGGAGACCGGGGTCACCTTCGCGGTCGAGAACATGTACCCGTGGCGCGCGCCGGGCAAGGGCCTGCAGGCGTACGCGCCGAGCTGGGATCCGACGGAGCAGACCTACGCGCACACCACGCTCGACCTGTCCCACTCGTCGACGGCCGAACAGGATTGCGTCGAGCTGGCCGCGACGATGGGCGGCAGCCTCACGCACATCCACCTGACCGACGGCACCGGCTCCGCCAAGGACGAGCACCTCGTGCCGGGGCGTGGCACCCAGCGCGCCGCCGATCTGCTCACCGGCCTGGCGAACAGCGACTTCCGCGGCCACATCATCATCGAGATCAACACCCGCCGGGCGTCCAGCCGGTCCGAGCGCGAGGTCGACCTGATCGAGTCCCTCGAGTTCACCCGGAAACACTTCGTCCGCACCGCGGAAGGGGCCGTGTCCCGGCGGTCCGCGTTCGCCGTGACGAGCGACGGTGAGGTGTCGGAGCTCGACTCGTGACCGGCCGCCGCGCTTCAGCCCGTACTGCGGGCGCCGCAGCCTCGGGCCGTACTCCGGGACGCCGGCCGGGTGGTCCTGATACCCGTGGCGAGATCCTGCGGGCTGCCCGCGAATCCTTTGCGGGCAAGGGTTTCTCCGGTACTTCGATCCGCGCGGTGGCCCGCGAGGCGGGCGTGGACGCCGCCTTGGTGCACCACTACTTCGACAGCAAGGACGAGCTGTTCATCGAGTCGATGGCGCTCCCGATCGACCCGCGCCAGGTCGCCGCACGGGTCCTCACCGGTCCCCGCGAAGAGCTCGGTCATCGCATCGTCACGACCTTCCTCGGCGTTTGGGAATCGCCCGACGGGCAGCAGCGGATGAAAGCGATCTTGCGCAGCGTGGTCAGCAGCGACGAGGTGGCCCGGCTGATGCGCGAGGGCATCACCCAGATGATCATCGCGCCGGTCGCGGAAACCCTCGGCGTGCCCGACGCCAAACTGCGCGTCTCGCTGGTCGCCACCCAGCTGATTGGCATCGCCATGACCCGCTACCTGATCGAGCTCGACCCGGTCGCGTCGACTCCCGTCGCCGAGCTGGTCGACCGCATCGCCCCGGTCACCCAGCACTACCTCACGAACTGACTCCGCAGGTCTTGCCGGGCGTCCCGTCACGCGCTAAATTCATCACATGATGAAAAACGCGGTGGCGTGCCGGGACGTGGTGGTGGTCCGTGGTGAGCGGGAGGTCCTGCACGGGGTCTCGTTCGACCTCGCCGTCGGGTCGTTGACCGGACTGCTCGGACCGTCGGGCTGCGGCAAGACCACGCTGATCCGGGCCGTCGTGGGGCTGCAGGCCAAGGTCACCGGGGATGTCCAGGTGCTCGGGCTCCCCGCCGGGGCTCCCAAGCTGCGTGGCCGGATCGGCTATGTCACGCAGGAGCCCAGCGTGTACGGCGACCTGACCGTGCTGGAGAACCTCCGCTTCTTCGCCGCAGTACTGGGTGTGCCCTCGGACGACATCGATCGGGTGATCGATGCGGTCGACCTACGCAGTCACGCAGCTGAGCGCGTGGACAGGTTGTCGGGCGGTCAGCGGTCGCGGGTGTCCTTGGCGGCCGCGCTGCTCGGCAACCCCGAGCTGCTGGTGCTCGACGAACCGACCGTCGGCCTGGATCCGGTGCTCCGCCGCGACCTGTGGGAGTTGTTCCATCGGCTGGCCGACGGCGGCGCCACGCTGCTCGTGTCCAGCCATGTGATGGACGAGGCGAGCCGCTGCGACCGGCTGCTGTTGATGCGCGAAGGCGAACTGCTCGCCGACGACACCCCACGCGGACTGCTCGACTCCGTGGGAACCGACGACATCGAGCAGGCCTTCCTCACCCTGATCGACCAGAAAGCAGGTGCACGATGACTCCGCGAATCACCTTCGCCGTGGCGGCCCGGGTGCTGGCTCAGCTGCGCCGCGACCACCGGACCGTGGCGATGCTGATCGTGCTGCCGGCCCTGCTGGTCAGCCTGATGTGGTGGATGTTCACCGATTCACCGAGCACGTTCGACCGGGTCGGCGGACCGCTGCTGGCGGTGTTCCCGGCGATCATCATGTTCATCGTCACCTCGGTCGCGACACTGCGAGAGCGGTCCAGCGGCACGTTGTCCCGGCTGTTCACGATGCCGATGGGCAAGCTCGACTTCCTGCTCGGCTACGCGTTGGCCTTCGCGCTGATCGCCGTGGTGCAAGCCGCAGTGGTCGTCTCGATCTCGCTCTACGCGCTCGGCCTGGATATCCGTGGAGCCGCCTGGCAGCTCGGCGTGGTCGCTGTTCTCGACGGTGTCCTCGGCACTGCGCTCGGCCTGTTCGCGAGCGCCTTCGCCTCGACGGAGTTCCAGGCCGTCCAGATGATGCCGGCCGTGATGATCCCCCAGATCCTGCTCTGCGGACTCCTCGTCCCACGCGACGCCCTGCCCGGCGTACTGCATGCAGTCAGTGACGTGCTGCCCCTCTCGTATGCCGTCGACGCGGTCGCGGGAGTTGCCGCCGGCAACGGTTTCGGGTCCGGCGCGGGGACCGACGCGCTGGTGGTTCTCGCCTTCATCCTGGGCGCCCTCGCCCTCGGCGCCGCCACCCTCAAACGCCGAACACCCTAGAAACACAGTCCCCGGGCAGAGGCACCGGCGTGGAAACGCAATCCCGAGGGCAGGGTAGCGGTGTCATCGGACTACCTGGTGCGGATGGCCTGCTCGCCCACCAGCCATCTCTCCTGCCCGCTCAACCTTGGCCCTTGACCCTTTGACCCCCGACCCCGATCCCTTACCTCCGCCCTGACCCCTGACCCCCGATCCCTCGCCTCTGACCTCTGACCTCGATGACATAAGCAGAGGCCATCTGGTTATGTCATCATCGCTCCCGCTTCACATCTCGGAACCCAAAGTGATTGACCTGGTGTCATCCGGACCAACCCAGACCGCTCCGTCGGCGGCACGTTGGTCATTCGTGACAGCGGCACCTTGCTCACTCGTGACATAAGCACTCGCGGTCTGGTTATGTCGCCTGTTCATGGGGTGTGGATGGAGGGTGCCGATGACGCGAAGGAGTGAGTCGGCGCCCTACCGGGTCGGGGGGTCGTAGTGCACGGGATCTGCCGTATTCGTCGCTGCCGCGGATGAGGACTGACTGCTCAGTCGCCTTCGCGTCATACAGGTGGAACAACCCCGGATGCAGGTGGAACAACGCCGGTGCGACCAGGTCTGCCCGACTCGAGGCATACCGCGCTGGCGCCGTTGGCTCCTTAGCCGCGGAGGTGGCTGAGGTCGTCCCAGCCGGCGTCGGGGGAGACCTCCAGGTTGACCCGGCCGTGCTGCCAGCCGCCTAGCGCGGCCTGCAGTTGGCTGGCGGCCGGTGTGGTCCCGTCGACGTAGTAGTGCAGTGTCCGCGTGCCGGCCGAGGTCTCGTGGGCGAGGAGCCGGCCGGAGTCGCCCAGCCGGTCGGTGAGGTGATCCTCGAGATCGCGCAGGCTGTCCAGCATCTTGTCCTCGGGCAGCCCGTCCTGCCTGATGACGGGATAGCCGATCGAGATGGCGACGTGAGTGTCCAACTGGGGCCGGCGGATGGAGCGCAGCGGGTACTCCGCGGTCGCGATCAGCCGGTGACCGTTGACGGTGCCCTCCAGCATCCGCCAGGCCGGGCTACCGTCCTCCAGCGTGTGCTCGGAGGCGAACGAGGCGACCGCGGGCAACAGTGCACTGATCGGCTGGGCGTCGGCCGGGCGGGAGGCCAGCGTCTCGATCCCGCCGACCCAAGTCTCGACCATCTCCTCGCCGAGCATCAGATCGAGCATCAGGAAGGTCACCCGCTGCTGCACCTCTACGGGCAGCGCCGGGAAGGCCGGGTGGTGCACACCGACGTGCACCGCCGCCGCGCTGTCGTCCGGGTCGATCGTGACCAGCCCGGCCTCGATCGGGACCGGCGGCAGCCCCTCGAACTGAATGGTGAAGGCAGCGCCCGGGCGGCGTAGGTCGGCGTACTCCCAGAGCCGGTCGGACGGCGGCGCGGCGCGGAGCCAACGCCGCGCGATGCCGCGCACGGCCGGATCGCCCGCGGCCGTGACGACGAGGACGTGCTCGGCGTGCAGCCCTGGCCCGAGTTCCCAGTCCAGCCGGTCGTCGATCTGGCGGACGTGCTCCGAGATCGCGCCGCTGGTCTCGGCCGGCGCCTGGTGGGCGATCGCATCAGCGACCAGCGTCGCGCCAGTGCTGGTCCACCAGGACCAGAACTCACCGATCCGATCGGCGTCGGTGGCCCTGACCTTGCGGCGCTTGAAGATGGGCATGGCGCATCTTCTCTCGGACAGGGTCCAGCACACCAGCGAGGGCAGTGGTGTGGTCCTGGCCACAGGATTAGGGGACGTCCGGTGCAGCCGCGTAGCCTGCTGACACCCCTGGCAAAACGGGTGCCAGGTGGTGATGAGGAGGAACGCGAAGTGCTTCGGCGAGTCCTGCTGGGCGTGTCCCGCAGCCCCCAGATCAAGAAGGCCGTCTCGGCGATGCCGGTGTCCAGTGGCATCGTGGCCCGGTTCGTCGCCGGGGAGACCGCTCCGGAGGCCGTGCTGGCCACCGAGAAGCTGGTCAGCAACGGCCTCAACGTCAGCCTCGACCATCTCGGTGAGGACGTCACCGACATCGCCGCGGCCACCGCCACCGCCGATGCCTACCTCGAGGTGCTCAAGCAGCTGTCCGACGTCGGCCTGACCGCCCACGCCGAGGTCTCGGTCAAGCTCTCGGCCGTCGGCCAGGCACTGCCCGGCGACGGCGAGAAGATCGCCCTGGAGAACGCAAGGACCATTTGCCACGCGGCCCGCAACGCCGGCACCACCGTCACGCTCGACATGGAAGACCACACCACCACGGACTCCACGCTCGGCATCCTCCGCGAGCTCCGGCAGGACTTCCCCGAGACCGGCGCCGTGCTGCAGGCCTACTTGCGTCGCACCGAAGGCGATTGCGTGGACCTGGCCTACGCCGGTTCGCGGGTGCGCCTGTGCAAGGGCGCATACAAGGAGCCCGAGTCGGTCGCGTACCAGAACAAGCAGGCCGTCGACAAGGCATACGTCCGGGCGATGAAGATCCTGATGAACGGCGCCGGCTACCCGATGATCGCGTCGCACGACCCGCGACTGATCGCGATCGCCGGCTCGCTCGCCGACCGCGCCAAGCGCGAGCGCGGCTCGTACGAATACCAGCTGCTCTACGGCATCCGCCCCGAGGAGCAGCTCCGCCTGGCCCGCGAGGGCCACACCGTTCGGGTCTACATCCCCTACGGCGAGGACTGGTACGGCTACCTGGTCCGCCGCCTCGCGGAGCGCCCCGCCAACCTCCAGTTCTTCGCCCGCTCCCTGATCAGCAAGAAGTAGGTAGGTAGGCGGCGGTTACTGTGTGGCCATGACTAGTCAGGTGGCCATCCTCGGGGCCGGTGTGATGGGGGAGACGTTGCTGTCCGGGCTGCTGCGGGCCGGGCGGCGGCCGGAGGAGCTGCTCATCACCGAGCGGCGGGCGGAGCGCGCGACCGAACTGCGTGAGCGCTACGGCGTCGACGTGGTGACGAACGTGGACGCCGCCGCGAAGGCGGACACCCTCGTCCTGGTGGTCAAGCCGCAGGACATGCCCGACCTGCTCGCCGAGATCGCCCCGGTGATCCAGCCGTCCCAGACCGTGGTCTCACTCGCCGCTGGTATCACCACTGGTTTCATCGAGTCCCGGCTACCCGAAGGCGTCGCCGTCGTCCGGGTGATGCCGAACACCCCGGCCCTGGTCGACGAGGGAATGGCCGCGATCTCCCGCGGCGCGCACTGCGACGAGAGCCACCTGGTGCTGGCCGAGGGCCTCCTGGCCGCGACTGGCAGGGTCATCCGGGTGCCGGAGAAGCAGCAGGACGCGGTGACCGCGATCTCGGGTTCAGGCCCGGCCTACATCTTCTTCGTGGTCGAGGCGATGATCGAGGCCGGCGTCCACATGGGCCTGCCGCGATCCACCGCCAGCGAGCTCGTAGTACAGACCGTTGTCGGCTCAGCGAAACTCCTGCGCGAGACGGGCGAACACCCGACCGTCCTTCGCGAACGAGTCACCTCGCCGGGCGGGACCACCGCGGCCGCAGTACGGGAACTCGAAGACCACAAGGTCCGCGCCGCCTTCCTCTCCGCCATAGAAGCAGCCCGCAACCGTTCCCGGGCTCTCGCCGCCGAGTAATCCGCAAGCGCTTGCGCAACCTTGGCGGGCTGGAATACCACCGACCGGCCGTCCGCCGTTATTGTGGGCCGCCGCAGTCTGCCGCCGTTCGAGGGATGAGTCGATGTCGGGTCAGCTGATCAGGGCTGATGGGTCTATGGTCCCGCCCATGGGAAATCCTTCGGGCGGCACCGATGACGCTGCCGCACGTCCCGCGGTGGCCGAGCAGTTGCCGACGGTGCCCTGGCGAGTGCCGCTGGATCCGGCGCCGTGGTGGGCGTGGGCCCTGTTCGTGGTGCCCTTCATCGCCGTGCCCGCGCTGAACTCCTGGCTCTGGATGGGCGCCCGCGACTTCCTCGCGGTCGGCTTGTTCACGATCATCGGCGCGTCCGTGGTCCGCGTCGCCGGCGGGGTCGTGCTCTACCGCGTCGACGTCACGGCGGCCGCGGTCAAGGCGCGTACCAGCCTGCTTGTCCGCAGCCTCGCCTGGCAGGACGTGGATGACATCGCGATCGTCGATGACTCGGTGGTGCTCAGCAGCGGCAAGGACGAGAGCGAGATCAACGGCATCGCCAAGGGCCAGACGGCGCACGCCGCCGCCGTGATGCAGGCCGCCCGCGCCGACGCCGCGGACCGGCCCGTACGGCGGTCCCGCCCGCGCCCGGGGCTCGGCGTAGTACTGGTGCTCCTCTACCTGGTGCTTTCCGTCGGCGCGTTCCTGGTGCGGTGGCATCTGGTCTAGGTGGGTACCGGCTAGGCTCGGTGATAGCCGCCACCGGAACCGTGCCCGATCGGAGGGGTCAGCGATGCTGGGACTGCCCCCGCAGATCCGGGTCTGCCTGTTCGACCTGGACGGTGTGCTGACGGACACCGCTGCAGTGCATGCGGCGGCCTGGAAAGAGATGTTCGACGAGTTCCTCCGGGCCTACGCGGAGCAACACGGCCAGCCCTTCGTGCCCTTCGATGCCCGGGCTGAATACGACGCCTACGTCGACGGCAAGCCGAGAGCCGACGGGGTCCGCGACTTCCTCGCCTCGCGGGGCATCGTGCTTCCCGAGGGATCACCGGACGACCCGCCCACTGCCTGGACGGTGAACGGTCTGGGAAACCGCAAGAACAAGGCCGTACTACGCCGCATCCGCACCGACGGAGTACGGGTGTTCGAGGGGTCCCGCCGATACCTCGAGGCCGCGAAGCGGGCGGGCCTGCGGCGAGCGGTGGTGTCGTCCAGCGCGAATACCCGGGAGGTCCTGGAGGTCACCGGTCTGGCGGAGTACGTCGAGGAGCGGGTGGACGGGCTGACGATCAAGGCCGAGCAGTTGCGCGGAAAGCCCGCGCCCGACACGTTTCTGGCGGCGGCGAAGCGATTCGGGGCCGCGCCGACGGAGTGTGCGGTGTTCGAGGACGCGTTGGCCGGCGTCGAGGCCGGGCGGGCCGGTGGGTTCGGCTTCGTGGTCGGTGTCGACCGCGTCGGTCAGGCCGAGCAGCTCCGTGCTCACGGTGCCGACATCGTGGTGAAGGACCTCGCCGACCTGCTGGAAGGCGACATCCGGTCAGGCAGTGAAGGTGCCGACGCCGATGCTGGGCGGGAGGCCTGATGATGGACCGCGGCCACCATCCGATCGAACCGTGGCAGTTGCGTGAGACCGAGCTTGATCTCGACAAACTGGCTCAGTCGGAGTCGCTGTTCGCCCTCTCGAACGGCCACATCGGTCTGCGCGGCAACCTCGACGAAGGCGAGCCGTTCGCGATCCCGGGCACCTACCTGAACTCCTTCTACGAACGCCGCCCGCTCCCGTACGCCGAAGCCGGGTACGGGTATCCGGAGTCGGGACAGACCCTGGTCGACGTCACCAACGGCAAGCTCATCCGGCTGATGATCGACGACTCGCCTTTCGACGTCCGCTACGGCCATCTGCACTCCCACGAGCGGTCGCTGGACTTCCGCACCGGCATCCTGCAGCGTGACGCGGAGTGGACCTCGCCGGGCGGCAAGCGGATCAAGGTCCGATCCCGCCGGATCGTCTCGCTGACTCAGCGGGCCGTCGCCGCCATCGAGTACGTCGTCGAGCCGGTTGACCAGAGCGCGCGGTTGGTCCTCCAGTCGGAGCTGGTCGCGAACGAGACCCAGCCGAAGTTGTCCGCAGACCCCCGGGTCGCGGCCGTGCTCGAGCAACCGCTGGAGCCGGTGTCGCATCACCACGGCCGGGACGATGTCGTCCTGATCCACCGGACCAGGTCGAGCGAACAGCTGATGGCCGCCGGGATGACGCACGTGGTCGAGCAGCCGGGCCGCGGTGATGTGAGGGTCGAAGCCCGGCAGGACTGGGCCCGCACCACGGTCATCTGCGATCTCAAGCCCGGTGAGAGCCTGCGTGTGGTGAAGTACCTGGCGTACGGGTGGTCGAGCCTGCGCTCCGAGAACGCGATCGGCGACCAGGTCGCAGCAGCGCTGGCGGGTGCGCAGTTCTGCGGTTGGGACGGACTCCTCGAGGAGCAGCGGATCTTCCTGGACGACTTCTGGGACGCGGCGGACGTGGAGATCCTGGGCCACCCGGAGCTGCAGCAGGCCGTCCGGTTCGCGCTGTTCCACGTGCTGCAGGCGGGTGCCCGAGCCGAGCGGAGAGCCATCCCGTCGAAGGGTCTGACCGGGGCGGGCTATGACGGTCACACCTTCTGGGACACCGAGGGCTTCGTGCTGCCCGTGCTGACCTACACGATGCCCGACGCCGCGGCCGACGCGCTGCGTTGGCGGCATTCGATTCTGGGCCTGGCCAAGGAACGGGCAGCGGTGCTCGGCTTCAAAGGCGCGGCCTTCCCGTGGCGGACCATCCGCGGCCAGGAGTGCTCGGGGTACTGGCCCGCCGGTACGGCAGCCGTCCACATCAACGCCGACATCGCCGCGGCGGTGGTGCGCTATCACGCCGCAACCGGCGACGACCGGTTCATCGACGAGGTCGGCCTCGAACTCCTGGTCGAGACCGCCCGGCTCTGGATGTCGGTGGGACACCACGACCGGCACGGGCGTTGGCACCTGCCCGGCGTCACCGGACCGGATGAGTACAGCGCGGTCGCGGACGACAACGTCTTCACCAACCTGATGGCCGCGAGGAACCTGCGCGCCGCGGCCGAATTCGCCGCCCGCTGGCCGGTGAAGGCCCGTGCCCTCGAGGTGAACGCGGAGGAGGAGGCCTCCTGGCGGGATGCCGCCACAGCCGTACACATCCCGTACGACGAGGAGCTCAAGGTCCATCCGCAGTCCGAAGGTTTCACCGGCTACGCCGAGTGGGACTTCGAGGGGTCCCGCGGGAAGTACCCGCTGATGCTGCACTCGCCGTACTTCGACCTGTATCGCAAGCAGGTCGTCAAACAGGCCGACCTGATGCTGGCCACCTACTGGTGTGGGAACGCGTTCACTGCGGAGGAGAAGGCCCGCAACTTCGACTACTACGAGCGGCTGACGGTGCGCGACTCGTCCCTGTCAGCCTGCGTGCAAGCCGTGATGGCGGCCGAGGTCGGTCACCTGGATCTGGCCTACGACTATGCGTATGAAGCGGCACTGATCGACCTACGCAACCTGCACGACAACACCGGCGACGGCTTGCACATGGCCTCCCTGGGGGGCGCCTGGATCGCATTGGTGGCCGGCTTCGGGGGACTGCGGGACGGCGAAGGGGGACTGAGCTTCGACCCCGCCCTTCCGGATGGACTGACGGATCTGGCCTTCTCCATCCGCTGGCGGGGAGTGCGGCTCCGGGTCGAGATCAACCAGCAGGAAGTCACCTACACCGTTCACGACGGATCCGACGCCAGCATCACGCTGAGGCACGCGGGCGAGGACATCACAGTGACAGCCGACGCGTCGGTGACCCGGTTGATCGAGAAACGAACACCGCTGCTGCCGCGGCCGACCCAACCGCCCGGCCGCGAGCCGATGTCCGCGCTGGGCAACAGCCGACTGGTGTGACGGACTCGTCTGGCGGATTCCTTCAATCGCTGGCACCTGCCTGAGGCCGCTGCATAGGGTCAGGATCATGGACTTTTCCTTGTGGCCTAACGCGAGCCGGAGTTGGCAGGAGGTTCTGGAAGGCGCGGAGTACGCCGAAAGGACCGGGTGGTTCGGCGTCTGGATGGCCGATCACTTCATGCTGAACGGCGATGACCTTTCAGTGCCGATCAACGAATGTCTCGCCTTGCTGGCCGGGCTCGCGGTGAAAACCGAGCGGGTGCGGATCGGATCGATGGTGCTCGGCAACACCTACCGGCATCCGGCGGTGGTGGCGAACCAGGCGGCGACGCTGGACCAGATGAGCGGCGGCCGGTTCGTGCTCGGCATCGGCGCCGGCTGGCAGGTGAACGAGCACCGGGCGTACGGGATCGAGTTGCCCCCGGTCCGCGAACTGCTGGCCCGCTTCGAGGAGGCATGCCAGGTCTTCAAGGGCCTGCTGACCCAGGAGCGGACCACCTTCGACGGCAAGTACTACCAGCTCCAGGACGCGCCGCTCGAGCCCAAGCCCGCGAAGCTGCCGATCCTGATCGGGGCGTCCGGCGAGAAGGTCGCGCTGGGAATCGTCGCGAAGTACGCCGACGAGTGGAATCACTGGGGTCTGCCCGAGGTCGCCGTCCAGAAGGGCGAGGCGTTCGCCCGGCACTGCGAGAAGATCGGCCGCGACCCGAAGACCGTCCGGCGATCCAGCCAGGCGCAGATCGCGATCGTCGTACCGGGTGACACCGAGGCCGAGGAGACGCGGGCGCGGCTGCTGGCGAGCGGCCGCATGCCGGTGATCATGGGCTCGGCCGAGGAGGTGCTCGACACCGTCGCCCGCTACCCCGAGGCCGGCATCGACGAATTCCTCGTCCCCGACGGCAACCTCGGCTCCGGGACCCGACGCTTCGACGCCCTCGAGCGGCTGCGCGAGGAAGTCTTCAACAAACTCTAGGCAGGCTCAAACGTCCGGCCTAGGCGAGCTGGAGTGTGGCGGCGACCGGCCAGTGATCGCTCGGCAGCCGGTCGCCCGGGCGATCGTGCGCGACCGCGGCCCCGATCACCTTCCAGGAACTGTCGGTCAGGATGTGGTCGATCCGGTCCCGGTCGGTGGCGCCGGTGAAGGCGTGCTCGGTGCCGCCCTCGGTCGCCGGTACCGCGTCCAGCAAGCCGGCGCTCGTCAACGCCTTGAGCGGTGGCGAGTCCGGGGTGGCGTTGAGGTCGCCCATCAGGATCCAGTGCAACGAAGGCTCGGCCGCGATCCACTGCGCGAGCAGCCGCGACGACTCGACCCGAGCGACCTCGCCGGCGTGGTCGTAGTGGGTGTTCGCCACCCCGACCCGGGTTCCGTCGAGGTGCCGCAACCGCACGAGCGTCGCGATCCTGGTCAGGTCCGCGTCCCACCCGACCGAGCCTGCATCCGATGGCGTCGGCGAGAGCCAGCGCGTCTCGTCCGACTCCACCTCCCAGTCCCCGGGCCGGACCAGGACGACCGAGTGCTCCCCTTCGTGAACCCCGTCATCCCGTCCGGCACCGACGATCTGCCAGCCCGCGAACGCCTCGCGCAGGTAGTCCAGCTGGTCGGGGAGCACCTCCTGCAGCCCGACCACCTCGGCCTCGAGCACCTCGATCGCGGCGACGGTCGACCCGCGCCGCACCAGCCACGAGTCGTCTCCGTCCGGCGCCGAGGAGTTCCGGATGTTGAACGTTGCCACGCGCAGCTGCAAAGTCACACCAGCGATCCTGCCAAACCCATCGCCCGGGCCGCAGCCTGGAGTCGCGGCCGGCTCGCCTCGATCGCCCGATCCCGCCCCGCGGCGAGCATCGCGTCCACCCCGCCCGGGTCGGACGCCAGCCGCGCATACTCCTTCTGTAGCGGCTCGATCACGGCCAGCACCGCGTCCGCAACGTCCGTCTTCAACGCCCCGTATGTCGAGTACGCCGTCGCGAGCTCGACTGGATCCCCATCAGTGCATGACGCCAGAATCTCCAGCAGATTGGTGACTCCAGGCTTCGCCTGCTCGTCATGGCGAACCTCCCCGTCGGAGTCCGTCACGGCCCGCATGATCTGTCGGCGGATCACGTCCGGCGGATCCAGCAGACGGATCGTGCCCACGGCGTCGTCCACGTCGGACTTGCTCATCTTCGCGGTCGGATTCGCCAGATCCTTGATCCGCATCGCCAACGCCGCCTTCTGCAACTGCGGCACCACGAACGTCTCGCCGTACTCGCGGTTGAACCGGATCGCGACATCCCGGGCCAGTTCGACATGCTGGTCCTGGTCACCGCCGACGGGAACCAAATCCGTGCCGTAGAGCAGGATGTCCGCCGCCATCAGGCAGGGATACGTGAACAGCGAGGCCCGGGTCATCGGTCTGCCCCGGCCCTTCTCCTTGTACTGGATCATCCTGGACAGCTCCCCGACGTACGAGGTGCACTCCAGCAGATACGCGAGCTGCGCGTGCGCGGGAACGTCCGACTGAACGAACACCGTTCCGGGCGGAAGCCCGGCGGCAAGCATCAGCGTGGCCATCTCGCGGGTCAGCGAGACCAGCCGGCGCGGATCGTGCTTCGTCGTCATCGCATGCAGATTCGCGACGAAGTAGAACCCGTCCGGATCGGTGAACCGCCGCAACGCGCCAAGGTGGTTGCCGAGCGTGAGCCGGCCGGACGGGGTGATCCCTGAGAGCGAGGTCATGATTCCTTCTTTCGAGGTCGTGCGCCTCGCAGAAGGGCATACAAAAAGGCCGCCTCGGCGAGGCGGCCTTGGGATGCGTGTGAACGCTGGGGGTCCGCCTTCAGGCGGCCCACCACTGCTGCAAAGTCAACTGACGTGATCCGTTCACGGAACGAGAATACCCGTCGGAAGTTCGCCTACGCCACTCCCAGGTCGCTCCCACCCACCCGCGCGCCCGCCCTCGCCGCTCCTACGTCGCTTCCGCCCGCGCGCCCGCCCTCGCCGCTCCTACGTCGCTTCCGCCCACGCACCCCCCACGCCCGCTCCTACGTCGCTCCCACCGACGCGCCTGCCCTCGCCGCTCCTATGCCGCTCCCATCCACGCACGCCCCACGCCGCTCCTACGTCGCTCCCACCCACGCACCCGTGCCCGGCCGTCCCTTCTACGTCGCGCTCGTAAGAACGAGGGCGTCCCACGCGTGGCGCCCACTAGACATCCAGGCTCGTATCCGCGCTGATTCCACTTAGGGCTCGGCGGCTCCGTCGCCCGCTAGGTGTACCGACCGACAGGTAGTCCTACGCAGCCCAGGCTCGGCGCCCCGCCTGAAGCACCCGCGCGGTGACCGCATCGGACGACAACCACCTGTCCGTCGGTACGACATCCCGCCGGGGCCAATGCCCAGGTCTGCCCCGACCGGTGTATTTCACCGACCTGTCCCCACCGCCCCGAAACCGAACTCCCAGGGCGGTGAGAGCGCGGCTACCCCAGCTCGGCTCCGCCCGCCGTTGACCACGTCTTCCGCCCTCCTCGACCCGCCGACGACAACCCGACTACCCGGCTCGACCCGCCGACCTTCACCTGACTTCCCTCGTCGACCCGCCGACGACCGCCGACTACCCGGCTCGACCCGCCGTACCGACGGCGTGATTTCGGCGGGTCGGGCCGGGTAGTGCCACCACCCCGGCGGGTCGGGCCGGGTAGTGCCGCCACCCCGGCGGGTCGGGCCGGGTAGTGCCGCCACCCCCGGCGGGTCGGGCCGGGTAGTGCCGCCACCCCCGGCGGGTCGGGCCGGGTAGTGGGGCCACGCTGGCGGGTAGTGGGGCCACCCCGGCGGGTCGGGTCGGGTAGTGGGGCCACCCCGGCGGGTCGGGTCGGGTAGTGGGGCCACCCCGGCGGGTCGGGTCGGGTAGTGGGGCCACCCCGGCGGGTCGAGATGGGAGGTCGCGGCGGTCCCGGCGGGCCGATGAGGGTAGTGCCGTCATCCCGGCGGGTCGAGCTGGGTACTGCGGTCACCCTGGCGGGGTCGATTCGGTGAAGTCGTGGCGGCGCCGGCGGGTCGGGCCGGGTAGTGGGCCACCAGGGCAGGTCGAGGAGGAAAGTCGGGGGCCACGTGGTTCGCGGCGCAAACTCAGGTGACTGGCTACATGCGTCGGGCGACAATCGGCGCATGACCGTGACAGTGCGCAGGTTGACAGAGGACGACTGGAAGACCCTGCGGGAGATCCGGCTTCGTGCGCTGCTCGACGCGCCCGAGTCGTTCTACAGCACCTACCAGGAGTCGGTTGGCCTGACGGAGGACGACTGGCGCTCGCGACTGGCCAGTACGGATCGTGTCACGCTCCTGGCAGAGCTGGATGATCGTCCCGCGGGAATGGTCAGCGGTGCGCCGACCAGTGAGGACGAGCGCGATCCCCGCGCAGCGCTGATGCTGGCGATGTGGGTGGAGCCGGAGTCGCGTGGTCACGGCGTGGCGAAGGCTCTCACCGGGGCGCTGCTGGATTGGTCGCGTGAGCAGGGCTACGAGCGCCTGCTGCTCTGGGTGTACGACGCGGCTCCGCGCGCGGCCGCGTTCTACCGGCGGACTGGGTTCGTCCCGACCGGTCGCGTCGAGGTCTTTCATGACCCCAGTCGGCCGTTGACTCTGATGTCGCGGGGGTTATGACACGTTCCGCCTGCTGCTCTCGTCGAGGCCCCAGCTGAGGATGCGCTCGGGGTGGATCCGGATGATCTCCCGGCTGTAGCCGGGCCCCGGTGGATCCACGTCGTCGAGGGCCTCGGCGCGGCCGCGGATCTCGATGCCGCGGACGAACCAGCCCTTCTCGGTGGAGAGGTCGTCGATCACCAGGGAGACCTGCGGTTCCTTCTGCACGTTGTGGAACTTCCGGCTGTTCCCCATCACGTGGCCGCCGATGTCGACATAGCCGTCCTTGATGAAGTAGCCGACGGGATTGTTCTGCAAGGTGCCGTCGGGGGCCTTGGTGGCCAGCCGGCCGAGCTTCTGCCGGGCCAGGAAAGCGAGCTCCGAGTCGTTGAAAATCCTCATGCTCGCAGTGTTCATCCTGAACTCAGGTTGAGGTCAAGGAGCTGCCCAGACGAGGTCCGATCGCGGTCCCGGTCGCGCGGGCGGGTCCGCCCGGTCCGGTGGGCGGGCATGAAACGACCGCAGACGCCTGCTGCTGCCGACGGCTAAGGTCGGGGCATGAGCGGTGAGGCGATGCTGGTCTTCGACGAGGGTCTGACGGCGTACGACTTCGGTCATGGGCATCCGATGAGTCCGATCCGGGTGGATCTGACGGTGCGGCTGGCCCGCGCTCTCGGCGTGCTCGACCAACTGAAGGTGGTGCCCGCTCCGGTCGCGGACGACGCGCTGCTCGGCACCGTCCACACCGCCGAATACATCGCCGCGGTCAAGCGAGCGGGCCTGAATCCGGACCGGCCTGACCTCGAGCACGGCCTCGGCACCGACGACACCTACTGCTTCCCCCAGATGCACGAGGCTTCAGCGCATGTGGTCGGCGCCTCGGTCGAGGCCGCACGCGCCGTGTGGGAGGGCGATGTCCTGCACGCGGCGAACATCGCGGGCGGGCTGCACCACGCGATGCCGTCGCTGGCCAGCGGTTTCTGCGTCTACAACGACCCGGCCATCGCGATCCAGTGGCTCCTCGATCACGGGGCGGAGCGCGTCGCGTATGTCGACGTGGACGTGCACCACGGCGACGGCGTACAGGCTGTTCTCTATGACGATCCGCGGGTGCTGACCGTGAGCCTGCACGAGTCGCCCACCACGTTGTTCCCGGGGACCGGGTCCGCCGGCGAGACGGGTGGTCCGCACGCCGAAGGCACGGCGGTGAATATCCCGCTGCCGCCGGGGACCGGTGATGCGGGTTGGCTCCGGGCTTTCCACGCGATCGTGCCGGATGTGGTGAAGGCGTTCCGCCCGTCCGTATTGGTGACACAACACGGCTGTGACTCCCATGTGGAGGACCCGCTGGCCCATCTGACGAAATCCGTCGACGGGCAGCGCGCGGCGTACCTCGCGCTGCATGACCTGGCTCACGAGGTCTGCGACGGCAAGTGGGTCGCGACCGGGGGTGGCGGCTACGCGATCATCGACGTGGTTCCGCGCGCCTGGACGCACCTGCTCGCGATCGTGGCCGGGCACCCGATCGACCCGGCGACGCCGGTGCCCGAGTCGTGGCGCGAGGACGTCCGGATCCGGTTCGCGCGCGTCGCTCCGTTGCGGATGACGGACGGCCGGGATGCGGCGTACACCGACTGGTCGAGCGGCTACAACCCGGACACCTGGCTCGATCGTTCGATCAAGGCGACCCGCGACATCAGCTTCCCGCTGCTCGGTCTGGACCCGACCTACTGAGTCACACGAGACACCCTCTTTCCCATTCGCACCAACAGCCACTACGCTCGGTCCATGCACGGGCGGAGGTGCCGGAGGGGAAGCCGGCGCACGACTCGTGCTGGAAGTGCGGTGCGCAATGGCATCAAAGAAGTCCGGTGGTGAGCAGCCGCTCGCCGAGGTGAAGTTCCTGACCGTGGCTGAGGTCGCCACGGCCATGCGCGTGTCCAAGATGACGGTGTACCGGTTGGTGCACTCCGGAGAACTGCCCGCGGTGCGGGTGGGTCGATCGTTCCGGGTGTCTGAGGACGCCGTGCACGACTACCTCAAAGGCGCCTTCTTCCAGGCCGGATAACCACGAGAAGCGCAAGCGGCCGGACTCCCATGGGAACCGGCCGCTTCGCTGTACCTCCAATCCCGCTCCTGCCTCAGCCGCTGACTCCTCAGCCGGAATGGTTTGACGCGGGACGACTGACGCACGCGCTTCAGACGTAGACGCCTCACCTGTCGTTCCAAAGGCCCCCCGCTGGTCAGTTGAGCTGTGCGTTGACCGGGTCGATGATTTCCGCCGCGGCCCAGGTTGCGAGGCCTTTGCGGAATGGCTTCATCAGGTTGAGTACGACGTGGTCGACGCCGATGTCATGCAGTTCGAGCACCGTACTGCGAGTCCGCTGCGGGTCGTCCGTAAATGCGTGGGTTTGCACCGAGCGGGTGATCTCCGCCGGGTCCCGGCCGATCGCGGCAGTGCTCGTCGAGGATCTTGCTGCGCTCCGCGATGGTGCTGATGTCGTTGTGGGGCGGGCCCGGGATGTTCCAGCTGTCCGCATGTTCTGCCACAACCCGCAGGGTCTTAGGGCCCCAACCACCAAGGAGTAGAGGAGGTCCCGGCTGCTGGACGGGCTTTGGTGCGCAGTATGGCTGCTCGAGCTGGTAGTACTTGCCGTCGAAGTCGACGACCTCTTCGGTCCACAGCCTGCGGAGCATTCGGCACGCTTCATCGAGCCGTGCGATCCCCTCGGCCTGCGGAACCAGTTCGAGCCCATACGCGGCGTACTCGGCAATCGCAGGGTTCGGCCCCGCGATGCCGCCCGCGCCACTCGGTTGATGGGTCCCGCCCACACCGAGGCCGACCACGAGACGTCCGTTGGAGATCACATCCACGGTGGCGGCGATCTTCGCCAGCACGGCAGGCGGCCTGATGCGATTGCTCGTCACCAGCAACCCCAGCCGCAGCCTGGTGGTCCGCGCCGCCAAGGCCGCCAGCAAGGTCCACCCCTCGAACCAAAGTCTCCGCAAGGGTGATTGTCGACCGATCCGGCCGTCGAGCTCGGGGTCAGTTGCCGAAGGTGACGTCCTTGGTCTCAGTGACTGCGGCGGTCCGACCGGGGGCCGTGTGGTACTGCCAGTAGAGGTTGGTGTGGGCGATGACCTTGTCCGGTGGGGGTGCGCCCCATTCGGTCTGGTCCTCGGTCGTGTGCGCGTCGCCGACGAGCGTCACGTCGTACCCCCGGACGAAGGCGCCGTGGATCGTCGATCGGATGCATTCATCGGTCTGCGCCCCGGTCACGACCAGGCGTCCGATGCCGCCCGCGGCCAGCACGTCCTCCAGGTCGGTGTCCTCGAACGAGTCGGCAAAGGTCTTGTGCACCAACGGCTCCGCCTCCTCGCGCACCAACTCCGGGACGTACTCCCAGCTGTCGCTGCCCTTCGGCAGCTGCTCGGAGGAGTGCTGCACCCAGACGATCGGGACGCCTTCCTCACGAGCCTGGTCGACGAGCGAGCTGATATTCGCCACCACCACGTCACGCTCGTGCGTGCCGGTTACCACCCCCTTCTGGACATCGATCACCATCAAGGCAGTGTTGGGTCGATCTGACAGCGTGCTCATGACGATTTCCTCTACTGATCGGACGGGACTCCTGCCACCTGGAACACGGTAGACCGACCCACCGACAACTCCTGCTGACCCGGCTGCAGGCGCACGCCGTGGGAAATCACCGGGCGCGGGCTGTCGATCTGGGAGGGTCTTGAGCATCGGTGTAGTAGCAGTGGGGCCGGGAAGCGGTTCCATGCGTATCGATGGAGAGGTGGCACCAGTGGGGAAGTACCTGGTGATGATCTACGACAACGAGGCGAAGTGGGCCGAGGCTGATGCTTCGGTGACGGAGGCGAACCACCGGCGACACGAGGCGTTCGTGCAAGCCAACGGGGCGGCCCTGCGCGGTGGTGCCCAGCTCGGCGAGAGCGGCACAGCCACGTCCGTTCGATCGGACGGGAACGGGAGCTTCGTGGTGACCGACGGAACCTTCGCCGAGACCAAGGAGGTCATCGGCGGCTTCTACATCATCGAGGCTGCCGATCTGGACGAAGCGCTGGCGATTGCCAAGCAGGTACCCGCACCAATGGGCGGGGTCGAAGTACGGCCGATCATCAACTGAGATGGTCCCGACAGTTGCGGAGGTCGCCGGGGCGATCGCACGGGCTCACGACGAAGAGTGGGCCTACGTCCTGGCGGCCACCGCACGGGTCGCGGCCGATCTGGACCTGGCCGAGGACTGTGTGCAGGACGCCTACGCGCAGGCCCTGGTGCACTGGCGTGCTCGCGGCATCCCTCGACGTCCCGGGGCGTGGCTGACCACCGTCGCCACCCGCCGAGCTCTCGAGCAGCGGCGGCGCGCAGCGGTGCTGGAGCGCAAACTCCCTCTCCTTGTGCCGGACCCGGCGGACAGCGACGAGGTTGCCGGCGGCGTGTTCCCGGATGACCGGCTTCGGCTGGTCTTCACGTGCTGCCACCCAGCCCTCGCTCAGGAGGCGCAAGTGGCTCTCACGCTCAAGCTGGTCTGCGGGCTCTCCTCGGCTGAGATCGCCAAGGCCTTCTTGGTCAAGGAAGCCACCATGCAGGCGCGGATCACCCGGGCGAAGCACAAGATCGCCGAGACCCGCATCCCGTACCGCGTTCCTCGGGTGACCGAACTCCCTGAGCGGATCACCGCCGTACTCGACGTCGTACATCTGGTGTACTCCGTCGGTCACACGGCCAAGTTCGGTGACCAGTTGACCCGGCCTGATCTGGCTCGGCGCGGTATCGACCTGGCCCGGATGGTTCAGTTGCTGCTCCCGGACAGCGGTGAGGCGACTGCTCTCCTCGGGCTGCTGTTGCTGACACAGGCACGCGAGGCAGCCCGGGTCGACGAGGGTGGACAGCTGGCGGTGATGCGGAAGCAGGATCGCGCGCTGTGGGACGGCGAGTTGATCGCCGAGGGACTCGCGCTGGTTCACGCAGCACTCGAGGGGCCGCCAGTCGGGCGGTTCGGGCTGCTGGCTGCCATCGGCGCGGTCCACGCGGAGGCCAAGCGATGGGAGGACACCGACTGGGAGGAGATCCTCGGCCTGTATGACCTCTTGCTCGCGCGCTGGCCGTCTCCGGTGGTCGCCCTCAACCGCGCAGTCGCCCTCAGCTACGCCGACAGCCCGGAGGCCGCTCTGGACGTGATCCGCGCACTCTCCGACGACCCGGCCCTCTCCACCTATCCCTACCTAGCCGCCACCCACGCGGACCTGCTCCGCCGTACCGGCCGTCGACAGGAGGCGATCGCCGCCTACGAGGAAGCGATCACCTTCACCGGCAACACAGTGGAAGCCGACTACCTCACCCGCCGACTGGACGACCTGCGCAACCCGAACCCGGGTCTTTGAGGCCCTTGTGCGGCTTAGGGTCGTTGCCATGAGCGACTACCTGCTGATCACGTTTCCCCTCGAGAACCAGGCAACAGCGTGGTCGCTGGCCACTCCGCTCCTGCCCGCCGAAAGTCAACGCCCCACCGACACCTGACCCACAAAAAAGATGCCGGCTCGTCTGATCCGATGACTCCAGTTGGCCGGCTCCGCTAGCGGAGCTCCGTGAACTGATACTGGAGCCAGCCGCCGACGTCCTTGCGACCGGCTCGGGTGGCGGACTGGATGGCGCCTCGGTTGTCGGCGTGGATGGTGCCGATGAGGATGCGCGAGGGATCGGGGAGCGCCTGGGCCAGGAGGGTGCTGAGATGCGGCCCGTAGGCCCGATCCCGGAACTCCGGCGAGAGGATGAGGTCCTGTACGACGTACGCCGGCAGGCCGAGGCTGTCCTGGCCCGCGGCGAGCGCGGCGGCATACCCGGCCCAGGTTCCGTCGACCGTGACGTCGAACACCAGACCGGCCTCCACTGACTCCTCGAGGTCAGCGCGACTTTGCAGAGCAGCCTGCTCCACGTGCGATGGGTGCTCGGAATCGACTGCAGCATACGCGCGCTCCGCGTCGCCGTAGTGCTCCAGATTCCGCGCCTGCACAAGCGCGAGCCCACGGGGTACGTCACGCGGCTGCAGGAGTTCGATCGGCGCGGCCAGGAACCGCCGATCGGAAACCCGGAATCCATCCGACCGGTTCCGCGCTCCACAAACGCAGATAGCGCGGCTGGTGTAGCCCGAACACCTCGCGAGCCGCAGCAGCCAGGTCCGGGAGATCGCCGGCTCGCAGCGGTCGGCTCAACCCAGTGGCGTCGACGAACGGCTTGGTCGGGTCGCCGCCTTCGTAGCGCATGCTCAGCAGCGCGTGAAGGTCGTCGCCGATCGGCACCCAGCGGTTCAGCATCGTCTCCGGTGGTTAGCGGGTCAGCAGGTCGCGGAGAGCCTTGCTGATGTCCGTGGGGGCTTCCTCGGCCATGAAGTGACCGGAGGTGACGGTGAGGTGACACAGGTCCGGAGCCCAGGCGCCCCACAAGGCAGCCGCGTCGAACCCCAGCGCGCGGCCCCAGTCCTGCTGGATCACGGTGACCGGCATGCGGAGTTGGTTGCCAGCGGCAAGGTCCACCTGGTCGTGGTCGACGTCGATACCCGCGGAAGCACGATAGTCGGCAACGATCGACGGCACCGCGTTGCGGCAGGCCTCCAGATACGCCGAGCGGATGTCCGCGGGGATCGACTCCGGATCGTTTGCCCAGAGATCCAGGAAGTAGCCGAAGAAGGCATCCGGGCTTGCTGCGATCAGCTGCTCGGGAAGGCCGACGGGCTGTGCCATCAAGTAGAGGTGGAAGGCGACCGCGGCCTTGAGCCCCTGCATAGCGTTCCACATATCCAAGGTGGGCAGCACATCGAGGCAGGCCAGGTGGGTGATCGTGCCGGGATGGTCCAGTCCGGCCCGGAAGGCGACGAGCGCCCCGCGGTCGTGGCCCGCCAACGCAAAGGTCTCGTGTCCGAGCGCGCGACCCAGAGCGACGACGTCGGCCGCCATCGTGCGCTTCGAGTAGGTGCTGCCGTCGGTCTCCGCGGGCTTGTCGCTAGCGCCGTAGCCGCGCAGGTCGGGGCAGATCACGGTGTGGTCCGCAACGAGATCGGCGGCGACGTGCCGCCACATCAGGTGGGTCTGCGGGAAGCCGTGGAGCAGCACGATCGGGCTCCCGGAGCCCGCGACCGCCGCGGTGAGAGACACCCCTTCGGCCACCTGGACACGTCGGTAGTCGAAGCCAGCGAGGTCAGTCGTCATGGTCTTCCGCTGCTTCCTGTCGATGAGTTGGTACTACGAAGCCTGCCCGGCGCCGATGAGCAACCGATGAGCACGAGTTACCGTGGCGGCAGGCGATGCCCGGAAAGGTTGGTCGGACGGGTGCAGGTGGTTTTCGGGGTGCTGGGGCCGGTGGTGGCCTGGGATGATGCCGGCGACGCGATCGCCTTGAAGGGACCCCGGCATCGCGCGGTACTGGCCCGGCTGGTTGTCGCCCGCGGCCGCGTCGTACCGGTGAATCGGCTGGTCGACGACCTGTGGTTGGATCCGCCTCCCGGTGCCCTGAGTGCGGTGCGCACGTTCGTGGCGTCGTTGCGGCGGGCGGTGGAGCCACAGCGTCCAGCGCGTACTCCGGCCAAGCTGCTCGTGACTGAGGGACCCGGCTATGCCTTGCGCGCGGAACCTGATTCTGTGGATGCCTGGCGGTTCGAGCAAGTGGTGGCCGCGGCCGCGACCCTCGCCCCCGAGGAGGCGCTCACCCGGCTGCAGGAGGCGCTCGGGTGGTGGCGTGGATCAGCGTATGCCGGGTTCGCCGACGCCTCCTGGGCTCTCGCGGAACGCTCCCGCCTGGCGGAGTTGCGCCTGCAGGCGATCGAGCAGGTGGCTGTCGCTCGGCTGTCGCTCGGCCTTGCCGCCGAGGCCGTCCCTGACCTGGACGCGCACGTTACCGAGCACCCTTGGCGCGAGGACGCCTGGCGTCTGCTTGCGCTCGCGTTGTACCGCGCCGGCCGCCAGGGCGACGCTCTTGCCGTACTACGGCGCGCGCGGACGTTGCTTGTCGAGCAACTCGGGGTGGATCCCGGGCCAGGCCTCCGCCACCTGGAAACGGACATCCTCAACCAGGCGGACCACCTGCAGCCGAGCGTTCGTAATACGGATGCGGCGGGGAGGGTGTGGGAAGCGGCAGCCGCGGCGTACGACCGGACGGTGGCGACAGGAGCGCGGGCGCGGCTGGAGTCGACGGTGGGGTTGCTGCGCAATCTTGCGGTGACCGGGGGAGGCGGGCTGCAGGCGGCTCGGGAGCACCGGATCGCTGCGACCGCTGCCGCCGAGGAACTGGGCGACCCGGAGCTGACAGCTCGCGTGATCGGCGCGTACGACGTACCGGCGATTTGGACGCGATCGGACGACGAGCAGCACGCGGCCGCGATCGTCCAAGCAGCCGAGCGCGCATTGACTGCTCTCCCCGCCGAGCAGGAGGCCGCGCGGGCCAGGTTGTTGGCCACGATCGCCCTGGAGTCGCGCGGCACCCACGGATCGCGTGGACCTGAGGCGGCACGGGAAGCTGAGCAGATCGCCCGGCGGCTGGATGACCCGGCTGTGCTGGTGTTCGCCCTGAACGGCCTGTTCATGCAGAGCTTTCACCGCGCCGGCCTAGCGTCGAAAAGGGACGACATCGGCGCGGAGCTCATCGCTGTATCGGCACGGCATGGCTTGGTGACGTATGAGGTTCTAGGTCATCTCGTTCGCATCCAAGCCCGCAGCGCGCTTGCCGACTTCGCTGGAGCCGATGAGCAGGCAAGTGCTGTAGACCGCCTGGCCGAACGCCACGAACTGCCGCTGGTCGGAGTCTTCACCCAGTGGTACCGCGCACTCCGCCTTGCCGCGGGTGGTCAGGCCTCGGCAGCCGAGGTGGAAGCGGCCTACCGTGACGCGGCCGCACGGTTGGACGGCGCCGGCATGCCCGGGCTCGAGGGCGGACTCTTACCGCTGGCATTGCTTGCCGCAGGCAACGTTCATCCGGACGAAGGTCTTGACTGGGGACCGTATGAGCCGTGGGTCAGACCGCTGGCGTTATTGGCCCAGGACCGCCGCGCTGACGCCGCAGCAGCCTTGCGCAAGGTACCGGAACCACCCCGCGACCTGTTGTACGAAGCAATGTGGTGCCTTATCGCACAGGCAGCCATCGCCCTCGACGACCAGGACGCGATGCGGCGCGCCTACCAGGAACTAGCGCCCGCCGCAGCCGAACTAGCCGGCGCCGGTAGCGGCCTCCTCACCTTCGGCCCGGTCTCGGACTACCTCAGGAAACTGCGGATGGTCTCGGCGAACGGCTCGGGCGCCTCCAACCAGGGATAGCGCGCCGCGCCTTCGATCATCGGCGGGTCAGTCGATGATCGACGCGTAGACGGTGGCGCGAAGTTCCCGCCGGATCGGATAGCTGGCCGACGGCCGGAGCTGGGTCAAGAAGATCACGATCAGTTCCTCGGCCGGGCAGACGAAGAACGCGGTCGAGGCCGCGCCGCCCCAGAAGATCTCGCCTGCCGTTCCGATCGTCTGGGCGGTCGTCTGATCCAGCAGTACGCCGAAGCCGAGGCCGAACCCCTGGCCCTCGCGGCGGGTCTCGCCGCCGAAGTCGGCCATGCCGCCCATGCCGCCCATGCCGCCCATGCCGGCCAGATCCTGCCCGCCCGGCAGGTGGTTGGTGGTCATGAACCGCAACGTCCGCGGTCCGATGATGCGTACGCCGTCCAGAACACCGCCTCCTGCCAGCATCCGGCAGAACCGCAGATAGTCCCCGGCGGTCGACACGAGACCGGCGGCACCGGACAGGAACGGGCGAGGACGGGTGTAGTCACTGGTCCGCGGATCGTCGGCGAGTTCATAGGCCGGGTTGCCGTCACGGAAGCTGTAGCCGGCAGCGAACCGGTCGATCGCGGCCGCGGGGACCGAGAAGCCGGTGTCCACCATGCCCAGTGGCGCGAAGATCCGCTCCTCGAGGTACCGGTCCAGCGGCATTCCGCTGAGCACCTCACACAACAGGCCGACCAGGTCGGTGGAGATGCCGTAGATCCAGCGGGAGCCGGGATCGGCCTGCAGCGGTATGCCGGCCAACCGGCCGGGCAGCTCGGCGAGCGTGCCGGTGGAGTCCGGGTCGCCGAGTCCGGCCCTGCGGTAGAGCTCGCCGACCGGAGTCGCCGAGTTGTACGCGGCAAGGCCCGACGTGTGCATCAGCAGGTCTCGCACCGTCATCTGCCGAGCCGGGTCACGCACCTCGAAGGAATCCGCGTCGCCGCCTGCGAAGACCTTGAGGGCACCCAGTTCCGGGAGGAAGGTCGCGACCGGGTCATCGAGCTGGAAGAGCCCGTGCTCGTACAACATCATCAGGCCGAGGCTGACGATCGGCCTGGTCATCGAGTAGATCCGGAACACCGTGTCCGGTCGCATCGGCTTGTGCCGCTCGACGTCCATCGAGCCGCAGGTCTCGAACTGGACCACCTGATCTCGTCGTGCGATCATGCTGACCGCGCCCGGATAACGCCCTAGCTCGACGTACCGGCGTACCAGCGCGGTGACTCGTTCAAGCCCCTCGGACGACATCCCGACAATCTCGGGATGTCCGGTGATCCACGTGTCGGCCATCAGCCCACCCTCGTGGTGACGACTGCAATCTCACGACTCAATGTTGCGAACGCTACAGGACTTGGTCAGTCCGAAATCCCGCGCGCTCGATCCACGGCGTATTGGAGACTGGGCCCATGACGATCAGGTATGGCGGTCCGGGTGTGCGGTTGGCGGGGAACGGGCTCGTACTGCGGGAGTGGGAGCGCGGGGATCTGGCCGCGATGGTGGAGGTGTTCGACGACCCGGACGTGGCGTACTGGACGCCGTTGGTGACTCCGTTCGACCTGGACGCGGCAGAGGCCTATCTCGACAGGGCGCACTCGGACAACGGGCGGGTGCACCTTGCCATCACCACGGACGGCGAGCGGCCGCTGGGTGAGGTCATGCTCAGCCAGGAGGCGGCGTTCGTCGGCTATGTGGTTGGAGCCGCCTCCCGCGGGCAAGGTCTCGCAGCGCGGGCGGTGAGGTTGATGACGGAGTACGCACACAACGTGGCCGGCTTGCCGCGGGTGATCCTGGAGATCGAGCCGGACAACGCCGCGAGCAACGGTGTCGCCCGGCGGTCCGGCTACCAGCTCACCGACCTGCCGCTCAACGTCGTGACGGACAAGGGCCGCGAGGTCAGGCTGCGGACGTGGGAACACTTGGCTGAACTCGGCTAGAGCTCGAGGACCCAGTCGTTGCAGGTCATCCAGTGACCGATCACGTACATCTGGCCCGGCGCCGTAGAAGACGAAGATGCCGCCGGGGCGCAGCACTCTCGTCGCCTCCTGCAACGCGCCTTCGAAATCGTCCAGATCGGTCGAGATCCACAACGCCATCACCGTGTCGAAGGACTCGTCCGCGAACGGCAGCACAGCGGCATCCGACTCGATCAGCGGGCCGTCGGTCCTGGTCCGCGCGAGTCGGAGCTGGTCGGCGGAACGGTCCACGCCGACGACGCTGCGCCCGCTCGCCCGGATGGTCTCGAAGTTCCGCCCGGTGCCGCAGCCGAGGTCCAGACAGGGCCCGGTCCCGGACCCCAGCAGCTCCAGCAGACCTGGCTGATGTGGCTCCGCCCCCACCACGAACCTGGCGTCGTACCAGTCGGCCAAACCGTTGTAGCGAGCCGTCATCGCAGCCTCCTGGCGCGTCGGGATTCCACCCTACGCAGACCCACCGACAACCCTCACTTAGGTCAGCGAGGTGACCTACAGGTAGGCTTTGCCGACGCTCTCTTTAAGTTTGGAAGGTCCACTGTGGGTTCGGTCATCAAGAAGCGCCGCAAGCGCATGGCGAAGAAGAAGCACCGCAAGCTGCTGAAGAAGACGCGGGTGCAGCGCCGCAAGCTCGGCAAGTAAGCAGGTCCCGCCGCTCTGGCGATCCAGAGCGGCGCTGTTGGGGTTTGCTGTCTGGCTGGGGGTTCTCGTGGCACAGGTAGTGATGGTTACCGGCGTCTCCCGGGACGCCGGTGCTCGTTGTGCCCGCCGCCTGGCCGCGGATCCCACGATCGACACCGTGATCGGTATCGACGTGGTTCCGCCTCGTGCGGAGCTCGGCCGGGTTCGGTTCGTCCGGGCCGACATCCGCAACCCCGTCATCGCGAAGGTCATCGCCGGTGAGGACGTCGACACGGTCGTCCACACGGGCGTCGTGGCGACCCCTGGCAGCGCCGGTGGCCGATCGTCGATGAAGGAGATCAACGTCATCGGCACGATGCAGTTGCTCGCCGCCTGCCAGAAGGCTCCCGGCATCAGCAAGCTCGTGGTCAAGTCCTCCACCACCGTGTACGGCGCCGGTCCCCGCGATCCGGCGATGTTCACCGAGGAGATGGCGCCCCGGGCCATCCACCAGACAGGGCTGAGCAAGGACGCGGTCGAGGTCGAGGGATACGTGCGCGGGTTCGCCCGGCGCCGCCCCGACGTCTGCGTCACCACCCTGCGGATGGCCAACTGGATCGGCCCGCAGACAGATTCCCCGATGACCCGGTACTTCGCGATGCCAGTGATCCCCACCGTCCTCGGCTTCGACGCCCGCCTGCAGTTCCTGCACGAGAACGACGGCGTCGGGGCGATCCACCACGCGACCGCGAACGACCTGCCCGGCACGTTCAACATCGCCGGCGACGGCATCATCTATCTCTCCCAGGCGATCCGGCGCCTCGGACATCCCGCCGCCCGGCTCCCTTCCTTCACCGCGGCAGGCACCGCCGCCGTGGTCCGCCGTGCCAGGCTCGCCGACTTCTCGCCCGACCAGATCACCTTCCTGACCTACGGCCGCGTGGTCGACACCACCAGGATGCGCGGCGAGTTCGGCTTCGCACCGGAGTACACGACCGCGGCCGCCTTCGACGACTTCAAGCGCTCGCAGCGGCCTGGCGCTATCACGTCGGCCTCGCGGTTGCTGAGCGCCGGGCTGGGGGACACAGGGCTCGAGCGCGCGCGGAGACTTTCGCGCACGCCGTCGATCACGGGCCCCGTCACTCTTCGCGACTGAGCGATGACCCTGAGCTTATGGACGCTGTGGAGCTGGTCGGACGGCTGAGGACCGCCGGCGCAGTGGCACCGCGACCGGAGTTCACTGCCGAGCTGAGGCACCGCCTCCTCGAGCAGGCCGCGGCTCGTGCCGCGACGACTCCGACCGTGGTGCGCAGCACTCCGGACAGCCCGGATGACCCGCCGCCCCGCGAGGACGACGACGCGTCCGTGACAGATATCCGCCATCGTCACGGCCGGCGGATCCGGCTAGTGGCCAGTACAGCCGCGCTGGTCCTGCTCGGAGGTGGCATCGGTTCTGCCGCCGCCGCTCAGCAGGCGATGCCCGGCGACACGTTGTACGGGATGAAGCGCAGCATCGAGAACGTCTCCACCAACGTCAGCGTCGGGGACGACTCCCGCGGCCGGCGCGATCTCGAGCACGCGATGAACCGACTCTCCGAGGTCCGTGCGCTGGTTGCGAACGGTGGCGACGTGGCCACCATCGGCAGCACGCTCGACGACTTCTCGGCGCAGGCCCGTAAGGGTGTGTCGAGGCTCGTCGCGTCGTACCAGCAGGACGGCGACACCAGTTCGATCACGGCGATCACGACGTTCATCACCAGCGCCCGCCAGGCCATCGGTGAGCTCGCTCCGAAGTTGCCGCCCGAATCGCTCAAGGCCGCTGTCGAGGCCCTGGCGACGATCGAGCAGCTGGCCCAGCACACGAACGTGGCCTGCCCGAAGTGCGACAAGGCCAAGCCGGCCAAGAACGCGGGCCAGCCGACGGTGACGAGCCCGGGCGACGAGAACGATCCGACCAATGCCGGACCGTCCGCGCCGACCACGAAGCCATCGCCCGGCGCCAAGCCGAGCTCGGCTCCGACCAAGCTGCCGAACACGACCGCCGTCGAGGAGCAGAGCACCCCGCCGACGATCCTCGGCACCCCGCCGAACTCGAACAAGCCGACCACCACACCGTCGGGGCCTTCGCTCCCGACGTTGCCGACGCCGTCGACACCTAACTGGCCGTGGCCCTTTCCGACCTTGAGCCTGCCGTTGCCGACGGTCAACCTTCCGGGTGTGCTGCAAACCCTGCTGCCACCCTGGAAGTAACCAGTACCCGAAAGGGCCCCGGTCGACCAAGTCGAACGGGGCCCTTTCGGTTGCGCCCACAGCGGTCACGGCCGCAGCGGCCACCTCGTTGCGGTCACCTCGTTGCGGCCACCTCGTTGCGGTCACCTCGTTGCGTCCGAAGAACGCGGGGGCGTAACCCACGGTTCCTCGGACGCAAGAAGAGGCGCAAGAAGTTGCGTAAGCAGAGGCGCAGGCAGAGGTCAGAAGAAGACGCTGCGGCGTTGCATGAGCAGGGCGTACAAGGTCTGCTGGATGGTTTCGCGGACCTGATCGGTGACGTTGAAGACCAGCATCGGGTCGTCGGCCGCGCCTTCTGGGAAGTCGTCGGTCCGGATCGGCTCACCGAACTCGATCAGCCACTTGGACGGCAACGGGATCAGCCCGAGCGGCCCGAGCAGCGGGAAGAACGGCGTGATCGGGATGTAGGGCACGCCCAGCAGCCGCGCCAGCGACGCCATGTTGCCGACCAGCGGGTAGATCTCCTCGGCACCTACGATCGAGCACGGCACGATCGGTACGCCGGTCCGCATCGCCGCGCTGACGAATCCGCCCCGGCCGAACCGCTGCAGCTTGTACCGCTCGCTGAACGGCTTGCCGATCCCCTTGAACCCCTCGGGCCAGACCCCGACCAGGTTTCCCAGGCTCAGCAGCCGCTCCGCGTCGTCGTTGCTCGCCAGCGTCGCACCACCCTTGCGGGCCAGCTCGCCCACGAACGGTGTCTTGAAGACCAGGTCGGCGGCCAGCGTGCGCAGCGGCCGGTGCGCGTGATCCGCGACGATGAGCTGGGTGATCAGCCCGTCCAGCGGCATCGTGCCGGAGTGGTTCGCGACGATCAGCGTGCCCCCGCTGTCCGGGATGTTCTCGATGCCACGGACCTCGACCCGGAACCACTTCTCCGCGAGCGGGCGCAGGAAGGACAGCAGCACCTCGTCGGTGAGGTCGGGGTCGTAGCCGAACTCGTCGACCTGGTAGTCCCCGGTCAGCCGACGGCGCAGGAACGCGAGGAACTCGGCGACCTTGCGCTCACCGCCGGCACCGAGCGTGTCGCGCACCAACTGCTCGAAGCCGGCGAACTGCTCGGAGACCACCGTCGCCTGCTCGCGCGGCTCCTCGAAGGCTTCCTCGAAGCTGGGATCAGGCTCGCTGTTTTTCTTGCGCGACCTGGCCGCCGCGGGCCCGGCCAGTGCCCGCGCCGCGGCCGACGGAGTCGTACGGCGTCCGCTGCCGCGGCCGGGGCGACCGCCGGACCGACAGGTCCTCACCAGGCAAACGAGGAAACTCCCTGACGGGTTACGAAAGACATTCGTTGTCATCCTCCTCACCTCAAGTCCTTGGGGATAACCTTCGCCAAGTGCCGTACGGCCCTCAGTTGCAGTTGCTTGACGGCGCCCTCTGACTTCTCGAGCGCCTTGGCCGTTTCCGCGATCGACAGACCGGCGAAGAACCGCATCGTCAGGCAGTCGCGCTGCTCGTCGGGCAAGGCCGCGACCGCGTCCCGCAGTACCTCGGCGGTGGCGGCGGCCAGCACATCGACCTCCGGCCCCTCGGTCTGCCGGTCGTGGGTCTCGATCTCGTCCGTGACCACCTCGAGCCGGACCCGGCCCGACTTGTAGTGGTCGGTGATGAGGTTCCGGGCGATCGTCACCAGCCAGGCGCCGAAGTCCCGGCCCTGCCAGCGGAACGAGTCCAGCGCGCGCAGCGCCCGGACGAAGGTCTCGCTGGTGAGGTCCTCTGCGAGTGCCGACGACGACACCCGCGCGTAGATGTAGCGATACACGGTGAGCGAGTACTCGTCGTACAGCTCACCGAAGGCACCGACGTCCCCGGCCTGGGCGCGATCGACGAGCTCTGCACGTCTCATCCCGTCCGGGCTTGGCTCCGGCGTGGTCAAGATCTCTCCCCGTTCAACTGACACGTCTACGACTGACACATCCGCGAATGGCCACAGCGGCTGAGACAGCACCGAGCGTTACCCCTGAAACACCCGCTGTCAACATCCCGAGGCGCGCCGCCTTCCGTCCGGTCCGATAGTCACGAATGCGCCAGCCGGCTACTTCCGCCTACTTCCGCATGGCGGCGCAGCCTGCTGTCGGGGTTGATCGCGCATGGATTCCCCACCCGCGCGGACGGCCTCTGCCTTGGCCGGGCCATGCAGCATGTCGCCCACGAGTTCACCTGTATATATCCCGTCACGCTCCGCTGCAACCGTTCCGAGCGCGCCGGTCAGTCCGAGCCGCCTGGCGAGCAGCCGCGCGACCTCCACCTGAGCGGCCGTGAGCAGCCAGACGCACTCGCCCGCGTCCAGGTGCTGCTGGGCGAGCGCACCTTGCAACATCGTGTTGCCGAGGTCGACGGACGCGGCGGCATGACCCACTTGCGGGATCTCCAGCGCGGCCTCCAACTCGGCGGCAGCGGCGGACGCTTCACCGGCGAGAACCGACCGGGCGCGCAGATCACGCGTCGAGGGTCGAGTCATGCAGAGCACCCTAGTGGCCCCATGACAGACTCGCCTGGTGAACTTCAACTTCGCGGACGTTCTTCGTGACACAGCGCAACGTCACGGGGATCGTCCGGCGCTGGTCGACGGCGACCGGCGGGTGACCTGGAACGAGCTCGACGCGGCTGTGGACGAGGCCGCCGAGGGGTATGCGGCGGCCGGCCTGGTGCCTGGCTACCGGGTGGTGCTGCTGATGGCGAACAGCATCGAGTTCGTCACGTCCTACCTGGGGGTTCTCCGCGCCGGCCTGGTCGCCGTACCGCTGAACACGGGCCTGACCAAGGGTGAGATCGGCACTGTGATCGGGCACTCCGGGGCCCGGCTGGCGGTCACCGACGGGGACCTCGCGGACAAGGTCGGAGGCCTCCGAGCGGTTCGCCCCGGCGAGCTCGGCGGTCACGCTCCGCTTACGCCACAGACCGATCCGGAGACACTCGCGGTCCTGCTCTACACGTCCGGCACGAGCGGGGATCCGCGGGCCGCGATGCTTTCCCACCGAGCGCTCGCGGCCAACGTGAAGAACCTCGCGGACCTCGGCGAGGACCGGATGGGCCCGGAAGACGTCGTCCTCGGCGTGCTGCCGTTGTTCCACGCCTTCGGCCTGAACGCGGTGCTCGGCTGGGCGATCGCCACCGGCGCGGCCCTCATCCTCGACCGGCGGTTCGAGTCGACCCACACCCTCGATCTCATCCGCCAGTACGGCGTGACGCGGCTGCCGCTGGCTCCGCCGGCATTGCACGCGTTGCTCGCCAGGGACGATCTGAAGGAAGCTCTCCAGACGGTCAAGGTGGTTCTGACCGGCGCGTCCACGCTGGATCGGGGGCTCGCCGACCGGTTCGAGCTGGCCACCGGGCTGTTCGTGCACCAGGGCTACGGGCTGACCGAGGCCTCGCCCGGGGTGACCACGACGCTAGGCGAGGACGAACCGAAACCGGGCTCGGTGGGCCGGCCCCTGCCGAACGTCGACCTGCGGATCGCGGACGAGCGGGGCGAGGACGTGGAAGGCGACGATCCCGGCGAGATCCTGGTCCGCGGCGGCAACCTCTTCTCGGGCTACTGGCCGGACGGCATGGACGGCCCGGACGACGCAGGCTGGTACCGCACCGGCGATGTCGGCTATCTCGACGCCGACGGCGACCTCTTCCTGGTCGACCGGTTGCGCGAGCTGATCATCGTGTCGGGGTTCAACGTGTTCCCGAGCGAGGTCGAGGAAGTCCTCGTGCAGGCGCCGGGAGTACGGGAGGCCGCCGTGATCGGCGTACCGTCCGACGAGACGGGCGAGGCGGTGAAGGCGTTCGTCGTACCGCGGACGGGCGAGACGGTTGAGGTCGCGGAGGTCCGTGAGTACGCCGGGTCGCGGCTCGCCAGGTTCAAGTGCCCGGTCGAGCTCGAAGTCGTCGACCACCTGCCGCACTCGGTGACCGGCAAGGTCGCGAAGGGCCGGCTGCGGGAGGCGGGCCGATGAGCAGGGTCACCCTCTACGGCAAACCCGGCTGTCATCTCTGCGACGACGCCCGGGCGATCGTCGAGAACGTCTGCGCCGAGCTGGGCGTGGACTGGACCGAGATCGACATCACCCAGGACCCGAAGCTGTTCGAGGAGTACGGCGAGCAGATCCCGGTCACCTTCGTCGACGGCCGCCAGCACGACTTCTGGCGGGTCGACCCGGTTCGGCTGAAGAAGGCCTTGACAAGCTGACCCATCCCACCCGCCGGCACGAGTGACGGCTGTCACCAGTCAGCTCGCCGATTTTGTTCTCACGTTCACAAACTCCTAGAGTGGGGTAGTCGCCGGCCGCGAGGCGGTGACTTGCGAACCACCATTTCCAGGAGAATTGTGACGCCTGCCCGCAGCCGTCGCCCCGGCGCGCCGACGAGAACCGAACGCGGCATTCCCGAGGCCACTGTCGCGCGCTTGCCGGTGTACCTGCGGGCCCTGACCGCTTTGTCGGACAGTGGCATCGCCACCGCGTCGAGCGAGGATCTCGCGACCGCGGCGGGGGTGAACTCGGCCAAGCTCCGCAAGGACCTGTCCTACCTCGGCTCGTACGGCACCCGTGGGGTCGGCTACGACGTCGAGTACCTGCGCTACCAGATCGCCCGTGAGATCGGCGTCACCCAGGACTGGGCGGTCGTCATCGTCGGGATCGGAAACCTGGGCCACGCGCTGGCGAACTACTCCGGCTTCGGCACCCGCGGCTTCCGGATCGTGGCGCTGCTGGACGCCGACCCGAAGCTGGTCGGCGAGCGGATCGGCGACATGGTAGTCCGCGACTTCGCCGAACTGGAAGCGATCGTCGCCGCCGACCGGGTCTCCATCGGCGTCATCACGACGCCCGCCGGTCCCGCCCAGGAAGTCTGCGATCGCCTGGTCGCGGCCGGGGTGACGAGCATCCTCAACTTCGCGCCGGTGGTGCTGTCCGTGCCTGCCGGCGTCGACATCCGCAAGGTGGACCTCTCGATCGAGCTGCAGATCCTGGCGTACCACGAACAACGAAAGTCCGGAGAGGCGGCGCTCACCGAGGTGCCCGAGCTACCAGCGACGATGAACGGTCAAATCGATCTGCCCAGTGTCGGGGGAGGCGTCGGCGCATGAGCGAGCTCATCATTCGGCACAGTGTGTCTCGTGCCCCATCCGCGCCCGGAGCGAAGCGAGGACGCGGATGAGCTACCTCGTCGTCGGCATCTCGCACCGCAGTGCCGAGATCTCTGTTCTCGAGCGGGTCGCGCTCGACCCGGAGGCGGCGACCAAGCTCGCTCTCGCGGTCCAGCACACGCCGGCAGTCACCGAGTCCGCCGTGCTCGCCACCTGCAACCGCACCGAGGTCTACGCGAACGTGGACCGCTTCCACGCCGGCATGGACGAGGTCACCTCGATCCTGTCCGACATCACCGGGGTGCCGCTGCTGGACCTGGCCGAGCACCTCTACGTGCACTTCGAGGAAGGCGCCGTCGCGCACCTCTTCCAGGTCGCGGTCGGACTCGACTCGATGGTCGTCGGTGAGAGCCAGATCCTCGGCCAGGTGAAGGAGTCGCTGCGCGTCGGCCAGGACCTGGAGACGATCGGCACCGGCCTGAACGCCTTGTTCCAGCACGCTTTGCGGGTCGGTAAGAGGGCCCGCGCCGAGACCGGGATCGACTCGGCCGGACGTTCGGTGGTGTCCGCCGGACTCGACGCGGTCGGCGGGTTCGAGGGTCGCCGCGCACTGGTCGTCGGTGCCGGCTCGATGGCATCACTGGCCGCCCAGACCTTGCTGGCCGGCGGCGCGACCAACGTCACCATCGCCAACCGCAACTTCGATCGCGCCACCGCGCTGGCGGACCGCATCGGCGGTACTGCGATCCCGCTGGCGGGTGTTCCGGACGCGATGCTCGAGGCCGATCTCGTGGTCTCCTGCACCGGCGCGCGAGGCGTGGTACTGACCGAAGAGATGGTTCGGAACGCCACGGACGGGCGGCCGCTCGGCGTACTGGACGTGGCTCTTCCACGCGACGTGGACGCTGCAGCCGCGCGAGTCCCCGGCGTCACCCTGGTCACGCTCGCAGACCTCGCCGGTACTGCGGGCGGCAGCGAGCATGACATCGACGAAGTACGCCGGATCGTCAGCGAGGAGACGGGTGCCTTCGAGGCGACCCGGCGGGCAGCGTCCGTCACGCCGACCGTGGTTGCCCTGCGGGCGATGGCTTCCGGACTCGTCGAGGCGGAGCTGGCCCGGCTGGACCGCAAGCTGCCTGACCTCGCCGAGGCACAGCGTGCGGAAGTTGCACGGACGATCCACCGGGTCGTCGAGAAGGTGCTGCACACGCCGACCGTGCGGGTGAAGGAACTCGCTGCCGATCCAGGCGGCCCGACGTACGCCGATGCGCTGCGAGAACTGTTCGCACTCGACCCTGCCGCCGTCGACGCGGTCACGGCACCGAAGAAGACGGCGCCCAAGTCCATCGGAGGTGAACGCGCATGATCAGGCTCGGAACGCGCCGCTCTGCGCTCGCGACCGCCCAGGCGACCCACATGGCCGACGCTCTGCGGGCCCTCGGGCACGAGGTCGAACTGGTGCTGATCGTGACCCACGGCGACACCAACCGCGCGCCGCTGGAGCAGATCGGCGGCACCGGCGTCTTCGTCAGCGCGCTGCGGGACGCCCTGCTGGCGCACGAGATCGACATCGCCGTCCACTCGCTCAAGGACCTGCCGACGGCTTCGGTCGACGGCCTGACGCTCGGGGCGATCCCGGTCCGCGAGGACCCGCGCGACGTACTGGTCGCCCGCGATGGACTGAGCCTGGGCGAACTGCAGACCGGCGCGGTGGTCGGCACCGGATCGCCTCGCCGGCAGGCGCAGCTGGACGCGCTCGGTCTCGGCCTGGAGCTGACGGCCATCCGCGGCAACGTGGACAGCCGGATCGCGATGGTCCACGACGGCAAATTGGACGCGGTGGTGCTCGCAAGGGCAGGGTTGTCCAGGTTGGGCCGCCTTGCGGAGGTGACCGAGACGCTGGATCCGATCCAGCTCCTCCCGGCACCCGGACAAGGGGCCCTCGGCATCGAGTGCCGCGCCGACGACGCCGCGGTGCTGCAAGCCCTCGCGCCGTTGGAGGACCCGGCCACCCGTGCCGCGGTGACGGCCGAGCGGCAACTGCTTGCCACCCTCGAGGCGGGGTGCACGGCTCCGGTCGGCGCGCTGGCCGAGGTGGTCGAAGGTGAGGAAGGCCCGGAGCTCTGGCTGCGGGGAGCGCTCGGCCAGGAGGGCGGCGTACGGCGGCTGTCCGCCAACGGGCCGGTCGACGACCCGGCTTCGCTCGGACGGGCGCTGGCGAATGAGTTGCTGGAGCAGACATGACACCGGCACGGGGCACGAGTACGACGAGCACGACGACGAAGACGAGCAGCAAGACAAGGGCAAAGGCGACAGCAGACGTGAGCAGCGCGAAGACAGCGGCCACCAAGGCACCCCAGAAGGTGCCGGCGAAGATCGCCGCCAGCACCAGCACCGCAGCGGCAGTGTCCCGGCAGACCAGACCGCTCGGCCATGTCACGTTCGTCGGCGTCGGCCCAGGTGATCCAGCCCTGCTGACGATCGCCGGCCGCGACGTACTGGCGAACGCCGACGCCGTGGTGGTGGAGGGCCCGGAGCACGACCCGTTCCTGGCGTACTGCAAGCCGGGCGTCGAGATCATCGACGGTTCCGGCGCCGAGGGCAGCCGGGCCCTGCGAGTGGCCGCCCGCGCGCGCCTGGTGGTCAAGACCGCCAAGTCCGCCGCGAGCGTGGTCCGCCTGCTCACCGGCGATCCGTTCACGTTCTCCAGCGGAGCCGAGGAGGCCGCCGCCTGCCGCAAGGCCGGGATCGGCTTCAACGTGGTTCCGGGAGTCAGCGAGGTCAGCGCCGTCCCGACGTACGCGGGCATCCCGCTGACGGTCAAGGGCGAGCGCGAGGTCACGGTCCTCGACCTGGCCGAGGCCAAGCTCGACTTCAGCCGGCTGCACCCGAAGCAGACCCTCGTCCTGCTCAACGCCGTCGAGGTGTTCAAGGACACCACCGCCGCGCTGATCGAGGCCGGCTTCGACGCCGGTACGCCGGTCGCCGCGACGGTCGGTGGTACGACGACCGCCCAGACCAGCGTGGTAGGCACCCTGAGCACGATCGTGGCGGACCTCCGCGCGGCCAAGGTGACGGGTGAAGCCGTCATCGTGGTCGGCTCGGTGGTCGAGCAGCGCGAGACGCTCAGCTGGTTCGAGACCAAGCCGCTGTTCGGCTGGCGGATCCTCGTGCCGCGGACCAAGGACCAGGCCGGCCCGCTGATGGACCGGCTGCGTCGGTACGGCGCGATGCCCGAAGAAGTGCCGACGATCTCCGTCGAGCCGCCGCGCAACCCGCAGCAGATGGACAAGGCGATCCGCGGCCTGGTCGAGGGCCGGTACGAGTGGGTCGCGTTCACCTCGGTGAACGCCGTCAAGGCGGTCCGGGAGAAGTTCGACGAGTACGGCTTGGACGCGCGGGCCTTCTCCGGGCTGAAGATCGCGGCGGTCGGCGACAAGACCGCTGAGGCGATCGCGGCCTGGGGCATCCGGCCGGACCTGGTGCCGACGGGTGAGCAGTCCGCCGCCGGGCTGGTCGAGGACTGGCCGCCGTTCGACGAGCTGCTCGACCCGATCAACCGGGTCTTCCTGCCGCGGGCGGACATCGCCACCGAGACTCTGGTCGCCGGGCTGACGGATCTCGGCTGGGAGGTCGACGACGTCACGGCGTACCGGACCGTCCGGGCCGCCCCGCCGCCCGCGCCGACCCGCGAGGCGATCAAGTCCGGCAAGTTCGACGCGGTCGTCTTCACCTCGTCCTCGACCGTGCGCAACCTGGTCGGCATCGCCGGCAAGCCGCACGCGTCGACGGTGATCGCGGTGATCGGCCCGGCGACGCTGAAGACCGCCGAGGAGCACGGTCTGCGGGTCGACGCGATGGCCGACAGCCCGTCCGCCGAGGAGCTCGCGGACGCACTCGCCCGGTTCGGTGCGGACCGGCGTGACACGATGGTAGAGGCCGGTGAACCGGTCACCCGTCCGTCCGAGCGCCGCTCGGGCTCCCGTAGGAAGAGCTGAGTTTCGTCATGGCAGGTTTCCCGGATGTCAGGCCCCGGCGGCTTCGGTCGTCGGCGGCGATGCGCAGGCTGGTCTCCGAGACCACGCTGGAGCCGCGGCAGTTGATCCTGCCGATGTTCATCCGGGAAGGTGCCCGCGAGCCGATCGCGATCAGCTCGATGCCAGGGGTTGTGCAGCACACGCGCGACACCGCGCGGAAGGCTGTTGCGGAGGCTGCTCAGCTCGGCCTGGGCGGCGTCATGCTGTTCGGAGTGCCGGCTGAGAAGGACGAGGTCGGCTCGGGTGCGGTCGACCCGGACGGCATCCTCAACGTCGCGATCCGGGACGCGGTCAGCGAGGCCGGCGACGACATCCTGGTGATGGCGGACCTCTGCCTCGACGAGTTCACCTCGCACGGGCACTGCGGCGTACTGGACTCGTCCGGTCGCGTCGACAACGACGCGACGCTTGCGATTTATGCGGAGATGGGTGTTGCTCAGGCCTCCGCGGGCGCGCACGTGGTGGGCCCGTCCGGGATGATGGACGGCCAGGTCGGAGCCATCCGTACTGCGCTGGACGCGGCCGGGCACCTCGACACGGTGATCCTCGCGTATGCGGTGAAGTACGCGTCTGCCTTCTTCGGCCCCTTCCGCGAAGCCGTCGACTCGTCCCTGGAGGGCGACCGGAATACCTACCAGCAGGATCCCGGCAACGCCCGCGAGGCCCTCCGCGAGGTCGACCTCGACCTGGCCGAAGGCGCCGACCTGGTGATGGTCAAGCCGGCTCTCGCCTACCTGGACATCATCCGCCAGGTCCGCGACCACGTGGACGTCCCGGTAGCGGCGTACAACATCTCCGGCGAATACGCGATGGTCGAGGCGGCCGCCGCGAACGGCTGGATCGACCGCGAACGCGCGATCCTCGAAACCCTGACGTCGATCCGCCGGGCCGGCGCCGACACCATCCTGACGTACTGGGCCCCCGAAGCCGCCCACCTCCTAGCCCGGCGCTGAACCAGCCCACCGCCGCCCTGCGCCGGGCGCTGCCCCGCGCCGGGCCGGCGCCGACACCATCCTGACGTACTGGGCCCCCCGAAGCCGGCCACCTCCTAGCCCGGCGCTGAACCAGCCCACCGCCGCCCTGCGCCGGGCGCCGCCCTGCGCCGGGTGCTGCCCTGCGCCGTGCGTGGGTCACTGCCCGTGGTGCCCTGCATTAACCGCGAGAGGGCGCTCGCCGTACCGAGGAACAGGTAGTAGTCGTCCGATCCGGTGATCGTGCCGGCGCCACAGGCTGGAGGACTGCCCCCGCGACATCCACGTCCTGTCCGTCGGTACACACGGGTACCAGGCCCCTGACTCTGTGGCAGCCCGGCAACTAGCTGGCCTTGACGGGGTCAGCCGCGGATTCGTCGTTCGCGGCCAGCCGTAGATGGTGCGGCGGGTTGGCGAATCGCGTCGACAAGTGGCGACTTCGGACAACCTTTTGGGATCGCGGACAGGGAAATGCCTGTCCCACAAGGTGTCCGTAGTCCCCACAAGGTGTCCGAAGACCTCGTTGCCGTCCGCATCGCGGATCGTGAGCCGCAGTCCCCGCTGCTGGACGGCGTTCGAGTGCCCACGGTTTGACGCGGCTCGTGTCCCCACCGCTGGACGCGGCTCGAGTGCGCGCTGGACGGGCTCGGTCCGGCGGGTCTGCGTCCGTGAGTGAGGTCGCGAGGCAGTTCGGGTCGGGGATCAGGTGAGCTGGTCTGTGGCTTTGGCGTCGTAGCGGCGGAAGGTGGGGGAGGCGGCGGCCAGGGCGGTGATGCCGGCAAGGCAGGCGAGGCCGCCGGTGATGATGCTGGTGACGGGGTCGGTGAGGCCGGCGACGGTGCCGGCCCGGAGGTTGCCGAGGTTGGGGCCGCCAAGGCCGACGATGAAGTCGAGGGAGTTGAGGCGGCCGCGGAGGTCGTCGGGGGTCTTGGTCTGCAGGATGGTGGCGCGGAACACGGTGGTGACGATGTCCGCCGCACCCGCCGTCGCGAGGAAGACCAAGGCGAGGGGAAGCGAGTGGGTGAGGCCGACCGACCCGATGCCGGCTCCCCAGATCGCGACGGAGCTGAGCATCGCCCGGCCCTGGTGCCGGAGGCGGCCGAGTGGGCCGGACAGTACGGCGGCAACCAGGCCGCCGACACCGACCGCGGCGTACAGGAATCCGACCGTCTCCGGGCCGCCGCCGAAACGGGTCGCAGCCAGGGCGGGGAAGAGCGCCGTCGGCATGGCGAGCGCGGTCGCGTTGAGGTCGATCAGGAAGATCATCCCGATCAGCTTGTGACTTGCCGCGTACTTCAGGCCCTCGACGACCGACTTCAAGCCGAACGCCGACCCACCACCTTCTGGCGGCATCGGCGGCAGCCGGCGAACGCTGTAAAGGCCCGCTAGAAACGTCAACGCGTCCAGCCCGTACGCCGCTTCGAGTCCGAGGGCAGCGATCAGTACTCCGGCCAGCAGTGGCGCGGCGATCAACGCCACCTGGAACGACAACTGGGACAACGCGGCCGCGGCGGGAAGTCGTTCGAGCGGCAGGATGCGCGGGATGAACGTCCGGCGGGCGGGGGTGTCGACGGCGGCGACGGCGGAGCTGATTGCCGTGAGCAGATAGAGCAGCCAGACCTCGCGCCAGTCGAGCAGGGCTTGGACGGCGAGGACAACGGATACCGCCGTCAGGCCGCTGCCGGTGATGAGCACGAGGCGGCGACGGTCGACGGCGTCCGCGATCGAGCCGCCGAAGAGGCCGAGCAGCAGGGTGGGGAGCAGGTTCGCGAGGCCGACCGCGCCGACTGCCACCGACGAGCCGGTGAGGTCGTAGACCTGGATCGCGACGGCAACGGCGGTCATCATGCTGCCGATCGACGAGAGCCCTTGCCCCGCCCACAACCAGCGGAACTCGACCGACTCCCGCAGCGGACTCACATCCGCGAACAACCTCGGGGCTCCAGGCACAAGGAGCGATTCTCCTTCGATCGGCCCGTCGCGATCAACCCATTTCCCAGCTGCAACCCCGCCCGACTGCCCTCCGACTCCCGCGCTGCCGGGGGGTTACCCACCGAGATTGTGGGTTGCCACCCCTGAGTCTCGGTGGGCAACCCGCAAGCTCGGTGGGCAATCCGCAAGCGCGGTGGGCAATCCCTGCTGGGACTGCGCTTGGGGCGGGGTTCCCGGGATGACCGGGTTGGCCTGGGCCGGATGACCGGCGTGCCCGGGATGGCGCGGGTGCGGGGTGGCGGGAGCGCGGGTGTGCGGGGGTGCCGCGGAGCGCGGGTACGGGGTGGCGGGAGCGCGCGGGTGCCGCCGGGCGCGGGCGCGGGCGCGGGCGCGGGGTGCCGGGCCGGCGGGTGCGGGGTGGCGGGGGAGGGTGGGGTTAGCGGTGGATGGTGTAGTCGGACTGGATCAGGCCGGCGCGGAGGGTGCGGGTCGCGTTGTGGGTGAGGGTGATGTCGTGGTCCAGCTCGCCGAAGAGGGGGATGCCGCTTCCGATCAGGACGGGGACGACGGTGATGGTGAGCTCGTTCAGCAGGCCGGCTCGCAGGAAGGTCTGGACCACCCGGCCACCGTCGGCGTAGACGCGTTTGGCGCCGCGGTCGTTCAGCGTCTGGACCAGCCCGTCGAGGGTGCGGTGCACGATGATGCGCTCGTCGGCGTTGCCGGCCAGGGTCGTGCTGAGCACCTCGACCTGCTTACCCTCGTACGGCCAGAAGTCGAACGTGAGCACCTTCTCGTAGGTGGTCCGGCCGAGCACCACGGTGTCCACCGCGGCCATGAATTCGTCGTACCCGGTGTCGCCGGCCTGTTCGCCCCGCTCGGTCAACCAGTCGATCGACCCGTCCGGGCGCGCGATGAATCCGTCGAGGCTGGTCGCAATGAAAACCGCGGCATGGAAAGTCACGGTTCTTTTGTACAGCACGCTTTCTTTGTGTACGTCGCCACCGACACAGCGAGCGCTAGCGGCAGGCTTTGAGCACCAGCATCCCGATCAGCCCCACCAGCAGGATCGGCCAGAACATCAGCACCGGAGACAGGAAGGCCTGCGCGAGGAACCACAGCACCTTCAACGGCGACCGCCCGAGCCTTGCCATCCGCACCGCTCGCGGCTCCAGTATGCCGGCGGTCAGCTCGTTCCACGCCTCGGCGGTCGCCGGGGTGAGCCGGTCGCCGCTGCGAAGCCGGGCGGTTCCGTCTCCGTCGACTGTCAGGGAGATCTGGACAGAGACTGCGAGCTCGTCGCTCTCTGCCTCCTCGAGATGCCGGCGCAGATGCCACATGTAGCCCGGGGTGACGACATCCCACCGCTTGAGGTTCGGGTAGTCCGCGTCAGGCGCCTTGATCGTCCGGGTGACCGGGTAGGACGCCTGGCTCTCCGCGATCGCCGGCCGCGACTCGAAGAAGTCGTACTGCACGTACTGCTCCCACCGCATCGCGCGGCTCAGCTTGCGCGCCACCGGCCGGATCTCGCCGTAGGCGGCCTCGACCACGCGGGTCGCCTCGTCCCAGGCAGCCCGGAACGAGGCTGGGTCCATCTCCTCCGAGTCAGGTGCCATGTGGCGATTCTGGCTGCCTAGCGGGTCGCGTCACCCCTTGAGTCCGGTTTGTGCCAACCCTTCGACATTGCCGCTGCGCCAGGACCAAGACGATCAGCACGGGCAGGGCGCTCAATGTTGCCGCCGCCAACTGGACGTTTCACATCGCGCCGCCGTACGCGTCGACGTACTGGGTGAGGGCCTGCGGAATGGTAGGCGCACGCCGACAGGGGCCAGGCGCAACTTTTTGTCAACGGCAGCCAGTTGGGCGCGGGCTTCGACGAGTACCTCGCGCCGGCCGATGGCTCCTACCAGTACCGCGAGCTGGACCCACGGTGAGCTGGACCTACCAGCCGGATCAGGCGTCCTGCGCTACGTGGTGACCGGCCGGGCCGCGGCATCAACGTCTTACAACTTGGCGACTGATCAGATCCTGCTCGCGCCCGTACCGCGGCTGACCCTTGCCGGCAAAGGGAGTCTCCGCCGCGGTGAACAGGCGGCGGAACCGGCCAAGCCGTCCTGCGCGTCAACAGCCAACTGAACCGGCCGTGACCAGCACGCTCGCGGTCTCCGTCGGTTGAGCTCAGGAGGCTCGCAGCTGGATGAAACCTGCCGCGGCGTCTGCGCCGGCAGGCATCAAGATGCCTGCGGACAGACCGCTGAGCGAGCCGGCAAGGAAAGTTCGACGCTGCATGAAGACCTCATCAGGGCTGGGAAGGCGGTTGCCACAGGCCCAGTACCGTCGCCGGGCAGGCGGAATGTGTCAAGAGTTCGCGGCTGTCCGGAATCGGTCATCGAATAGCGCGCCGGAGTCTTGTCTGAACCGGTTCGCTGCATTAACTTGACCGACCAGGGCAAACGCTTTCCGAACCACCGAGAGGCTTTCTGGAGGAAAGAAAGTATGAGCGCGCTGGGACAATTGGGCACGCTCGGACGGAAGAAGCCGCCCGGGCAGAAGCCAGACCGGGGTGGTGGGGCGGGGAAGGTCTATCAGCCGGACCGCGCGGGGAAGGTCAATGAGCCACACCGTGCGGGGAAGGTCAATAAAAAGGACAATCTGGCGGCGTATCTGTTCCTCACGCCGTGGCTGCTCGGGCTGTTCCTGATCACGGTCGGGCCGATGCTCGCGTCGCTCTACCTGGCCTTCACGGACTACAACCTGATCCAGGCGCCGCAGTGGATCGGGCTGGAGAATTTCACCCGGATGCTGTCCGACCAGCGGCTGCACAATTCGCTGCGCGTCACCTTCACCTATGTGCTGGTCTCGGTACCGCTGCAACTCGCGGTCGCCCTGCTGCTGGCCGTGGTACTGGATCGTGGCGTTCGCGGGATGGCGTTCTACCGCTCGATCTTCTACCTGCCGTCGCTCCTTGGTTCGAGTGTGGCGATCGCGATCCTGTGGAAGCAGATCTTCGGCACCGAGGGCCTGCTGAACCAGGTGCTCGCGCCGCTGGGGATCGACGGCAAGGGCTGGATCTCGGACCCCAGCACGGCGCTCGGCACCCTGGTGGTGCTGAATGTCTGGACCTTCGGCGCCCCGATGGTGATCTTCCTGGCCGGCCTCCGCCAGATCCCTTCCATGTACTACGAGGCCGCCGCCGTCGACGGTGCCGGTGCGCTGCGGCGGTTCGCCAGCATCACGCTGCCGCTGCTGACACCGATCATCTTCTTCAACCTGGTGCTGCAGATCATTCACGCGTTCCAGTCGTTCACCCAGGCGTTGGTCGTCTCCGGCGGAACGGGCGGACCGTCCGACTCGACCATGTTCTACACGCTCTATCTCTACGACCGGGGCTTCGGGAATTTCGACATGGGCTACGCGTCGGCGATGGCGTGGTTCCTGCTCGTGATCATCGGGGTCTTCACCGCGGCGAATTTCGTCGCCTCGAAGTACTGGGTGTTCTATGACGACTGAGACGATGGACAGGGCGGTCGCGCACGGCCGCACCGCGACGCTCGGCCGGGGCCGGATCCGGCCCGCGCTGATCCACCTGGCGCTGGCGGCCACCGCGATCGTGATGCTCTACCCGGTGATCTGGATGATCGTCAGCTCGCTGCGGCCGGGCAACGAGATCTTCCGCGATCCCGGCCTGCTGGTTCGCGACCTCGAGATCGACAACTACCGGGTCGGCTGGAACGCGCTCACGGAACCGTTCACCCGCTATCTGCTGAACTCGGCGGCCGTCGTGTTCGGAGCGATCCTGGGGAACCTGGTGTCCTGCTCGATGGCGGCCTACGCCTTCGCGCGGCTGGAGTTCACTGGGAAGAAGTTCTGGTTCTCGATCATGCTGGTCACGATCATGCTGCCGATCCACGTGGTGATCGTGCCGCAGTACATCCTGTTCTCGAAGGTCGGCTGGATCAACACGTTCCTGCCGCTGATCGTGCCGAAGCTGCTGGCCACCGACGCGTTCTTCGTGTTTCTGATGGTGCAGTTCATCCGCGGCATCCCGCGGGAGCTGGACGAGGCGGCCCGGATCGACGGCTGCGGCCGGGCCGGGATCTTCCTGCGGGTGATCCTGCCGCTGATGGTGCCGGCGCTGGCGACCACCACGATCTTCACGTTCATCTGGACCTGGAACGACTTCTTCAGCCAGCTGATCTACCTGACCGATCCGAAGATGTACACCGTTCCGGTGGCGCTGCGGTCCTTCGTGGATGCCACCGCGAGCACATCCTGGGGCTCGCTGTTCGCGATGTCGGTGGTGTCGCTCGTGCCGGTCTTCCTCGCCTTCCTGCTGGGCCAGCGGTTCCTGATCAAGGGCATCGCCACCACCGGCATCAAGTAGCCCAGCCGGCATCAAGTAGTCCCCCGGCATCAAGTAGTCCCCCGGCATCAAGTAGCCGCGGCATCGAAACTCCCGCAATCCGAAAGGTGCAATCCATGAGGCCGCTATCCCGTCCCACCGCAGCACCGCCGCGCCGGCGGCTGCGGGCCCTGGCCGCCACCGCCCTGGCCGCCGCCCTGCTGGCCGCCAGCGCCTGTGGCGGCGACTCCGGCGGCGCGTCCGCGAACGGCGAGGTCACCCTCCGGTTCAACTGGTGGGGCTCCGACACCCGGCACAAGATCACCCAGCAGGTGATCGACGCCTTCGAGAAGGACCACCCGAAGATCAAGATCAAGGGCGAGTTCGGCGAGTGGGCCGGCTACTGGGACAAGCTCGCCACCACCGTCGCTGCCAACGATGCGCCGGACATCATCCAGATGGACGAGAAGTACCTGCGCGAGTACGCCGATCGCGGCGCGCTGCTCGATCTGAAGAAGGCGGATGGCCTCGACACCGGCAAGTTCGAGCCGGACACTCTGGCGGCAGGGGAGTTCGACAACGGTCTGTACGGGCTGAACGCGGGCATCAACGCGTTCGCGATCGTGGCGAACCCGGCGGTCTTCAAGGCCGCGGGTGTGCCCCTGCCGGACGACACCACCTGGACCTGGGACCAGTACAGCCGGCTAGCCGAGCAGCTCAGCGCAAAGCTGAACGGCAAGGGTTGGGGCACCGGCGCGTACGGGACCAACGACGCGAGCCTGAACATGTGGGCCCGCCAGCACGGGCAGTCGCTGTTCACCAAGGACGGCAAGCTCGGCGTCACCAAGGAGGGGCTGACCGACTTCTGGTCCAGCCTGGTGAAGATGCAGGAGGCCAAGGCGATACCACCGGCCGCGTTCACCTCGCAGGACATGAACGCGCCGCTGGACCAGAGCGGTATGGCGACCGGCAAGCTGGCCATGTCGTATGCCTGGAGCAACCAGTTGAACGCCCTCAGCAAGGCGTCCGGCCAGCAGCTCAAACTGCTCCGGCTGCCGAGCGTGACCGGCAAGGCGAGCGAGAACGGCTCGTACTACAAGGGCTCGATGTTCTGGTCGATCTCCTCGCGGACGAAGCACCCGAAGGAAGCGGCCGAGTTCGTCAGCTACCTGGCGAACAACACGACCGCCGGCGGGTTGCTGCTGGCCGAGCGGGGCGTGCCGCCGAACACCGAGATCCGCGCGGCCGTGGCGTCGAAGCTGCAGCCGGCGGACGCGGCCTCGCAGAACTTCATCCAGACCATCGCCAAGGAGCTCGGCGAGCCCTCACCGCCGCCGCCGGTCGGTGGTGGTCAGGTGGAGAAGATCGAACAGCGCTACACCACCGAGGTGCTGTTCGGCCGGCTGAAGCCCGACCAGGCCGCCCAGCAGTTCATCGACGAGGTCAACGGGGAGCTGAACAAATAGTGTTGCCGCCGGCAACTGATTCGTGGTGACCGGCCCCGGTCCGGCCGGACTCGCTTCGGCGGGGTCGGGCCCGCGGGTGGCTGTGGTCGGCGTGCACGGTCACGGGGCTTCGCACGTGCGCAACGTGGCCCGGCTGGCGGCGGCCGGGCGCGTGCGCTTCGCCGCCGTGGCCGATCCCCATCCGCCGGATCACAGACCCGAAGGGGTCGCGAGCTTCGCCGACCTGCCGAGCCTGCTGGCCGCGACGCCGGTCGACGTCGTGGTGATCTGTACGCCGATCCAGACCCACGTTCCCTTGGCGGAGCTGGCTCTGCGGTCGGGTGCCGACGTCCTCCTCGAGAAGCCGCCGACCGCCTCGCTCGTGGAATTCGAGCAGCTGTCGTCGGTGCTCGCGGAGACCGGCCGGAGCTGCCAGGTCGGATTCCAGGTGGCTGGCTCCCGCGCGGCCCGAACGCTGGCCTCGTTGGTGGCCGATGGGCGGCTGGGCGAGCTCCGGGGGATCGGGGCGGTGGGCGCGTGGGTGCGGACCGCGGAGTACTGGCAGCGGGCTCGGTGGGCCGGGCGGCGTTCCCTGGACGGCATCGCGGTGGTCGACGGCGCGGTGACCAATCCCTTCGCACATGCGACCGCGGCCGCACTGATGGTCGACGGCTCCGCTCGGGCGGACCAAGTGGTGTCGGTCGAGACCGAGCTGTTCCGGGCCAACCCGATCGAGGCCGACGACACCTCCGCGGTCCGGACCGTGACCAGCCGCGGTACGACGGTGGTCACTGCGGTGACGCTGTGCGCGGACCTCCCCGATGCCGAGCCGATGGTGATCGTGCACGGATCGGAGGGACGCGCCGTACTGCGGTATCCGTCCGACCGGCTGGAGGTCACGATCGGCGGCAGGACCACCACCACGCAGTACGAGCGGGACGATCTGCTGGAGAACCTGCTCGACCATCGCGCTGATCCTGACCTGCCGTTGCTTGCTCCGCTGTCGGAGACGGGTGGATTCACCCGGGTGGTCGAGGCGGTCCGGGTGGCCCCGCCACCGAGCGAGATCCCGGCCGAGTTGGTGCGCTGGGAAGGCGAGGGGCCGCAGCGGCGGCCGATCGTGCTAGAGGTGGAGAAGTCGGTGACACAGGCCGCCGAAGACCTTGCGTTGTTCAGTGAACTCGGCGCGCCCTGGGCCTGCAAAAACAATCGCACAACGAAACGGAGTACGGATAGATGACGCAAACCCTCGGCTGTAACCACGCTGTCGGCCGGTCCATCCAGGTCACGGCCGGCGACAGCGAGTTGTTCAGCTATGTCTACCGACCGTCCGATCCGACGCTGGAGTCACCACGGCCCTATCTTCACCCGATCCGCACGCTCGGCGGTGATCTCGTCTCCGTCTACCGCCCTCACGACCACCTCTGGCACAAGGGCATGACCTGGTCGATGCCGCATCTCGGGCACGAGAACTTCTGGGGCGGTCCGACCTTCTCGCTGGCCAACGGCTACGAGCAGCTGGACAACAACGGCTCGATGGACCATGACCGGGTGGATGCGCTCGACGTGTCCGAGGACCTGATCCGTTTCGCCCACACCCTGTCGTGGCACACCCAGGCCGGTGCGCACGTGGTCGACGAGTCCCGCACGCTGACGACCCGGCTCTCCGACGACGGCTGGGTGCTCGGCTTCGAGACCTCCATGGTCAACGTCTCCGGCGAGACGATCCAGATCGGCAGCCCGACCACCGCGGGCCGCCCGAACGCAGGGTACGGCGGGCTGTTCTGGCGCGGGCCACGGTCCTTCACCGGCGGAACCGTGCTGGCTCCGCAGGGGCTCGGCCACGACGAACTGCGAGGTCAGCGGGCCGCGTGGATGGGCTTCTCGGGCAAGCACGACGAGGTAGAGCGAGGCTCGACGCTGATCATCGCGGACGCCACCGACAACCCTCGTCACCCACCCGAGTGGTTCGTGCGGTCGGAGGACTTCGCCGCGGTCTGCCCCGCTCCCTTCTTCTCCGAGGAGCTTCCCTTCGGACCGGGGGAGACGCTCGCCTTCCGGTACGCCGTACTGGTGGCCGACGGCGAGTCCGACGACGCCCGCTCGGCTCACCTGGCCACGCAGGCGCAGAAGATGTTGATGGGCGGCTGACCGGCCCTAGAGCAGGAGGTCGAAGATCCGGAAGGTGCGCTCCCAGTGCTCGGAGCCCGGGTTGCGCACCTCCGGGTCGACGATCTTGATCGTGCGGCCGACGGCGAGGCTCAGACCGCCGACGACTTCGGGCAGCCGGGACTCGGCCTCCTCGCTCAGCGTCACATCGAGCGGCGGCCAGGTGGTCAGCTGTTCCAGTACTGGTTTGAGCTCGACGTCGTCATCGAGCTTGCGGAAGTCGTGGATGGTCTCCTGCAGGCCCTTGGTCAGGGGCAGGTCCCGCCATTCGATGATGTCGCGGGCATTCGCCTTCGCCGTGCCCTGGGCCATCAGCAGCAGGTCGTAGAGCTGCTCGCCGATGAAGTCGTTGTGGCGTTTCAGGTCGTCCTTGTCGACGTCCAGGTCCGCCGCGACACGAAAGAAGCGCTCGAACCTGCTCACGGCCATAACCATGCGATCTCCTCCTTGGGTCGATACCGCCGGCGCTGCCTGGGCTGTTGCTGCCTGGGGCGGGGCTGCCTGGATTCAGTGCCGCCGGGTGATGCTCGGTTCAGTCGCGGTGGTCCTACGCCACGCCACCCGCAGCGTGATCAAGCCCAGCAGCGCCACGATGAGGAGCGACGCGATGCTCAGCAACGTGAACACGCGCGTCTGCTCAGGTGTCGGCTGAGGCAGGTATCCCCGAGAGAGCAGTTGGTACTGCCACTTGCTTCCGGTGAGCAGGAAGGTGAGCGCCAGCGCGATGCTGTGCGAGTAGTCCCAGAGGGCGTGCACTACGGACACCCACAGATAGGTGAGCACGACCGGCAACGTGTAGCGGAACCGGCCCGCACGTGCCTGGTGGAAGAGCACCCCACCGATGATCGCTGTCCAGAGTCCGTGGCCGAAGGGTGTGAGCACACCGCGCGTCAGCTCGGTCTGGACCAGGGCGCTGAGCGAAAGGCCCCGCATGGTGAGTACCGCGTTGAACGCGTAACCGGCCGTCTCGAAGGCCGCGAAGCCGAAACCGACCGCGGCACCCAGGATGAAGCCGTCCCGGGCGTGCCGACGGGACAACCGCCGGGCGACGAAGATGAGTGCGCCTGCCTTGGCCGCCTCCTCGATCAGCCCGACTCCGAGGAACAGCCACGGTGACGGATTCAGCAGGTAGGTCTCCAGGACGGACGCACCGAGGACGCCGAGGACGCCGCCCAGGGTGAAGGCGCTGACGATCAGCTCGGCGGTGACGTGCTCGTCGCGCCATCGCTCGAAAGCCCACGCCACAAAGGTGACCGGAACGAGGAAGCTCCCGAGCAGGATCAGGGTGGGGACGAGATTGGCGTTCGCGGTGAGCAGTGTCACCACCAGGCTCACGATCCACAGCGCCAGCCCCACCAAGAAGACCCGCAACCAGGTACGACGATGCGTAGTCGTGCGGGTTCGATCGGCTGTCAGAGTCACGCTGCACCTCCCTGGGACGGAAACCGCGGCCGGGCCCGGTCGGGTCCGGCCGTCGGTCGGGTCACGACCTGTCGGTGAGGTCGTCGATGACGATGGAGAGTCCGATAGCCAGCAGCCAGATGTCCTTCGCGATCGGGATGCCCTGGTCGGTCGGGCGGAGACTGCCTTCCTTCCGCAGACCGGGGGTCCTCAGATAGAGCCCGAGCAGCCCGCTGGAAAACGCCGTCAACCCCGCTCCGGCCAGCCAACCGGGGATGATCGGAAGCATCAGTGCGGCGCCGAGGGCCAGTTCACTGGCGGCCAGGACCCGCATGAAGACCTTCGGGTCGATCTGCTTGAGCTCGGGATAGGCGCTGACGGCGAAGCCGTGCGTCTGCGCTGCTGCCGATTCGTCCTTGCCGAGCTTGCTCAGGCCTGAGTTGAGGATGAAGGCGCCGGAGCCGAGCCGCAGCGGAACCTGACGAGCCTTGATGCGCAGAACCATGGTCGATCTCCACTTCTGTGGCGTGGCCGTTGTCACCGGCCCGGGCGGTGTCGGGTCAGGCGGGCGCGCTGACGGGCTGGTTGGCCGTGTCTCCCGAGCCGGCCGCGTCGCCCGAGCCTGCCGCGTTACCTTGACTGGTGGTGTCGCCCGAGCCGGAGCTGACCGTCTCGCCGCGGATGGTGTCGCCGCCGGCGGTGTCGCCCGACGTGATCTCGACCCGGCGCGGTTTGGCCTGCTGCGCGACCGGGATCCGAAGTGTCAGCACGCCCTGCTCGTAAGAAGCGGTGATCCCGTCGAGGTCGAGGTTGTCGCCGAGGAAGAGCTGGCGGGTGAAGACGCCCTGCGGGCGCTCCGTCACGACGACCTCCTGCCCCTCCTGGGGCTTCCACTCGCGCCGGGCGCGCACGGTGAGCACGTTCTTGTCGGCGGTGATGTCGATGGAGTCCTTGTCGACACCGGGAAGGTCGAACCGGATCATGAACTGATCGCCGTCGCGATAGGCGTCGATCGGCATCGTCCGCTGCTGGGGACCGCCCTGCTCGTTCATCGTCTGGGTCATCCGGTCGAGCTCACGGAAGGCGAACTCGCGGAACGGGTCGAATCGCATCAACATCTCTGCCTACTCCTGTCTCGTCCAGCGCAACATGAGGGGGTGTCCAGGCCGTGTGGCCGCTGGAAACCACGGTTGCCAGGGCACTGGGCGCCAAGGGCTTCCAGCCTCGCGAACGGCTCGATCCACCGGCATCCCCTGATCATGTAGTCGGCCGTTCTCTTTCCTGGTGTAACGTTCCAAGCAAAAGGAAGTCCGGTGCCGTCCCAGGGTCCCCTCAACCAATCGGGGAGACAGTCAGGCGATCGCTCGCGATCGCCAGCCGCCAGTCGCGCGACACAGCGGAAGGCCGACCGCATGGCCGATCAACCCGTCTACAGCATCGGGTCCCTCGCCAGGATGCTGGGCATCCCGGCGGCGACATTGCGCACGTGGGAGAGCCGGTACAACCTCGTGGTGCCCAGCCGCAGCCCGTCTGGTCAACGGCTGTACTCCCGGCTGCAGGTGGCGCAGCTGCGCTTCGTCGTCGACCAGGTTTCCGCCGGCCTGTCACCTGCCGACGCGTACCGGATGCTGAGGGAGCGGATGGCCACCGGCGGTTCGCTGGCAGCTGAGGCGGTCCCGGATGGTGGCGGGAAGCTGATCCTGCTGGCCGAGCGCGATCCCTACGCGGCCGAGTTCTCCGAGTTCTACCTCCGTCGCGACGGGTACGAGGTGATCACCACCACCAGCGCGGACGAGGCCAAGGCGCAGACCTTGCGCCATAGTCCGCATCTGGCCGTGGTCGATCTGCTGATCTCGGGTGGACGGGGACTGCAACTGTGCGCCCAGTTGCGGGAGCAGCTCGGCATCCCGGTGCTGGCCGTCTCGACCTTCGCCCAGCGCGAGGACGCTCTGGCGGCGGGAGCAGGCGACTTCCTGAGGAAGCCCCTGCCGGCCCGGGCACTGCTCCTGCAAGTACGAGAACTGCTGGGCCGGCGGACCCTTCAGACCGCGCAGGCGGATCGGTGATCGAGCGGATCACGTCCGGGTCGGAGCCTCTGGACCTGGTCCTGGGGGGAGGGCTGCCGCGGGACGCCATCATCATGCTGGTCGGCGCCCCCGGTTCGGGTAAGACGATCCTCGCGCAGCAATGGGTGTTCGCCAACGCGACCCCCGAGCGGCCCGCGCTCTACCTGACCACGGTATCCGAGCCACTGGAGAAGATCCTCCGGTACGGGCAGACGATGTCGTTCTTCGACCAGAGGGCGGTTGGTCATAGCGTCCACTACGAGGATCTCGGCGCCACCTTGCGCGATCACGGGCTGCGAGGTGTTCTCGAGCGGCTGCGGGATCTGATCCGCGAACAGCAGCCGATGATGATCGTGATCGACAGCTTCCGCGCGATGCATCCCTACGCCGACCGCAGCAGTGGCTTCCGCCGTTTCCTACATGATCTGGCTGGCATGCTCAGCGCCGTCCCGGTGACGACCCTGTGGGTCGGCGAGTACGAGGAAGACGACATTGCGCGTGATCCCGAGTTCGCCGTTGCCGACGCGATCGTCGCGCTGAGCAGCGCGCAGGTCGGTCAGCGCAGCGCCCGCGCCTTGCAGGTGCACAAACTCCGAGGCGGCGGCTTCCTGGCCGGCAAGCACGCCTACCGCCTTTCGGCAGAGGGGCTGGACGTCTTTCCCAGGCTCGCGGACGCTGCGGACGCCAGCAGTTACGTGTTGAGCGACCAGCGGGTCCCGTCCGGCGTCAAGGCGGTCGACGACATGCTGGAGGACGGCTACTGGCCTGGGGCGTCGACCCTCGTGGCAGGTCCGAGCGGGGTCGGCAAGACGCTGATGGGGCTGCACTTCGTCTTCCGGGCTCTTCAGCTGGGCGAGCGGGCCGTGATCGCGACGTTGCAGGAGGACCGGTACCAGCTGGAGCGGACCGCCGCACGATTCGGCTGGACCCTCGACGCGGAGAACCTCACTGTGTTGTACGGCAGTCCGGTCGACTTGTACGTCGACGAGTGGGTGTATGAGTTGCTGGCCACGATCAAGGACACCGGGGCGAGCCGGGTGCTGGTGGACAGTCTGGGAGATCTGCAGGTCGCCGCACCCGATCAGGCACGCTTCCGGGAATACCTCTACTCCCTGCTGCAGAGATCGTCCCGGGGCGGCACCAGCCTGATGATGACGTACGAGGTCCCCGAGTTGTTCGGCGTGACGCGGCTGAGCGAAGTCACAGCGTCGCACCTGGCCGACAACGTCCTGCTGCTGCAATATGCGCAGATCAGCAAGTCGATGACCCGCACGCTGACGGTGTTGAAGACCCGCGCCTCCGACCACGACCCGGCGATCAGGGAATTCCGCATCACACCGGAAGGCATCGGCCTGGTTGCCGATGGCACCACCGGCTGGGTTCAGGCCTAGTCAGCCTCTGCGCATCCGCGGTCGGGTTGGCCAATCCTTGGCCAGTCCTGATACGCCGGTATTTCTCCTGATCAGATGGGTACCCCCGGATCCGAACACAACCGATCCGAGCCGAGGTCGTGGTCGTGCGACTGTCGACGACCAGGCATGACGAACCACTAGGAGTGGGTGCATGTCTGCCACGGCGGTACAAGTCGCCTCCCCCCGTCGCCTGCGGGGGCGGGGAGAGGAATGGAAGTCAGTCCTCGGTTTGCTCGAGGCTACTGCGGCCGGGCGAGGAGGACTCCTACTGGTCGACGGCGCGGCCGGCACCGGGAAGACCCGCCTGCTGACGGCCGCGGAGGACCGCGCGGCCAGCCAGGGATTCAGCCTGGCCAGGGCCCGGACGGACGAGTTGCCGCGGCCGGCGGAAACGCAGTACGGGACTCGGGCGGCACGGCAGCCGCTGCTGGTCACCGTCGACGACCTGCGGGGGACCGACGAGGTGACGACGGACGAGCTGCGGGCCTTGCCGACGAGGCTGGATGAGCAGCCGGTCGGCTGGGTCGTGGTCCGCCGGACGACCGCAGAGGCCCCGGAGGCCGACTGGCCGTTCGATTGGCACCGGACGACTACGGCGCGGGTCGAGCTCGGCCCGCTCTCGCCCGAGGCCACCGCCGCTATCGGAGCCGATGTACTGCGAGCCCGGCCTGACCCCGATCTGCTGTCTATGGCGGAAGGCGCGGCCGGCAACCCGATGCTGCTGGTCGCCCTGTTCGAGGGACTGCGGGACGAAGGTCTGATGGTCGTCTCCGGTGGTCGGGTGCGACTGCTGGGCGAACAATTGCCCCGCCGGGTGGAAGATGTGATCGACGGCTGGGTGCGTTGGCTCAGTCCGGCAGCGCGCAACATCATCGAGGTGGCAGCCTGCCTGGATCAGCCGTTCACCATGGACGATCTGGCGTGGATGCTCGGGTGGCCGCTCGGCAAGCTGCTGGCCCCTCTGCACGAATTGGTCGTCGGCGGCCTGCTCTCCATCGGACACCAGGGTGTGCTCGCTTTCCAGCACGACATAGTCCGGGTGTCGATGCTCCGGCGGGTTCCGGTCGCGGTGCGAGGCGTGCTGACGGACAGCCAACGAGCGGCGGGTCCGCAGACCGGGGTCGCACAGAGCGGCGACGGTGACGCTGATGTGGCTCCGGGCACCGACTGGGACCGCCTGTCGGAGTCCGAGCGGACAGTGGCAGACCTGGTGGTTCAGGGAATGACGAACCGCGAGGCTGCGGCGCGGCTGTTCCTGTCGCCTCACACCGTCTCCTTCCACCTGCGCAAGGTGTATCGCAAGCTCGGGGTCGGTTCCAGGGTCGAACTGACCAGGCTCTACCTCGAGCGGGAACGGGCCGGCCTCGGCCTGAAGCAGGGCTGCCCAGAGCGGATCCAAGGCGGCCCGGAGCCGGGCGGTGCCGGCGCGGTGAGTCCTCCCGCCGGTCCAGGCCCAAGCAGATAGGCGGATGGCTCATGTCGGTCCAGCAGAGTGTGGCCCACGACGAGGGAGTGGGCCCGCTCCGCCCGCTGGCCCGCCAAATGTTGCAGGCAGCATCGGTCTTCGGCTGTACCTTCGACATCCGGTGTGTTGCCCTGGTCCTCCAGCGGACGGTCGCGGAGTTGTTGCCGTCGGTCCATGAGGCGCTCGCCGCGGGTGTCTTGGTGGAGAACGGAGTGCACCTCGGTTTCCGCGACGATGCCGCCCGCGAGGAGGCGTACTACGCCCTGCCGGACACCGTTCGGCGGATGTTGCATCGCGAGGCGGCGGACGCGTTGCTTTCCATCGGGTCCACGTTGGAGGCGGCGGCGCTGGTGGCCAACGGGCAGAACATCGGCCACGCCACCGTCGTACCGCTCCGGCAGGTCTCGCGCGGTGAGGTCGGACGGCACTCCCGAGGGGCCGACGATGGACAACCGGCCGCGGACCGGCCGACGTTCGGCTGGGCAAGCCTGACCGACGCCGAGCTCCGGGTCGCCAGACTGGCGGCCAGTGGACTCACCAACCGGCTCATCGCGGACGAGCTCTCGCTGTCGCGGCACACGGTCGAGTCCCACCTGCGGCACGCCTTCCGCAAGCTCGACATCCGGTCCCGGGTGGAGCTGACCAGGGCTGTCCTGGCGCATGAGCCCGCCGCCGATCGCTGAGGTCGCGGGCCCCGGTCACAACACGGACACAACAGCTGCGACCCCAGGACCACAAGAACCGGGGATGTGTCGGCCGCGACCCGGCGCGAGCGTTGAGCCGACCAGGCAGAAAGGATCATCATGGCCACTCCGCAGGAACCGGTTGAGCTCGTCCGAGGTCAATCCATCGCGTCTTTCAGCACGTACGCCGACGCGCAGCGCGCGGTCGACTATCTGTCCGACAACGGATTCCCGGTCGAGAACCTGACCATCGTCGGGTCCGATCTCAAGCAGGTCGAGCGAGTGCTCGGCCGACTGACCAGTTGGAAGGCAGCACTGGCCGGTGCTGGAACCGGCGCGTGGTTCGGCGCGCTGGTGGGCCTGTTGCTGTCGCTGTTCGCCGACACGGGCACTGCCGTGGTGGTGATCATCTTGTGGGGCCTGCTGACCGGTGCCGTCTTCGGAGCGGTGTGGGGATTCATCGCACATCTCTTCACGTTCGGCCAGCGCGACTTCGCCACCTTCGGCATGACAGTGGCCACCCGGTACGACGTCTACAGCACCTCTGACCAGGCAGCCCGGGCGATGGAGATGCTCGCCGGGATGCCGACCAACCCCAGGACCTGACCGGCTCCGCGCGCGCCGGACTCCACATTCAAGGGATGTGTCCGGCGCGGCCGCGGACGAGGTTGGGAATTGTTCCGTGACACCCGTGCTGAGCAGGAGGCAGACATGGCCAAGGCCGTAGGCATCGACCTGGGCACGACCAACTCGGTGATCGCCGCGATGGAGGGCGGCCAGCCCACCGTCATACCGAATGCCGAGGGAGCCCGCACCACCCCGTCGGTGGTCGCGTTCACCGACAACGGAGAACGGCTCGTCGGGCAGTTGGCACGCCGTCAGTCGGTCTTGAATCCGAAGGGCACCATCAGTTCTGCGAAGCGGTTCATCGGCCGCAAGTACGACGAGGTGGAGTCGGAGATCTCCACCGTCTCCTACGACGTGGTGCCCGGACCGGACGGGGCCGTCCGGTTCAAGATCCGGGACAAGCTCTACGCACCCGAGGAGATCTCCGCCCTGGTGCTGCGCAAGCTTGCGGAGGACGCGGGCAAGTTCCTCGGTGAGAAGGTCACCGAGGCGGTCATCACCGTGCCCGCGTACTTCAACGACGCGCAACGCCAGGCGACCAAGGACGCCGGCCGGATCGCCGGTCTCGAAGTGCTGCGGATCATCAACGAGCCGACCGCCGCGGCACTCGCGTACGGCATGGACAAGCTGGCGAACGAGACCATCCTGGTCTTCGACCTCGGCGGCGGCACCTTCGACGTCAGCATCCTGACGGTCGGCGACGGCGTGGTCGAGGTCCGGGCGACGGCGGGTGACACGCATCTGGGCGGCGACGACTTCGACCGCCGGATCGTCGACAAGCTGGCCGATGACTTCCAGCGCGAGGTCGGAGTGGATCTGCGCCAGGACCCGCAGGCGCTGCAGCGGCTCTTCGAGGCCGCCGAGAAGGCCAAGGTCGAGCTCTCGTCGGTGACGCAGACGACGATCAGCCTGCCGTTCATCACGGCGAACGCGCAGGGGCCGCAGCACCTCAACACGACGCTGATGCGGTCCACCTTCGAACAGCTGACGGCCGATCTGGTCGAGCGGTGTCTGGGCCCTGTGGAGCAGGCGATGGCGGACGCCAAGGTCACCGCGAACGACATCGACGAGGTGATCCTGGTCGGCGGCTCGACCCGGATCCCCGCGGTGCAGAACCTGGTCCGCCGGCTGACCGGCGGCAAGGAACCGAACATGACCGTGAACCCGGACGAGGTGGTCGCCATCGGCGCCGCCGTCCAGGCCGCGATCATCAAGGGCGAGGTCAAGGACGTCCTGCTGCTCGACGTGACACCGCTGTCGCTGGGACTGGAGACGATGGGCGGCGTGATGACGAAGGTCATCGAACGCAACACGACCATCCCGGCCCGTCGGACCGAGGTCTTCAGCACCGCCGAGGACAACCAGACCGCGGTCGACGTGGTGGTCCTGCAGGGCGAACGGGAGCTGGCCGCGGACAACCGTCAACTGGCCCGCTTCAGGCTGGAGAACATCCGGCCCGCACCCCGCGGCGTACCGCAGATCGAGGTCACCTTCGACATCGATGCGAACGGCATCCTGCACGTGTCCGCCAAGGACAAGGACACCGGCGCGGAGCAGAAGGTCACCATCAGTGAGACGTCCAACCTGGACAAGTCCGAGGTCGAGCGGATGATCGCCGACGCCGAGGCACATCGTGGCGAGGACACCCGGCTGCGTGAGATGGTCGATGCCCGCAACACGCTGGACTCGATCGCCTACCAGGTCGAGAGGATCCTGGCTGATCGCGGTGACGCGGTGGCCGAGCACGACCGGGCCCGGGCAGAGATGCTGATCGGCGACGCGCGGCAGGCGCTGCAGTCGGAGGACGCTCCGCTGGAGCGGCTCCGCGAGCTGACCGGTGAGCTGCAGCAGATCGCGCAGGCACTGGCCGCCTCCGGGGCGGGCCCGTCGTCACAGCCGCAAGGCTCGGCCGGTGGCCCGTCCGACGCCGAGGGACAAGGCGATGACGACGTGATCGACGCCGAGTTCTCGACGAGCTGATCGCGATGTCACAACAGGACGCCGAAAGGGCCGGTACGACGTCCGCCGCCGACCGGACCGACGATCAGGCGCCGGCCAACGGCAAGAGCGAGAACGGCACGGCGGCGGAGGGCACGGCCGCGGACAGGGCAGCACCCGACGTGGTCACGCAGGTCGCCCAGCTGGAGGACCGGTGGCGGCGCACCGCGGCCGAACTCGAGAACTTCCGCAAGCGGACAGCGAGGGAGTCGGCCGAGCAACGCCAAGACGAGCGGGCCAGGGTGCTGGCCCGCTGGCTGCCCGTCGTCGACAATCTCGAACTCGCCCTGGAGCACGCGGGTCCCGAGGCCAAGCAGATCGTCGATGGGGTCAAGGCGGTCCGGGACCAGGCCGTGGCCATCCTTGCCGAGTACGGGTACCCCCGGTTCGACGACGTCGGCAAGCTCTTCGACCCGAAGTTGCACGAGGCGGTCGGCACCGTCGCGAGCCCGGATTCGGAACCCGGCACGGTCGTGCACGTAGTACGGCCGCGGTATGGCGACGGTGACAAGGTGCTGCGTCCCGCGGCGGTCATCGTGGCCACAGAGGAGCGCTGATGCCCCCGGAGGGCGACTTCTACTCGATCCTGGGTGTTTCGCGTGATGCCGGCGCGGACGAGATCCAGCGCGCGTACCGGAAGCTGGCCCGCCAGTTCCACCCGGACGTGAACAAGGATCCGGGCGCGGAGGAGCGGTTCAAGCAGATCTCCGAGGCCTACGACGTGCTGTCGGATCCGAAGACGCGCGAAAGGTACGACGCCTTCGGGGAGGACTTCCGCCGGGTTCCGCCCGACATGGACCCGGCCGACTACGCCCGTGCCCGCGCCGGAGCCGGCGCCGGGCGGGGACGCCGCTCGAGCCAGTCCCAGGAAGGCGGCTTCGGCGACGGCGTCCGGTTCAGCACCGGAGGCGCCGAGGGGATCGACATCGAGGATCTGCTCGGCGGCATGTTCGGTGGCGGTTTCGGCGGCGGTGGCCGGTCCAGGCGGGGCTGGGGTCCGATCCCGGGCTCGGACCAGGAGGTCGAGATCGAACTGACCGTCGAGGAGGCCTACCGCGGCGGCAACCGCTCGCTGACGTTGCAAGGGCCCGACGGCACCCGGGGGACCCTCGACGTGAAGATCCCGGCCGGTGTGATGAACGGCCAGCGGATCCGGCTCAAGGGCCAGGGTGGCCAGGGGACGGGCGGCGCTGCGGCCGGCGACCTCTACCTGGTCGTGCGGATCGCCGAAGACTCCCGCTACCGGCTGGACGGGCGCGACATCACGGTCGACCTTCCGCTGGCCGCCTGGGAGGGCGCGCTCGGCGCTTCCGTGGAGATCAGCACGCCCGGCGGCGACGCCAAGGTCAAGGTGCCGAAGGGCACCTCGACCGGTCGCAGGTTGCGACTGAAGGGGCGCGGCCTGCCCAACCCCAAGGGCAAGCCCGGTGACTTGTATGCCGAGGTGAAGCTGATGGTTCCGCATCGCCTCACCCGCGAGGAGGAACGACTCTTCGAGGAGTTGGCGGGGACCTCGAAGTTCGATCCCAGGAGGCGGCGATGACCATCCAGCTGATACCCAGAGCCGGGCTTGGCCTGGACGAGTTCTCCAGGCTGGCCGATCTCCATCCGGACCTGGCGCGCAGGTTCGTAGCCCTGGGGTTGCTAGAGGCAACGAGTGACGGGGACGGGCGGTTGTGGTTCAGCCCTGGCCAGCTTGGCAGGGTCGCCCGGATCAGGCGTCTGCGGGCAGGGTTCGCGTTGAACTACGCCTCGCTGGGTCTCGTGCTCGACCTGCTCGACCGGATCGCCGTACTAGAGGCGCAGCGCAGGCGCCGTGACATAACAGTGGCCAGAACAGGAGCCAGGACATGGACATGAACCGGTTGACGCAGAAGTCGCAGGAGGCTCTGCACGACGCGCAGACGAAGGCTCTGCGGTTCGGCCACAGTCAGGTCGACGGCGAGCACCTGCTGCTGGCCCTGCTGGACCAGCCGGACGGGCTGGCGCCACGCCTGCTCGCCCAGGCCGGCGCGGACCCGGACGAGCTGCGGACCCGGCTCGAGGAAGAGTTGTCCCGGCGACCACGAGTCAGCGGACCAGGAGCCCAGCCCGGGCAGGTGATGGTCACCCAGCGGTTGTCCCGGCTGCTCGACTCGGCGGAGCGGGAGAGCAAGCGGCTCAAGGACGAGTACGTGTCGATCGAGCACCTGGTGATCGCGCTGCTGGACGAGGGAAGCACGAGCACTTCAGGCCGGCTGCTCGCCGAGCAGGGGTTGACCCGCGACGCGTTCCTCACCGCACTGACCTCGATCCGGGGCAACCAGCGGGTCACCTCGTCGATGCCGGAAGCGTCGTACGAGGCACTGGAGAAGTACGGCCGCGACCTGGTCAAGGACGCGGCGGAGGGCCGGATGGACCCGGTGATCGGGCGCGACAACGAGATCCGGCGGGTGGTCCAGATCCTGTCCCGCAAGACCAAGAACAACCCGGTCCTGATCGGTGACCCCGGGGTCGGCAAGACCGCGATCGTCGAAGGTCTGGCGCAGCGGATCGCCAACGGCGACGTACCGGAGGGCCTGAAGGACCGGACCGTGTTCGCGCTGGACATGGCCGCCCTGATCGCGGGCGCGAAGTACCGGGGCGAGTTCGAGGAGCGGTTCAAGGCCGTGCTGAACGAGGTGAAGGCGGCGGAAGGACAGATCCTGCTGTTCGTCGACGAGCTGCACACCGTTGTCGGCGCCGGTGCGACCGAGGGCGCGATGGACGCCGGCAACATGCTGAAGCCGATGCTGGCCCGCGGTGAGCTGCACATGATCGGCGCCACCACGCTGGACGAGTACCGCACGCACATCGAGAAGGACGCGGCGCTCGAGCGCCGCTTCCAGCCGGTGATCGTGGACGAGCCCAGCGTCGAGGACGCGATCTCGATCCTGCGCGGGCTGCGCGAGCGGCTGGAGGTCTTCCACGGGGTGAAGATCCAGGACGGTGCGCTGGTCGCGGCGGTGGTGCTGAGCCACCGCTACATCTCCGACCGGTTCCTGCCGGACAAGGCGATCGACCTGGTCGACGAGGCCTGCGCGATGCTGCGGACCGAGATCGACTCGATGCCGGCCGAGCTGGACGAGCTGACCCGCCGGGTGCGCCGGCTCGAGATCGAGGAAGCCGCGCTGAGCAAGGAAGATGACCCGGCGAGCAAGACCAGGCTGGAGGAGCTGCGCAAGGAACTGGCGGACGTCCGTGCCGAGTCGGACGCGATGCGGGCGCAGTGGGAGGCCGAGCGCAATGCACTGAGGAAGGTGCAGGAGCTGCGCCGCGAGATCGAGCACGTGCGGCAGGAGGCCGAACAGGCCGAGCGCGACTACGACCTGAACCGCGCCGCCGAGCTGCGGCACGGCCGGCTGCCCGAGCTGGAACGCCAGTTGCAGGCCGAGGAGGAGCGCCTGGCCAGCAAGCAGGGCGGCAAGCGGCTGCTCCGCGAGGTGGTGACCGAGGAGGAGATCTCTTCGATCGTCTCGCGCTGGACCGGTATCCCGGTCAGCCGGCTGCAGGAAGGCGAACGCGAGAAGCTGCTCCGGCTCGACGAGGTGCTGCACGAGCGGCTGGTCGGTCAGGACGAGGCGGTCCAGCTGGTGGCGGACGCGATCGTCCGGGCCCGGTCCGGGATCAAGGACCCGCGTCGGCCGATCGGATCGTTCATCTTCCTCGGCCCGACGGGTGTCGGCAAGACCGAGCTGGCGAAGACGCTGGCCGCGGCCCTGTTCGACACGGAGGAGAACATCGTCCGGATCGACATGAGCGAGTACCAGGAGCGGCACACGGTGAGCCGGCTCGTCGGTGCCCCACCCGGCTACGTCGGCTACGAAGAAGGCGGCCAGCTGACCGAGGCGGTCAGGCGCAAGCCGTACTCCGTGGTGCTGTTCGACGAGATCGAGAAGGCCCACCCGGATGTCTTCAACACGTTGCTGCAGATCCTGGACGACGGCCGGCTGACCGACGCGCAGGGCCGGACCGTCGACATGCGCAACACGGTCATCATCATGACCTCGAACATCGGCTCCGCTTACCTGCTGGACGGCGTGACGGCCGACGGGCAGGTCAAGGAGGACGCCCGCGAGGCCGTGATGGACGAACTCCGGCGGAACTTCCGGCCCGAGTTCCTCAACCGGGTCGACGAGATCGTGCTGTTCAAGCCGCTGACGATCGCGGAGATCGAACGCATCGTGGACCTGATGTTCGACGACCTGCGCACCCGGCTGGCGGACCGCCGGATGACGCTGGAGGTCACGCCCGAGGCGGCCCACCACATCGCCGCCCAGGGGTTCGACCCGGTGTACGGCGCCCGCCCGTTGCGGCGGTTCATCGCCCGTGAGGTGGAGACCCGGATCGGCCGGCTGCTGCTGCGCGGTGACGTACTGGACGGCGCGGTGATCCGGGTGACGGTCGAGGACGGCGACATCGTCGTCAGGCACGAGAACCTGGTGGGGGCGGCGGCATGAGCGCGAAGATCGTCACCTGCCCGAACTGCCAGCACCGCAACAGGGTGCCTGCCTCCGCCCAGGGCAGCCCGCGGTGTGGAAACTGTCACAAGCCACTGCCCTGGATAGTCGATGCCGGCGACGACGACTTCGCCGAGGTCGTCGAGCAGGCGACCATCCCGGTGCTGGTCGACCTGTGGGCCCCGTGGTGCGGGCCGTGCCGGATGGTCAGTCCCGTGCTCGAACAGCTCGCGACCGAAAAGGCCGGCGAGGTCAAGCTGGTCAAGGTCAACGCCGACGAAGCGCCCCAGCTGTCCCAGCGCTTCGAGGTGCGGTCCATCCCGACCCTGATGGTGTTCCGGAACGGACAAGTCGTCGAGAAGCAGATCGGGGCCGCACCGGCACAGGTGCTGAGGCCCTGGCTCGAAGGTGCGTTGCACAAGGAGCCGGCTTCATGACGATGGTGGACCCGCATCTTTCGCTGGTGCGTCCGGTCCAACCCCGGACCCCGCAAGGATGCGAGGAATGCCTGCGGCTCAACACGCCCTGGGTTCACCTGCGCCTCTGCCTGACCTGCGGCCATGTCGGCTGCTGCGATTCCTCCCCCATGAAGCATGCCCGGGCTCACGCATTGCACGATGCGCACCCGATCGTCCAGTCGTTCGAGCCCGGCGAGGACTGGCGCTGGTGCTACTTCGACGAGACCTTCGTATGAACGAGACCCCGGACCTGTACGGCGCCTATCCGCGGCTGGAGGATTATCAGCTGGCCGAGCTGACGCCGATGGGTGAACGTCGGCAGACCAACGAAGGCGACGTGCTGTACCAGGCGGGGGACACCCCCGACGAGTTCCTCGTGCTGCTCGAGGGACTCGTCGCCGTGACCGAGGATCTGGGTCCGCACCGCCGGTTGATCGCGGTCCACGGACCGAAGCGCTTCCTCGGCGAGATCGGCCTGCTGACCGGTCAGCCGTTCTTCCTCACCGCTCAGGTGGAGGAGCCGGGCGCGGTGCTCGCAGTACCGATGGAGCGCCTGCGCGAACTCGTCGTACGGGATCAGCAGCTGGCCGATCTGATCCTGCGGGCGTTCCTGATCCGGCGTTCGTTGCACCTGTCGCTGGGGGCGGGATTCGCGATCGTCGGTTCGCGGTTCTCGGCCGATACCCGCCGGCTGCGCGATTTCGCCGCGCGGAACCGATTGCCGCACCACTGGATCGACCTGGAGAACGACGCGGACGCCGAGCGGCTGATCCGCGACCTCGGCATCGACGTCGAGGAGACGCCGGTGGTGATCTGGCGGGGCGAGGTGTTGCGGAACCCGGACAACGAGCAGCTGGCGGCCGCTGTCGGCCTGCGTCAGCCGGCTGCGCCGACGTCGACCTGCGATCTGATCGTGGTCGGTGCGGGCCCGGCGGGATTGGCGGCGGCCGTTTATGCCGCCTCAGAAGGCCTTTCGACGGCTGTCTTCGATGCTGTGGCGACCGGCGGCCAAGCGGGAACGTCATCCAGGATCGAGAACTACCTCGGCTTCCCCGCCGGGATCAGCGGCGGCGAGCTGGCCGACCGCGCGGTCGCCCAGGCCAGGCGGTTCGGCGCCGACCTGACCGTGCCGGCACCGGTCACCGGCCTGCAGCATGAGGACGGTTACCACGTGGTCCGGCTGGAGACCGGCGAACGGGTCCTGGGCCGTGCGCTGCTGGTTGCCTCGGGCGTCCAATACCGCCGCTTCCAGGTGCCCGGCATCGACGATGTCGAAGCGACCAGCGTGTACTACGCGGCCACCGAGCTGGAGGCGAACCTGTGCCGCGACGATCCGGTCGTGATCGTCGGCGGCGGCAACTCGGCCGGGCAGGCGGCGGTGTTCCTTTCCAGACACGCCTCTCGCGTTCTCCTGGTCATTCGCGCCGATGACATCGGCTCCGGAATGTCGCGCTACCTGGCGGACCGGATCGAGAAGATCGCATCGATAGAGGTGCTGCTGCACAGCGAGGTCTGCGAGGTCCACGGCAAGGCAATGCTCGAGGAAGTCGTCATCGAGGACCGGAAGACGCAGGAGCGTCGGATCGAGCAGGCCAAGGCCCTCTTCGTCTTCATCGGCAGCGCCCCGCACGTCGAGTGGCTCGGCAACCAGATCGAGCTGGACGACCGGCGGTTCGTCCTCACCGGCGACCAGCTCAAGGGTGACCACAAGCTCTTGGAGACCAGCCTTTCAGGTGTCTTCGCAGCAGGCGACGTCCGTAGCGGTTCGGTGAAACGAATCGCCGCCGCAGTGGGCGACGGCGCGCTCGCAGTACGACTGGTGCATGAGTACCTGGCCCACACCTGACCGTCCTACGACGGAAGTCAAATCACCTTCTCTCCCCTGAGGAGCGGCCAAATGTTCACCCATCGTCAGGACCTTCAGTTCAAGTCCCATCCGGAGGAGCCGGACGCGATCTGCGCCCGGAGGCTGGAGGAGTCACTGAGAGGTCAGTACGGCGAGATCTCCGTCGCCATGCACTACATGTTCCAGGGATGGGACATGCACGTACCGGGCCGGTACCGCGACCTCGTCTTCGCACTCGGTGCCGAACAGGTCGCGCATATCGAGATGCTGGCCACGGTCGTCGCCCGCTTGCTCGACCGGGCACCGCTGCAGGTAGTCGACGAGGCTGCTCTGGCCGACCCCGCCGTCGCCGCGGTGATCGGTGGTACCGACCTGCAGGATGCCATCGCAGCGGGCGCCGGCCCGGGCCCGTCGCGGCACGAGCACAACCCCTGGCTCAATGTCGACGGCACCGTCGATCGCAACCTCTTGGCCGACTTCCGCGCCAACTACAACGCCGAACGAGGCCGCCGCGTCGACCTCCCACGCGTCTATCGCCTCACGGACGACCCCGACGTCCACTTCCTGCTCTCGTATCTGCGAGCCCGCGCCGCAGTACAGCAACAGGCCTGCCAGACGGTCGTCAATCAGCTAGCGGAGCATGATCAGCAGCCTGGTCAGCTGTCGCCCTGACTAGTTCCACACAGATCTCGCGCGCCCGACCTTGCGGGACCCCACATCTTGTGGCTACGGCGACGCCGTCAGCGCGTTCGTCAGCAGCGCCACGAGCGCTTCGAGCTGGACGTCGGCCGACGACGACACCTCGTCGTCGGAGCCGTCGAGTGCCCTGGCGGCAAGGCCCGCCTTGCTGTCGATGAGGTCCGCGATCCTGGTGTCGATGGTTTGCGCGGCGATGATGCGCCACGCGGTGACGGGCTCGGCCTGACCGATGCGATGGACGCGGTCGATGGCCTGCGTCTGCTCTGCGTTGGTCCACGAGAGCTCGGCCAGCACGACGTTGGAGGCGACCTGCAGGTTGATGCCCACGCCGGCCGTCAGCAGCGAGCAGACCGCGATGGAGACGTCAGGGTCGTTCACGAACGCATCGATGTTCTTCTGGCGCTTGGTCGAGGTTTGGTCGCCTCGGATCGAGGAGTAGCGGATGCCGCGCTCGGCGAAGATCTCCTCGGCGACGTCCAGCACCTCGATGTGCCTGGCGAAGAAGACGACCTTGCCGACGTTGTGCGCGAGCTGCGCGGCGTAGTCGGCGGCCAGACCGGCCTTCGCCTTGCCGATGCGACGCACCAGGCTGAACACGTTCTCGCCAGTCTTCGTCGTAGTCGGGTCGCTCCGCTCCCATCCGGCGACCTGGCGCACAAGGTCGTGGTCGATCCCGTCCACGGCGATGCCGGAGTTCCGCGTCGCGAGTGCGCTCTCGTAGCGCGACACCAGGCGGGCGGCGAGCTCGCGCTCAGCTTCGCGGATCGACCGCCCGACGGCGTCGTCGAGCTCGACGGGCAGGTCGGCGACACGGCGGGCCGGGATGTCGGCGGCCACATCGACCTTACGACGGCGGACGACGCCCAGGTCGATCACGCTGGCGCGAGCGGCCGCGTAGAACCCGGGATCGGCCGGTGTCAGGCCGCTCTCCTCGAGCGACTCCATCAGCTCGGCGCGCGGCTTCTTCTCGTCGATCCAGCCGAGGAACTGCCAGATCGCCTTGAAGTCCTCGATGTCGTTGATCAGCGGGGTCCCGGTGAGCGCCATCAGCAGCGGACGCGGAGTCCTGGTCCGGATGCGCTCAGACAGCTGCAGGACGTTCCGCGATCGCTGGGACTTCTTGTTCTTGATCAGGTGCGCCTCGTCGACGACCATGCCGCGGAAGCCGAGATCACCGAGCCAGCCGACGTGACGGTCGAGCACCTCGTAGTTCACGACGACGATGTCGGCAAAGCCGTCGATCGTGTCTCCGTCGCCGTGGATCACGGTGGCGGTCCGCTGCGGCGTCCAGATGCCGGCCTCGCGTGCCCAGTTGGTTTTCACGACGTTCGGTACGACGACCAGCAGCGGGTAGGCGTTCGCGGCCTGCGCTGCTAGCAAAGCCTGAGCCGTCTTACCCAGGCCTGGCTCGTCGGCCAGTAGAAAGGTCCGATGGCCGGCCGCAGCAGCGGCAACCACCTGCGCCTGATGTGGCATCAACTCCAGGCCACCGGCCCTGCGCATGGAGGATGGCTTGGGCAGCGACTTGCTTGCCGAGGCGGCGGCGTACTCGAACGACTTGAGCAAGGGGCTGATCAGCTCCCAGCCTGCCAAGCGCCCCGGGCGCGGCTCGCGCGGCGCGGCGGACGTGAAGTCGGGAGCGAGGAAGGGATTGGCAAGCTGTCGCGAGACGACCGACTGCGGCACGATCTGACGCGCGGTCGCGGCGGAGGCGGCGTTCGGCTCGGTGATCGTGGGCTCGACAGGGGTCGGCTCCAGTCCGGCGGAGATCAGCATGTCGCGCTTGAGCGACGCAGCCGTGTCGGAAATGACGGCGTCCTCGGCGAGCAGCGCGAGGAGGGAGGTGTCGCGGGCGGCGGTCTTGGCGAGAATCGTCGCGATCCCGTCCAAACGCCTGAGCTGCTCGGCGCGATAGGCGTCGGTGTAGGTCTCGTCAGCGTTCACGCGGGCCCGCTCCTCGCGCACCAGCAGGGCGACGACCTGGAACTTCGTGCGTACCGATGGCCGCATGGCGCCGCGCTCGACGGCCGACTCGACCTCACGAACGGCGCGGGCGAGCACCGGGATGATGCCGTCGACGTCGACATCGCGGGCCCGGCGCGGGCGTCGGGAAGTGGTACGGGTGGCGTCGGACTGACGCCGGCCTCGTTGGGCCAAAGACTCCTCCTCGAAATGGCCACGGCACGCTCGCCATGGCGGAACTGCAACACCGCAGGCCATCACGCGGTCGACGAGACGTCGCGGAACGGTCCTGGCGGCCATTCGGCAAACGCGGCTCGGTCCTACCGCTGCGAGCGGTCAACGTGTCGGATTCCGACGGGCCGGTCACCAGGTGCAACCGACGACCGATTGGTCGATGGCCGTGAGCGCCGGACACAAGGCACCGCCGTCGCTGGGCGATCGGCGCCACCAAGGAATGTTGCCAGGGTTTGGTGCTCCTCCAATACTAGCGCGGCGATCGACCGGCTGGGGAAGTGGTGCGGAGCCGGCTCAAAGAAGTTCCCGTGCAGCCTTCCGGAGAGACGCCAGCTCATTGGCGGCCCACCCCTCTCCGATCGACTCCCTGCCCCGGATCAGTGGCTTGTCGTGCAGGTGGAACCGAAGATTGAAGATGCTCGCGGCAACCATCAACCACGGGATCGCGGCGGTGTCCACGTCGGTCAGCGCCCGCTTGGCCGCGTACCCCGCGGCGAAGGCATCCCAGTGGGGTGTTGCCGCAACGCCGACGAAGTCCGCCGCGCGCCATCCCTCGGCGGACAGGTCGAAGTCGTGCAGGGCGAGTCCGCGGTCGGTGAGCAGGACGTTGTCCAGGGTGACGTCTCCGTGGCAAACACCCCAGCTCAGCTGCCCGGCGTACAGCTCGATCTGGTCCCGTACTGCGTTCGCCAGCGCGCTGAGCAGTTCCCGTTCATCCTCCGGGAGCAACGGAAGTATCAGCGCGAGCGGTTCGTCAAGGCGTCGGCGTAGGTCGGACGGTCGGCGCTGGTGCGACGAGGTGAAAGTGTCGGCCGCGTCGTGGAAGCCGGCGACGAGTTGACCGAAGGATCGGTAGAGCTCGTCATCGAAGGGTGGCTGCGGTCTCGTGCCGACGACGAACGACGACAGGATGAAAGGTCGCGTGCCCTCAGCCGCATCGAGCAGCCCGACTGGTGATCCGTCGGCGAGTGGTTGAACCTGCGGCACCACCAGGCCGCTCCTGTCGAGATGAGCCGAAAGGTCGCCTTCCCAGTGGACTTCGCTCGGCGTCCACCCGGCTGATCGGTAGAGCTTGAGAACGTAGCGGCCACCCTCAGTTCCGACTTCGTAGACATCGTTGACGAGTGAGCGAAGTAGGTGGATCTCCGTGACCTGCAAGGCATAGGCGCGCTTCACCTGGGCGGCCAGTGCCTGCGGATCGGGCAGCGATCGGAGGGTCGGGATCACTCAGGCGAGCTTACGGTCGACCTGCTCGTGCGTCCCCGTGTCCCAACTCGCAACCACGCGCGCCGCAGTACGGAGTACTGACGTGAGTTGTTCCGTACTGCGAACTGCAGGCCGATGCGCGGGTTTCCCTCCGCAGGCAGGGGATCAGCTGGGTGACCCGAGGTGTGAAGCAGTCGTTCGTTGGGGAGGAAGAGGTCGCGGTAGCACATCGTTTCCCCGATCGCCTCCCGTCCGGGGCCGGGAACCGGTAGCCTCGTCCAGCCACCTGGGGAGGCAATCGCATGACCATCACCGACGAACTGCCGGAGAGCCCAAACCGGTCAGGAGACCACGTCTTGCAGGAGAACACCACCAGCACCAGTACTGGCGAGCTTGCCAACGTACCCCTCACAGGTGCTGACAAAGTCGCCTACGCCTTCTATGCAACCGCGGCAGCCGCCGCACTCGTCGGTCAGGTCTGGGCCGGCGTCACTCACATCCCGTGGCCCGACGAGGGCTTCTCGCCGTTCCTCAAGATCGCCCTCGTCACCCCTGCGGTCGCCGTCATCGAGCTCGGTGGTGTCGCAACCGCGGCGCTCGCCGACCTGCGCCGGCGCAAGGGCGAGCAGGCCTACGCCTACCGCGCGATGTCGTTGTTCGCGGCGATCGTCGCACTCGTCTTCAACGTGGTCGGCCACTGGCGGCCGGAGGAGCGGTTTCTCGCCTTCGGCTTCGGCGGTCTGTCCGCGTTCGCCTATGTCCTGTGGCTGATCCACAGCTCCGCCCGCCGCCGCGACGCGCTGCGCACGGCCGGGCAGATGGCGACCACCGGACCCGTGTACGGCGTGGTGCAGTGGGCGCGCGAACCCAAGGTCACCTGGCTCGCGCGATCGCTGGCTCTCGAGCACGGGTACGGCCTGTACGAGAGCCTGCGCGCGGCACGTGAGCAGATGCGGAACAAGGCCCGGCGTGATGCGATCGCCGGCACCGTCGCGGAGTACATCCGCTCCGAGCACCAGGACGAGCGGCTCGCGAAGATCGCCGAGACGACGTACGACCCGGACCGCCTGGCCGGGATGCTCGAGGAGCGGATCAACTACGAGGTCGTCACCAACAAGCTGACGCTCGCGATCTCACCGCCTCCGCCGGAGCCCGCTCCGCAGCCGGAAGAGCGCACCGATCTGCGTGCGGCCGTCTGGGTGGTCGAGGGCACGACCCCGCCGGTGCAGCAGTTGCCGGCCCAGCAACTCCGACCGGCCAACGGCGGCGTGCCGCTGCGTGGCGATGACGAGCAGTGGGAAGAGGCGATGACCGGCGAACTGATGGCGGTCGAGTACCTCCCCTACGACCGCACCACTGACGAAGCCGACGAGGCCGAGGTCGTCGAAGATCAGACCGCTCCTCAGCCGCCGGTCGCCGCGCAGCCGTTCGTACAGAAGCCGACTGAACCATCGCCGTTTGCTCAGCAGTCGGTGCCGCAGCAGCCGTTTGCTCAGCAGCCGGTGCCGCAGCAGCAGGTGGTTGCTGCGGAGCCGGTGGTTCAGCAGCAGCATGTCGTTCAGGCAGCGCCGAAGCCGACGCCGGCCAAGCCTGCTGCCGCCAAGCCCGCCGCGACCAAGAAGCCGAAAGCCGTTGTACGCAACGCTGTTCCGCAGTCGGTCGCGCCCGTGCCGGTCGTCGACGAGCCGACGGTCGTCGCCTCTATCCAGTCGCAGCCCGAGGCACAATCCCGGTCGCAGGTCGAGCCGGAGCCGATCATCCCGCGGGCAGTCGTGACGGAGTCGGTCGTGCCCGACCCGGGCAAGGTCGAAGAGCCGACCGTCGTCGCCCGCGAGGTGACCGCACGGACCTCGTCGTCCTCGACCCGGCCCACGCCGAAGCCGAAGAGTTCTTCGGCCCGCGGTGACCTCGACAAGAAGCGGATGCGCGCCTGGGCGTTGCTGGGCGACTGGCCGTCGGACCGTCCGCGGAACGCCGAGATCCTGGCTTCGGCGATCGCCTCGTCGGAGCAGGACGCGGCGGACTTCATCGCGCAGTACGACGCCGAACACGGCCTGGTGTCGGCCAACCAGAGCTGAGCGAATGATGCCGTGGGTGAGGTCGGCTCGACGTCACCCACGGCTCGTCAGCTGAGCTTGAGCGATGCTCGGGTCAGCCGAGGTTGACGGGGAGTTCGGCTAGGCCGCTGACCAGGACCCGGCGCCAGGCCAGTTCTTCGGCCGGCTTGGCGAGGCTGAGGTTCGGGAAGCGCCGCAACAGCGCGAGCAACGACTCCTGCAGTTCGATCCTCGCGAGCTGCGCGCCGAGGCAGAAGTGCGGCCCGAAGCCGAACGACAAGTGCTTGTTGTTCTTGCGATCCAGCCGCAACTCGTCCGGCGCCTCGTACTCCCGCGGATCCCGGTTCGCCGAGTTCAGCGCCGCCATCACGCCTTCACCCGCCTTGATCTGTACGCCGTGCAACTTCACGTCCTCGAGCGCCACTCGCAACTGCCCGACCTCGCTGAACCGGTTGAAGCGCAACAGTTCCTCGATCGCGGAGTCCACCAGCGAGTGATCCGCGACCAGCTTCGCCCAGTTCTCCGGCCACCGCAGCAACGTGGCGACGCAGCTCGAGATCTGGTTCGCCGAGGTCTCGTGCCCCGCGACCAGCAGGTTCACCCCGAATGCGATCAGCTCATCCTGGCTGAGCCGATCCCCTTCTTCCCGGGCACGAACGAGATCGTCGAGCAGGTCCTCGGCCGGCTGGTCGGAGGCGGCCAGCTTCCGCGTCACCAGAGCATCGATGTACGCCGTGAGATCCGTCATCGCCTGCTCGACGAGATCCTTCTCCGCCATCCGCATGCTGTAGCCGAGCTCGGTCCACTCGCGGAACTGCTCGCGGTCCTCGTACGGAACGCCCAGCAGCTGGCAGATCACCTGGATCGGCAGAGGCAACGCGACCAGTTGACGGATGTCCGCGCCATCACCAGCCGCGGCGACATCCTCGGCCAGCTCGGCCGAGAGCTCGGCGACCCACGGCCGGGTCCGCTCGATCCGCCGATGCGCGAATGTCGACGACACCAGCTTGCGCAGCCGCGTGTGCTCGGGTGGATCGGTGGTAGTCAGGCTGTTCGGCATCGGCTTGGCCAGCGCCACCCGCGGCGCCCCCTCACGAACCACCGCGGCTCGCGAGAACCGTGGATCGGCCAGCACCATCCGCACATCGTCGTACCGGGTGACCAACCAGACTTCCGCACCTGCCAACGTCCGCACCCGCGCGACCGGCCGGTTCTCCCGCAACTCGGCGAAGGTAGGTGATGGCTCGAACTGAAAGGCGTCGGCGAACGGGATCTCAAGCACCGGCTCCGTCATACCCAAGACCCTAAGCGGTTTAGGTAACCCTTCGCTCACCTCGCCAGCGGGTCGCTCACATCGCCCAGACGGGAACCGGCGGCAGGCTTGCGCTTGAGGTCTGCATAACCCTGTACGGCGGCCGGCGATGCGTGCGGGTGAGCTCGCAGGATCCGCTGGTTCAGCTCATCCCAGTCGGTGGACGGAAACACGTGCAGGTTGTGGGTCACTAGGCCGTCAACCACGCGCGTGTCGGTATGCCGGTTCGGCGGCCCGGCGGCCCGGCGGCCCGGCGGCTCGTGGACGAATCCGAGGAGGGCAAGCAGCGAATCCTTGCCTGCGACAACTTCCAGGCCATCCGCCCGCGCGGCGATGTCGATGACAGGCTTCGCCACCAATTCCGGCTCGGCAAGTCCACTTCCCGCCTCGACCCACCGTGGATCGCCCACTTCCCGGCTCGGCTCGCCGTGCGGCGCCTACGTCCCGGCTCGGGCCCGTCCACTTCTCGCCTCGACCCACCGTGGATCGC